>CAZGTU010000076.1:0-22404 GCA_964528675.1 uncultured Bacteroidaceae bacterium
AAAATGGTCCGTAATGACCGTAATCGGCCGGCCACCAGTCCTGTGAAGTGGTCATCAGTTCAAATAAATCTTTTTTCACTGCCTCCAGATCGAGTTTTTTGAACTCTTCTGCGTAATTAAACTCTTCTCCCATTGGGTCAGAAAGGGAAGAATGTTGGCGAAGGATATCAAGGTTCAACTTGTTAGGCCACCATTCGCGGTTTGATGTGCCGCCACCGGCCCCGTGCTTTGGACTTGTGTCTCCCATTGGGGGTTCTGACTTTACATTGGTATCCCATACGGATGCGTCTGTTCTTTTTTTCTTTTTCATGTATGACTGATTTTGATTAATAATTCGAATTTAACAGGAAGTATAACTCAATAAACTGTTTAAAAAGTAAAAAGTTTACCTGCCATATAATAATTTTCCGGCAGTTTCTGAATTATGCGAAAGAGCTCTATTCATATAGAAATATAAAGTTGAAATATAGGCAAAAATTTGAACATCTTAATATTAAACTATCTGGAAAAGTTTCCATTTATAATCAGTTCAAATAATGAGATATGAATATTTCTTTTCTGTATACAACACTTCTGGAGTAATTTTAAAAGAAGAGGAATTATACAATGATATTCTGGATATATCCGGTCTTGAAGTGGGCATTTACCAGCTTATAATTGCTAAAGACATCAGGATTCAAAGTGGACGATTTGTTAAGCTGGTATAATAAAATACAGGACATAAAAATCGCGATATCGAACCAAAAGCTTTTTTAATCTGTCAAAGTAGATTTAGGAGTCATTTGTAAATTTTATAGCGGAATCCCCTGCTAGCCAGCCCGTCGAATAAGCTATCTGCAAATTGTAACCTCCGGTCTCCCCATCGGCATCCATGACTTCACCGGCGAAATACAAACCGGAAATAATTTTTGACTCCATGGTTTTAGAGGAGATCTCTTTTAAACTGATACCACCGGCGGTAATGATCGCTTCCCTGAAGGAACGTGGTTTTGCAATGGTGAATTTCAGATTTTTCAGGAGATATCGGATGGCTTTTCGCTCTTTCGAAGACACCTGGTTACACTCTTTTTCCGGATCAAGTTTTAAAATTTCGATAAATACCGGTATCATAGCAGAAGGAAGCCATAATTTGAAAATATTCCCCAGTTTTTTAAGGCCGTTTGCATTGAGATCCCTCAAAAGGCGTGCATCGAGTTTCTGCTCGTCAAGAGCAGGCTTGAGATCAATTGTTATCTCCACATTGTTATTCTCTTTAAGTTCATCTACGGCAATACGACTAAGGCTAAGAATTATTGGCCCTGATAGCCCGAAGCCTGTGAAAAACATTTCACCGAAATCTTCAGCTCTTTTTTTCCCGTTTATCCAGACAACGGCCTTCACATTTTTCAGTGTGAGCTCCTGAAGTTGCTGAACTGTTGTTTCCTTCGTTTCCAGCGGAACAAGGGCAGGGCGAATATTTTGAATACTATGTCCACATTGCCTGGCAAGCTCATATCCTTCGCCTGTTGAACCGGTTGCAGGATAGGACTTTCCCCCGGTAGCGAGCACAACAGCCTGAGCATGAATTTCCTGACTGTTTGTTTGAATGCCCTGTATCCGGTCGTTTTTATGCAGTATTTTTTCAACCCGGTAACCGTTCCGGATCTCCACATTGTTTTTTCCGTTCCATTCAAGAAGAGCTTTTAAAACATCGGCCGACTTATTGCTTGCGGGAAAATACCGGCCTCCTCTTTCCAGGTTTGTATCGACTCCATTCTTTTTAAGGAGAGCTAAAATATCCTGTGAAAAAAACTGCGAGAAAGCGTAACGGAAGAACCTTCCATTGGGATGAATGTGCTTAATAAATTCGTCAACATTTCTATCGTTGGTAATATTGCATCTGCCCTTGCCTGTGATGAGGAGCTTACGTCCCGGTTGTTTCATTTTTTCCAGCACAAGCACTTTTGCTCCCTTTTCAGCAGCTCTGCCGGCTGCAAGAAGTCCTGCTGGGCCGCCACCAATCACAATGAGGTCATAAGAATTCATGCAGTAAAGCTAAGAAATTGATGTAAAAAGGCACAATGAACCGGAACACGATGTTCTCATGTGATGAACGATGAGGATGATCCCATCTTCAGACATAACTAAACCAAAGCCCTCTAGATCAATGACATGCGGGTGGTTTTCTGCATCGGCTTCAAACCATGACTGACCGCTATCGGTGGATTTTACCGTCATGAAAATATCATCGGTTTCAGTAGGTTCCATAATAAAGTATAGTCCGCCTTTGGAGGATCTGTGGCAACATATCTTATTAATCAAGTGCGAAACTTTAGTTCTTTATAAATTTAAAGATCTCCTTTTCTTTATTATTGAACGTAATTTCCAGAAAATATAATCCATTGCTATACTCACAGATATTTATCATAGTCTTACCATTAATATCTTTGGTAAGTATTACTTTTCCTGCATTATTTAGAACTTTTAGATATAATACATCATCAGTATTTTTAAGAAACAGGTAACCTGAAGAAGGATTGGGATAAATTGTGATGTTATTTATATAATTCCTATTAATATTCACAGGGGGTATTATATCTGCTACTGTTGTAGGCGAACCTTGAAGGGATAGAAAATAATTGCCAATATCTGTACCTTCAAGTGTTGCATCAACAATTGTTACAAGGATATTTTCTCCGGACTCAGGGGTTTCAAAGGCCGCCGCTACTGATGCTAATTCAACATCATCAGACGCAATTATTCCGTCCGGAACCAGGTTATTCTCATCTATATCAGCATCGGTAGTTCCGTCATATTCCTTATCCAAAACAGTGAAAGTTCCATCGATAAATATTTCTTTAGGATTAATTGCTGCTACTGTTGTTGGTGAACCTTGAAGGGATAGAAAATAATTGCCAATATCTGTACCTTCAAGTGTTGCATCAACAATTGTTACAAGGATATTTTCTCCGGACTCATTTGTTTCGAAGGCTGCTACAACTGATCCTAATTCAACATTGTCACTACCTAAAACTCCTTCCAGGGATAAATTATTTTCATTTATAACTGCATCAATTGTTCCGTTGAATTCTTTATCTAATACGGTAAAAGAACCTGTTATTGATAATTCCTGTTTTGTACTCGTGAAGGACATGGTGTTTCCATATTCTGTACCCTGACTGTTTTTAGCATACGATCGAATGTAATAAGTTGTTAATGGAGAAAGAGAAGTAAGTTCACTTATAAATTCATTGGTCCCCTGGATAAATTCATCTTCAGTAAATCCTTCGTTATCCGTCAGGGTCGGATTTTCTGAAGTATTCCAGACTACTCCGGTTTGAGTAACCGTATATCCTCCATCAGCCATTACTTCACCACCGGAAATGGCAGTTGTGCCTTGAACCTCTGATACTTTATCTGTAATTACAGCAGGTAAATCGGATGTTCCACCATCATAAATATCCCAATTAAAATCATTGATAATTTTTTGCCGTGCATCTGCAGCATTTCCGGGTGAATATTTATTATCATTGCCTCCGTGAAATAATAAATCATTTTGCAAAGATTGTCCCGCCCAGCCTATAAGTAATTTGTTATAAAATGCTGTAGATATATTTGTTGCGGAAAGCATGCCTGTAACATCACTGACACTGCTCATATTCCAGCTTCCAATATCCTGGTTAAAACTTACCGCAAAATGGAACATGCTTTGCATGCTGGTGACATTACCAACATTCCAGCCGGATATATCCTGATTGAATGACGATGCCTTTTGAAACATATGTTCCATCGTTTCAACACTACCGACATTCCACTTGCCAATATCCTGGTTAAAAGCGATTGCATTATAAAACATGTTTGACATATCCTTAACCTTGCCCACGTCCCAGTTACCAATATCCTGGTTGAAACTTTCAGCATGGTAAAACATATAGGACATGTCCTCAACCATATTTACGTCCCAGTTGCCAATATCCTGGTTAAAGGACCTGGCATATCTGAACATCCACTTCATACTTGTAACATTGCTCACATCCCAACTGCTTATATCCTGGTTGAATTCATCCGCTTCACTGAACATAAAACTCATGTCTTCAACATTGCTGACATCCCAGTCACCAATATCATGGTTAAAGGCTGATCCACGGAACATGTTGCTCATACTGGTCACATTTTCTACATTCCAGCCTCCGAGGTCCTGGTTAAAATTTTCTACAAATGAGAACAGGGCATCCATATTTGTAACTTCTCCAACATCCCATGCCCCGATATCCTGATTAAATGCAGTACAGCTTCTGAACATAAATCCCATATTGTTAACGTTGCTGACATCCCAGCCGCTGATATCCTGATTAAAGGATGATGCTTCATAAAACAGGCTGTACATATCTGTTACATTACTTACGTTCCACCCTCCAATATCCCCGTTAAAGCTCGTTGCATAGCCAAACATTCCCGACATAGTGGTAACATTCTCAACATTCCAGTCACTGATGTTCCCATTAAAGGATGCTGCATCCCTGAACATCGCATTCATATCAGTAATGTTGCTAACGTCCCAGGATAAATCCTGATTGAAAGATGCTGCATTATAGAACATAAATTGAGCAAGTGTAACCGTTGATGGAATTTCTTGCGGTACTTCAATCAGGTTTACCGCATTACGAAAAGCTCCGGCAAGGCTTGTCAGTCCAACCTCTCCAAAGCTGTTGACTCTTATAAGTTTATCAGCATTATCATATATGTCCCAGATTTTTCCATAACGTGTAAAAGATCCGCTAATAGTTACAATGTATGTTCCTTCAGCATCATAGGTATGCTCAATATCTCCCCCTGTACTTATGGTTTCCTCATTACCATCTCCATAATTTATTTTAACACTTGTAACACCATATATGGGAAGAGTAATTGTTGTGCCGGGAGAAACTTCGGTATTAACGACTAATTCCATTGGCTGTGCCATTGAGTTGCTACAGATAAAAATGGCCGCAATATAAAACAATAGTTTTTTCATCTTAAAAAGTATAGGGTGTTTGTACTAAAAGAGATCATTTTAAAAAAATTATCAAATTGAGAAGCTTCAGATAAGTAAATATAAGCATTTTATCTCATCCACCCGGTAAAAAGCAACCCCATGAAACGGGGCAGGCTATTTTCCCAACCAGGATTAATTCTGAGTAAAGCCCTTGTTTGCGATGCTTCAGCCGATTAATTCAGGTTTATGTAAAAAAACGCCGGCAACATCTTGATTGCCATAGGGATGTTCCTGGCGTTTTTTGCAAGCATTGTATAAAAAACATAATGCTTATTCAAGCTTAGTAATAATTAAACGGTATGGCTTGTCCATATATGTTGAACCATCAGTATAGTAAAGATAAATTTTAGTTTCACCAAGTCCAACTGATATGTTCCCATTTTTTCCTATCCCCATCCAGGTAGCATTCATATATTTTACTTCAAAGGATAAGACCCTGGTATTATTCTGATCATACCCTTCCGGATAATCAATATGCATGTAATTATTTGTATCATCTGTAGTTCCTGTTATTTCGATAAAGTCTTTCATTACTGTTCCGCTGTTTGAAAACTCTACACTTTCCGTCTTATTTGCATTTTTTGCATGCATTGAATATGGAACAGAAAGAATCTGGCTTGTCCCCATTACTGTGCCGTTAACAGATACTTCTATAAAATACTCATTTTCTGCCCATTCTATAGATGAAGCATATAATTTCTGAATGCTTCCTACAGTTAAATTAATTATTCCCTGTTCTGTTGTTGTTATGCCGGAATGAGTTTCGATGAAAGCTTGAGAGCCTGTTTCAGATCCTTCAAGAATTCTGAATTCAACTTCAACTTCTTCATTTGCCATGATTGATCCATCGGCATTTCTTAATGCTGCCTGGTATTTGAATTTTCCGGGTGTTTGAGCTAATGCCCCACTAAACGCTATTATAGCTGTAGCAAATAATATTGTAATTTTTTTCATCATGGATAGTTTTAAGGTTTATTGTTTAATAATTTTAAATGATTGAATAATTTCGTTGTTTGAAAAAATATTTAAAATGTATAATCCGGCAGGCAAATTTTGAATACTGATTATATTTGTTTCACTGAGGTTTCTCCCCTCTTTCTTAATCTGCCCGTTTTCATTGACAATTGTAAAAGACAACAATGATCTCGTCAGATATTCAGCATCCATATCAATAATAATATTATCCATGGCAGGGTTTGGGAAGACTACAATATCTTCCGAAGGATTTTTCAATTTTTGAACAGAGGTTTGCTGAATCTCTATTCCCTGTTGGAATCCCTGAGTAAGAATAAGCCCAGTCTGATTAAAAGATTCTATCATGCACTCTCCGGCAGACCAGTCTAAATTTTGAAAGCTATCGCCCCCAAAGCTGATTAATTCATTTACAATTACCTGGCTATTGACGGTAAGCGCAAGGAATACATAAAAGAATAAAAGAATAAATCTTCTCATAGTTTTTATTAATTGTTAATAATAGCTTCAAATATACACCTAACAAGAAAGGCATCATAAACATTTACAAAGCAATGAGAATACAGTATCGATTAAAAAGAATTTGATTATGCCGAACGATTATTCGGTATGAAGGGATTTTATGTAATCAAGAATTTTTGGTCTCATTCCCTTAGATACTGGTATAACATCTTTGTTTTTAAGTACAAGGGAAGATTTTTTCGATTTATTAAACCGGACCAGTTGGTTTAAATTGACAAGATGAGATTGATGAACCCGGCAAAACCCATAATTTTGAAGCAAATTTTCATATTTTTTCAGGGGCTTACTCACTACAATTTTCTCTCCATTATCCAAAAAAAAGTGCGTATAATTATCATCAGCCATGCATCTGATTATTCCGGATATTTCAACAACAAAAAACGCTTCGGAAGTATGGATTACCATTTTTTTATTTACAGGGATATTAATATTATGTAATAAGGCTTCTAATTTTTTCAGGTATAAATGATGATTTATTTTATCTGTTGCTTTATTTATCGCTGCAACCAACTCGGAAGTTTTAAACGGTTTTAGGATAAAATCAACAGCGCTTATTTTAAAAGCCTGCACTGCAAATTCTTCATAAGCCGTTACCCAGATAATATTAAAATCAACTCTGTCTATTTTTTTAATGATCTCGAATGAATTACCGCCTTTAATTTCAATATCCATGATAAGAATTTCCGGCTTTTTTGACTGTATCAGGTTAAAACCACTTTCAACTGAATCTGTTTCACCTATTATCTCAATGCCTGAAAAGTGTTCAGAAATAATTCTTTTAATATTCTCTCGTTCTGCTTTTTCGTCCTCAATTATAGCAACTTTGTTCATAATTGGTTATTACATATAAGCATCTTTCGAAAAAAGTTAAAACTGACAATTCTCATCAATTTACCTCACCCATCTGTTGATACGCAACTCCGCAAAACGGGGCAGGCTATTTCATGAATCGGGGCAAATCCTGAGTAAAGTGCGTGTTCGCAATGCTTCAACCGCTCAACTCAGGTATTTCATTACAACATAAAGATATTAAGCTTTTATAAAAATTAAAATATTTCTCTATACGGAAGTTGAAAATTAACGATTGTACCGTTACTTCTGCCTTTATTTAAATTCCCAATATCAAATTCTACTTTCCACTTGTACAATTTTTTTAAAATTTTAATTCTTTCCCTGGTAATTTTCAACGCCATTGATTTGTGGGTGCTGTCTTTGCTGTTTATATTATTATAATACCCCGGGCCGTTATCCGTTATTTTGATGGTTAAAAAATCCTGTTTCTTATACATTTCGACTGTGATTTTATCGCCACCTCCGGCAATTCCATGAACAACAGCATTCTCGATAAAGGGTTGCAAAAACATCGAAGGAAATAACACTTGATCGGAAGATATTTTATCATCAATCCTGATCTCAAAAATAAAAGCATGATTGTACCTCAGGCATTGCAGATTAAGATAATTATTTATTAAGGATATTTCTGAATCAAGGATTTTAAGTTCATCAACAGAGCCATCCAGAACCTGGCGCATAAGCTGCGAAAAATCAATCATATAATCTGCTGCTTTCTGCTTTTCATTAGAAAGCATAAAGTTCTTTATTGAATTCAGTGCATTAAAGATAAAATGCGGATTCATTTGTGAACGGAAAAGTTGTTGTTTTATCTGTAATTTGCGGTTTTCTTCTTTTCGTTTTTGCTGAAGATAGAGTAATAATCCAATAATGAGAAGAAATATAAAAACAACAGTGAAAGCCACAAAACGTTGTTTTTGCCGGATTATTCTTTCCTGTTGCAGTTGCTTTTCCATATTAAGGTTTAAAATGGTATTTTCTTTTTTCTCAGCCTCATATTTTTCCCGCAGTTCTTCCATAATAATTTCCTGTTTTTCTCCGTAAATAGAATCTTCTAAGGCTACATGCTTTTCATAATAAAAGAGTGCACTATCGCTTAATCCCATATTTTTAAATGTTTTATAGAATAGAAGATTATTTTCGGAAAGGTTCTTTCTGAAATTATTTTTCAGGCATATACTACGGGCTTTTCTTAAAAAACCTAAACTTTTTGCATACCGGCCGGTTTCCGTATAGGTAGAAGCCAAGAGGTTTTTCATATATACAATTCCCTGAACAGAACCAATATCCCTTTCAATTTCAAGAGATTTAGTATAATAGTTTAGTGCAGGCTGATATTTTTTCTGATTTAAATTAATGTTTCCCAGCCTGTAAAATGCCTGAGATATACCTGCCTTGTAATCAATTTCTTCACTAAGTTCCAGTACATCCTTATAAAAAGAAATTGCTTTTTCCATACTGTCCTGCTTTTCGCTTGTATATCCTAAAGCATCATAAAGAGAAGCCAGAACTTTCTTATCTTTTATCTTGTCTTTCAGCTTATTTGCTTTCGTATAATAATCATATGCAATTTTATTTTTATCCCATGCCTGATAAACATCGCCAATTTCCAGGTAAGTATTAACAATGGTAACTGAGTCGTTTATTTTCTCAAAAATTTCGCAAGCCTTGATTAAATGTTCAATTGCTAAGGCATATTCTCCAGCCGAATTGTAGATTATTCCAATATTCAGTAAATTAGTAGCTAACTGACTACTATCTGCCAGTTCTATGCTCAAATCAATTGCTTTCTGAAAAGCTTTAACAGAATTCTCATTGTTGTCGATAAAACTATAGGCTATTCCTTTATTTGTATAAACCTGTATGATTGGAAGTAATTTATCCTTGGTTTCATAAATAGTTAAAGCAGAATCGAGGTAAGCTAAACCTTCATGATAAAGTTCTTTATCCACAAAAGCATAAGCCTTTAGTTTATACATATACGCTAAGCTTTGCTCATTTTTTAACTTTTTATAGAGAGGAATAGCTAGATCACTATATTTAAGAGTTGTATCGTAAGCATATTCAGAAAAATAGCTGGTTTTTGCCAATTCTTTACAGGTTTTTGCAATTTCTTTTGTTGATTTACTTTTTTTTGCAGCCTGGAGAGCATTTAGCAAGCTGTCTTTTTGGCTGTATGAGGAAGTAAATTGAATAATCAAAAAAAGAATAAACAGTAATTTGCCCATTGATAGCTAATTTATACATCATTTTATTCTTATGCCTATATTCCTGCCTTTCCCTGCTCAATTCCGATTTGGTCTAATAAAGCTATACGTATTTTTCGGGAAAGCGTTCTTAGTTAGCAATCAGGCGATTGATAAGAAGTTCAATGAACAGTCAGTCCGATTCTAAGTGATTTACGGACAGAGCGGGTCTAAATCTATTCATTACTAATGTGTCATTAAAGATAATCCCTGGAACTGTAATCAGGAGCCTCTATGGAATAAGATGGCAAATAAATTTTTCAAAATAATGAAAAGTCATATGAGTTTTGCAAAAATTCATAATGTATCACTCAACCAACTGCAAGTATTGCTGATATCGCGGTTTGTCATGTTGATTTTAAGTGTGCACTTGATCTATCAACCTTATTATCTAAAAGTTGAAAAACATTGTAATAAACAGCTAAGCCAGGGTAAATTCATTAATTATATCATTCAGAATCCAGAATGCTTTAAAAAAATTCTAATCCAAATTTTTGGGATGCAGAAGAATGATGAAGAAATAATTAATCAACTTGTAAAATATTGTTGTTACGACAATCGTAAGAGACTAAATATCAGCTAATAATTGAATTTGCTTTGCTTAAGTTGACGCGTATGCCCTTAAGAGGCTTTGGGGGTAATAAAGGTTATTGTCATAATATTTATATATTAGAGTGGACTCTTTGATGAGAAAAAGCCCAAAACGAGGATTTGTTTCCACACTAAGATCGCACAATTTTATTTGCATGCTCTTCTTTATTATAATATGTTGAATCTCAATCAGGACTATAGTGTTATCTTTAAATCTGCTGGAATACCGCTATGTTTATTGATTTATGAGAGCACGATAATCATACTTGATTCATTAAAATAAAAAATATAAAATGCAATTGGAACAATTTTAGAAAAGCGATCTTATAAAGGATATTTTATGGCTGCTGCAGAAAGCAAAAAAGAATCCCGTTTCAGGCTCAGACATTTACCCTCTCTAATAAAGGAAACAGCAATCAACTGGACAAAAGATGATCCCTGGCGTTTGAGTGCGGTGGTTGCGTACTATGCTTTATTGTCTTTGCCCGGTTTACTTGTGATCATATTCAGCATTCTCAATTTTTTTTGGAAAAGTGAAATTGTGGAAGGAGAGATTTACGGGCAAATTGAATCCGCCCTGGGAGCTTCAACCGCAGCTACGGTCGAGGCTATTTTTAAAAGGGCCAGTGAAACCGAAACAACATGGCTTTCGGCCATTATTGGTATCGGGGGTCTTGTATTTGGGGCAACGGGTGTTTTTTATCATCTGCAGATTTCTATTAACAGTATATGGAATCTGAAATCTGATCCCAAAAGCGGATTTGTCAGGTATCTTATCGATCGCACCAAGAGCTTTGGATTTGTATTGATCATCGGTTTTTTACTTCTGGTTAGTTTTGTTGTGTCTGCTGTGCTTAACTCACTGGAGGGTTATCTGGCAAACTGGCTTCCTGATGTGGCGTATCATTTTCTTTTAATTGGCGAAATATTGATTCCCTTGGGAGTAGTGGCCATTCTTTTTGCCTTGATATTTAAATATTTGCCTGATGTGCATATAGGTTGGAGAAGTGTATGGGTTGGAGCATTGATCACGGCTATACTATTTGCCTTAGGCAAGGAAATACTCAGTTTATATTTTGGATATTCTAGCCCGGGCAATGTATACGGAGCCGCCGGATCGGTTATTATCGTACTGTTGTGGGTTACTTATAGCTGTTTAATTTTGTTTTTCGGAGCCGAGTTTACATGGGTATATACCAAACGTTATGGCTATAAAATGAAACCCAAAAGCCATGCTATGTTTGTTGATTAATAAGATTTGTACGCTCTTTTGCCTGTCTTTTGCATCTGAAGCATAGCGATGAGGTGGATTAAGTGCGATTGTGTTAAATAAAAACAATAAATTGCTTTTTATCTTAGTATCATTCCACCATTAATTTACCCTGCTGAATGAATCCATTATCAAGCTTTACACGAAGAATATAGTACCCGGTGGAAAGATTGATCTCAAATGATACATTTCAGATTGAACTTTTTCAATGTGTATCAACTTGCCTGATACATCGTACAATTCAAAAAAGGAATCAGGAGTAGCATTCCGCAGAAATAATGTCTTGTTACCTCCACCAGGATATGGATAGTTGATTGGGATAATGATCCTTTATCCGGTGAAACAGTTTTTTTGTGTAAAACTAAACTCTCAGCAGGAATTTCCGTAAAAAATTTCATCACGAAACCCATAACCGCAAATTTTAAGAGATAATCAAATATAGAGCTATACTAATCCAATGGATTACTGGCAATAAGTTAAAAAAAGTAATATCGTACCAAAAGACATCATAACATGAAAAAATTTGTTATTGCAATAATTCCCATTTTATTAGTTCTGATTTCTTGCGACAAGGAAGAAGAAGGTAATCCAAAGCCAAAACAATTAAATGCTACAGACGGATCTGCAGTAGGTTGTATTCATATTGATTTTGAGAAAGCCCCGGATGTAAATTCTGTTATTTTAGAAAGAAGAGAAAAAGAAGGGGGAGAGTGGCAGGTTATTACAGGAACGGAGTTAACATCTTTTGATGATAATTACGGATACCCAAACACAGGCATGCCCCCCGGTAAGGTATTCGAATACCGTATAAAAAATGATTGGCCGGAGGATGCTGAGTATTCTGAGATCGAGGAAGGCTATGCTTATAATATAATTCCGGTAACAGAAATAGAAATAAGTTCAACCGTTCAATGGGATAACACAACAGTCAATACCCTCAGATGGAACGAAGAAAACAATGGCACCTTCATTAATCAATCAGAAATATTTTTTGACATTCATCGTAGTGAGGATTCCCTGGGAACCTATCAGAAGGTAGGACAGGTTGGAGAAGACAGGTCATTTACCGATGAATTACCTGCTTCATTGTTAGGGAAAGATGTTTTTTACCGGATTGATGTATATTATTCTTTTGAACTAAACCTTCCATCAGGAGGATATCACTCTGAGTCTACTACTCCTGTTGAAGGTAGTATTGTAGGAGCTACATCAGCCGGAGATAATCCTACAGTTAGTTATATTTCAACGGATTTGGGTCAGTTTGCCGTTTCAACTCAAGGTGGAATAACACAATTATCAGAGAAGAATGTAAACGGAATACTATACCTCGGACTAATAAATGAGGCAGGCGCTACCGGATATGGGGTACATCAATTATATAGTTTTAACGGAACAAACTGGCAGAACGAATGGACCATCGATCCACCAAATGAATTTGACGATATAAATTATGCAATATCAACTTATAGCCATTATTTGGCCGGCATCCAGGATTCTTTATGCGTCTACGAATGGAACGGTTCTTCATGGGGTAATAATCTGGCTCCTGATAATTTAGGACAGGCAGATGCGCCATCAGCCTTAGCAATAGAAGTTTATGATGATGATCTGTACATGGCAATAAAACAACACCCTGATTATGATTTACAAGTTTTGAAATACAATGGCAGCACCTGGGATACAGTCGGAGGCGATGGTAATGGAATTATCGCTTCAGGGAATATATCCGATCTAAACCTGGAAGTAATAGGCAGTCAATTATATTTACATTACCTGATCGACAATGTATTGTATATTCAACATTTGAATGGAACGTCTTGGTCAACAGACCTGTCATGGACAAAAGACAATATTGCGAATATCGATATAGCTGAAGGGAGTGCTGATTTATATTTTATTGCAGGCAGTAATAATTCAAGCTATCGTGGTGGGTTATATAAAATTACATCTTCATCATCTGCTGAGGAAATTATTTCAAACTCAACAGAAGATTGGTTTCAATTCCCCTTAAGTTTAACAATTGATTCTGATGAAAACCTTATTGTTGGCAGTATGAAATATAATGAATCAACAAGCTCTTTCTATCCATTTTTAAATTTATATGACGGAGCAGACTGGAAAACAATATCCGGAGATTTTTCTGATGGCATTGATCCTGCGTCTATAAGTGCAATGGGAACGGACATTATCTATGTTTATGGAGATGCAGCGAGTAAAAATACTTTGGGTGATCCGACGAAACTGAAATCGAAAAAGATGTCTAAATGAAATTATAATAAGTCATTTTCACTATACCCGCTATGAATACCGATGGCCCAGGCAGTATACAATCTTGTAAGCTGAAGATAATTATTCTTTCAATCGACATAAAAAGAAGGAGCGTTTCAATCAAAAACGACCTTCTCCATTGCTTATTATTTGGTAATTTTCCTATCATAGTGGAAAAGAGTGCTTTATAAAGTTTTTTGTTCCCTGGTGATCATAACTTGGTATAAATGTTGTTAATCTATTAAGCTAATGAATATCAAGGCGTTAATTAAATTTTATCAGCATTTATTTCGTTGAATATCAGATTTTTTATGTTAAAGTTTAACGAACTATTGTATATACTATTGATTAATAATATTATGGAGCATTCTAACAATCATGGCAACTCATATTTAGATATCCAAACCATCAAGGAATTATGGTCAAAAACCTACAACACAGAAGGTAAGCCCGACTGGTCGCACATTCTGCCCTACTATGATGATGATATCTATTTCAGAGATTCTATACAGGAGTTGCATGGAATTGAAGCATTCAGGATTATGACCGAGAACCTGGCCAAACGTTCAAACGATTTAAAAATGAAGATTGTAAACATTATAGGTCAGGAGGATATCGTTTTTATTGAATGGGAAATGACCCTGAAATTCAAAAGAAATCCAAGTTCAGTTTTATATGGATCAAGCCGGCTGAAATTGAAAAGCAATGGCAAAATTATTGAACAAAGAGATTATTATGATCTTTGGGGGGATATTTTTGATAACATACCGAGATTCGGGAAGGCTTACAGGAGGTTTATGAAAAGGAAATTTGGTTAAAAATTTTGTATGAAGAAAAACCCGAAATTTCGAAAGTATTTTAAAGAATATAAGTGGTCTAATGTATTCACCATGATCAGGAATAACCGCCTGGACCCAATAATTTGTCAGGATGATTTCAAGGATAAATTGATTGTACTCACCGGAGCCACATCCGGCATTGGTTATCTTACCGCGCGAAAATTTGCATCACATGGAGCCAACCTTCTGTGCATTAACCGCAATGAGCAAAAATCAGAGGATTTATGCAACGAGATTGAAAATGATTACGGAGTCAGTTGTGAATACCTGATTGCAGATCTGAGTAATTTGCAGGATATTCTAAGGGTGGCGGAAGAACTTTCAGGACTTGAAATGCCGATTGATGTATTAATACACAATGCCGGAGTTTACCTCACAAAAAAAGAACTAACTCCGGATGGAATGGAAAAGGTATTTGTGGTTCAATACCTGGCATCTTTCATTATTAATTACATGTTAGCAGATACATTGAAATCTCAGGAAAAGGCGAGGATAATCCTGGTAAACTCGGAAGGTTATCGTTTTGCGGCCTGGGGACTGAAACTGGATGATCTGAACTGGGAAAAACGTCGTTATTCTGGCTTAAAAAGCTATGGTTCAGCAAAAACTGCCCAACTGTTATCCATGATTGTTTTCGACGAATTATTCCGGGATTCCGGGGTTTCGATAAATGCTATGCACCCGGGTGCAGTAAAAACAGAAACCGGGCTGGATAACGGGCCGGTCTATCGTTGGTTCAAAAGAAATTTCCTGGATAAATTTTTAAGACCTCCTGAAATATCAGCCGAAGCCCTGTATTATCTCGGAGTTTCAAAAGACATGGAATCGGTTAGCGGAAAATTTTTTAATTTAACTACCGAAGAAGAACCCACACCACCGGCTCTGGACAGGGAAGAAGCATACAAACTCTGGAAAAAAAGCCTGGAGATGGCAGGGCTTCAGAATTTTAAAACTTGATTTTTGTATGGAGAATTATATCTGCTTATGAATTAATAATTATGCCTGAAAACAACTATGATACCATTATTGTGGGTGGAGGTATTGCAGGCCTTACTGCTGCAGCCTACCTTTCACGTGAAAAACAAAAAGTATTGTTAATTGAAAAAAACAGGGAATTAGGAGGCCTTGTCAATTCATTTTCTCACCAAGGATTTCATTTTGATGCAGGGGTAAGAGCCCTGGAAGATGCCGGCATTATTTTGCCCATGTTAAAAGAACTGGGTATCGGGCTTGAATTTGTGAAAAGTCCTGTTTCGGTGGGCATTGAAAATGAGGTGTTGAACATTGAGAATCTGGAGAGTCTTTCAGAATACAGAGAACTTCTTAAAAAATTTTATCCGGAAAGTGAAGAAGATATAAACAGAGTCATAAAAAGCATCCGGAAGATCATGAAAGACATGGATGTGCTTTATGGAATAGAGAACCCTGTTTTCAAAGACCTTAAGCGTGATCGCGCTTTTATTTTTAAGAAGCTTTTACCCTGGTTGCCCAGGTTTATTTTTACTGTAAGAAAAATAAACCGGTTGAATATGCCGGTTGAGGATTATTTAGAAAAAATTGTAAAAGATTCTTCCCTCAGGGATATTATTTCTCAGCATTTCTTTAAAAATACACCTACTTTTTTTGCGATGAGCTATTTTTCCCTGTACCTGGATTATTTTTATCCAAAAGGTGGAGTAGGGAATATATCGGAGGCCTTGAAAGATAAGATATTGGAGTGGGGAGGTGAAATTAAAACGGAGACAAAAATAACGGAAGTAATCGCACACAAATGTTTACTTAAGGATCATGAAAAGACCAGCTACCGGTATGACCAATTAGTATGGGCGGCGGATTTAAAAACATTTTATAACATCACAGATACGAAGGGACTTTCTTCCGGAGTAAGAACAAAATTCGACAATGTAAAAAGCAGGATGCTGGGCAGCCGGGGTGGAGACTCTGTATTTTCTTTGTTTTTAGAAGTAGATGAACCCCTTGAAAGTTTCAGGAAAATCGCACATGGACATTTCTTTTACACACCCTCAAGACTCGGGCTGGGAGAAACACACCGGGCTGAACTTAATAGGATCCTGGCTAAGCAGGGAAAAATGGAAAAAAAAGAAATCCTGACCTGGCTGGATAAATTTGCCCGTTTAAATACCTATGAGATTTCCATTCCCGGCCTCAAAGATCCGGACCTGGTGCCCGAAGGAAAAACAGGATTGATCATCAGTTTTCTGGCAGAATATGACCTGTTCAAAAAGATCCGGGAGGAGGGCTGGTACGAGGAATTCAATGCTGAGTTGGAGAATCGCATAATCAATGTGATTTCAGGTTCAATTTACCCGGGAATGAAAAATAAAATTACCGGAAGTTTTTCTTTTACTCCTTTGAGCATAGAAAACCGGGTTGGCAGTTCTGAAGGAGCTATTACCGGCTGGTCATTTCAAAGTCCCGTGCCCGTAGTAAACAAAATACAGATTTCTGATCGTTCTGTTTACACACCCATTCCCTCTGTTTTTCAGGCCGGTCAATGGGCTTACAGTCCTGCAGGTGTTCCTATGTCGATCCTTACCGGGAAACTGGCGGCCAATAAAGTATTAAAGCAAAAGTGAGCAGGAATGGTTTGAAAAAACAATATTTCTCATTTCAAATCAGCCGATCTGAACCTACATTTCAAATAAGAGGGATTATAATTTTGAATTTCAATATAGTCGAATTGATTTTTCCAAAGATATTTCCGAAAGCCTTATAGCTATCGGGACAGCTAAGGGACATTATGGACAGACACTAATTAGAGTCTGTCCATAATGTCCGATATCTGCGTTGCTGCAAAAATTTTAAATCCTCATATACGCTAGTATACTGCGGTTTAAAATTTTTGCGCGCCTTGATCTCGAACATTCTGAACAGACTCTCGACTTTATTGACAGACACTAATTAATTATTTCAGAGAGAGCATAAATGAATAGTTATGTTCTTCACGGAGTTCAAAATCCATGACCGTATAGGTGTCAATATTGACCTCCCCGTTTTTTTCAATAGTCATTACTCTTATCATGGGTGTATGATTGGATTTGTCGGGAACTTTAGTTCGTTCCAGTGCAGGAATATGGAGATAGTGTACATTTTCAATTTTTTTTGAGTGATTTACCCTTTCCATATCCATGTGAAGATCGCCGGATATGATCATAGCAAGATTAGGCTGTGAGATAACTTGTTCCCTGAAGAGCTGGTTATGAATTCCTTTATCAGGTTTTTCGGGATATACACCAATCTGAGCACCGTGCACCACCAGTATGACCGGCTTGGGAGCCAGTCGCTGAATTTGTTCAAGAATCCATGTGGCACCTTCATCATCAAAATCGCGGCCGTAATCAGGCGATGCTAAAACAAAGGCTAGCTTACTGTGATTAAGAATGTAACTTGGGCTTACAATATCACTGTTCCATTTTTTGGCATAATACAGATATCTTTCTAATGTGCTGCCATGCTCTTCGTTACCCATTATGGGATAAAAAGGAACTTCCAGATTTTCAAGCACATCTGTTGCAGCTTCGTATTGGATCTCGGTCCCTTTATGGGCAATGTCGCCAACACCTATTACAAGATCCACAGCTTGTGTTTGGTTAAATCTGTTAATTTGTTTCACAGCCGCATCCATATACGGAAATTCAGCCAATGGTTTTGGTTCTGCATCACCCAAAAATGCTATCCGTAGAAGTATGGAATCATTTTGAGAATGTAAACCGGTAAGTGAAAATTCTGATACTTCTGATTGACCGGATTTTGCGGCATTCACCCTGTTGCCTGAATCATTGGTTTTATCTGTGTTGCTTTTGCAGCCTGCCAATAATAATGCAAGGAAGACGATTGCAATTCTCAATGTTGAAATCATAAGGATAATTATTTAAGGGTTTATTATATGTTTTGAATTTAACAATATCATTCATTATCAAGGATTAGAGGAATATATTTGTTAAAGCCTGACCCCCCTTTGCTTCCAGCATCATAAATGATCCCGTAAACGGGGGAATTAGATTGGTGATAAAGGATATTTCCCCTTAGCCATGAACCATCAATGCCCCGGACAATCTTCCGGGAATCCGGTGTGTGGCTGAAATCTCTGATTACAGCAAAGTAAATGTCCCTGTCTTCTTCAGAGATGAAAGACAGAATGATCTTATTTTCCCATGCTACCACATCTGCCCCTGCCTGATCTGAATCAACGGCATTGGTTATAACCGCTCTGTCTGATATTTTTAAAGGTTCCGACCAGGAATTGTCGTAGTTTCTGGAGCTTAAATAAAGATATCCGTCCGATTGCCGAAAAACCGCTATTGTGGTTTTTGTCCCGGGTAAATATACCAGGGGAAGAATTGCTATATTCTCGCTTTCGGTTGTCCCCAGATTATCCGCAATTTGTTGAGGCCGGCTGAGCGAATTATCTGTTAACAGTTGACGGTGCCAGCCTTTTCCGTTCATACTTTTGTAAACAATATCTACAGTTCCATCGGGAAGGCCAATGAGGGATGGATTGGTAAATCCCATGGATTGATCATGGCTTAGATATGTTGCTTTACTCCATTTACCCCTGGGTTCCAGAATGCTGTATTTCAACTGATCACCGGCACCAAACGCAGCAATAAGACTGCCATCAGGACGAAGGGCAATATCTGCTGTTTGAGTGGGAGGTTCTTCGTGGGGAGTAATGAGGTGGCTATTCACAATCCACCGGTCTTTGCTCCCAACATGGTCGGAAGTGGCAAAGGCATGATGATATACGCCTTCTGATATTTGATGAATGATGTGGATGGCCCCATCTTCGGACATAACTGAACCAACACCTTCAAGATCACCGACATGGGGACGGTTTTCTGCATCAACTTCCAGCCATGACCGACCGCCATCGGTGGATTTTACCATCATGAAAACATTATCCGTTTCAGTAGGTTCCATAATAAAGTACAGCTCGCCTTTACTGTTTTCATAAGGACCGATTCGGGCGGGTGTTTCCACAAAAGTTCCCCCAAGGTGTCTTTGGGGTGCGTTTACCGAAAATTCGGGAACAGGCCCTGCAAGCGGACGCCCCAGGTGATCGACCATTCGTAAAGAAAAGCGATCGCCGTCTCTTATCAGTTGGGGCCCGTCTGCCCATCTGCGCACTACTAATGCGAATTCTAATTCTGCTGAGGCACCTGTTGGCGGTTCAGGATACCAGCCCGGAGTGGTGGGAGCAAGGCTGATTCCTGCACCCGGATTTGCAGGCTTTTCCGATACTGCGATCAGGTCATCGGCTTCTTCACCCAGGAAAAATGCTCCACAACTAACTATGCTAATAGGTGGTGAAGCTGATGATTCATAAGGGAATTCCTGGGCTTCGATGTAGGTCCACGCTTGATTATTCCAACGGTATTGAAGACTATATTGACGACGATAATATGAGCTGTCACTCTCTACTTCGAAACGTATACGAAAGGGAGAATCGACATTTTGTGCAGGTATTTCGTTCAGGGCTGCTGCCCATCCCTGATCCTCATCAAGATCAATATCAAAATCGGAGCGCACACGAAAAGCAGTAATCCTGTCCGTTGAATAAAAAGAGTTCCTTTCTGCTGATTGAGCTTTTAACTTCAGTGACAGGAAAGCATTTACCGTTAGCAAGAAGATGACCAGAAATGGAAATAGTTGTTTCATTTTTAAATCAGTATTACAAATTTGTTATGTTAAAAGAGCCTGCTGCATTTTTTCTAAAATATTTTGTTTAAAAGTTCCTATTAAAACCTGAATGCTGAATGAAAAAAGCATTCAGCATTCAGGAATAACAAACTTAGTGTTTTCTTAATACATTCATATATTAAACTCAGGCTGAAGCATTATCTTTCCATGCTCTATGGCTTAAATTTTAATGCAAGAGGAGAAAGCCCACATTTAATATCTCTTAAGGCTATAAATCCATTTTTACTCCAAATTGTAAACGCACATTATAGTATTCTCCCTGCATAAGTCTTGATGAAATCCCCTGATAGTAATACAAAGGCTGGTTTAACAGATTAATTGCTTCTGCGTAAATTCTGATACCGGGGGTAACTGCATAGTTAGCATTCACATCAAGGAATAATGCTTTGTCGTAGTATCTGTCATAAAATGCTTCTTCTCCGAATTCATCAACAAAATCGGTAGCATAGTTTAAGGATGTTCTGAATGTAAAACGTTTGCTATCATAAGAAAGAGAAGCATTGACAGTATGTTCGGCGGTGCCTGGGAGAGAGATATCTTCATCTTCACGACCTTCAATGCGGAAATCGCTTACATTGCTTGTGGTATAAGTATAATTGGCATAAAGACCAAAACCTTTCCAAAAACCGGGCAGAAAATCAAGCTGACGTTGAGCGGCAAACTCAAATCCGAGTATCTCTGCATTACCTGCATTGATAGGTCTTTCGTAGGTATCCCAGGTTCTACCCTCGAACAGGAAGTCTTCACGGGTTTCAAAACTGATAAAGTCTTCCATGTCCTTAAAGAAAACACCTGCAGAAACAATACCGATAGTTTTGAAATACTTTTCAAACATCAGGTCGAAATTCATTGAGGTAGTAGGGATCAGTTCGGGATTGCCAATTATAATTTCATTGTCTGCTTCCGTAATTTGCCTGAAAGGAACAAGATAGAAATAGTTTGGTCTTGAAAGAGTATTAGTCCATGCTGCTCTTAGAATCGTAGTTTTATCAAAATTGTATTTCAGGTGAAGTCCGGGAAGAACATTCATGTAAGAGTCAGAAACTTTATCGGACAGAGTCGCTATGTTTTCATCTGCATCGTACTGATAACCCTGGTATTCCAGTGCGGTATTTTCAAGTCGCACACCGGCAATCATTGATAAATTAGTCCCAAAATTCTGGTTTAACATCAGATATGCACCAAAAACATCTTCTCTGGCACTGAAATTTTCAGCTGTTTCTTCAATATCTTTCTCCTCTTCAAACAGGGCAGGGTTAGTCATATCCAGACTACCCAGGTATTCTGCAGTAACATGTTTTCCTGTTTCATAATTACCAGCCAAAAAATTATCTTTAGTATAATCTTTCACATTGTTCAGGGAATTGACCATGAACTCATCTTCATCCAGGGGAGCGTATTCATACTTTGTGTTATCCCGTTCTTTATCTTTACCTTTATAACGCACTCCCATTTTTAAATTATTTTTGAATTCATTCTCCAGCATCGGGATGGTAACATTCAACCTGAGGTTTTTATCAATATCGTCTGTATACTGAAATTCTTCAGTCATTCCGTCAATTACGTAGTCAGCACTAAAATCGGCCGATGATGCAGGCGTAACACCGGTAATTTTAGGAGCACTTTCGTCTGTAAAGTCAGGGATAAATGTCAAATCTTCTGCTGCATAGATAATTTCCCGTTCGTTTGGTCTTTCTTCAGAAGCTTTGCTGTATGAAGCTGACCAGTCGGCCTTAATATTCCCGAATTGATGATCACCGCTTAGTGCGAAATTCATCATACGCTGATCTTCGAGACGGGCATTATTTACATTATCATTATCTCCACCACCTTTCAGTTCTCTTTCAATTACGCCCGTCCATGAATCGCTGTCTTCATTGTATTCAATGTCTTTATAAATGGTTGCGTATCGATTTTCCCAATCATTCCGGTGATTATATATTCCGTTAAAAAAAAGGGTATGGTTGGCATTAAATTTATAATCAAGACTTAGTGAGAGACTTTGCCTGATGCGTTGTACAACATACTGGCGTATCTGGATTTCGTTTGCATATGCCGTACCGTTCTTATTATCTTCATCCAGGTAATCCCATTCGGCTTCAGTATTAT
>CAZGTU010000077.1:0-20701 GCA_964528675.1 uncultured Bacteroidaceae bacterium
CTTAAAACAAGAAACCCCCTGATAATCAGAGGGTCTTCGTAGCTCCACCAGGACTCGAACCTGGATCTACGGTTTAGGAAACCGCTATTCTATCCCTTGAACTATGGAGCCAGAACTTATTAACTTCTGTTTATATATAAAAATAACTTTGGGGCCACAAAGATAAAAGGAAAATTTGATTTTTCATAAGTGGATGGGCTTTTTGAAATTCGGACCAAACATTCTCTTCACCTCATTTTCACATCACATTATTGTCCTCCCTTTCACTCTGATTCCTCCTATCTACCCCATTTCATAGCAAGAAAATTCGTGAATTTTCTCTGCAAATCTGCAAAAATCCAACCCAGACAGTCTGTCCCCCCTCACTCTCGCTCTCACTCTCACTCTCATTCTCATCCCTCGCTTCCCTTAAAATCAAACTTCACCTTCGTTTGCAAATCCCCAACAACAGAAAAAATCCTCTTCAATGTAGTTTGCTCTATGCGACTGAGCGCATTCAGATTAATGTTATTGCCGGGTGCTTCATTCTCAGCAATACTATGTACCTGAGATCTTAACCGAAGATGTGTCATAAAACTCCAGGCTTCGGTGATCTCCTCGTAAAGCCGGCGGTCAATCACTTTATTGGCAAATAGCTGAGCTGTGCGCTCAAGACTGTTGGTTGCAGATATCTTTTCCCTTATGGAATACAACCGGATGAAGGTGACCAGTGGGAAAAGAACTTTCTTTATATCCAGGTAAAGCTCATCTTCTTCGGATTCGCTTCCTACAATATTACCGAAAATATTCAGCGGTGGCTTGTATTTCATGACTTCCTGAACCATGTGATAGAAAAAGACCGCCCTGTTATCCGAGATTTTATTTACATGTTCCCTGAGTTCACTTACAAATGCTTCTTCTCCATAAACAGGCCTGAAATCAAAAAATATACTGGCTTCCAGAATGTCATTGGGAGTGCTCGCATTGATCCAATTGCTGAAAAGTTTTTTCCACTCATCGAGGGATTGGGTCCATTTTGGATTTTTAGCCATTACATCTCCCTTGCAATAGCGATATCCTGCTTCATGTAATGTTCTGTTTACCTTTTCAGCAAGGGAAAGAAAATACTCTTTTACCCCGGGTTCTAACTCATCACTCAGGTTTTCGAATATAATCGCATTATCCTGATCGGTGGCCAGGGTTTGCTCCTTCCTTCCTTCACTTCCCAGTACTATAAAGGAAAATTTGCAGGGTGGATTCCCGAGATCTTCCATGGCCAGATCAATCAATCTTTTATGTACAGCATCGTTCACCGAAGTAATTATCCCGGTAAGACTCGATGTTCTGGCCCCACTTTCAATAAGTGCTCTTATGAGAGCCGGAAGTCGCTGGTAAGTAGCTTTAATCTGCCCGGTATTTTCAGCTTTTTCTATTTCCTTGATCATGAAACTGATGACATTTTGCTGAAATTCAAACAGATTCTCATAGCCGATGACCCCGCTGATCCTGTTTTGCTCATCAAATACCAGAAGATGTGAAATATTCTGGTTTTTCAGTTTCAGGAGGACTTCATACACAGGTGCATTTTCAGATATTCTCAGAACAGGCGAGGTCATTATTTCAACTACCGGTCTATTCGGACTGATATTTTCTGCCAGTACTCTTTTTTTCAGGTCATTGTTGTTGATTACCCCGATGATCTCTTCCTCCTGGCTTATAAATAGTACATTTGTATCCTTACGTTTCATGATAGCTGCAGCTGCCATGATAGTTGTCTCTACTGAACATTTCCTGATTTCCTCAATAAAAGGTTTTACGGGTTGATCCATTAACAAGAGTGAAGTTTGAAGCTCCCCGGAAAGAAATTCATCTTCCATTTTAAGTTGTTCACTCGCGCTGATCTCTTTAACAATAATCACATAGCCTGTCTCACCCGCATGAGGTATCACTGAAGCAGAGATTACAACTTCTTTTCCAGCTCCATTTTCACATTTCAAATTTGTTTCAATGGAAATCGATTTTTTAGGATCCTCGAAGCTTTCAACCAGCTGTTTCCAGCTTAACTCAAACAAGTTTTCGAACTTGAGTTTTCGGATTGTAAAGGGATCATATCCGCATAATTCACTGAATTTAACATTGGAAAAAATGATCTCTCCATTCTGTATCATCAGTGTCCCCTCGGTTGAAGCTTCCACAAGCGATTTATACTTCTGACGAGACAAACGAAGCTTTTCCTCCGCTTTTTTTCTCTTATTTTCAATATTCAGACTCTGACGTATTATGAAACCAAGAATAATACTTATTATCAGAGTAATCAGTAAGGCTATCCTGAGAAGCCGGTTCTTCAGAATACTTATCTCTTCCCGAACATCCTCAAGATAAATTCCGGTACCCACTACCCAGTTCCAGGGGTCAAATCTTTTAACAAAAGAAAGTTTAGGTACTATCCTGGTTGAATCATCTTTCCATTGCCACATATAATCAATGTAACCTTGCCCCTCACGCTCTGCAATCCGGGCTGCTTCCGCAAAAAGCCTTTTTCCTTCCGGATCCTCATATTCACTGAGATCTTTCCCGACAAGTTCCGGCCTGTAAGGATGCATGATCATGACAGGCTGCATATCAATAATCCAGAAATAGTCCTTATATTCATCCCCATACCTGATCTTTTGAATACGCTCTGCTGCAAGATCTCTGGCAGAATCTGCCTCCATGTTTCCTTCAATCACTTCCTGATGATATTCTTCAATTAAACTCCAGGCAGTATTGGTCAATTCCGAAATCATTTCCTTCTTCACCTCCATTATGTTCCTTTCAAAAGAAGGAAGTATTACTACGAAAATGGATACAATAAAAAGCCCGATTGCCAAGATAGATGGCAAGACGATGGAAAGAAAGAACCGGTTCAGGCTTTTGTTGGGCATCACGATTTTGTTTTTCTACTATACAAGGTTTGTAATTAATGAAATATCTTAGTTCTTCACCGCCATCACTTCGAAACTCTCAGTATCAAAGATACAAAATCCACTGATGTTATTTTGACTCGTAACGGGTTGTATTCCAATACAGACTGGAAAACCACGTAATTTAAGTTTTCGGTAACGATATTGTTTGAATTTGTCGGGAGTCACCAGGTAAAAACCTCCTACATGAGCATGACCTGTAAAACTGATCTTACAATTTCTTTCCTTCATAAAATCGAAATGCCGACGAAATTCTCTTTTCTCAAAATAAAAGCTTTTGCTAAAGCCCGAAAGATTGGGATAAGCATAGTGGCTGAACAGAATATTTATTCCGGAAGTCTCCAGAATGTAATATTCGGGCAATGAATTAAGAAACTCAATATCTTCCTTCCGATAAAGAGGATCCAGATCATCCATTTCATGCAGCCATATCTCACCATTTACCATTTCGTACTTTTTTCTGAAATCTAATTCGTACCAGTTGGATGGAAAATCGAACACCGCAGAACTTTCGGGTATTCTCCGGGCAGCATGGAAATCATGATTTCCGGGAAGGATTATATCACATTTTTCCCGGAGAAGCGACAGACATTCATGCGCATTTCTTGTTCTCCCGTAATTATAATAGGGCAGGCTGAATCCTGAAATATCCCCCAGGCATACCATCCGGTCATATCCTTTTTTCTCTATTCTGGATATGGCATGTCGGAGATTTATAATATCCTCATGAATATCTGAAATAATCGCTATCCTCAAGATAAAGTTTTCTTTCAATATTACTAAAAGAAATAGTATGCTGCAACAAGGAAACGATTATTGATCTGTAAATCCAGATCTTGCGGGATTCCCATGCTATTCACGGAATCTCCATAGTTTGCCCCTGTATGTTCCAGCTCGAAAGCAAAACGTGTTTTCCCACTGTTAATGATAATGCGTGGTGAAATACGATATACATTGGAAATATTATGCCCCCTGGAATACAGGGTTATAATTGCGGGATCTTCCATCTCTTCACTCGTGCCAAGATTTTCCGAATAACCGGCAAAAACCCCAAGCTGAAACTTATCTCCGTTTGTATGTATATCTGTCCAGAAATTAAGGACATTAATGGTTGTATATTCACGGTAATCTCTTAAAGGATCAGTGATTTCCCGCACAACGAAACCTCCCAGGGATAGCCCGTCATAACCGTTCTGCAGATAGGCTGCCTCAAATTTAAAAGTTAGCGGGTCGGATATAAACTTAAGGAAGGCTTGTCCGGTAAATCCTCCCACACCGGTGGAGGTTTTATAACCTGTACCTGTAACAATCCTTGGGACAACCTTCTTGTAACCTGCAGTAAGCCCGGTTAGAAAATTGTCGCTTTTGTAAGCGATTTGTCCCTGCAGGTCTGGCAGCAATGCGTTTCTTAAAACATCAGGTCCTCCCGGGCTGGAAAAATCACGCTGGGTGGCAACCATACCGGCAATGCTTAGATTTCCTATATTCTGAGTGATCCTTATTTGCGGATTCCTTGAGAAATACTGAAATGGAGTACCGGTATTGAAAGAGACGGTGCCCGGAAAACAGCCGGTAACAAACATCAAATGCCAGTATTGCCCCATAAGCAATTCAGTATTTGTCCAGTTCAGTTTGAAGAATGCATGCCGCAAACGAAATCCGTTTATATCCGAATTTGTGGCCCCGAAAAAAGCACCTTCCAGAACCCCGGATGTTTTTGCCCCAAAAGCATCGGGACCTGTGAGCTTTCCGGTTAATCTCGACTGAATGGAAAGATAGTTAAAATTTGCTCTTGCATTAATATCTTCTCCATCAAGGTCAAGACGTTCATCAGTAGGATATAGAAGAAAATGGCCTTCCCTCACCGAAACCGTCTGGCGAGTATCCAGGATAAAGTCGTTCTTTACGAACCCGCTGAAATTGATCCCGAATTTCTTTTCTGCGTCCTGGCCGAAGGAGTTAAGGCTTATGAAAAAGCTAAATAAAACAAATAATGAAAATATCTTACACTTCATAATGCTGGTTTTTTTATGTGAACATAGCTTATTATTTCTCAGGTGGAAATAGTTTTTGAATCAGATTACGCTTTTTTAATGGCCGGTTAAGTAAAATATTCAGATTATTCTCTGCAGTAAGATTTCTGTCCCATAAATCAATGGCCTGTTTGTAATAAATTGCTGCGGAATCATATTTTTGCTGATGCCGTTTGATAATACCAAGGTTAGTATAGCTCACCGAAAGTCTTCGTTTATTTTCAGTTTGTGCTTCCATGATTTCACCTACTCTTTTTTCCAGGAATTTTTCTTGTTCGGCAATGCTAAACTGATCAAGACCGGGTAAAAAATCTTTTTTAATTTCTTTCCGTATCGCATGCTCATCCAAATCTTCAAATCTATTGTGCCAGTCCTGAAGGATTCGAATACTCGTATTTACGGCATTTTCAGCTTTTGATAATATTAATGCAGTATCTCCGATCAGGATTTCGTTTTCCGGCTGCAGATAGACAGAAAGATGCACCGCCGACCTGTTATTATAAAGAACTGCAGTTTCGTAGCTGTTGCTGTAATGATCAATAGAATTGTAAATGCTTTCGATGGTGTCCATTAACCAGAACACGGAATCGTACTGGCTGGAACCTGCAAATTCATTGTATTTTTCATATAGCTTGCGGGCATCTTTTACTCTTGGATCAACAGATTCATTGATACCTCTATAGTGGATCCATGCAATTCCTATACCCATAAAAACCAGGACAGTCATCAAAATGATGATGGTCCTGGTTTTATTTTTTTGTGTATTATTCATTAAGAATGAACCTTTTCAATCAGGAATTTACGGATTTCGACAGGAGTGGTTTTTGTCATTTTAGCTACAATTATATGAACAATAATTGCCAATGGGGCTCCAAAAATAGCGAAATACCATGCCTCCAGCCAGTAGCTGATAAAACTGTGGAATGGGAGCTCCAATCCTTCTTTTCCTGCGATGAAATATGTAATTGCAATTACTGATACAAGACCACCAGCAATGAGTCCGGCAATGGCGCCCTGTTTGTTGGATCCGCTCCACCAGATGCCCAGCAGGAATAAGGGGAAAATTGTACAACCGGCAAGTGAAAATGCAACGGCAACCAACTGGCCGATTAATGCCCAGTTCTGCAATGCGAGCAAGGTAACGATCACTGCCATTAATATGGTTCCAAGACGGGCTGCAATAAGCTGGCTTTTGGGCCTTGCCGATGGGTGAATAACTTTAACATATAAATCATGTGCAAAGGCAGAAGAGCCTGCCACAAGTAAGCCCGAAACAGTTGAAAATGCTGCAGAAACACCGCCGGCAGCGAGTAATCCAACAATCAGCGGATGAACATTTCCCAACTGTGCGGTATAGACTACGATGGCATCTTTGGCCAGTTTCCCGATTTCAGGGCTTGCAGAAAGGATCTTTCCAAAAGCGGCATAAGCCGGTGCGCTCCAGTAAAGGATACATATGAAGAATAATCCCCAGACTACCGACCATCTGGCATCACTTGCTTTTGGAACCACATAAAAGCGCTGAATAACATGAGGAAGTCCTGCAGTACCTATCATTAAAGAAAAAGCAATGGCAATCCATTGAAAGAATGTTTTACCGGTTGCAGGATCCCAGGGCATGGCAAATTCCGGTGAAGGGACAATGGCAAACTCATGCCCCAGTGAATTAAATAGCTGTTTGCTTTCTGACAACGGTATACCATGAACAATATCGCTTACCACCGAACCATAGCCAATTTGTGGAAGCAGCCAGAAATAATCAAATTTAGCTGTAAGAATAAAAAGAGGAATAATAAAGGATGCAATAATGATCACATATTGAACCTGCATGTTTTTGGTGACACCCAGCATACCCGATATAAGGGTATAAGTAAGCACCACAGTTCCTCCAATGATCACAGATAATCCATAGTTGAGGCCAAGGATCCATTTGAACATAAGACCGATCCCGCCGAATTGCCCCACACAATAAGCAATAGATATCAAAATGGCGATAATAGCTCCCACCGCCCTGAGCGTTTGAGAATAATATCGATCGCCAATAAAATCGGCTGCCGTGTATTTACCGTATTTTCGGATTTGGCCTGCCATTAGAATAAGTAAAAGCACATAACCACCCGTCCAGCCAACAACATAAGCCAGGCCATGATAGCCCGATCCGTACATAAGAGCTGCCATTCCCAGGAAGGAGGCTGCACTCATCCAGTTGGATGCTATGGCCATACCTGAACCAACTTTAGAAATACTTCTGCCGGCAGCATAATAATCGGTGGTGTCTTTGGCCCTGAAAAAAACACCGATCATGACAAAAAGTACCAGGATGGTGATGAGAATGATGGCCGGACCTACTTTGAAACTACCCTCAAGTTGAGTTGCACCGGTTGCAGCTTGCAAGACTGAGGGAATTAAAACTAATAATAAAGGAATATATATTTTTTTCATATTTATGATCTTTGAAGGGTTATTCAGCTATTTTGAGGCTTTTATTCATTGAATCTATCCTGATACAGTAAATCCAGCATAGTCCTACAAATAAAATCAACAGGAAAACCGCCGAGTAAAAATAGTGGAAAGGAAATCCCAGGAATTTTATATCCGTAAGTATCGATCGGTTATGGATGAGGTATTTTTCCATTACGCCGGGTAAAACTGTTTTGGTTTCAACTTCCAGCTCAGCCATTCCTTCAGATTCCAGGCCAAAAGGAATTATTCTCCTCCTTACATCATATTCTGAGAGATCAAGCAAAGGACTGATGGTGGCAGAAAGCAATGTTTTCTGCTGAATATATTCTTTATCATCAAGGGTGGTGATGTTGGCACGGATTTCCTTAAAGCTCCGTATATCATTAATGAGATCAGACCTCATTTCCTCCGGGGTTAATTGAAAAACACTCCAGCTCAAGGCATCTGTACAAACGGACTTAGCCTCTGCAGATACGTCTATTTTCCCCAGTACATTCAGACAGGATCCTGCCAGATCCTTCAGGTCAGTTTCCGTCATGCTGCCATTCTCAATATTGCTCCAGACTTTTTCATATTGAGTGTAAGCAGGTTCAGGGACAGGTTTTTCGATGATTTTTAAAACAATATGAAATCCGAAAATGGCGATGAACCAAATAGAAACGAGCCATATAACCATATTTCGGTTATGTTTGGCCCGTTCAGTTGTGGGTTTAAAAAAGCTAATGTGATAGCTCTCGTTTGAACTTTCCATAATAGTTTTAGGGTTTGTGAGTTAAAGTGCTTACAATATATGTTAAAAATATAACATTAGAAGAAGATTGATTGCACTTTTTTCAATTATTTATCGAGGGCTTATTGGAGAATGCCTTTGTATTCAATGCTTATGAAAGAATTTCTTCAGAACTCCGATAGGTACTAAACAGATATTTCATAATACGAATACCCTATTTTTTATTAGAAGATTTACCCAACTTTTTTTAATTTAGTAACTGAAAATTCTAATCCCATCTATCATGAAAAATCTTTTACCGCTTTTCCTATTGCTATTAACCATGTCAGCTTGCGTTGACAGACAAAGTTCAGATGAAATTGAAAATCCCGATCGCTGGCCCGAAGAAAAAGCCTTCGAATGGCAACAAAAACACGGCTGGATGGCGGGGTGTAATTTTACTCCCAGCACAGCGATTAATCAACTGGAATTCTGGCAGGCTGAAACCTTCGATCCCGAAACTATCGAACGTGAACTTGGCTGGGCATCGGAAATCGGATTCAGCATTGTTAGAGTATATTTGCATGATCTGATATGGGATGCCGACTCTACCGGGTTTGTGAATAGAATCAATCAGTTCCTGGAAATAACGGAATCAAAAAACATCAAGGTAATGTTCGTTCTTTTTGACGATTGCTGGTATGGCGATCCCGAATTGGGACCACAACGGGAACCCGCTCCGGGTATCCATAATTCTTTCTGGCAGCAGAGCCCTTCCTATGCTGCTGTAATGGACAGGGACGAATGGCCAAGGCTTGAGCGTTATACCAAAGGTATCCTGAACGAATTCGGAGAGGATGAAAGAGTGATCTTATGGGATCTTTATAACGAACCGGTGAACAATCATTACATAGGACAAATATTCCCTCTTGTAAAGAAGGTGTTTTCATGGGCTCGCGAGGCTGATCCTTCGCAGCCTTTAACAATTGGTTGCTGGAAATGGACCGAACAAAACTGGCCAATGAATAAATTCTGCCTCGAGAATTCCGATATCGTCAGCTTTCATAATTACGGCGATTATGAAAGCATGGCCAAGGATATTGAAAAATACCAGTCGTTTAACCGTCCGATCGTTTGCTCGGAATGGCTGGCAAGAGGAAATAACAGTATATTTGAGACGCATCTCCCTCTTATGAAAAAACATAATGTTACCGCAATCAACTGGGGGCTCGTAGATGGCAAAACACAAACCAAATTCCCATGGAATCATCCTTATGGAGTTACCGAGGTCGAACCCTGGCATCATGAGATTTTTCATAAAGATGGAACACCTTACCGTGAGGAGGAAGTGGAACTGATAAAAAAGATGACAGCCACTGAAAACTAGAAGGACTCTATAAAGCTAATGACCTTTGAGTATTCGAAACATTGATTAAGTGGATAACGAAATTGAATTTCCGTTACCTCTGTAATTCATCTATCTTTGAGCCTACTCCGAAAAGGTCATTCGACCCCTAAATCTTGCTTTAATTATAATATGAGCATGTTGTGATTCAATTATATATGTCTGTGACTCGAATATTAGTCGCTACGATACGCTTAAGTAAAACCTATTAAAACCTATGGAGTAAAGATATTAAGACTTTTCGGAGGAGACTCATCTTTCAAACACTCAAAGCAAAAATCTGTGGCTTAAGTTAAGACAAAAGCCATGTATGGCCCGAATGCAGTTTTAATGCAAGATCTACTAAATCAGCTTGATCACATAACCCGCTATAAGCAAAATTCCCGCAACAGAGGTCAGGGCAATTGCCTTTGTCATTGCCGGAGTGTACATGTCTGTATTATGAAACTGCAAAGTCTGACGAATTACTCCCACAGCCAGGGGAATGGTTAAAAGTGTAATTAACGACCAGACCGGCAGAAAGTTCAGTAAAACTCCTGCAATCACACTCAGGTATGCAATCACTGTTCCTATGATAATGATCCAGACAGCCGTCTTTTGACCAAATCTTACAGGTATACATTTTTTACCTGATTTCACATCATCTTCATAATCAAATGTATTACTCACAATACCTACATTCATTGTAAATATTCCCAGAGGAATGGATGCAAATATAGGTTCCCAGCTAAATTTTCCGGAAAGAACAAAATAACTCCCGAAAACGATCATTGGGCCAAATGCAAAAAACAGCATAGTTTCGCCCATTCCCCTGTAATTTAATTTTACAGGAGGTGCTGTATAAAAAAGTACAATAAAACTTCCTGCCAGCATAAGGTATAGAACCGGCAAACCTACTTCAATTAACAGGTAAATGCCGGCAGCTACTGCAATTCCGAGGGTTATTAAGGTAGCAATCAATACCTGCTTTAAGGTAACCTCTCCTCTTATCAGGGGACTGTCATGAAATTGCTGCTCTTTGTTTCCGAGATTTCCATTGATAAAATCATAGTAATCGTCTATAAAATCGGCTGCTCCATGTGCCATGACTATGCCGATTGTTGCCAGTATGAAAATAGTCCAGTCGAAATACCCACTGTAATATCCTATTAATCCTCCCAGCACAGCCGGGATCAAACTCACCACCAGAAAAGGCGCTCTTGCCGCCTTAAACCAAATCACCGCTTTATCTCTCATCTTTATGTAATTTTAAATTAATAAACCAAGGCTGATCAAAATGGTCGTTACCAGTAATGCAAAAATGGAACGCACCACAGCCCACAAATAATCATGTATTTCACTCGCCTCATCTCTTATAACCTTCAGGACACTGATTGAGACCCCAAGGCCCGCTAATCCTGCAAGTGACGTTAACGGGAATATTCCGGTAATTACCAGACCCGCCAAACTCAGGTAAGCAAGAATAGTAAGAAATGAGATTAATTTTCTATTTAATTTTATTACCATGTCACGCCCATCCGAAACCAGTAAACCGAATTTTGCACCCTTAAGATAAGCCACAATAGTTACAAGAAATGCCATAGGTAATGAAGCCAGCACAGGCAGGTAACTTAATTCACCTGTAAGTACATAGTATAAGCCGGTTAAAGATAATGGGCCAAAAGTTATAAATACCACGACTTCCTTGAGACCTATTAACATCATCGGGGTGAAGAAAATAGCGATCAATCCGCCTGCCATAGCAAGCAGAAGAATTTCATAGCCAAACTGAATATAAAAAAAATAGCCTATCAACAGATCTATCAATAAGCATGCAATACCTGCATAAAGGGGCCCTCTCTCAGGAGGAAGAATTTCGGTGAAAAAAGGCCTCCATCCTGCGAATATTTTGGTATGGGCATCTTTAGAATTCGTGTGATTATTGGTGAAATAATAGTACAAATAATCACCTCCTGCCTGACCGATAACCAGACCAAGCCCGGCAAGCAGAAAGTTCAATCCGTTAAATACTTCAGAGCTATAGCTTAAAGCTCCCCCCAGTATCACCGGGGCAAGACTTGCTGAAAAGAGCATGAATTTTATAACTCTTATGGCTTTTTCTCTTCTTTCGTCCTGTATAATATTTCTTTTCACAATCGAACATCAAATTAAAATTAAGTAATGTTAAAGACTCTAAATTGATGATATTGTTCAGAAAATAACAGTAAAAAAAATATGGAACTGTCAGGGAAGGAATTATTTTTCTGTGCCGGCAACTGCCTTTGTCCCTGATTAACCTATTTTCATCAGCATGAGTTAATTATTTCTTAAAAATCCTTCAGCATAAGCTATTATTTCCACCAATTCATAATTTGCAACAAAAATGGAATATGAAAAAGATCTTTTTTCTATTTATGTTGGTATTTTTTATGATATCCTGTTCCAAAGATGATCCCGAAGGTCCGGCCTCATTCGACGTGGTTATTGAAACAGGGGGTGAATTTCAGCCTGCCATTCGTTCAGAAGAACTGGTAGAAGATTCTACACAGAATGATATCATAGATGGTGAAGTCTGGATCTGCAATACAAAAACATACAGCGCGATGGAGCCTGGTGGAGGAAATGACGGATTTCCTTTGTTTAATCCTAATGCCAATGTGATTTATCCAGGTAGCCTGTTACAGGGAAAATCCCTTAAAAAGGCAACTCCGGATGTAATTGCTGTGGATCGTGCAGGAGGTACAATTTCTTATGATCTGATTAACGGCAATCTTTCTTCAAGTTTTACTGTAGATGAAGTATCCAAAAGCTCTGTTCAAAATGCAATGAACCAGATTATAGCAAATGCTCCCCCAGATCTTCCTGCCAATTTCGTGTTTAAATACAGCCAGGTACAGAGTGAACAGGCACTTTCCCTTGAACTTGGAATCGATTACGAATCTGCTTTTGTCGATGTCAGCTCTGACTTTAGTTTCAGTTCGGGTTCAGAACTCAACCGTATCCTGGTAGAATTATCTCAAAGCTTTTATACCATGAGTTTTGATATCCCTACCAGTCTTGATGGTCTCTTTGCACCCAGTGTAACACCATCCGATCTTGCCCGGTATGTTCAGGAAGGAAATCCTGCTACCTATATTTCAGATGTTACCTACGGTCGCATTTATTATATGTTGATTGAGTCCACTTCCTCTTACCAGGAAATGGAAACCGAGATCAGTGCCTCCTTTAATGGCGTAGCCAATTCTGCCAATGCCGATATTTCGGGCCATTCTTTGTCGAACCTGGACAACCTTAAGATCAAGGTCATGGCTTTTGGCGGTGAGGCAAGCACCAGCCTGTTAACCGTTGGGGAAACTGATCTGAACAGACTGGTGGAATTACTGGCAGAAAGCACCACAATTTCCACAGGTTTGCCCATCAGTTATGTTGTAAGAAGTGTCCTGACTAACCAGATCGTTAGTGTGCAGCTTGCAACGGAATATGATGTTACGCAATGCGAACCTGCACCTCCCGGTGGAGAACCTCCTTACACGGCCCATTGGAATGGACAGGCGCTTTCACGTATGGGTCCTGTAGGAGCAGCCTATGCAACAAACGGCACAGAATTCATACTTATTGATATAGAAGGAAAGCAATTTATGCGCAGTGATGTGGGATCACTTGAAGGGCCCTTTCCCATTGAGGAACTCGCTGAAGGAGAACTTCCATTTGAAAATGGAATCGGTGCAGCCTGTAATATAGATGGTAATGATAATGATGGTTTCTGGGTAATGATTATGGATATGACAGGCAGTCAGTATAGTTATATTTCCGGAACCAATACATTCAGTACACAGGTTCAGCCCATTACCAACCTGGCTGAAGGAGATAATCCATTCAGCCTGAATGGGATCGGAGCCATGTTATTCAGGTACAAAGATCCATTGGGTCCGGCAAATCGGTATATGGTCAACCAGGATGGTACCAGTTTTTCGCTTTACCAGAATAATCCGAACAGTTTCGGCTCGGTATCCTCTATTGAATCCTGGGCCGGCGGTGGCTTACCTTTCGAGGTAAAGAAAGTGGGAGCCGGCATAGGATTTTACCTTGGTAATAAGAGATTCTATATTTTATTCAACCATACCGGCACTCAATATGCTATTTCAGGAGATGTGTTCGGCACCGGCAGTAATGAATTTATAGGACCTTTTGATCTATAAATTTTTAAGCTTATTCAGGAAAGACCTCTCATTCTATATCTCCATTCTGAGAACGAACTGACTGTGTCGCAGAATATTTTAGTCAATTCATTGTCTCAGATGGAGTTTTTTTATACCTGCACCGAAACCTCATGAACGCCCACCCCATCAATGTCCATATCAAGATACAAGGACTTTTCAATTCTATTCGTCCTGGCGGTAATTTGTTCCTGCCCATCAAGCATTAGCTTTTTGACGGAAGCATTCTCAGGCAATAATAATCTTAAGTTTATTTGCCCGGCAGTGCCTGTGAAACGGAGCTTATATTGATTATCGGATGTTTTCTGATATTCATAGCTGAGATACCCACCCGAGGCTTCATATTTTGCCGTTGCTTTAACTTTGTTTATCCCGGCAGCTTCCCATCTTGGTGCAAGTGTTGCCCTGTTAAATGCGATTCCCGTGTCTTTCAAGCCTGCCAAACCTTCAACAATTGCATAGATGACTGCAGCAGCACCCCAGTTGTCGGGTGCACCAAATGAAACCGGACTGGGGGGATAATAGACAGGATAATCACAGGCTGTAAGGGCAAGGATAATCCATTTGCCGGGGGCTTCAGCTCCGACAAATTCTATTTTACTTATATTTTTGTCGGGGTTGGGATTATTAAAACCGTAAACATATGCTCCCACACTCAGGCTCTTTTCATTGGCTACACTGGCTGCCAGTCTCAGGTTGCCCGATTCGGTTTCGTTGGGAAACCACCATCCCTTGATATTATCTCCTCCTGTTACATATATTTTATGGTCGCTGCCATCTTTGTATTTGAGTGAAATATAGCCCATATGTCTGCCTCCGCTCTGGGCATGAATTATATAAAATGATTTGGCTTTTTTATTATAATCAAGCGCTGCTTCTTTCACATAGCCTTCATCCTGTGAGATGATAAGACATGCTCTTCTTCCGTTATTTGCCGGATCAATCAGATCAAATGGAACATGATCAAATGTTTGTTTTCCGGTTGGAAAATTGGCAAGGTCATTACCTCCTTCACCTGTGAAACCCGGGACTCCTTCTGCCCCTTTACCATGTGTGTCTGCATTCGCAATTTCTCTCATATCGAGCGTGGTAAAGTTTCTCTGAGGTAAATCCTTCGGCATTTTACCCCGGTATATGCACTTCATGAAATTATCACTGATCTGTGCCATCTGGTTCATCCTGCGAATTGCATCAACACCGTATTTTTCATATCCATGCCAGAATGCACCATGAGCAACCTCTCCGCCTACGATCGATGATACTCCGCCATTCATATATTCCCACTTTGGAACATGCCACCCTTTCTCATAAGGCGGATAACACATGTACCACTCTCCCGGTGATGATTCCGGCATTTCTTCCCTGATCCTTTGATAGGTCTCAATAATGGCTTTTGCTTTATCATGGCCGATCCGACGATTGATAGCATATGCATTGGATATGGTTACCTGCTTTTCCACAGGTGTATCCCCAAAGTCGCGCACATATTCGGGATTTTCCTGAATGTGATGAGTGTAGAAATCTCCATTCCATGCCAGATCATTCAGTCTTTTCAGTAATGTTTCTCCCAATTCTGCAAATTCTTTGGCTTCTTCCTCCCGACCTGCGTACTCCAGCATCTCGGCAAGGTATTTACAACCCACCGACATACCCACATTATCACCGAACATTACGCTGTATTCGGTTACACCGGGTTTGGCCATCATGATATCTCCTTCCCATACACGGATATCCATTTCAGGCTGGAAGTCCCATATGTCGATTGTATATCCTCTTTTCAGTAAACCAAATTCATCTGACCAGCGGTATTCATCACTGGTGCCGTACTTTACGGCTTTTATGCAATTATTGAGCTTTTCTTTCATCCATTCGTCATCACCTGTGGCTTTCCATGCGTAATAGATTCCCTCAAGGAAAGTAAACTCACTCATGTTTTCCACAGGAATGCGAATATAAAAAGTTGAACTGTTTTCTTTATCACCCAGTTTCCATACAAAACGCTGCCCAAAGCGGGTAAGCCAGCTTTTATAAGCTCCCCACGGCATATAACAGTTATCGGCAAGCATCCCGTCCTCCCGCTGACCTTTGGCCCAGAGGTCATAACCGGATTTCACATCCTTATCAAAATATTTCATTGCTTTGAATACATGAACATGATCCTGGAACCACCCGGCATAGGTCATATGCACATCACCATTCATGCGGAAATATGCAGGTCTGTAAGCTCTGCAGGAAAAGACCAACATCTTCAGCATTTTATTGAATTCATCACCCTCATCGAGTATCTCCGTTTTGGCATCTACCTTAAATGCTGCTACATCAAGTATTCGATTTTTCTTATCACCGAGAACTACTATATGAGTCCCGAGAGCACCTCCAATATTTATAGTAATTTCATCATTTATATCTTCATTAATATACTCATTTCCGCTACCATCATAGACAAGAAGCTTTCCCTTTTCAGAACTGCTAATCTTAAGCTCCTGCAGCGGTTTGATATGGTTAAGAAGATCCGGAACATCAAGTGAAAGTATGGTTCCCTGTAGAATGTTCTCATTATCGGGGAACTCCCCGTTAATCATTGCTCTTGCAGGTATTGAGGAAATAGCTGCCAGTCCGCCCAGGGCGGAAGCTTTTTTAAGAAAATCACGCCGGTTTTGCATTTTGTTATGTTTAGTCAGTGTTGCAATATGAGAAGTAAAGTTAAACCATAAATATAACCCATCAACCCATCAACCCATCAACGATTAAACGATTAAACGATTCAACGATTAAACGATTCAACGATTCAACGATTAAACGATTCAACCCTGAAACCCCCTTCAACCCCTATCAACTCTATCCCCCCACCTATACCCAGCTAAACACCACTCCCACATACTCATCCGGCCTATCTCTCAGCCCGATATAAGCCGAGGCAGCATCTTCCGGTTTCAGCTTGTGTGAGTATAAGGGTTTTATCTTCAGCTTGCCTTCATTCATAAGATCCATTATGATCTTTGAATTTCTTTCGATGGAGTGTTTAATAAAATCATTCTCATGGGTAGGGAAGAGAAATTCCAGCGCTCCTTTAACACTTATGTTTTCAATGAGATGAATTTTTCGGAGTAAAGGAGTGATGTCGGTTTCAAAAGAAGCCCTGGGACTACCAAGTAAGATGAGCTCTCCATTATTTTCAATGTGATTAACAGCATCATTAATTACGGCTGAAACTCCTGTGGCATCTATCCAGGTGGTAACTTTTCCCCCATCTGTAAATTTTTCCACCGCTTCTTCTATATCTTCAGTATTTGGATTCAGTGTTTCATCTATTCCGCATTGCCTTGCAATCTCAAGGCGATTATCTACAATGTCAATGCCCATTACCCTGGCACCCTGTAATTGGGCAAATTGTGCAGCAAGATTCCCAATTGTGCCCATTCCGCTCACAATAACATAATCTCCCAGCTCAATATTCGATTTTCTGAGTGAAGACATTGCAATACCTCCCATATGAGTGAAGGCTGCAATATCAGGTTCCAGTCCTTCCGGGACTTTCACGCATACACCATGCCATCGATCCGTTGTATTTACTTTGAAGATACCTGCATGTGGGCCAAATGTATATACTATATCACCAACCGCCACATGTTCAACTGCCTCGCCTTTTTCAAAGATTTTACCAATGGCTGTATAACCCGGCACATTGGGCAATTCAAACCAGTTTTCGATACCGGCAACACAGGCCATTTCTGTTCCTGCACTCAGGTGAGAATAGATGTTTTTTACAATAATATCATGAGGATCAGTGATTTTTTCTTTAAAATTATCCTCTGCAAGTTCGATTTCCCAGGGGGCCGTAACCAAGATCTTTTGGTATTTCATACTAATTAATTTATAAGTTATTGGTTAATTGATTTATATTTCAAGGGCTGCATGGAGAAGAACTTCAACAGATGTATCCGCAGCACACTCATAACGGTCTGCTCCTCCGTAATACAAATTAATACTTCCATCATCTTCCATGACATGTTAATGTTGACTTAGTTGGATATGATTTGATTTTTAAAAATATAAACTTAAATTCATAAATTGGCTTTTCTTCACTATTAATTATTAAATCCTGAAACTATGAAAAGAAAAACTTCCTCAGTCATGGCAATAATTGCCTTATTCTTTGTTATTTCTATTTCTAATTCCTGTAAAAGCTCTCCTGAAAAAAATGGAGAGGAGAATACGGAAAATCTGAGCTTCGAGTCTCGTCAAATTGCCGACACGGTCCGCTTCCTCTGGGCCCGTTGCATCGCCGATGTTACAGGTGACGGAATTAAGGATTTGGTTTTTTCGGAGAATAACGCATATGGTGGGGTCCTTGGTTACTATGAAGGAAAAAAAGATTCCGGGCTCTGGGAAATGATAGTTATCAATGATGATGTCGGTGACGGAAGGGGATTTGCTGCGGGAGATATAGAATGTGCAGATATGGATTTTGACGGAGATATGGATGTGGTGGCTGCCCGTCATCCGGGCGAGTGGAAAGATGCCGGGGCTCCATCACAATTATTCTGGTATGAGAATCCCGGCTGGATAGAACATTATATCGGAGAAGCTCCCGATTTTGTTAAAGACATGAGTCTTGCCGATTTTAATAATGACAAAAAGATGGATCTGGCCATTATTACATTTGAAGAGAGCTCTCTTTTGTTATTTAAACAAACCGAAAAAGAAAACTGGAGTGAAGTAATGTCCCTGGTAAACTACAAAAATATTCATGAAGGCATGGATGTTGGTGATGTTGATGGTGATGGATTGATCGATATTGTGGCGGATGGATACATATTTTACAATCCTGGTGGAGATCTTAAGGGAGAATGGAAAAATGAAAATCTTGACGAGAAATGGAATAAACAGGAAGGTGACTGGTCAAGGAATGCTACCAAGGTTTTTCTTAAAGATATAAATAATGATGGAAAAACTGAAATATTTATGAGTCACTCTGAAAGAGCTGGATATCCTGTGTCATATTATCAAAAACTTGAAGGCATCTGGAAAGAAAATATAATTATGGACAGTTTAGCTGCTTGTCATACTCTCCAGGTTTTTGACTTTGATCTTGATGGTGATTTGGATGTTCTTGCCGGTATGAATATGGGCAGGGCAGCCGGCATAGGATATGATGAATATGAGGTTTTCATATTTCTTTCCGAAAATGACTATGCTGAGTGGAAGCCAATGTTATTGGATGAAAATGGGATCTACAATGGGCAAGTTGCCGATTATGATGGAGATGGGGATTATGATATTTTCAGGTATTATAGTCATGATGGAAGTGAGTTTTATTTGATGGAGAATAAGTTGAGGGAGTAGGATGAGTAGAGTGGGAGTGGGGGGAACTTAGTTGGCAGTCGATTAACAGCGGAGCTGTATATTATTAAGGTGTCTAACTATTTTTCACAAATTACGGCATTTAGTAGTGTGCTGATATGTTTTGTTAGATCATCTGCACTTTACAAAAAGTAGTTAGATAAAAGTCCGCCACGGCGGGGCCGTATCACTCGGAGAGGATAACAGGAGATATAAAGGGTTCCCGCCTGCCGAAGCAAGGGCCAGCACGTCGGCGGGCAGGTAATCGTTGTGTCCACTCCGAAAAGTGTTGTTATCCCTAAATCCCATACTCTTCAACTTGGGATTTGTATGCTCCTATAAATATTTGAATCACAGAGGACACAGGGTACTTTTCACGGAGTACCACAGGGAAAAGAGGTATTCATGACGTTGGGACACAGAGTATTTTTTGGCGGGCCAAAAAATTTAGTGACTTCGGTAATATTATATAAATATAAAAGAGATGATGAGCATGGTTATGATTCAAGAAAAAAATGATTTCAATCATTTTCCCTGTGTCCCCTGTGAAAAGTCCCCTGTGTCCCCTGTGATTCAAATATAATTTAAGACATTGTATGCTTCGTTGGACAAGAGAAAATCCTGATTGATTTTTAATCATCATAAACTTACATTTCTATCTATCAATGACATATGTAATTTGTTATATGATAGTTGTGTCAATTCCTGATTCTGAATCACCCTTTACCGTTCCCCGTTCACCATTCACCGTTCACTGTTCACTGTTCACAGATCACCGATCACCGTTTACCGTTCCCCGATCACCGATCACCGATCACCCTTCCCTTCCCCCTCAAGTCTTCAAATACTTCCTGAACTTCTCCGACAACCTGAAATAAGTATATTTTCCCGAATGCTCACCTGTAGCTGTAACTACGTCATCGCTTACTTTGTATGTGCTTTCTTCACCTGCAACCCTGGAAAAATATATATCGCTTTCTTTTCCTTTTTCATCAATCATGATAACATAGGCCAGATTTTCGTCTATATCGGTACTTAAACTATGTGAACAGAGTGGGCAGTAAAAATCCAGTGTTTCACCTTCATTGTAGGCAAAATCAGGATGTTTCAAGGATGAATAGTTTCCAATTTCGGGGTGCAGCAATAATAATCCGTGTTCCTTATTTTCATTCCTAACCCTGAAGATAATACGGTCACCTACCTTGAGATGGCCGTTACAATGGGGGCATAAAAAATGATTGTCCATGATTTATTCCTTTGGTTGCACTCAAGATAGGAAACCAATGGAGGGATGTCAATTATTGGGAGGTTTTTTTTACCGGAAGGTCCATACCTTAGCTTTCTTAAAATTTTACAATATTCCCTTTATATCCGTAAAAAGAAATATTTTTGTAATTCTTACAGTATTATTTTAAATGCGAAACTTCAGTTTATTATAGTATGAATTAGAGAAAAAAAATAAATATTATGCATCCACTTAATCCCCCAATCCCTTAATCCCCCAATCCCTTAATCCCTTAATCCCTAATCCCCAATCCCCAATCCCCAATCCCCAATCCCTAATCCCTAATCCCCAATCCTCAATCCCCAATCCCTAATCCCCAATCCCC
>CAZGTU010000078.1:0-20539 GCA_964528675.1 uncultured Bacteroidaceae bacterium
CTGTCCTCATCCGATGGATTGTCGAGTGGTGCTGTTATTTCAGTCTTTCAGGATAGTAAAGGGTACATGTGGTTCGGAACGTATGACGGATTAAACCTGTATGATGGTCATGAGGTTACTGTTTACTCCCATGTTGAAAATGATTCTACCACCATAAGCAATTCCTATATTAACGATATTGACGAAGACAAGTATGGAAACCTTTGGATTGGCACTAATAATGGCCTTAATATTTATCACAGGAACACCGGGACGTTTTCAAAAATTAATTTTGATCATTCGGAAATAGAAAATATTTCGGATGCTTTCAATTACATACTGACTGTTCTTCCTGATGATGAGGTTATCTGGGTAGGAACACATGGGGGATTGTATAAAATAAATATTAGCCGAATCATAGAGGGTGAGGATCACCATTACCTGAGTTGTTATTTTGGAATAAGAGAGCAGGATAATATAAATCATTCCTCTGTTGGATTCCTTCATAAAGATGAAAGTGGAGTATTATGGATGAAAAATTATACCCCGGGCTTATACAGGTACAACGCTTCCAGGGATACTTTCATCAACGTATTACCAGAAGAAGTGGATGAGCGTTTACGTATTAAACAATTTAGTAATGTTCGGGTAGATAAGCAGGACGTTTTCTGGATTAGCGTGTTTCCCGATTATTTATATTATTACTATGGAGACCGGTTATCTTCGGTTTCCCCTTACCCGGAATTGGATGGTGTGTTTGAAAACAAGAAATTTAACCATGTTATCGACATCTCAGATTCACTGATGTGGTTAGCAACTGATGGAAGCGGGTTGTATATTTATAATAAAAATACCGGAAATATAAATAATGAAAGGGTAAACCTCTCCGATCCACATAGTCTTTCAAGTGATAAAATAAGCTACCTTTTTAAGGATAAACAGAATATTATATGGGTTGGAACCGTAAATAGCGGGATAAACTTTTTTAACCCGAAAAAAGCCAGGTTCAATCATGTCTATCCTGTTCCCTGCAGGCACAACTATTTAAAATCAAAAGGCATAAGTTCCCTTGCAGAAGACACTATGAATAGAAAATTGTGGATAGGGACTGATGGAGAGGGGATTATAATGTTTGATCCCGTGAAAAACAGCTACAGATATAATGAAGAAATTGATGAGAAATTAAAATTGTTTAATCAAAGTATCATCAAAGAACTATTCATTGATAGTAAGGGTGTACTATGGATATTATCCTATTTAAAGGGGCTTTACGCATATGATCCGGCTCGGGGTAGTCTCCGGCAGTTTTCTGTTATAAAACAGGATGGCAGTGTATATGATTTTCGCGAGCCCTGGTGTATTACTGAAGATAAAAACGGGAGAATCTGGATTGGGACACTTTATACCGGTGTATTTCTTTTTAACCGGAACGATAATGAATTTACCCATTTAGATTACGAGCCTGATAATGAAAACTCGATTGGACATCGAGGAATTCTGGATATTTATGTTGACAGCCGGAATATATTATGGGTCGGAACATATCATGGACTTAGCATGGCCAGTTTAGAGAATGTCGATTATTTTGATAGCCTTCAAGAAATTAAGTTTAAAACATTTCTTTATAGTAAAAACGGAAACAGCATTTCATCCAACAGGATACAAAGTATTGACGAGGGTGCCAACGGTGAAATCTTGATCGGCACCGAAACCGGGGGGCTGAATATTTATGATCCCGTAAAGGGAAAATTCTTAATAATAAATACAGACGATGGATTACCCAGCAACAAAATATCAGGTGTTGCCATGGATAATAAATCCAGAATATGGATAAGTTCCAACAAGGGCTTATCCTTTATTGAATCTGACCGTGAAACAATTCATAATTATAATGTAGATGATGGTCTGCAGTCAAATGAATGTAAATTTCTGTTTAAAACCAATAATGGAGATTTTTTTATTGGCGGGAATAATGGGTTCAATTACTTCAACCCGGATAATATCGATTTAAACACAGAAAAGGTGGATTTATATTTAACTTCGGTTAAAATATTTGGGGAGGAGGTTTTTCCCGGAAAACCTTTTAATGGACGGATCCTGTTCCAGGATTACATGAATAAAACTGAAATACCCGAGTTTCAGTACGATGAAAATTCTATTAGTTTTGAATACCTCGCTATAGATTATCTGAATCCTTCTAAAATTAAATATGCATATATGCTTGAAGGATTTGATAAGGGATGGAACCATTCCGGAAATGGCAGGATGGCGAATTATACCAATCTGCCTCCCGATAATTATATTTTCAAAATTAAATCAACTAATTCTGATGGTGTATGGAATGACAGTGCCGTCATTTTTCCATTTACAGTAAAACCTCCTTTCTGGAAAACCAAATTCGCGTATATTTTATATGTGATTCTGATAACAGGACTCATATTTGCCGGGAGGTATCTTACCATTAAAGAGATCAAGATACGCAATGAATTAAAACTTGAACAGATCAAACGAGAAAATGAAAATGAGGTTAATCAGTTAAAACTTGCTTTTTTTACCAATATCTCCCATGAATTAAGAACTCCATTAACGCTTATCTCCGGTCCCCTTGAACGACTTTTTAAAACTGCCCGGGAAATGGAATGGGGAGATGAAATTTTACAACAGTTTTCCTTTGTCTCAAGAAATGTCCATAGGTTGCTGGAGTTGACAAATCAGTTGCTGGATTTACGAAAGCTTGAAACCGGTAAAATGAAAATTGAATTGGTGAAAGTGTCATTACCGGAATTCATCTCCCAGATTTCAGGCAACTTTGAATTGATGGCATCATCAAAGAATATTGATTTTAAATGTACGGGGAAAATACCAAAGGATGCAATCGTTTACCTGGATGCAGATAAAATAAATAAGATTTTGTCAAACCTCCTCTCCAATGCCTTAAAATTCACCGGCGAGGGCGGCAGGGTTTTTTTTGAAATTTCTTATAATGAAGATGTGTTGACATTTGAAATAAGGGATACCGGAATCGGGATTGAAAAAGAATACCTGCCCTACATTTTTGATCGTTTTTATCAGGTTGAAGGGCAACGCGGTAATAAAACTCCTGGTACAGGAATTGGCCTTGCATTAACAAGAGACCTGGTGAATTTACTAAATGGGGATATATCGGTCAATTCCATCGTGGGTGTGGGAACCAGTTTTTTCGTGAAAATTCCTTTGCAACAATCAGAAGATCAGGTTGAAAAGGGGATTGGAAGTGAATCAACAGAAGCCGTGGAGCCCTTATCCCCTGAACGTCTGTATTGCGATGAGAATAATCAGGATTATCCTGTTGAATATGTTAATTCAAAAGCTGATAATACTGTCCTGATTGTCGATGATAACCCGGATATGCGGAAGTATATTCGTGGCTTTTTGTCCCCCGAATTCAGTGTCCTGGAAGCAATAAACGGTAAGTCAGGTCTCGAAATAGCTATGGAAAATGTACCTGATCTTATCATCAGCGATGTAATGATGCCCGGTATGGACGGTATTCAGATGGGTGAAATATTAAAATCTGATCCCAGGACCTGCCACATTCCGATTATTCTTTTAACAGCACTCACCTCGGCCGATAGTAAAGTGGAAGGGTTAAAAACCGGGGCGGATGATTATATAACCAAACCCTTTAATGAAGAAATACTACTTTTAAAGGTTAGGAATCATCTTCAGTTACGGGAAAACTTAAGGCAATATTTTTTAAAACACACGGGGCTGAAAGAATCCACCGAGCTTGAAAGGAATGATCTTTCGCGTAATACAAAAATCAGTAAAATAGACAAGGAATTTATTGAAAAGGTTAAAAAAGTAGTAGAAGAAAATATTGAGAACACTGATTTTAGTGTAAAAATGTTGGCCAGGGAAGCAGGTATGGGGAATACACAATTATTTATGAAATTAAAAGCTTTACTGAACACCTCTCCCGGTAATTTAATTACAAGTTTACGATTATTAAAAGCAAAACAGTTACTTCAGGAGGGTGAACTGAATGTCAATGAAGTGGCTTACAAGGTTGGTTTTACTGATCCCAAGTATTTCAGCAAATGCTTTAAAAAATATTTTGGTCAAATACCATCGAAATACCTTGTATAGAGTCTCTTAAGCCTATGTTGTCTGAATGATTTTATTCCCTTTTTCGAAGATTTTTACCACTCGCGCTGAAAATCTTTACCACCAGGTTCGAAACATTTTTATCCCTCTATATCCTTTTCCCGGTATATATTTGTTTGTAGCTTTTTGAAAATCAAATTTCTAACTTATTAACTATTAAACTATTTTCTATGAAAGAAAGTATTTACAAAGCATGGGCTCTGGCCAGGTTATTACTGACCTGTATCCTTTTATGTCAGTTACCCTTAATAACCTGTCATGCCGGTTTTATAACAGGTGGGCAATCAACCGCCTTGCAGCAAGGAATACTTGTGAGCGGGACCGTCAAATCCATGGAAGGTGAATCCCTTCCGGGAGTAAATGTGGTGGAAAAGGGAACTACAAATGGTACGGTTACAAACCTGGATGGTGAATATCAAATAGAGGTATCCGGTCCTGATGCAATACTTATTTTCTCCTTCATAGGCTACGTGCAGGAAGAAATTAAGGTGAACAGCAGAACCACCATTGATATTTCAATGAAAGAAGACATTGCCGCACTCGATGAGGTTGTGGTAGTTGGTTATGGATCAATAAAGAAGAGAGATATTGTGGGTTCTGTTTCAACGGTAAGTAGCGAGGACCTTCAAAACAGCGCTAATTCCGCTTCATTTGTTGATTACCTGCAGGGAAAAGCCGCTGGTCTTTCTATACAATCCAACAGCGGAGTGCCCGGTGCCCAGTCAAGAATACTGATTCGGGGCATGAACACGCTTCATGCCGGCGATGGGAGTCCATTGTGGATAATTGATGGCATCCCGGTTCATTCTTATAACCCTGCATCAAATAACGGTACTGAGGCGCAAAGCCCGATGTCTCTGATTAACCCAAACGACATTGAAAGCATTCAGGTATTGAAAGATGCGGGTGCCACCGCGATTTATGGTTCCAGGGGTTCAAACGGAATTATTATGGTTACCACCAAATCAGGTAAAGGGGGAAAAGCCACCCTTGATATTAACTACTCAACAGGTGTTTCTGAACTATCCCGTACTCCTGAAGATATCGGGTATGCAAACACCGAAGAGTGGTTTGCCATCATGGATGTTGCGGCCCAAAACGAGGGAGATGAATATTATGATCCCCAGTTTACCTATAACCGTTCACCTTATGCTACTGATTTTTTAACAAGAGAAGAAGCTCTTGCAGTAAACACCAATTGGTTTGATCAGATTCTTCAGCAAGGCTCTTTTACCGAATTAAATGTGTCGGGAACCAGTGGATTTGACAAGGGAAGCATTTTCCTTTCAGGAAATTACAGGAAAGACAACAGCGTAATCAAACACAACGATCTTGAGAGATACTCGTTAAGGGCGAACATGAATTTTCATCCTGTCGAAAATCTTGAACTGGGTACCAACCTAAACGTATCGCATACCAGGAACAACAGGATGAAAAACAGCGGTAAGGGAAATACAGGGGGCAATGAGTCAGGTAACACAGGCGGTTTTACCTCTGCCGGATATGATGCATTGCCATGGTACCCGGTGTACAATGATAGTGGTAATTATTATAATCCTTTGGTTTCTAATCCGGTAGCAAGTGCCGATCCCGGCAATATTAAAGATGAACTGACTACCTACAGGGCCATTGGTGCACTTACCGCCCAATACAATATGCCTTTCCTGAAAGGATTGTCATTGCGCACCGAGGGCTCATTCGATATTTTGCAAACAAATCAAACCAACTGGGTAAGTGCGGATATAAGGGATGATAATTATGGTTCCATGGCACGCGAGGAAGCAATCCTTCTGAAAACTTTAAATACAAATTTATTTGCGACCTATAACCGGACCATTGACAATCACTCGATTGTATTTACTGCTGGTATGGAAGGACAAAGAGATGACGGGTACCTTAGGAGAATGGAAGGATGGGATATACAGGGTACCTACCAGGAAATGGGACAACCGTTGACACTAAAGGAAATGGAGGGAAGGCTCACAGACGAGCGTTACCTTTTATCCTATTTCTCAAGGATTAATTATAAATTCATGGGGAAATATATTTTGGGTCTGAGTTACAGGCGCGACGGCTCTTCAAAGTTTCCTGCTGATCAGCGTTGGGGTAATTTCGCAGCGGTTTCAGCCGGTTGGATTATTTCAGAAGAGGATTTTCTGTCTTCCATTGTCAGGAGTACTTTTCTCAAACTCAGGGGTAGTTTTGGACAAACTGGTAATGAGTCGATTCCTTCATATTTATTTGTACAAACCTACAGAACAAGTTATCTGTATGGAAACTCGGCAATAATGGGAAGAGGTGGTACTTTACCCTCCAACATGGTAAGCGGTCTTACCTGGGAGACGACCAGTTCGTGGGATGCAGGTATAGATTTCGGATTCTTCGATAACAGGGTATCCGGCTCCCTGGCATATTATTATAAAATTGTCGATGATATTTTACTTCAAACCCCTCTACCCATATCAACGGGTATTGATGGGGGGGTATATAACTATACTGCCAATCTGGCCTGGGGAAATATCGGTCGACTCGATAATTCGGGGCTTGAGTTTGAAATTAGCTCGGTTAATATAAACACCGGCAATTTTAAATGGACCACCATGTTTAATTTCGGGACCAACGCGAACGAGATCAAACGTTTGAATAACGATGAAAGTAATGTGATTAGTCACGGTTATCGAATATCCTCTGTCGGAGGTAAAGTTGGTGAATGGTACCTGGCACGCTATGCGGATGTTGACCCTGCTACCGGTGTTGAACGAATTTACGCACTCGACAGGGAATATTTTCAAAATACAGGCGAAACCAAACCCCTGCTTGCATCTGACGGAACAGACAGTTTAATCTATGCGAGTCGCTCTGCAATTCAACAAAATAGTTTCAAGCTGGGGAATAAGAGCGCTACTCCAACTTATTATGGCGGGGTTACCAATACATTTGAATTGAAAGGATTCGATTTTGGCTTCTTTGTTTCCTTCTCCGGTGGCAATTATATTTTTGATTATGACGAACAGGTGAGTACCACTACTGCCCCAACCAGGGTGATAAGAGCCGATGTGCTGGGTAATTACTGGGAAAATCCTGGCGATATTGCCAAATATCCCCGTCCAAAGTATAATACGCCACATGAAGTTAACGGCGAAAATTATGATCTGGCGAGAGAATGGTGTGGATACGACAAATACCTTTATAAAGGTGATTATATCCGGTTGAAAAATGTTCAACTGGGATATACACTGCCTTCCCGTTTCCTGAATAAGATGAATGTTAGTAAGTTGAGAATATACCTGTCAGGATCTAACCTCTTTACTTATACCGATTACAAAGGTTGGGACCCGGAGGGGGCTACTCACGTGTATGAAGCAACTATACCTCAGCTAAAAGTTTATTCATTTGGTATTGACCTGGGTTTTTAAAAGAATGGACTAACAATACAAAAAACTGAAATGTCATGAAAAAAATAAAACGTATCATATTGTTTCCCTTAGTTCTGATTTTTTTAATGGGTTGTGATGAGGATGAATTCTTTGAATTAAATCACCCGCCTGAATTTCCTTATCAGAATATTACTGAATTGGAAAGATCTGTTATAGGATTGTACCTTAAAGGGTTTACAAATAATTGTTGGGATAATTCATGGGTAAACCATGTAATACTTCGCGAATCGATTGGTGATCATGTAGGTTTTGCAGATAACCCGGAATGGGATTATACCAGGGATCTACAGGATTGGACCAGGTATACTTTCAGACCCTGGGTATATTTTTACCAGATAATCAATTCTGCCAATTTCACATTTGATTACCTTAAATCCAATGACTGGGATCCTTACCCGGATATCAGCGAAGAAGACAAGATAAATAACCTGAACAGGATCATCGGGGAGTTATACTTTATGCGCGGATGGGCCTATTATCACCTGGCTTTAATGCATTGTCCGCCTTATGATGAATCAAACAATAAACCAACTATTCCTCTTCGTACAGGATATTCCGAAAACGTTGAAGCTGCTAAATCACCAAAAATCGGGACAACAAAGGAAATCTATGAGTTTATTGTTTCGGATTTTATGAAAGCTAAGGAATTTCTCCCGGAAAAATACCTGGATGGGGTTATGCACCCTTCGTACCAGGCAGGAAGGGCCAATAAATTCGCGGCGGCAGCCATGCTGGCAAGAACCTACATGCAAATGCACGATTTTGAAAAGGCAGAAGCAGAATGTGATTTTTTAATTGATGAAAATGGCGGGGAATATGATCTTTCAGAAGACCCCATTGAAGCATATAACAAGAGTTCTCTTGCCCGCGGGAAAGAAGTAATCATGTACGCCGCTTGTTTCGACGAAGTGGATGCTGCCGAGCAGGGCTTTTTTCACCTCACGGTTCTTAATCACAGGTATAACGGTGACTTTTGCCGCTGGGTAGAAACCCACATGTCGGAACCGGCGCTTAAAACAATCGGGTGGCAGCCCGATCCAAAGAACGATTCTACCATTACCCAAAAAGCACGGGCCGATAAGAGGTTCCAGCAATTATTTGCCGTACGTGAAAAATTTGTTCCTCCTCTTTTAAGAAGGGATACCACTGCATATTATGAAACAAGAAACTATTTCGATTACCGTACCATTGTAGCAGATAGACTCGAAAGGGGCCCCGGAGACAGATATACCAATTACCCACTGTTGAGGTTATCTGAATTTTATCTGACGAGATCAATATGCCGATTAATTAACGGTGACAGCCAGGGTGCCGCAGATGATTTAAATGTGGTGAAACAAAGAGCCTGGGATGAAAACATTGGTGGAACCTTTCAACCTGTTTTAGCATCTGAAATCACCGAAGATATGATACATAATGAACGGCTTATCGAAATGTTCGCGGAAGGCGACAGGGTACACTACTTTAAAGCCCTTAAAAAGGATATTCTGCCCGGTGAAAGGGAGAATGAACCCGTGCGCCCATGGAATGACCCCGAACTTGTATGGGCTATACCCACTGAGGAATTACAGTTAAATGATTCCTATACTTTCTAAGTTTATATTTCGAATGGTGAGTTTTTATTTATTAAAACCCTGTCATATTATGTAGCTAATGTAGATTCTTTATTTGATTAAATAATTCCAACTAAAAATTTTAAATTATGAAAAAGTTGTACATGAAATTCGTTTCATTGGGAATCCTATGCCTTGTTTTTGGCTGGATGACCCTGGGGGCACAAACCCCTACTACCCTGGTTTTGAATTCGGTAACTACGGCTGAAACCAACGCTCAGTCGCCTGAAATGGTGGATACCGCGAATGCCGATATTCAGGTATTGAAAACTACCGATGGCAGTGCCGACCGGGAAGCTTACGTTAAATTTGACATCAGCACGCTGGATGTTGAAAATCTCTCTTATGCTGCTATTTCAGGTTTTGGCGGCCAGCACAATGGAGATGATGATCGTGTAGTACCTTACCTGGTAAAAATGTTCACCTGTGCTGAAACTGACTGGACCCGGGATGATCTGACCTGGAATAAGGCCGCAGGTTATACCATCGGAGAAGACTCTGTTGGTATGGTAAACATTCAGGGGTTTGGCACTTACCATTTTTATTCTTCTGCAATTGTCGATTATCTGATTGCCCAGAAAAATGACGGAAAAAATTTCGTGGCATTTAAATTTGTTGCAGATGGAGTACATCCTTTTGATAGCTGGTTGTCGGGTAGTTGGGAGGGAATGAAACTCACCCTTTCTTATTCAGAACCTTCCGAAGTACTGCCTTCTGTTACCACTGCCGAAACAGATGCTGCCAACCCGGATGATATTGACGCTGTTGTTGATGATGCCAATGATGTACAGGTTTTGAAAACTGCTGGCGGAACTGGTGACCGGGAAGCTTACGTTAAATTCGATATTTCAGAAGTGGAAACAGGATTTTTAAAGCACGCGGTTATTAGTTGCTATGGTGGTCAGCATAACGGGGAGGTGGACATAATTGATCCTTACTGGGTTGAAGTATACGGATGTGCGGATACTTCATGGTCGAGGGCCGATTTAACCTGGAATATTGCAAAAGATTTTACGATTGAAACAAACCCGCTCGCACGCGTTAATGTGCAGGGATTTGCTACCTATGAATTTTCAACTCCTGAAATTGCAGAATATATAAGGAATAAAAAAACAGAAGGAGCAGAATACATCGCGTTTAAATTTGTTGCCCGAAGTGTGCATCCTTTTGATACCTGGCTTAGCGGAGCATGGGAAGGTATGAAACTTTCACTTTACCAGGGTAATGTGGACGCGGAAGCCATCCAGGATCTTGAAACCGGTGATGTTTACGCTGGCAGCCCACAGCAAACGGATACAATTCCTAATGATATTATGGTATGGAAAACGGCTGATGGTACCGGGGATATCGAAGGATATGCGTCGTTTGACATTTCAGGACTTGAAACAACAACCAGTGTATATGCCAATATTGCTTTTAAAGCAGGTCAACACGCTCCCACAGGACAAGAACCCTTTGAAAATTTCATCGTGGATCTTTACCCGGTTTTAAATACCGGATGGACAAGAGATAAGTTGGACTGGGATACAACACGTATTTTCAATTCATTTTACGGGCCGGTAGCCTCCGTAAGCATCTTTGGATTTGGTGACTATTATTTTAGCAGCCCGGAACTGGCTGGTTATATAAACTCACAGGTAGATGCCGGAGCAGAGGAGATTTCTTTCAGAATGGCTGCCAGGAATGTAACCGATTGGGATGCATGGTTAAGCGGCGACTGGAATGGAATGCACCTGAGCCTTGTCGATCCCTCTGCTGCTTATACCGATACCGAGCCCCCCACGGATCCGGGTAACCTGAAGGCTTCCCCCGGGATTACAAGCGTGGCTTTAAGCTGGGATGCATCCACAGATGATTATCAGGTAGACGGTTATAAAATCTTCTCAGGAGATGAGCTGATTGCAACCATTGGAGAGGATAAAACCGCTTACACGATTGAAGATTTACAGGAAGAAACTGAATATACCTTCAGTGTTCAGGCTTTTGATAAGCGTGGAAATGAATCAGGTAAAGTATCTGTTACCGTTTCTACCCTTAAACCTGCTTTTGATATTACCATTGACGGAGTGCTTGATGAAGACTGGAACAATTTTGAACTTTGGAAAGTAGAAAAACTACTGGATGATTGGGAAGCTCCCGAATCAGAAGCTGACTGCAGTGGTGAATTCAGACTGGCATGGTCTCCCGATGGTTTGTACATGTTCATTGAAGTATTTGATAACGTGCGAAATGTTGATGAGAGTTACCATGGATATGACCAAGATCATATCGAGGTGAATATAGACCCGTATAATAATAAAACGGTTGGTGCTTACACCGGAGGCCAGGTACAATTTGCATTCACACCCGATCCGGCCGTGGATCCGCGTCAATTTTTCGGTGGTGCCACTAATACCACAGGAATAGACGTAACCAAGCTGGTTTATAATTTCCTGGAAAAAAACAGCTCGTATATTTTCGAGGTATTTTATCCCTGGAGTGCCCTTGGAAGATCTACCGTACCCCAACCGGAAGATATGTTTGGTTTTGATGTTACCATAGCGGATGCTGATGATGACATAAGAGAAACGGTACTTGGATTTTATGTGCGGGATGGTGTTTATAATACTTACGCGGATCCTTCAATCTGGGGTTCCCTCATCTTTCAGGCAGGGGGTAGTTTCGAGATGTTGGTGGACCCAGAGGCTCCGACTATGATCGAATCTGTGTTGACTGATCTGCAATGTAATGATATTACAGTTTCCTGGACCCCTTCAACCGATAATATGGGAATTGCACAGTACGATATCCTGGATGAATACGGGGAAGTAATACATTCTGTAGCTGGTACCGATACAAGCTATACTTTTTATGACCTGGTACCCGGTACATATTACTATACAGTAATTGCAAAAGACGCTGCAGGTAATTCTTCTGAAATTAACCTTGACCAGGTAAAAGATGTTACCGTAACAGAAACGGATTGTCCTGTGGGTGTTGTTCCAGAAACCGGATCAGTTCTGAAAATTTATCCCAATCCTGTGAGCAATATGCTCTATATCAGCGGATGTGATAATATTCGTGAAATTCAGGTAATTGATATACTTGGCCAGAGAGTTTTGAACACAATGGTTAAAACCAATAAAGCAGAATTAAATACATCAGATTTAAAAAGTGGTCTCTATTTCGTAAGATTTACTGATAATTCTGGTAATAGTTTTACTAAAAAGATGATCAAGAATTAATCTTTTCATAATAGTGGTTGTTTTCAGGCCCGGCAGTCTGCCGGGCCTGTTAATAAAAAACTAAGTCCCCTGCTTATTTCGCCAAATCTTATTCTGTATGTTTAAAACAATACTCATATCAATATTATTCCTTGCTAAAAGCATGCTGTTATATTCACAGCAACCGGTCTCATATTATTTTTCTACAAATGGTGATGATAAAAATTCCGGTTCAACCGCGGATAATCCCTGGAAGAATTTTGATAAGTTAAACGGGGTAAGCCTGAATCCGGGAGATAAAATTCTCCTGAAAAACGGTGATATTTTTTATGGCAGTATAAATCTTGAAGCTCACGGAACCGAAGAAAACAAAATCACTATTTCTTCATACGATGAAGGAAATCCTCCGCTTATTAGCGGGGCAATGGTTATTTCCGGATGGGAAAAAACAGAAGATGAAATTTACCGGGCCCGGGTGCCCGATACCAAAATAGAGAACCTCTTCCTTGATAATAAACAGTTAACGCTGGCACGGTACCCGAACAGTGGTTATTTAACTATTGATAAAAGCAATGGAAATAAAGGATTTACAAGCACTGCAATAGCAGAAAGCGGACAAAAATGGAACGGTGCAAGCGTTGTATTCCGGTCGAATAACTGGACATGGGAGAAACGTGAGGTTATCAACCTGATACCTGGCATCTTCGTCTTTGACAAACCCACGCATTATGATTGCAGTGTTAACTGGGGTTTTTACATCATAAATTCTCATCAGGCACTTGATGCGGAGTACGAATGGTATCATGATTTGGATGCAGGCTACCTGTATTTGAAATTACCGGCCAACCTGGATCCTAATGATGTTAGCATTGAAGGGGCTGTGAGAGATTATGGAATAAATATTACCGGACAATATTGCACTATTGAAAGCATTCAAATTGAAAAAACCATAGAATCTTCCATAAGCTCAGATTGCAGCAACCTGACAATAAATAACTGTAGGCTGTCAAAATCGTGTCACTTCGGAATTAAATTGCGATTGGGAGGCAGGCAAAACACAATCAAGAATTGTGAAATCATTGATATTTGTGGCCTGGGTATAGACATAGGGGGCAGGGATGCCTCTATTGAAAATTGCAGCTTGAAGAATATAGGTTTATTCCCGGAACTTTCCTTAACAGGCCAGCAAAAACAGATTGGAATTAAATCCATTGGCAGCCGGAATACACATATCAATACCTGTGTGATGGATAGCATTGGCTACAGTGGAATTCTTATCCTTTCTGATTCCGCGATTATCGAAAACAATATCATCACCAATACAATGCTCCGTCTGAATGACGGGGGGGCACTGTACAGCTTTGGACAATTTGCCAGGTATGGGGTATTCCGGAATAATATCATCAGGTATGTTCACGGTTATGGTGGAGGTACGGAAAGTGGTGAACCGGAAATTTATCCATGTATGTACCTGGATAATGGTACAAATAACATGCTCGTTGAAAATAACACACTGGCTTACGGCGGAGGAGGAATCCATGGTAACGCGGGTACTTTTAATAACATTATCAGAAACAATGTTTCATTTGGGAATAACGGAAGTCAGTTCTCAATGGCTGATTGGGGGTCCCATGAGTTGATTTCCGATTATCTCATTGAAAATAATACATGGGTGAGTACCATGGCAAATAATTTCCCTTTCAGATACATATGTTACAAGGATGTTTGCGTAGTGGAAGACAGGGCAGTGTTTAAGGGTAATTATTATATAAATCCATTTAATTCAAACCTGACATTTCCTGAGAATCGAAGCTTTGAACAATGGAAATCGGAGGTAGATACAGCTGCGGTGAAATCTTTTTTTACACAAAATGCCGGTGAGGAACCCAAAACAGAATTGATAACCAATGATACTCCCGATGAAAAACTGGTAAAGCTTAATGGAATTTATGTTGATTTAGATAACCGACCCATAGAAGAGGTTTCGCTTGCTCCTTATACCTCAACTGTTGTTGTTGCTCTTGAAAAAGATCCTTCATACCTCGAAAAGCTGCCAAAAAATGATTCCGGACTAAAAATTTACCCCAATCCTGCTAAATCAGGGGAAGAAATTTACATTCAATTTGGCAATGAGGCTGGAAAGGGATATCTGATTGAGGTTATGGATATTACCGGTAGGCAACTGGTAAACCGGGAAATACGGGGAGCTGAATTATTACTTGATGGACAGTTAAAGTCAGGAATTTATTTCATCAAGGTTGTAAATGATAATAAAATGATAACAGGAACTATAATAATTAAGGAATAATAAAATCATGATTGAAGGCTACAACTCACAAATGGTGAAAAAGTGTTTTGGCACATTTTTACTTCTTTTTTTTATTCTTGTTAATGTACCCGCTTTATCAGCAAATGAAGAGCAGGAGCCAGCAATCAGGCAGGCGCCCGTGGAAGTTTTATCTTCAACCCGTCAACAGGTATGTCTCAATGGATTATGGCATTTTTGCCCGGCTGAGAATATGGATGTTTTACCCCCTCGTGATGCTTATGGAAAAATTTGGGTTCCCGGAGCATGGCACCTTGATGCCTGGTGGGTAAAAGTTCCCGGTATTTCGGTAAAAGGAGGCGGAGAAAGTTGGAATAAGAGTCCGGAAGATATTAACAGTGCATGGTATTCCCGCGAAATATCAATTCCCGATGATTGGAAAACAGGCAGAATTGTGCTCGAATTTGATAGAATTGCTACCGATGCCATCGTATTTATTGATAATGTAATTGCTGATACCATACACTGGCCCTGTGGTTCAGTCGATATAACCCGGTTGGTAAAGGCCGGGAACACTCATTCTCTTGATATTTTTGTAATAGCTACACCCTCGGCAGGGAAGTATTTTAATTTTATGGGTACGGCCAATGCAATGATTACTTTGCAGGATGAAAAGCTAAATTCTAAAGGAATTACAGGCGAGGTATTATTAAAAAAATATCCTGATAAAGCATTCATTAAAGATGTATTCGTTCAGACATCTTTCAGGAAAAAGGAAATTTGTTTGGAATTTGAGCTGGATGAGTTGCCGCCTGAAAAAAAGGTGTTTGTTGATATTGAGATATTGAATGATGAAGGTACAACAGTAAAGAAAATTTCAGGGAATTTCCTAACGGAACAAAATGAAAATCAAACATATCAAATATCCGATAAGTGGTTAAATCCACTGTTATGGGACTTAGATAATCCGAATTTTTACAGAGCAAGCCTAAAGGTTAGCATAGGAAAGGTCAGTGATGAATTTGTTCAGGAATTTGGCTTCCGCGAATTTTGGATAGAGGGTAAAAACTTCTATTTAAACGGGGTAAAAATAAATCTCAGGCCAACCGCGAATAATTTCGGACATGGAATGTCGGAATTAATTGATGCAGGCTTTAACGGCCTGAAAAGAGCCGGATATAATTTTAAGGAGATTTGGCCTCATGATAAAACAAGGCGAGGAATGGTTGAATATGACCGGCAGTTAATTCAGGGTGCAAGCAGATCCGGCTTTCTCATAGCAGCCCCATTGCCCTCGGCAACTGGTTTTATAATGGGGACTAATTGGGAGTACATATGGAATAAGGAAGGGATGAGAGAGGCGTACGAGAAAAAAATGTTGCCCTATCTGAAGAAGATAAGAAATGAACCCGCCATTGTAATGTGGTCTGTTAATCCTAATTTTTTCGGGCATGAAGATGATCAAAACCCCGTGGTTATAGGTAAAAATGGCTGGGTAAAAGATGATCCCGGATGGGAAACCAAGGCTGTAGCGGGAATGGAAAGCATTGATATCATAAAAAGGCATGACCCGACCCGGCCGGTTTTTAATCACCATGGCGCTTACGTGGGTGATGTGCATACGATCAACATGTATCTTTGTTTATTGCCGCTACAGGAAAGAGAAGAGTGGCTGAGTCATTACGCGAAATTTGGTCAAATTCCATTCATGGGTATTGAATTTGGCACCCCGCTCGAGTGCACCATGCTGCGGGGAAGAGCTACCTTTGGAGAAAATATGGTAACAGAACCTCTTTTTACAGAATATGCAGCAAGCTACTTTGGAACAGGTTCATATGTGACCGAAACAGAGGAGTATAGGAAACAAATCGCAGATTCGTTTATCATTGATCAGAAATATAAAATCTGGCAGGGAAACCCTGTGAATCAGGCTTTACCTTCACACCAGGATTTACAGGAATTGTTTGTAAAAAATACATGGCGAAGCTGGCGAACATACGGTATAAGCGGTGGGATGAATCCCTGGATGGATGCGCATGGTTGGCAAATAACTGATAAAGGGCGTGAGAAATCAAAAGTTATTGATTTTATACCCGGAAAAAAAGGAACTTATTTTGAAAATGCGCTACTGGCAGATATATACTATTTTACACCTCCCTACTGGCAGGAGTTACCATCAGCAAAAACATTCATTAGAAATAATGGGGCGTCCTTAGCATACCTTGGTGGAGAGAGGAGGAATTTTACCGAGAAGGGACATAATTTTTTTAACGGGGAAAAGGTTCAAAAGCAGGTAATCCTGATTAATGATAACAGAACCAAAGAAAACTACAGATACAATATATCCTTCCAATGGGGAAATATATCGAATGCTGTTGCAAAGGGAGAAGGGAATATTGAAGCTGCCGGGATAAAGAAAATCCCATTTAGCTTTGAGCTTCCTGAAAACCCAAATATCTCTTCTACTGAAGCTATTTTTGTATTGGAGTCAGTCATCGGTAATGATGTTCACGCTGACACCTTTCATATTTCATTGTTTCAGCCACCGGGGGATATTGATCATGAATTGGCCTGTTTTGACCCGGTAGGGTTAACTTCCGGTATGCTCCGCGACATTGGATTAGACATTGTGCCATGGGATGGAGATATGAATGTACCGGAATTGGTTATTGGCAGACAGGTTTTGTGTTCAGGATACGATTTACCCGGTAACCTTCAGGAATACGTGAACAAAGGTGGACGTTTGCTGATCATGCCACAGTCACCAGTCTGGAGTGAAAAAATACTTGGTTTCAGAATGTCAAAGTACGTTTCCCGGTATGTTTTCCCGGTTGATGATAATCATCCGGTGATGAAGGGACTGGCAGAAAAAAACATTCGAAATTGGAGGGGAAGTGGAACCCTCGTTGAAGCATACCCTGACTATTTGAATCAAACCGTGAAAGAAGGCAAATACGGGGTTCCGTATTACGGCTGGCACTGGGGAAACACAGGCAGTTTGGCATCAACAGCTTTCGAGAAGCCTCATACTTCAGGATGGCGGCCAATACTGGAATGTGAATTCGACCTGGCCTACACACCGCTTATGGAGATGAATTATGGTAAAGGAAAAATCATTTTAAATACCCTGGACCTGGAAGACAATTATCATATCGATCCGGCAGCCGGTTATTTAACCCGTAATCTTTTAAAATATCTGATTAATACCAAACCCGTAAGGTTGGAAGGAATTACATATTATACCGGGTCTTCTAAGGGTGAAAAGCTCCTCAAATCGCTTGGCGTGCAATACACGAAAGTTGAAACCTTACAAAATATCCGTGGATTGCTGATTATCGACAGCGATATTAAAGAGAAGATAATACCCCAGGTAGAGCAATTTGTGAATAAGGGAGGTAAGTTGGTATGTCTTTCTACATCGAAAGCGGAGGGTCTTTTTGATAGCCGGTTTTCATTTATCGAAAATTTTCATGGAAGCCTACAGGTTCCCGACTGGGAAGAAGCCTTGGGTCTATCTGCCAGCGATCTTAGGTGGCGATCCAATTCAGGTGCATGGGTAATTTCTGAAGGAGGTGACATTGGAGCTAACGGACTGCTGGGACGGAAAAAAATCGGCAAAGGGACCGTAATTTTTTGTCAGATCGATCCGGATGCACTAAATGCAGACTCTCTTACATATTTCAGGTATACGCGCTGGCGACAAACAAGAGCCATTTCGCAGGTATTATCTAACGCGGGAGCATCTTTCGAAAGCAATGGTCATTTCTTTAAGGCCCTGAATTCAACCAGGGAAGAAATCGATTTATCGGGTACCTGGCTGGCCTCTCTCGTGAATAAAAAGCATATGACCATAAGTGTTATCAGCGATATTGACGATACCGGTATCAGTGAGAGTGCCATGGCATTAATTCAATCGGGTGGAAATGATGAATCTTTTGAAAGGGTACATGTACCCATGGAAATGGAGAAATATGGTGAAGATTGGTATGCAGCCAACGGAGAAGTGGTTTTCCTCAAAAAATTCTCACTACCACAATCATTTTTAGGAAATGATCTGGTTCTTGACCTCGGTGTAATTGATGATTATGACATAACTTATTTTAATGATTCTATCGTGGGCCGTGTCGATAAAGGATTTGACGAGGTGTGGGGATACGAGAGGAAATATCACGTTCCAGCAGGATTGTTAAAAGCAGGAGAAAATATAATAGTTGTCAGGGTATTTGATGTGTATGGTAAAGGAGGTTTACTTGGCTCTGAAAACAATATATGTATTTACCCGGAAAAATTTTCAGTCAGCCCCGGGTATTATCATCCTGATTATCGCGACGATTTTAAATTGGGGGATGACCCATTCAGGTATTTTAGATGGTAATATGCATTATTATGGTTGAATGTTAATTTATATAAAAAAATGACAGGTATGCTAGTAAATACAGACTTTTCAAAAAATACTTTTTTTTCAATTCGGGATTATCATCCTGCATTAAAATTCCCTGAAGGAAGAAAAGTAATTCGGGAGCATGGGGTAATTCTGTATTCGGAAGATTCATTTTTACCGGAATTGGAATCAGATATCAGTGATAAATACTTTGTAAGAAAAATTTCAGGGATAGGTAGTTTGTTATCTGTTTCCTTGAAAAATGATTCAGAGATCCTGATTTGCTATTTTGAGAATAACTTGTTTAATAAAGCCGAATTATGCAGGAGGATAAAGTCGGTTGAATCAATAGCTCATATACCCATGATCATTTTACTGAACAAGCTCGTTCCGGTGGAAACCAGAATGATGTTTTATCAGGCCGGGGCCAATGAGGTACTGTGTTTTCCAGCGGAGAAACCACTTCTGGCTTGTAAAATCCAAAATCTTATTACTCTCAGAAATAAGATGAAAAAACGATTTTCACAACTGGACGGAACAAAAGGGATGAAAACCATATATGATGATGATTTATTCATGAAAAATGCCATACAGGTATTGGAAGAGAATATTACCGACCCATCATTTACAGCATTGGAATTTTCAAGGAAAATTAATGTAAGTAGATCAACACTCTACAGGAAATTCAAGATTGCAACCGGTGTTTCTCCTATCGAAGTAATTATTGACACGAGATTAAAGATTGCAGCAAAAATTTTACAGAGGAAAAAGACTCCCATTTCCTGTCTGGCATATAACCTGGGGTTTTCAAGTCCCAGCTATTTCACAAAAATTTTCAGGTTAAAATACAATATGACACCAACTGCATATCATTACTTTCATTTGAAAAAGGGATAAGGAAATAGGTATGAAGAATAAAAAAACCAAATTGAAGGTAGTATTGATTCTGGAGTGGGTTTGTCTTACGTTCCTGATCCTTATTGTCTTAACCTTATGGTTTCTTCTCTGAGTGAAGGAATGATCTCTCTCTGGCCGCATGAACTACATGTCAATGAAAGTATGAATATATATATAAATGGACTTTTTTAAATCGTTATTCAATACTTTATGCGTGGTGCTATGCCTTGTATTTGCCTGGGCGAAAGTACGGGGACAAAACCGCTACCACCCCGGATTTTACAGAAACAGTACTGAAGATTTATCCCAACCCGCTTGAAAATAAGCTTTTCATTACCGGTTCTACTGATGTTCGAGAGATTCAGGTGCTCGATATTATTGGGCAGAAGCTATTGAACATACAATCTACGCATACAGTGGAATTAAACAGCTCTAATTTTAAAAGTGGTTTTTATCTGGTTAGGTTTGTTAATGATTCCGGCGAAAGCTTTACTAAAAAAGTGTTTAAAAAATGAGTCCTGCGATTGTGAGTGTTATTGATGCGATGTTTCGGATGAGCGTACCCTCGCTCTCACACTCACTCTCACTCTGTGCTCGGGGAAACCTCTCTCTCCTTC
>CAZGTU010000079.1:0-20388 GCA_964528675.1 uncultured Bacteroidaceae bacterium
GGCCGGAATTTTCTGTCTTTCTCCTTCAAAATCAATATCCACAATATCTGCCAGGATACTCGACTGTCTTAATAATTGCTCTTTGGTACCTTTGATCTCGCCTCCCGAAGTATTAAGTATAAAACCATTTTCCTTAACAAACTGATTTACTTTTTCAAGATTGTCATATTTTTCTAAATGATTTACACTGATGGTAAAGTGATTGGCACGGAAACCAAAGACATATAACCAGGCTGCATATTCCGACTCCTCCCTCAAGGCTTCATAAACAGCGAATTGGGGTTTCTCAATAAAAGCTCCTGAAAACATCAGGGTCTCATCCTTCAGCAAATCACCAGGTATACTATCAACCGTTTTTTTTGTTATTCCCTGTAACTGCGGGGAAAAATCCGAGGTTTTCAACTCACTTATGAAAACCCTGGGAGCCAGATCATCACCGGGCAGCTCAAAATGCCGGGCGAACAAATGTTTGGCTTCAAACTCATATTCCCCTTCCGGCCGGTATCCCCTTTCAAGGAAAGGTTTCGCCAGGACATCGATGTTAACCCTGGGATCATCAAAGGTACGGAAAGCAATATGATCGTTGACAATGTTTTCACCTTCATTGGTGAACAAATCATAGATCTTAGCTGCCGATGGATTAAGGCTGGTGTAATCAATCCATAATCGGTCGAAAATTTCTTTTAGTTCCATGCTTAAAGTTTTTGAATTTATGATATAATAACAGGCTGAAGGGGGAAAGGTTTAGGGGAGGGTTGAAGGGTTTATGGTTGAAGGGTTTAACCGTTGAGCCCCCTCCGAAAAGGGACTTTTTATAAAAGTCTATATTTTCCAGTAATTTCTAAATTTCTGCATAGATTTGGTTCAAGACCAAAAATTCGAACAAAAAATCTTAAAATCGCCATTTTTTGATCAAAATCGGCTTTTTTTACACTTAATTTGTTGATATTTGGCTTTTTAGGGCCTATCTCACCCATCCATTTTATAATTCTCTTAAGATTTATCCATATACTCCGGAGTATTGCCCAAAGTTTATTTTTGAGCATCCCTCGATACCTGGTTTTATTGTTTCGAGTGTAATTGGTTAAAAGGAAGATTGTTGCTTCCACATTATTTCGTTTGTTGCGGATCTTTTCAGGGATCTGCGCAATTTGTTTTCTCAAGTAACATCTGTCAATATCTTCCTCAGTAAAATAGCGATAGGCTTTTTCCCCGGTTTTAATTTTCCATTTCCCTGAGTCTGTTTTTGTAGCAGGTATCTTTTCTCCGGTTTCTGTGTCAATTACAGTTTTTTCTCGTATCAAATCATAGCGTCCTTTTGTGCCAGCCATACCAGTAAAATAAGGGGCCTTGCGGGCCCGAATTACCTTAGCCGCGGCGTGACCGTGGCTAAGGTAGTTTCATCGCTCCGCGATGATTTTCTTTGAATGAGAATATGTGTTGAGCAAGAGAAAATTTTCAGTAAATTATGTTTTTTCATTCTACCTACGGATTCATATTTTAGTACCTACCTTCTTTTCTCTCCTTTGGGCTTCCAGCTTCCTCTTCCTTCCAGCTTCCAGCTTCGAGCTTCGAGCTTCCAGCTTCTTCTTCTTCCTTCCAGCTTCCAGCTTCGAGCTTCCAGCTTCTTTTTATTAATGCTACTTGTTTCTCTCAACAGTCGTCCTTATATGCACATCCCTTTGTGGGAATGGAATTGTGACTTTGTTTTCGATGAACTTTCTATTAATCGCGTAGCGCAGATCCGATTTAATGATCTCCACCCAGAAGGTGTCGTAGGTCCAGAAATGAAGCTTGAAATCGAGGGAGGAGTTCCCGAAATCATAGAACATGACTACGGGTTTGGGATCACGGGCAATTTTAGCATGCTCTTCAGCCACTTCCCTTAGTATTTTGGTTACTTTATCAACATCAGAACCATAGGCCACTCCGACATTCACATGAAATCGGGTTTTCTTTTCCATGTGGCTCCAATTAATAAGGCGGTCGGATATGAAACTTGAATTGGGAATGATAAGAACCACCCTGTCACGGGTTTCAATTTTCGTGGTTCTCAGTCCTACCTGGACAACTTTTCCAACCAGGTTTTCTTCCAGTTCTACAATATCACCCACTCTTAAGTTTCCCTCAAAGAGCATGAAAAAACCTGAAATGAGATCCTTGAATACTTCCTGCACCCCCAGACCAATACCCACAAGCAGGGCTGCAGATCCAGCAAGGAGGAAGGTGATCCTGAAGCCTATAGTCTGGAAGATGATCATAATGGCAATTATCCAAAGTATGTAACGGATAATTTGCAGAATGGCATGGGAGGTTCCGATCTCCAGTCTCGAGTTTTTAGCTTGTCTTCTAAGAAATTTTTTAATTAACCAGAGAATGGAACTGGTTATTATGATAATGAGAGCAATTTCAAATAAATTGAAAACTGAGATATTGAACTTTTCAGTTTCCAGCAGCTTGTAATTAAAGATATTCTTGATTTCCATTCAACTCTATTTTTGATCTGTGTGAAAATCTCTTTCAAGATGTTTTTTAAGCTCTTCCGGGTTGATTCCTTTAGATAGTTTTCCGTTTTTTGCTATGGATATCTGACCGGTTTCTTCAGAGACAATAATTACCACAGCATCTGTCAGCTCCGAAATGCCTATTGCTGCCCGGTGCCTTAATCCGTATTCGGGGGGGAGATCAGGATTGTCGGTAACAGGCAATACTACACGGGCTGCAGCAATATTTTCTTTGTCAATAATAATTGCGCCATCATGCAAGGGACTGTATTTGTTGAATATACTGATGATCAGTCTACTGGTGGTGTTGGCATTCATAATATCCCCCGATTGGGAATAAATATCAAGTGTGGATTTTTTCTGAATGACGATCAGGGCTCCGGTTTTGGTCATTGAAAGCCGATTAACCGCCTTGAGTATAGAATTTATTTTTATAGTGGGACGTGGATCGAAATCCATCCTGAGAAATTTTTCAAATCGCATACGGTTCTTACTGATATAACGCGATCCGATCAGAATCAGGAAACGCCTGATCTCTTGCTGGAATACTATAATAAGGGCAATAACGCCGACCCCGATCACCTGTCCGAGTATGTTGCTTAAAAGTTCCATTTTCAGCATTCGAACAAACCACCAGAATATATAAATAGTTAATACTGCAATGATGATATTCATTGCAACTGTTCCCCTTACAAGCAGATATAGCTGATACATCAACAGTGCGACCAGGAGAATATCGATTATATCAAGCAGCCTTATGTTTAAAAAGAGTTCAGTCATATATTGACACTGTAATATCCTTTGAAATTAAGCTTTTTTTTCTTCTTCTGTCAGTTTTTTAAATAGCTTTTTTACTTCCACCGCCTCCCGCACATCATGAGCCCTCAAGATATTCGCACCTTTTACCAGTGCATACATATGCAATGCAGTAGTTCCGTTAAGAGATGATTCAGGTCCTGTCCCCAGAAATTTATATGTCATCGATTTTCTGGAAAGCCCTATTAATAAGGGTACCTCAAGAGTTCTGAAAACCTCAAGTCCGGAGAGCAAGGTGTAATTGTGATGAATAGTTTTTCCGAATCCGAATCCCGGATCAACAATGATATCATTCACCCCGCGGCCGATAAGATCATAAACTTTCTTTTCCAGGAAAATAAGAACCTCATTTACAACATCTTTATACTTCGGATCCTTTTGCATGGTTTCAGGCCTGCCCTTCATATGCATCAAAATGTAAGGTGTATTGCTTTCTGCAATAAAATTAAACATTTCAGGATCTTCTTCACCTGCCGTTATATCATTAATAATATCAACTTCGTAAGATTCGGTTATCTTCCTGGCAATTTCTGCACGGAAAGTATCCACCGAAACCGGGATCTCAGGATAAAGCTCCCTTATGATCTCCAGGGCAGGAATAAGCCTTTCCAATTCTGCTTCCATATGGATAAAAGAAGCTCCCGGCCGGGATGAAAATGCTCCCACATCTATGATATCAGCACCCTCTTTGACGATTTCTTTAACACGTTCTCTGATAGCATTTTTAGCAGTGTATTTACCCCCATCATAAAAAGAATCGGGGGTAACATTCAAAATACCCATGATTTTGGGGCTGCTAAGATCTAAAAGATTCCCACGGCAATTGATACTGAGGTTTCTTGAAAAAAATGTATCTTTAAATCCCATAAAAAAGCCATGTTTCCGGCAAATTTAAATAATTATGGCAGATAATTCAGCCGGGACAACTAAAATAGTTAAAGTCGATAAGATAAAATGAGTTTTGCAGTCATTGAAGGTTTAGACGGTTCGGGAAAATCAACACAAATAAAATTGCTAAGGGAGTACCTGGAGGAAAAGGATATTCGCTATAAGTATTTACATTTTCCGCGCACTGATGCACCTGTTTACGGGGATCTTGTCGCCAGGTTCCTTCGTGGTGAACTGGGAAATATAGCAGAAGTTAACCCTTATCTCATTGCTTTGATCTATGCAGGAGATCGAAATGATGCAAAAGCTCAGATCCAAAAATGGCTGGATGATGATTATTTTGTCCTGGTAGACAGATATGTGTTTTCAAATATTGCATTCCAATGTGCAAAACTGGAGGATCAGAAAGAAAGGGATGAACTGAAAAACTGGATATTGGATCTTGAATATGAATACCACCGGTTACCCCGTCCCGATGTAAACCTTTTTCTTGATGTACCATTTCGGTTTACCCAAACACAACTTACTGCGAACAGAAAAGGGAAAGACAGGCAATACCTCCGGGGAAGGGATGATATACACGAGGCTAACCTTGATTTTCAAAGAAATGTAAGGGATGTTTATCTTTCACTAAAAGATGAAAAAGGATTCAGGATTCTTCAATGTTATAATAGTGAAAAAGATATATATTCACCCAAAGAAATTTTTAGTAGAATAATAAAAATCTTGTTTCATGATGAAATTGCTCAGACTAATTAGCAGAATACTCGTTGGGATTGTATTTGTGTTTTCAGGTTTTGTTAAAGCCATAGATCCGCTTGGATCGACATATAAATTTGGTGATTATTTTACAGCCTTTGGTCTTGAATTTCTTGAACCTATGGCTTTTCCACTTGCAATAATCCTTAGTGGAATTGAACTTGTCCTTGGTATCGGACTGCTACTTTCTTATCGGATGAAAGTGATGTCATGGCTGCTGTTGATCTTTATGTCTTTTTTTACGGTCCTTACCCTCATACTGGCCCTTACCAACCCTGTTTCCGACTGCGGATGTTTTGGTGATGCCCTAATTCTGACCAACTGGGAAACCTTTGGTAAAAATGTAATCATACTGGCCTTTACACTGGTTATATTCATTTACAGGAAACAATACCCCGAAATCCGATCCGCTATGATTGAATGGTCAGTGATTGTGGCTTTCTTCCTTGGTTCGGTTTTCCTTTCACTTTATTGCTATAACAATCTTCCTTTGCTCGATTTCCGTCCATACAGTATGGGAACCAATATCCCCGATGCTATGACAATTCCGGAAGATGCCCCCCAGGCTGTTTATGAAACAAAACTTTATTATAAAAATCTTGAAACGGGTGAAGTTGAGGAGTTCAGTATGGAAAATTTCCCCCAGGACACTACAAAATGGGAATTTGAAGATGCCGTTACAGAACTTGTTTCCGAGGGCTATGAACCACCGATTCACGATTTTAATATCATGGCTCCCAATGGAAATGAGATCACTGAAGATATTCTTTCATTCGAAGGATATTCATTCATTCTTGTAAGCTATGATGCAACCGAAGCCCATGCTGAGGCACTCCGGGATGCCAATGATTTTTTCAAGCTTGCACAGGCGCTGCCCGATGTGCAGTTTCATGCTGTTTCCTCAACATTGAGAGAGGATCTCGACAGCCTTCGGGCAGAATATGACCTTATGTATGATTTTTCGCAGGCCGATGAGATCACATTAAAAACAATTGTGCGTTCGAATCCCGGACTGTTCCTGATCAAAAATGGAACGATCGCAGGAAAATGGCACTACCGCAATTTCCCTGACAGGGGATATTTCCCTGAATTTAAATCCATTATAACATATTATCCATTGTGCACCGGTTGCGATCTCCGTGTCATTCAGGAAAGCCCTTTAGGTGCATCTGCCGATCAGTACGAAACCCTTCTATATTACAGAAATACAGCCACAGACTCAATCCATGAATTTACCATGGATAATTTCCCAGGCAATACCGGCGAATGGGTTTTTGAAAACTCTGTGTCCCGGAAGATAAGCTCGGGCTTTGAGGATCCTCTCTCGAAAATTGAGATCAAATCCATATACGGCATGGACATGAATGAAGTGGCCTTTTTCAATGATGCTTATAGTCTGTTGATGTTTCTTGATGATCCTTCAGAACTTTCTGATGATGAGTTCCAGGCTATGAATAAATTTGGCGGTATGGCGGCTGAATATCTTAGGGAAAGGGTTGATGTATTTCCTGTGGTTGCCATGAATGAAGATGAGATATTGGAATTTACAAATGAAAATATTTCACCCTTCGATTACTATATGGGTGAAGATGCTGATATAAGCCGACTTGCCGGAGACTCTGTCCGTATTGTTTTGGTAAATGACGGAAAAGTAGTATACAACTGGGCAGGACAAAATATTCCTGATCCCTCTGTTCTTGAAAATCCGAAGGTTGAAGGACCGGATGAGACTGAAACGGTTATCCAACCGGTAATTCTATCCGATATGAGAATAACTTCCGAAAAGAGGCTGGTTTATGTGTTTATATTTGGATTTCTCCTGTTGGGAATGATTTTAAGAATTTATTTAGATCGAAAGAAATCGGATGTTTAGAACTATCCTTTCAAAGATAGCATACAGTATCCTGGTCATCTGGGGAGTGGTCAGCATAATTTTCTTCCTCTTTAATGTGCTTCCCGGCGATCCGGCCAGGATGATGCTTGGGCAGAGAGCGGATATGCAGACGGTTGAACTTATCAGAAAAGAACTCGGCTTGAATGAGCCACTGGCAAAGCAATATGTGCGTTATCTGAATGATCTTTCAATTCTCTCACTTTATAATCTTGAAAATGAAAATTCCTATTTCTATTATTCAACAGAAAAATATGGTAATCCTACTGTTTTATTCAGAACAGGAAGTGAAAGTGCTCTTCTTTTAAAAAAGCCTTACCTTGGAAGATCCTTTCAGAATAACCGACCTGTTGGTGAGATGATAGGGGAGGCACTGCCCAATTCACTCCTTCTTGCATTTACCGCTATCTTAATAGCCTTCCTAACCGGTAACCTCATCGGAGTGGCAGCAGCACTAAGAAAAGATACGGTATTTGATCGCCTGAGTATACTGTTCTCGACTATCGGCATGTCCCTGCCTTCATTCTTTGCAGCCATATTAATTGGCTGGCTGTTTGCCTATAAGCTTGGACATATTACCAATCTCAATCTTACCGGCAATCTTTATGAAATAGATGATCTCGGCAGAGGAATACACCTGGAACTAAAGAACCTCATTCTTCCTGCTATTACCCTGGGCATACGTCCTTTGTCCGTGGTAGTACAATTATCGCGAAACTCCATGCTCGATGTACTTTCGAAAGATTACATCCGCACAGCCTATTCAAAGGGAATTCCCGAAAGAAGAATACTCTTCCGTCATGCTTTCCGAAATTCCCTTTCCCCGGTAGTTACTGCTATCAGCGGCTGGTTTGCCGGTATGCTGGCCGGTGTTGTCTTTGTGGAATACATTTTCGGCTGGAAAGGGCTTGGCTATCTTATTGTTAATGCCCTTAACTTTTATGATCTTCCGGTAGTGCTGGGCAGCGTATTAACTATTGCAGTGGTTTTTGTAGTGGTTAATATTCTTGTGGATGTGATTTATGTGGTTTTGGATCCGAGGTTGAGGGGATGATTTGGTGGTCGATAGGGGATTTGTCACTGGGGGAACCTCATTCCAGTTAATTTGTTTTGAGTATATTTGTGAGTATCCTAATAAATTAGATATGAAAACCTTAACATTGCAAATACCAGATTCGGTTGATGAAAAAACTTTTAAGATGCAACTAGCAGCAAAACAAAAACCTATCCTACAAATCTTGAAAAAAATTGTAAATTGGATAAATCCATGAATCTACAATCTACACAACACATGAAGGAAAAAGTATTAACAGAGATTCGCGGGCAATTAAACGAAAAGTCTGATAGTAAAAGGATTGAATCTTCGAAACGCTTTTTCAGAGATGGTGAGGAAGCACTTGTTCATGGTGTGAAAATGGCAGAGGTGAACAGGATTGGAAAAGAATTCTACAGGCGAATAAAGACCATTCCAAAAAAGGAGATCTTCGAGATCTGTGAGGAACTATGGAAATCCCGGTACCTGGAAGAAGCCGTTATAGCATGCGTATTTTCAAGATCTTTACATAAAAAATACGAACCTGCCGATGGTGCAAAAAGGCTATGGCTGGATGTTGAAATCGGCAAGCCAGTCCCATCAAAAAGAGGTTTTTGATTATGTGCTATCCAAAAGATCAATAATGCCGCGCACAGCATTACGATACGCTATAGAAAAAATGCCGGAGGAAATGAGGAGGGAAGCGATGAGGAGATAAAATTGATTTTTACAGGCAGGAAGGATGATTGTTTGCCCGTTTTTTTTTGTAAATTTATGACTATAAGTTTAATCCCCATTTCATCATGAGAGCATATATTACCCTCACGTTTCTCCTCATTACATCTCAAACAATCCCGGTTTTTGCACAGGAATTTGCCCCGATCGGAGCAGAATGGTACTATAATTCAAGCGCAGGGGGACTTGCTCCTTCAGGTTCAGAATATTACTATCTTTTTTCTGAGAAAGACACAAGTATTAATGATTATGATCTTAGAAAAATTAAAAGGATGTATTGTAATTACCAGGGAGATTCGATTGAGGTTTCTCCTTACCTTATCCATCAGGATGGTGATACGGTATCTTTATATGATCAGGACAGGGACAGGCTATATAAATTGCTGGTTTTTAATGCATCACCAGGTGATACTCTTTTGCTTGATGTTCCTTATCATAACCACTATACAAATGATACAACCTACAGGGTGATTATTGATACGGTAATTACAGAAAGCTATAGCGGTGTTGAGCTGGATAAATATATGCTGGAACAGATCGATGAATTTGGATGGTTCAACGGTTTTTACCTTGAAAAAGTGGGTGGTTATGAATGGTTCTTTCCACTGGGAAAAACCATTATTCCCGAAGCCGACGGACCTGTTAGGTGTTATCATGACAGTGGGGTTAGTATAAACTTTTCAACAAGACCATGCGATTACAGGCTAATCCAATCTATTAATAATGTAGCTTATCGCCATTATGATATCTCACCGAATCCGGCCAGTGACTTCACGGAAGTTATACCTGACAGAGGGTTCGATAAAATTGAACTTCTGAATTCCTCAGGTAGGGTTCTGTTTCAGACAAGCCATTCAATGCTAAATCTGTCATCTTTGCCTGCAGGGATCTATTTTGTAAAGATTTACTCTGGAAATAATGCTATTGTAAAAAAGCTTATAAAAAAATAGTCAACATTTACTGAACTTTTTAGTTTTTCAGGTGCGGTTTTAGTGGTTTATCAATACTTTTTACCGTATAAAACACATGTTTTTAAGGGGTTTATATGAACTTTGCAGACTGCCTTAGAGTGTTAAGGGTCAGATAACAGATCGATTTCTTCAGCTTACATTTTCATTTCTTCGTCTTACATTCCCATTTCTTCGGCAAACCTTTCAATTTCTTCAGCTTACATTCCTATTTCTTCGACAAACCTTTCTATTTCTTCACCTTACAGGTCAGTTTCTTTGAAAAAAATATTCTAAGCTCTTGATAATATAATATTAGTTTATATAAAGAAGAAGTTGGGTGGAGAAAAGCCATGGAACAAAGAAAGCAACAAGAGATTCCAGATTAAGATATTAGGAACAATTTTTGTATCTTTGTTTCTAACGGTAAATTGGTCAATATGAATTATACTCAGATACTCGGATTAATTCATCAACTTCCTGAGGAGGAAATTGAAAAATTATTTCTTGCTTTACAATCTGAAATATCCTCAAAAAAGAAATCTGATTCTCTTCATGATTTGATATTAAATGCCCCTACATGGTCAGAAACTGAATTTAATAAGTATCAAAAAGCTAGAAATCACATAAATTCTTTAAGGTTAGGATGATTTTGCTTGATTCATCTGTTCTAATAGAGTTGTTTAGAAAAAAAGATAAGGAGAAAACCTTGTTTTTTAAACTTTCTAAAAAAAATATCGACTTCTGCATTTCTTCAATAACTTATTACGAAATCAGTATTGGAAATAGAGAATCGCATGATAAATTTTGGGAAAAATTAACTGAAGTGTTTAAAAATAGTAATGATGTGAATATTCTTAGTTAATTCTGACCATTTGACAATATTCCGCCTACCCCTTTGAAGTTATAACCTTATTGTAGCATTTTTCTAACATAGATTACACTAACATTGTCCAATCTTGTAATTCACTATATTTAAGCCTCAAAAACTATCAATACTATGAAATTTACCGCACAACTGCTACTGATAATTTCTTCATTCCTTTTAATCCAATGTTCTACCCCTGTGGAGCTATCTGATAATAATTTATGGTATGTTTTCCATCCTGAAAATAATCATGCCCGGGAGAGTGCGATTGGCCTTGAGGAATGGAATGATGAACCGGCCGGAAAATATGGCCGCATAAGTATGGAAGGGGATAAACTTCTTTATAATGACCGGGAAATTAAGCTCTGGGGTCTGAATAATTGCTATGGTGCCTGTGCACCGGATAAGGAAATGGCTGATAAACGGACGGTTCTTTATCGCAAGTTCGGGATTAATTCAGTGCGCTTGCATAAATATGCCGACAGACCCGGAAGTGGTATTCAATCGGAAGACAGTTTTACGGACTTTGATCCGGAGGCTCTTGATCAGATGGATTATTATATTCATGTATTGAAGGAAAACGGCATCTATACAAAACTTTCGCCGACATTTGGAGTAAAATTCGGCCCTGGAGATGTTCACAGGATACCCTTCCACAGGGAACTGGGAAATGTTTTTGAGAAATCGGATAAACGTATAAGAGCGGTTTATGGGATGATTTATTTATCAACCGAGCTTCAGGATATGCAAATAGAGCAAACTGTTAAGATCCTGAACCATGAAAACCCTTATACCGGCATGGGCTATGCTGACGATCCGGCTATCTTCTGTGTGGAAATGTTTAATGAAGATGCTGTTCTATGGTATGGTACAAATTGGAGTTTACAACAATCGCCTACCATAAGGGAACGAATGGGAAGACAATTCAGTGAATGGCTGATGGAGAAATACGAAAGCGAAGCTGCCTGGAGGGATGCCTGGGGTTCTGAGGCTATTCTCGGCGGAAAATCAGATCTTTCCAATTCTTCTTTTCAGCACATTGTCGATACAGAGAAAATTAAGGGCACACTCAAGGCTGAAAGTCTTAGAGCAGGCACAGTCATTCCCTGGGGAAATGCTTCGGCATATGACAATATTGCACAGCCTGAAAGCGATTTCCCGGAATTAAAGACCCGCTTATTGAATACCGCAGAGTTTTTAATTGGTCTGCAAAATGAATTCTATGGTCGTTTTCTGGAAGCCATAAGAAATACCGGTTACGAAGGTGTAGTAATGGCTTCCAACTGGCAGGCGGGAAGTACTATAGGACATCTGCTGAATTTACATTCCGATCATCTGGTTGGCATTGTTGATCGTCATAATTACTTCGGGGGAGCACGGGGTGATCTGGAAAAAGGGCTGGAATTTGCCGACGGGTCCATGCTGTCTCAACCGGGGATAGGCACACTTAGCGCCGGGATGCAACAGGTTGCTTCAAGACCTTTCATGTTGAGTGAGTGGATACATGAGCAGCCCAATGAATATTATGCAGAAGGTCCTGCTGTACTGGGAGCCTATGGTTGGGGACTCAATGGTTGGGATGTATCATATATTTTTCAGAACAGAGACATGGGTGTTTACAGTGAAAAGATTGGAAGGGATACCTGGGATGTGACCAATCCGGCCATACTGATGAATTTCCCTGCTGTTGCCCGTCAGGTCCGCAGGATGGATGTGAAGGAATCGGAGAATACAGAATATCTCAATGTACATATACCATCAATTCTGGATGCCGAACTGAGTTTTTACGGGAGAACAGAGCAGGATCATGATATTAAAACCTTCACCACCGATAAGATTCCGTCTGCCGCACTGGCCGCCACAAGGGTAGCGGTTAGATTTACTGACGAATATAAGGATACGGAAGCCTTCGATCTCAGCCGGTATTTAGCCGGTGACAGCACGGTAATATCTTCCACCGGACAACTGCGATGGACTCCGGCTGAGGGGAATGAGCAGAAAGTGGGGTATTTTACTGTGAACACTCCTGCAACCAAAGCGTTTGTCGGTTTTGCACCCGGTAACAAAAGCTTTGATCTGGGCGATGGTTTTTCAATCGAACCTTCAGAAGGATTCTCAGTTATTTATCTCACCGCCAAAAATGAAAATGAGGATCTGAAATCAACAGAAGAAATAATCATCACAGCTATGGCAAGGGCAAGAAACACCGGCATGGAATTTAACGAGGAAGAAGATAAGATCCTCGATCCCGGTGAAGCACCCATTGTACTGGAACCGGTTAAGGCCCTTGTTTCCGTCCCCTTCAGCGGCAAGCTGGAATTGCTTGATCACGATGGCAATCTCATGGAAAACAATTCCCGAAAGTTCAGACGAAAGTTCGCCATTGATGGTGCTGTGGATCAGACGCCTTATTATTTGATAAGGAAATGATTTTCCAAGAAATTTAGATTAGGATTTAGATATCGAATTTCAATAAAGCTTTAGATTTTCAATTTAACCCCGATTGAGCTATTCCGCTCAATCGGGGTTATTGAATTTTTATAAATATCTATATTTAGGATTAAACCGCTAATAAAGATTCAGAATATTTCCGAACATTTTGTATATTTGATAAAAATATCCTGGATTTGAAATTAGTTAATAAACATTTACTTTATCAATTAAAAAAGAAGAATCAGGGCAATAAAAAGCTTATTAAAGCTATAGATAAGCTGATTACAGATTTGGAAAGAGCAGAGTGGAATAACCCACATGAGTTAATGAAAAGTAGACCGGATGCCGATTGTGTTTTTGGTGGAGAATTTTACTTTTTTAATGTAAGTGTTTATCGAACATTAATCATGATTGAATTTGAAGATGATGGCGAAATGACGGTTGTTTGGGCAGGAAATCATCATGATTATGAAAAAAATTTCAAAAATAACAGAAGTGTTATTAGAAAGTGGTTAAGAGATCATGAATGGATTTAAAAAATGTAGTTATGAGAGAAATAGTTAATATTAGAGACATTGATCAAATTAAAAAGCTGGAAAGTGAATATGATTTTCAAAAAGCTCTTCTTTTGGATAAAAAGCTTCGATTGTTGATCAAAGAACAATCGGAATTGAGACCACTTCGTAAAAAACTCAGACGATTATTGACAGAATATGAAGAGCGGGTATGGTCAGATACAAACCGGGTAAGCGATAAACAACTCGAAGAAAGTGAAAAAGCAGAAAATGTTGTTGAGCTTGAAAGGATATTTATAAAAAACAGAAAGGACACTATAAGAAAAAAGTTGAAGGAGCATGATATGACTCAACAGGAACTGGGAGAATTATTGGGACACTCGCAATCATATATATCTGAATTGATTAATGGAGTTTCCGAATTTTCGATAAGGGATCTGGTTATTATACATCGTGTTTTTGGGATTAAATTGGAAACTTTGATTCCAACTTACCTTCAATCAGAAACGCGCGAACGGATTAATGGAATAATTTCCAGGCTGAATAAGCCTGAATTGGAATTAAAGTGAATGATACTGAATTTTTTGGTTACTCACTTAATGTTAAGTGTACATTCCCTACATAAACCTTTTTTTGATCACAATATAAATAACCATCTGGAACTAAATTTATAGTGTCCCCCTTTTCTATACCACCTGTAATATAAAACCTTAATAAAATCTCGGAACTTTGATTAATTTTTAAAGCTGATTGATTCATTTCTTTGTCTTCGAATTCTAATGAGAAAGGAATATTTTGATCCTTATAATGGATTTCTAAAGAATCTTTAAAGATTGTGATTTCTTTATTTAATGTATAAGTCTGTATGACAACAAACTCTCTATTTCCCATACTACGACTATTTAAATTAACAACACCACAATCAAAAGAAACCGTTATGTCATTATCTCCATCAAGAAAGATTTCAGAGGTCTTGTCGCAAGTCGTTATTAAAAACAAAATTATTAATAACGAACTCATTTGTTTTCTGCCATCAGTAACTACCATAAGCTATTGTTCCAAAGAAGTTCAGATCATATATATGCATTTTTAATTTCCGAAAAATCGAACATATTTGTTTTCTGGTAAAATAATCGTATATACGAAAATATTTATATATCTTATAAGAATATTTAACAAAATCGTATTAATGAAAAAATTAATATTATTTTTTTCAATTCTAAGCAAGTTTATTTTTCCATCCTATGCACAAGTAACAGATTTTAAATATGAATTGATAGGTGAATGTAATCTCATTATGGCTGAATTTTCTTTTGATAACTCTTTCGACCAGGTTGATTCCTGTTGTTGGGATTTTGGCGATGGGGTTGTGGTATGTAGATCCCATTCAAATACAGCCAGTCACATTTATAATAATCCAGGTACATATACGGTAGAACTTACGGTTTGGAAGAACGGAACTGACACAAGGATTATTAAAAAAGATTTGGTTGAGGTTTACTTACCACCTATTACGGATTTTGAGATAGTTAAAAAATATTCCTCCGATTATGCGCCACTTTTTGTGGAGATTAAAAATAAAACAGTGAAAGGTGACTGTTCAGTAGTCCAATATTATTGGGAATTTAGTAATGGATTTACTTCCTCAGTAGAAAATCCTACTTTTTTGTTTGAAACACCGGGTACATATTACGTAAATTTGACCGTTACAGATACTCTTGGTTGTAGTTCTTTTATTGATGATCATATAGTTGTCAAGGATACTGCTCAAAGGAATGAATTTGAATATATCGTTTCAAATTGCTCTGAGGATTCTTGTAACTGGAATAAGCCTCATATTTTAGAAGTTAATGATTTTTTATTGAATCAGTTAGTTGAAAGGAATGATACTTTATTCTTGACAGGTATAATTTTACAAAATTGTTGTACAAAAAAGACTGCTACTTTAAATAACTCAAAGGATACTATTTTTATAAAGACATGGGAAGTGGGAGCAGAATGCTATTGCTCAGATTATTTTTACTTCGAAATTCCCTTGCCAAAAATAAATAATGATTCCATTTATTTGTCATTTAATAATGAAATTATAAGAACGACATTAACAAATGCTGTTTTAACAATCAATGAATCTAATTTTTACACTTATCCTAATCCAGTCCATGAAAATCTAAAATTAGGTATTCCTAATCATGATTATAGAGGCTATGAATATGTTATTCTTGATACTCAAGGAAAGGTAATTCAGGCAGGAGAATTAAATAGTCTATTCCAAATAAAATTAAACTTTGCGGATACAGGGTTATTTTTTATCAAAGTTAGGAATATGAAAATAAAGAAATTCTATACATCAAGATTTATTAAAATCTAATACCTTTAAAAATTGAATATTGATTTATAATTTAGAAATAAATAAATCTGACCATTTGATGGTCATCGAACCTGCTACCGGATCATATTCCGGCAACCTAAACCGGCCCGAGTCAAGCTTCTTATGATAAATCACCATCCCGGCATACTCCATATGAAGGATCTTCATAATGTTCTGCTGCCGGTTAATGAAAATAAATACTTCACCGTCCCACACGTCAAGTTGCATCTCTGAGAACACCACACCATTCAAAGTATTGATTTTGATGTAAGTGGAACATGTCGGTTAATCGTAAAGATGAATAAGTGCTCGGAGTTGTGGCAGGTCAAAACTCTGCTTCAACCTGAGTACAGTCCCGTTGGGATAAACCAATTCCAACAAGGTTTCTTTACCGGGAGATGTTTCGGAGCACCCTGACCTCTGTGGCAGATCCTTCCCTGAAGGCTTTACGATTAAAGGAATAAAATCTTTTCTACCGGATTTTTTTTCTAATTTTTTCTTTCAATAATGAAAGGTATTTCAGCGGTGAGTGCAAACATGGTTATGGATTTAGCAATGTTTTCAACACTTCGGGATCAACATTCTCCGGGCACATTACCTGTATCCCATTCGGAAACAAAAAGTGCAACTGACCAGGCATACGTTCCTGTTCAGTCTTTAGTTCCGACTATACCTGTATTGGTATAAATCCGGAAGTCTCTTCTGAAGCTTCATCTTTGGTAAATTCCTCGTGGTATTTCTTTGCCCAGTATTGAAAAGTGGACAAGGCTATACCATTTTGCTGGCAAAATACCTTTTGTGACAACTTACTGCTTCAGCATGCTTCCACAAGGGAGAACATTTCAAATCTTGTTTGTCTCTGGTTTTTTCTCATGCACCAAATCTACGCACTCATCTTTAGCCCTAAAAGATGGTTGGTAGGACGGATACGTTATTATTGCACAATAGAGTATATGCTACCCTCCTCATACTCGAAAATACCTCCTGAAGAAATATTCAAATTATCATCATTATTTAGCCTAACAGAGCCATTATTAATAATTTGAAGTGTACCGCCAGATTCAACAAGAATATTTGAATTAAGAATCAGGCCATTGTCAATTTTCAATGTAGCTCCATTCTTTACAGAAATTAAGGCATTAAAAGGCATAGTGACTTTACATTTGACCACTAAATTAGACTCGACTAAAAGATTTTGACAAAGCTCACGATCACTAGTCCATGTAGTAGAATTTGTAATCACAAGATCCGTACCATCATAACAATGACCTTCAATATCAGTTTGCCACAAGCCTCTTCCCCAGGTAGAGGCAAGTAATTTACCTGAAGAATGGTTTAATTCTAAACCAGTAGTAATGGCATGTGGGAAATCTCCCATTCTAAACCAAATAGTCTCAGTTTCTTTTAAATAGTAAACCCCGATATCAGTTGCTAGAAAAAGAATTTGATTACCATAGTCATATTCTATTTTTGAAGTTGGTAAATTTGGCAAATTGTAACTAATATTTGTCCAAGAATTACCTCCATCCGAAGTGGAATAAATTTTTTCTCCTGATGACAAACCTCCAAAACATACCCAAACTTTATCAGGATTCTCAGGGTCAATTTCAATATCAACCATTTTCGCCTCATTTACAATGGTACCAAGCCCTGAGGTAATATCTGACCAGGAAGCACCGTCATCAGTAGTACGAATAATAGAAGTAGATTGAGTCCAACCTGAAGGTGTCTCTTGATATAACACTTTAGTCAAATAAAAATAATTTGGATCTGATTCACTTATAGCCATAGCCATTATTCTGTCATTTGCATATGCAGGAGAAAAATCACTCCACGAAGTGCCATTATCATTTGAAACTCGAACTTTGTGCCACCATCCATCATTGGCAGTAGCTAAATAAATTCTGTCTTGATCAGGATGTTGTATAATAGGTTTGTTATAGCCCATAGTTCTTTGGTTAGTATAGTTCCATGTACTACCTCCGTCTTGAGTATAGTAATATAAATTATTGACCATAGCAAACATATTAGAAGTATTATGTTCATTAATTAAGCAACTACCTCCGTCACCACCAATGCACATATTTTCCCAAGAAGTTCCATTGTAATAATGTGTTCCACAGTCTCCCACTCCTCCTAGATAAATATTTGGGTTTTCATCTGAAATAGCAATTGTATAAAACAATGAACCTTGAATACCATTAGAAAGATTCGTCCAGTTAGTGCCACCATCGATAGAAGAATAAATGCCCGCATCATTACCTTGATATATGGTTTCAGTTGCTCCATCATTAAAAACATAATAATCTCTCAAATCATCATGTAGTGATGAAGCGATCTTGTCAAATTCGTAGTTAATAGGATCATACTTATATTGGCTGATTCCTCCTATAAAAATTTCATCCTTGTTCGTTGGTGATATAGCCATATTATGCATCATATAATTCCTAGTATATAGATCATCATGATCAACAAGAGTAGTCCAATTTAAACCATTATCAGAGGATTTTTCGAGTGTTGAATAACCAGAAAAATCTCGATATACAATGTAAATTGCATCTGGATCATTAGCTGAAGTTGCTAAATCAATCCAATGTGGATCCTGAGAACTATATTTAAGATTATCTACTAGGTTCGAATTAGACCAGCTAGAACCCCCATTAGTTGACCTAAATAAGCTTCCTTTAATATCTGAGTTCAAAGCTGCATTTTGTCCTGCAGAACATATAAATATGGTATTGGGATCATTATCTTTTAAGATCATACCAACGTACCGATCATTATTAGCTAATGCTGGTGCATTTGTATCTATCCAATTATATCCACCATCTATTGACTTATAAACGGTATTTCTGGATAATGCATATATTATATCATTATTAGTAGGATCTATCAATACTTTTTCCATATATAAATCCTCATCTGGTATATTCGTCATTCTATTGGCAACCCAACTAGCCCCATTATCAAAGCTATAAATAATACCCATACCATATACATCGTCCTCTTTTAATGAACCCCCTTGCCCATCCCAGCCAGTTGCAATGAAGATTTTACCAAAGTTATCAACTTCAATATCTAAAACAGACAAAGCAATGGTGTTATCTGTTAGATTGTTCCATGATGTTCCATTTCTCTTCCAAAGCCCACCACCATTTAAACCAACATAGAGATCTGATTCATTTGCCCAAACACTGGTTACCTGAGTCAGACCAGTCCCTCTGGCCCTCGAAGCACACGCAGGTGTAGGAAAGGAAGTAGGTCCTAAAGGTGTCCAGCTTAAAGCAGAAAACGACTTTTTCGATCCAGAATTAATTAGGCTTGAAGCAACTTTTCTAATTTGAGCCCCATATTCTGCGAATCCACCATTTTTATCTATACGATTACTCCAAAACCATTCCCACCTATAAAAAACATTCTCTTCAATTGTTTCAGGCTTGTCATAATATTCTGAAGGTAAATTAAGAGGAGGGTAAAACTGTGATTCGAATTTCTCTAAGACCTCAAAATAAGATATGGTAGAAGGAATAGTAAGATCTTGCCCATATAGGCATCTGGACCAGACGATAATAATAAAGGTTATCAGTTTGATTAATTTGTATGTCATAGCATAGATGTTTTAATTAGGGGGATAGAATTAGATAAAGATTTAAAAAAACGAATCTTTAGGATATAATAACCCGGATTCAATTCACCAATGTCGAAATTCTTATAAAGAACATTGCAATTTTTTTCTCTGTAAACCTCCACACCTGATAAATTATAAATGATTATTTCCTCAAAAGGGTTGGTTGTTGAAATGATTAGATGATCAAAACAAGGATTCGGATAAACTTCATATTTTATCTCTTTTAAAGAATTACTAGTTATGAAGTCACAGGGTTGACAACTCTGATTATTCCATTCAGAATAGCATTGAAGTACATTTTTGGTTTCTCCACTGAGGTCAAAAGAACCAAAATAACCTAGAAGACCATTTGAAAAGCCGATTCCTTCGGTCAGAGTTTCGGAATGTAGTTCAGGGGCTAATGATTGAATATATCTTTTATGGAAATTCCCACAAACAAGCACAGAATCTATATGATTTATAATAAAATCATCAATTGGACCAAAAATAGTATCTCCTATTTCAAAACCAAAGGAATAAATTGTTATTGGTTCTAATTCATTAATTGGAATAAAAATCACTTTTTTATTCTTAGTATTTTTAATTAATCCTAAATGAATGTTTTTCAGGGTATCAATACTTCCATTCGGATAATAGCTGACTTTATCCTTACATAATTTATAATACAAATCATTATTTACGATTGTGTCTCCAGAACAATACAATTGAGATTTCTCTTCATAACCACCTTTTTCCATATATCTTTCTACCCAATAACCACTTTTGAAATTCATAGATTTATACTCCTGCCCTACACAGGTAATCATATGAACCATAAAGCCAAAAAAAGAAACTAAAAAAAATATCGCTTTCATATCTACCTTATTGTGTTATGACAATTCTTTTTGAATCAACAATTCGTCCATCAATTAATAGAGAATAAATATATATGCCTTCTGAGAATTCAGTTCCAGGAATAACAATTGATATATCCCCTCTATCAACTATATTCTCAGACAGTAGT
>CAZGTU010000080.1:0-20223 GCA_964528675.1 uncultured Bacteroidaceae bacterium
TGCGCTGGCCTTTGCTTCGGCGGGCAGGTATGATTTATAGTAAAAGTCTGTTCCTTTCCGGCTTTGAGCTTCCAGCTTCCAGCTTCCAGCTTCTTCTCCCTTCCAGCTTCCAGCTTTCTTAGATAGTGATACCGGAAGATTTTTGACCGGTTCAGATGAATGAAATCGACACAATACTTTTTAATCGCACCATGCTAAAATTGAAATTCATTTATGGACATTCATACTGGAAATTGGAGAGCTAAATCATTTTTTTCAGTGCTTCGGAGCAATTTGCCCACTTTTACTCTATTAATTCCTTAACAAGAGAGAGGTTTCTCACCCCCAGGAGCAGAGTGAGTGTGAGAGTAAGAACGAGATTTCCTCAATGAACATTGATTTATTTAGGGGGGTAATTCGGAGCCTTGAAAGATTGCTTCATTAAAGTGAACCGCACAACCGCATAACTGCATAACTGCATAACTGCATAACTGCACAACTGCATAACTTAGGAAAATCCTCCGGTAAATATACTACACCCAATAGTAGGGATTTCCCCACCAAAAAAGTAGTAATCTCCTCCAGTGTGTTTCGGAACCATCCTTATGTCCATTTTTGTTATTAGGGGTATATTTGTTATCCGAATAACAATGATGATTTTTTTGAAGGATGAATCAAAACTTGAGTGGAAGTAAAAAATATATTCTTGTAATTGCCGATTGTTATTACGGAAGGATGCATGCAGGAAGATTTGCGGTAAAGAATTTATTCGACAGGGATTCCGCTTTGATACTTTTACAAACATATCAACCTCCACAGCAGAGAAAAGAAACGAAAAATGGGATTTCCCCATTATTGAAAAGGATTGCTGAGCGGGAATTAAGAGAATTCAAAGCCCGTTTGCTTTGTGAGTTCGATCTTCCTCCCATGAAGGTCCAGACCCTTGTGCGCGAAGGAGAACTGAGCGAGATTATTGATCAGGATTTTTCTGACAATCCCAATCTTTGTATCGTTATAGGTTCTATGAATCAAGGTAGTTCAGCAAAAATACCCTGTTGGAATGTTATCAGTTCGCTTATGCAAGCAAGTGTACGGCCGGTATTTCTTATTACCGATTGTATATCAGTGATAGAAAGTTCAAGAATACTTGTGATTGCAGGAGATAAAGACCCCAAAACAGGTAATTATTTGTGCTTTGTGGAAGAATTGAAGGATAAATTTGATTATAGGCTTGATATTATCACTCCTGATGATCAGAAAAAGATCGCTATGGAGGAGGAATCGGCAGTACATTTTAAAGTATTCAGTGAGCTGGAGAGGGATTATTCCAACTCCAGTGAAAAAATATTTTATGACCGTGTAATTTCAGTAAGTCCCATTAAAAACTGAACCATTATACAAGATAAACAATTAGTATAATAAATATATAATACAATCCGATATGGAAATGCATAGTAAAATAAAAGAGTTAACTGAAAAAATTCATCGCGAAGGCACTGAAAAAGCCAATGAGGAAGCCGAGAAGATTCTTCGTGAAGCCAGGGCTGAAGCTGAAAAAATCATCAGTGATGCGAAAAAGGAGGCGGAAAAAATAGACAAAGATGCCAAAAAAGATGCAGAGGACTTTTCCGAAAAGACAAAATCCGAAGTTCGCATGTCTCAGCAGCAGGCACTTGCCGCCTTTAAGAAGGAGATTACTGAACTTATCCAGGCTGAGGTTATAAAAGAGCCGGTTAAATCAAGTATGGACGATAAGGAGTTTGTACAAAAACTGATGGAAACCGCAGTGAAGAACTGGAAGAAAGGTGCCGAGGATGTAAACCTTCAGTTACTTCTTCCAAAAGATCAGTTGGAAAGTGCTGAAAAATATTTTCGCAAAAAAGCATCTGATCTTATGAATAATGGTCTTGTTGTTAAGGAGTATCCCGGTATCAGCAGGGGATTTGAGATACAGCCTGAAAATGGTCATTTCAAGATTAGCATGACCGATGAGGCTTTTGAAGAATTTATAAGAGAGCATTTTAAGCCCAAAACAGTAGAATTTTTATTTGGAGGAGACAAGTAATGAGTCAACACAGATATCATTATCTGGTATCAGGCTTACCCGATCTTTCTTTCGACGAGCAAAAAGAGATCTTTAGGATATCTGATTTCAAACAGATGCTGAAAGATTCATTGCACGATGAAGACTATGAGCAGGTTAAGCTTGTTTTTCTGAAAGATGATAATGAAAACCTCGTAAATTTCCTGGAAACAGGTGAAATACAGTCTGATCTTCATGGTGCATTCACTGTTGCCGATTTTAAGGAAATGAAGGAAGATTCTTCTTTCATAATTCCCGGAACCAATTTCCCTCCTTATATGACAGAGTTAATGAAGAAAGGCGAAGGAGATGAAAATTTTAACCGGGTAGAATACCGGCATTTACTTGCAGACAAATATTTCGATTACATTATGGAAAATGGCGGAACATTCCTGAAGGAATTTACCCGTCTTGATTATAATATCGAGAATCTCAGGGCCTTTATTGAATCGGGGAAGTATAAAATGGACCAGGAGCGCTTCATTACGGGGAACAACAGTCTGGCAGACCATCTTCGTCAGTCGGTTTCAAGGAGCCTCACTAAGGATCCTGAATTTGAGCTCTTTGATGAGGTTCTAAGCATTTCCGAGATTAAATCAATAGCAGAAAAGGAAATGAAGTTTGATCAGTTGAAATGGCAACTGATTGATGAAATGACCTTTTTCGAGTATTTCAATATTAACTGGATCCTGGGTTACTTGCACAAATTATTCATCCTGAGGCGCTGGGCAGGGCTTGATACCCGAACCGGCGAAGAGAGGCTCAGAAAGATCATCACAGGGCTGGAAGAATACGCAGCCGAGAATGTGGAAAGCTAACTCATGGAAAGGTGAACAACATATATATTAAGTAAAAGAACCGGAAAAATATATAAAAAATGACAATAGGAAAAGTTAAAGGTATCATTGCAAATCTTGTGATTGTGGAAGCGGAAGGACCGGTTTCACAGAATGAGATTTGTATGATCAAACACAGCGAAGCTGAACTGATGGCTGAGGTAATTAAAATTGAAGGAAACCTGGCCTATGTACAGGTATTCGAAAGTACAAGGGGATTAAAGCCCCTGACTGATGTGGAATTTACCGGAAGGCTTCTGGAGGTTTCACTGGGTCCTGGCATCCTCAGCCGTAATTACGACGGACTTCAGAACGACCTTGACAGTATGAAAGGTGTTTTTCTTAAACGCGGTGATTATACTGCCTCTCTTGATGCGGAAAAAGAATGGGATTTTAAACCCATAGCCAAAGAAGGTGATACTGTGGAAGCCAGCAACTGGCTGGGTGAGGTAAAGGAAAACCGTATTATGCATAAGATCATGGTCCCTTTCACCCTTGAAGGTAACTGGAAAGTTGCTTCTGTGGTTGACGAAGGAAAATATAAGATAAACGATACAATAGCTGTCCTGGAGAATTCCGACGGTGATAAGAAGGAAGTAACCATGGTACAGAGATGGCCTGTTAAGAAACCTCTTAAATCATTCGCCAATAAGCCAAGGCCTTTCAAAATACTCGAAACAGGTGTACGTGCAATAGATACCCTGAATCCTATTACTGAAGGAGGAACAGGATTTATTCCCGGACCTTTTGGTTGTGGTAAGACCGTACTCCAGCATGCAATTTCTCGTCAGGCGGAAGCTGATATTGTTGTTGTTGCTGCCTGTGGTGAACGTGCAAATGAGGTTGTTGAGATATTTAAGGAATTCCCTGAACTGGAAGACGTTAGAACAGGGGCCAAACTTATTGAACGTACCACAATTATCGCGAATACTTCGAATATGCCGGTTGCTGCACGTGAAGCTTCAGTTTACACAGCAATGACGCTGGCGGAGTATTACAGGAATATGGGACTGAAGGTGCTTATGCTTGCTGACTCTACTTCAAGATGGGCGCAGGCTCTCAGGGAGATGTCCAACCGTATGGAGGAACTTCCCGGACCGGATGCTTTCCCTATGGACCTTCCTGCGATTATTTCAAACTTTTATTCTCGTGCAGGCTATGTAGAGTTGAAAAACGGTTCAACAGGTTCCATTACCTTTATCGGAACAGTATCGCCTGCAGGTGGTAATCTGAAAGAGCCCGTAACCGAGGCTACCAAGAAAGCAGCAAGATGTTTCTACGCACTTTCGCAGGCGCGTGCCGACAGTAAGCGCTACCCGGCTATTGATCCGATAGACAGCTATTCAAAATATATAGAATATGATGAGGTTCGGGAAACCATGAAGAAGAATATCTCCGAAAATTGGCTCGATATGGTCGATTTTACCCGGGATATTCTGATTAAGGGTAAGGAAGCGCAGGAACAAATCAATATACTTGGTGACGACGGAGTACCGGTTGACCATCACATCCTCTTCTGGAAATCTGAACTTATAGACTTTGTAATTCTGCAGCAGGATGCATTTGACGATATTGACCATATGACTCCAATGGCAAGACAGAAGTATATGCTGGAGAAAGTTATCGGGATGGTAAAAACCGATTTCAGATTTGAGAAATTTGAAGAAGTGGCATTATACTTCCGTAAACTTATCAATGTGTTGAAACAAATGAACTATTCAGAATACGAATCCGATCAGTTTAAAGAATATGAAGCGCAGCTTGAGTCCCTTATAAATGAAAGAAAAGCTGAAAAGGAAGCCGAGCTGGCAAAATAAAACAAACTGATACGTTAAAAAAATACAGAGATGAAAAAAAAGGCATTTCAAAAAATATACACTAAAATCAGTAAAGTAACCAAGGCTACCTGTTCTTTGAAAGCAGATAATGTTGGCTTTGATGAACTGGCCCTGGTGAATGGGAAACTCGCCCAGGTAGTGAAGATCCTCGGCGATGAGATCACCCTGCAGGTATTTGCCGGAACCGAAGGTATCCCGACCAATGCAGAGGTCGTATTCCTTGGGCGTTCACCATCGCTTAAGATTGGGCCCGACATGGAAGGACGTTTCCTGAATGCATATGGTGACCCTATTGATGACGGACCAGAGCTTACAGGCAAAGAAACGGAGATTGGAGGACCTTCAGTTAATCCGGTAAGGCGGGAGCAGCCTTCGCAGCTTATTGCTACTGGCATTGCTGGTATCGACCTGAACAATACCCTGGTAACAGGACAGAAGATCCCGTTCTTTGCCGATCCCGACCAGCCTTTTAACCAGATTATGGCATTGCTGGCACTCAGGGCCGAGGCTGACAAGATCATCCTGGGAGGCATGGGACTTTCCAATGACGATTATCTTTTCTTCAAAAATACATTTGAGAATGCAGGTTCACTGGAAAGGATCATCGCTTTTGTGAATACCACTGAAGACCCCCCTGTTGAGCGTCTTATGGTTCCCGATATGGCACTAACTGCAGCAGAGCATTATGCATATGAGCACAATCAGAAGGTACTGGTACTGCTTACCGACATGACACTTTACGCGGATGCACTGTCTATTGTGTCGAACCGTATGGACCAGATCCCTTCCAAGGACAGTATGCCCGGTTCATTGTACAGTGACCTTGCCAAGATCTATGAAAAGGCCGTTCAGTTCCCCGATGGAGGTTCCATTACAATTGTGGCGGTAACTACGCTTTCAGGAGGTGATATTACTCATGCTATTCCGGATAACACCGGATATATTACCGAGGGACAGCTATTCCTGCGTCGGGATACTGATGTTGGTAAGGTTGTGGTAGATCCCTTCCGTTCTCTCTCAAGGTTGAAGCAGCTTGTGATTGGTAAGCAAACCCGCGAAGACCATCCGCAGGTGATGAACACCGCCATCCGTTTGTATGCTGATGCTGCAAATGCCAGGACTAAACAGGAGAACGGTTTTGACCTCACAGGTTATGATGAAAGGGCATTGAAGTTTTCCGAGGAATATACCCGCGAACTGCTTGCAGTGGATGTTAACCTCACAATAGATGATATGCTCGACAAAGGATGGGATCTGCTTGCTTCACACTTCTCCCATAATGAGGTGGGAATTAAGGAGGACCTGGTTAAGAAATACTGGCCAAACGATAAAGAGAAAAGCATGATCGAGGAAAAAGTGGAAGAAAATAAATAATCTCAATGTATGGAACTTAAGTTTCAATATAATAAAACATCCCTTCAGTCGCTGAATAAGCAGCTCCAAATCAGGATGAGGGCCCTTCCGACCCTTAAAAATAAGGAGTCGGCCCTCAGGATGGAGGTGAAAAAAGCAAAGAAAAACACCCTGGCACTTACAAAGGAACTGGAAGATCTCATTCAACTTCAGGAAAAGGATATTAAAATGTGGAATGAGTTTGATTCTTCCCTGTTGAAGGTTGAGGATGTAAAGATCGCATTCAAGAAAATTGCCGGTGTTAAAACCCCTGAACTGGAAGATGTAATTTTCAGTGTAAAGGATTTTGATGTTTTCCTGAACCCGAAATGGTTACCCCAGGGGCTTGATTTCATGAAAGAACTGATGCGCCTGGTAATTGCAAAGGAGTTATCAGTAAGGAAAATGGAAATGCTGGAATATGCACGAAAAAAGACCACCCAGAAGGTGAATCTTTATGAAAAGGTGCAGATTCCTGCTTACCAGGAAGCCATCATGAAGATCAAGCGCTTCCTTGAGGATGAGGAGAACCTCACCAAGGCGGCTCAGAAGATAGTAAAAACAAGACAACAAAAATCAGCGGAGAAAACATTATGATCACAGCAATGAAAAAATATGCATTTCTTGTGTTTCACCGGGATTATCAGGATTTCCTGAAGAAACTCGGCAAACTGGGGGTTTTGCATGTGATTGAAAATACCGAAAAAGAAAAGCAGGAATCGCTGGCAGAAAAAGAAAAAACGCTCGAACGTGTTGAGAATATTCTGAAGTTTCTTAAGAAAAATGAGAAGGTAGATGTGGAGGGAAGGTTGGCGCTGGATAAGGGCGCTGATCTGGAAGAAATGCTTCAGAAAGTAGAAGTGCTTAGAGGTCAGATTTCAGAGAAAGAGACTAAGCTGGAAGAGCTGACAAAGGAGATTGAGCGTGTAACCCCATGGGGCGATTATGATCAGAGCGACCTTCAAAAATTTATCGAGGCCGGATATCGGCCCCGGATGTACAAAACCCCGGTGAGACAGTTTGACCCTTCATGGGAGGAGATGGATAATCTCTTTGTTATTAATGAAGAAGGCGGTCAGGTTTATTTTATCGTGCTCGAAAGGGAAGGTGAAAGTACAGAGATAGATGCCGAGCTTGAAAAGCCGGTTGAGCGATCCCTCAGTGAACTTTATAAAGATAAGGAACAAACAGAAAAAGAGCTTGAGGAAGATCGTGAAAAACTTGCAATTTTTGCAAATAACCTGCCACCCCTGATCAACGAAGATAAAAAACGCCTGGAAAGCGAAGTTTCATTGTTACAGGTTTACCAGGATACAAGGAAAGAGTCGGATGATACCCTGATGATTCTTGAAGGATGGGTGCCTGAAGATAAAGAGGAAGAAGTGGCTGAGCTGGTGGAGAAGGAGGATGTGGTAAGCATTGCCACGGTACCTGATAAGGATGAGGAGCCTCCTGTTGAGCTTAAGAATTCAAAATTTGCAAAACTTTTTGAGCCTATCAGTAAGCTTTTTGATCTTCCTTCATACAAAGAAATGGATCTGACACCTTTTTTTGCGCCATTTTTTATGCTTTTCTTCGGTTTTTGCCTGGGTGATGCAGGTTACGGAGTATTCTTTATCCTGTTCGCCGGCATTCTGAAATTAAAGGTAAACAAAGAATTTAAGCCCATTTTGAGCCTCACCCAGTATCTTGGCGCAGCTACGATTCTATTCGGTTTGCTTTCCGGTACATTTTTCGGAATGAATCTGATTGACAGTGGTTACACATTTACCGCTAACAGTATCGAGCAATTGCAAGAGTCGCAGGTCCCGGCATCTGTGGCTACTGAGCTGGAAAGTATTGAAGGTGAATATTATGAAGGTCGTGCAGATTTTCTCACTGCGGTAGAGGGTGAAATCGGTGCTGAAGCTTTGGATGAATACAGGCAGGAGGTACTTAAGAGTGCATTACCCGGTATTCCCATAGTGGGAAAATTCAGACACCTTATGCAGGATCCTTTGAATATGTTTTACTTATCATTGATTTTGGGAGGTGTGCAGATTGTATTTGGTATTTTTATAAAAATACTCAATATATCACGCCGTCAAGGGTTTCGCTATGCACTGGCACCATTGGGATGGCTGATCCTGATCATTAGTCTGCTACTTTATGCAGTCGGCAGCTTTGAAGGAAAAGTTCTGAATTATCTATTTTACGGAATGTTAGGAGTTGCGGGAATATTTATATTTTTCCTGAATAATCCCGATATCAATATTTTCGCCCGTTTTGGAAGCGGAATATGGGAATCTTATAATACGGTAACCGGGATTTTCGGCGATCTTCTTTCCTATATCCGTTTGTTTGCTCTGGGTATTTCATCAGCAATTCTCGGATTCGTATTCAATGATATTTCACTTCAATTGTTAAACATCCCTTATTTAGGATGGCTCTTATTCCTGGTATTGTTGCTGGCAGGTCATTCAATCAACCTGTTCCTTGCAAGCCTGGGTGGATTTATCCATCCTATGAGGTTAACTTTTGTAGAATTTTATAAAAACGCCGGCTTTGAAGGCGGAGGAAAAAAATATAAACCATTTAACATTAATAATTAAAACAAAGAGTAGAAAGGAAAATAATTATGGAAACAACAATTGCTTCAAATGCAGGAAATCTTGCGATTATACTGGCATATACAGGACTCGCGCTCATGCTCTTAATGGCAGGTATTGGTAGTGCCATTGGTGTATCTATGGGTGGTAATGCAGCTATAGGTGCTCTCAAAAAAAATCCGGACGAATTCGGTAAATATATGTTGCTCAGTGCATTGCCTGGTACTCAGGGTTTGTACGGTTTTGCCGGGTTCTTCGTGATTCACACCCAGGGAGTGATCAATGCCGGTATGACAATGGCACAGGGAGGTGCTATCTTTGCAGGAGGTGCAGCACTCGGTTTTGTAGGTCTGTTTTCTGCCCGTAAGCAGGGAGGTGTAACATCTAATGGTATAGCAGCGATCGGTTCAGGCCATGATGTATTTGGTAATACTATGGTTCTTGCAGTATTCCCTGAGCTATATGCTATTATCGCCTTTGCTGCAACCTTCTTGATCAGTACAAATCTGTAAGTCTGATCAGGTAACTTCCGAATAGTTTTTTAGTTAGTATTAGTAGATAGTTTAGAGATGAATCCGGGTGGTTTTTGTCACCCGGGTTTTTTTTGAAGGCCCTCGTCTACCTATTTCCAATATTTATCAAATTTTGTACCTTAGGCCCCTTATTTCAATGTTGTTATCATTGACCCCGGTTTTTAATCACTAATGGGCCTGAAAAGAAATATCCTTTTAAAACGAACGGTAGTTATCAGCCTTATTACTTTTAGTGTGCTGATCACCACAGGTATTGCCCTTATTTTCAGAAGCAGTATTAAGCGTGATTCACAACATATTCTATTCGTTGGTCTTGCGGGAGATGTTGAAAGCGAGATTCTTAAGACCAGGATCAACATGGATCAGATTCTAATTAAAAAGGAAATGAGTTCGGCCCATGAGCTTGAAGACCGGCTTGATTCATTAAGATTATTACTTACTGAATTACATTCCCTTATTTATACAAACTATGAGAGATATGCCTCACATGAAGATGTGTTTGATTTCAATTCGCAATACCATACCATACTTTCCAGGCTGGATAAAATTGAAGAGCGAATTCTTATAAGGCAGTCGGATAGCATACCTGAAATTGATGCTGTTCTGCTTGAGTTTTTCAACGAATTTACCCTGAGCTATAAAAAATATGAATCCAATTTGCCAAGGTTGTTACTTATGGATAACTCAAGGTATAAGAGGGAAATTCTGGCTATAGTTATACTTAACCTGATTTTTATTTTTCTGGCAGGCTTTTTAATAAATCGATTGATCAATCGGTTAATAATGGCTGATAGAAATATTGTGAAAAAAACCATGGATGTTGAAAAACGTGAAAGAGAAAGAATTGCTGCCGATTTGCATGACGGTCTGGGAGCCATTTTATCCGGATTGATCATTCATATACAGGTCCTCGAAAAAGAATACAAAGATAAACCCCGGCTCAGTGACCAGTTAAAGTATTTGAACTCACTTTCAAACAATGCTATAAAGAGTATTGAAGATGCCATTAATAATCTCAATCCTTCACGTCTCTCAAGATACGGCCTGGTTAAAAGTTTACGGAAGATCATTGATGAAATTAATCAGTTGGGAAAAACACAATTTTCCATTGATGATGAACATCTGAATCTGAAATTCCAGGAAAGTACCGAACTTTTGTTGTTCAGGATTTGTAATGAATTAATAAACAATGCCCTGAAACATTCGGAGGCTAAAAATGCTGTTTTTAGTTTTTTTAATTTTAAAAAAGAATTTCACTTACATTACAAAGATGATGGTGTTGGCTTTTCGATGGATTCCCTTTCACCCGAGAACGAACAGGGAGGGCTTTATAATTTGATCAGAAGAGTGGAATCGATGGAAGGAAATTTCAGAATTGATAGTGAACCCGGTAAAGGCGTTGAAATAGAAATTATATTAAATTTGGGCTAGAGAAACAATAACAGTTATGGAAGATAAAATTGATTTACTTATTGTTGATGACCATAAGATCTTCAGGGATGGTCTGAAACTGTTATTGTCTCACTTTTCTTTTGTTGGAGAGATCCATGAAGCCTCCAATGGGCAGGAATTTCTTGATATCCTCGCTAGACTGACCCCTGATATTGTCCTGATGGACATTAACATGCCTGTAATGAGTGGCATTGAGGCCACCAGGGAGGCACTGGAAAGGTATCCTGATCTCAAGGTAATAGTACTTACCACTTTTCATGATGAAAATTATGTTGAACAAATGATGATCATGGGAGTGGAAGGATATATGCTTAAAAGAAGTACTCCCGATGAATTTGAGGCAGCATTGCTGAGGGTGCAATCGGGGGGTAATTATTTTTCTGATGAAATTGTAAAAACCGTGGCTAAAAATCTCAAGCGTATCCGCACTGAAGCTGAAAGAAAATCTTCATTACCTTCCTTTACACGAAGGGAAAGAGAAGTTCTCGACCTGATCTGTCAGGGCTACAACAACGAACAAATAGCCGACCTCATTCACGTTAGCTCAAAAACCGTTGAAAAGCACAAAAGCAGCCTCTTCCAGAAAACCGATACCAACAATACGGTGAATTTGATTATATATGCGTTTAAGAATGGGTTGGCGGAGATCAATTAATGGATATTGAAAGGGGTTGATTTATTTTTGATGTTTTATTCTTTAAGAAGATAGTCTAAGAGTTATGCAGTTGTGCAGTTGTGCAGTTATGCAGTTTGCGTTGAATGGGTTTAATTTGTTTTTGGTGTTTTATTATCTAATAAGATAAGCAGAGAGTTGTGCAGTACGCTTACAGCAATAAATGGCCGGCATGTTGACGAGCAGCAAAGCTGCAAACCTCATTCTCTCCATTCAAAGAAAAAGCATTTTCATATTAACAAACCTACAATGAAGTAAAACTGCACAACTGCACAACTGCATAACTAAAATGGTGTTGCCTCCCTCCACAATCAAAACAAACTACAATAACGAAGAAATATCCACTCCCCCAAGATTTCCTGATGACATAATCAATATCACCGTATTCTCTTCCTTCAGCTTTTCAGTGATATCATTTTTCAGGATTTTCGGATCGGTTATGACTTTCAGGTTCTCTTTTTCAAAGCTGTTATAGATAAAATCAGGATCAATTTCGGGAAGTTTTTTGTGTTTTACCACTTCAGGATTAAAGAAAACTGTAGCTTCATCGGCGGGCTCGAGGCTTCCTTTATATTGAGGTATGAATTCTTTATTCAGACTGCTGAAGGTGTGAAGTTCCAGGAAAACAATTAATTTTTTTTCGGGATAATTTTCTTTGAATCCAGCAACTGTGGCATTGACTTTCGAGGGTGCATGCGCGAAATCTATGAACAGCATTTTATTTTTATCCTCATAGAGCAGTTCCTGTCGTTTTGCTGCCCCGTGAAAGCTTTCCATGCTCTGCATAAATGCTGAGGAATCAATACTCAGGGCCTGGCAAATTTTGAGGGCTCCTGAAAGATTTTCCATATTATACTTTCCGATAAGCCGGGTTCTAAGTGTTGTACCTTTATGAATTATTTCTGTTCCCGAAGGGCTTATCCTGTATGGAATTGCATAGTAGGGGAGAGCTTTTGCACGAAAATTGGCCTGTCTTATGATCTCGAACAGCTCATTATCTCCTTCATAATAAAAAATTGTTCCACCGGGATCGGTCATTTCCACAAGTTCAGCAAATTGTTGCTTATACAATTCATAATCGGGGAACACATTCATATGATCCCAGGCGATACCGGAAATGAGGGTAATATCCGGCTTGTAATGTGTAAATTTAGGCCGGGGGTCAATAGGAGAGCTCAGGTATTCATCTCCTTCGAATATAGCGATTTCAGAGTCTTCATGAAGTCCTACCATAGTCTCAAAACCCTCAAGCTGAGATCCCACCATATAATCGAATGATATTCCCTGATCCCTGAGCACATGCATTACCATTGAGGTTATGGTGGTTTTTCCATGACTACCGGCTATCACAACCCGTTTCTTGTTTTTTGTTTGTTCATAAAGGTATTCTGGGAAGGAATAAATTTTTAAATCCAGTTCCTGTGCCCTTTTTAATTCGGGATTATCCTTTCTGGCATGCATTCCCAGGATCACAGCATCGGTCTCTTTGCTTATTTTTTCCGGATGCCAGCCCCATTCGGTTGGCAGCAGTCCGTAACTTTGGAGCCTGCTCCTGGAAGGATCGAAAATCTCATCATCAGAACCCGTTATTTCATAGCCTTTCTTGAATAATGCAATAGCAAGATTGTGCATAACCGCACCACCTATAGCAATAAAGTGGATCTTCATAAACAAAATTTTTTTATGTTGGTACTTGCTATTCGAATGCGCTTCATTTCTTGCGAAATCCAGCAGAGGTCTCTCCTTAATTCTCCCAGAAATTCTTCAATGTTAAATTTCCCTAATCTACATTACTTTTAAACATAGCTTCTATGGTCCGTGGTCCTGCTCACTGTTAACCGTTCACCTTTCACTGCTCACCGTTCACCGTTCACCGTTCAACTCTCTTCCCCGTATCTTCCAATTCCTCAATCTTTTCCTCCAGCTCTTTCAATCTATCCTCGGCATCTACCTCATCGGGTTCGCCAGGGACATCCGGGGGTGTGACGATCATGGTTTCAGTGTCGGTTTTTTGTGCGTCAGAAATAGTCCATGCCAGGCTAAAAATAGCTCCGAGAATGGTGATGACCAGAATACTAAGAGCCATCTTTTTTGGACCGCTTGCCCGTCGGGCTTCAAAAAATGCAGCAAATGCAAGTATGGCAGATATTATCGCAATGATGGTACCCAGTATGGAGTTATTCAAATAGAAGCTGACCACAAATGCTACTGCCAGTAATAGCAGGCTAATGATTGCAAGGCCAAAGCCCTGCGTAGAATTTTCATTGCTCATAAGTGAAGATTAAGAAATTCTTAATGTTCAGCTAATATAAAAAGAAATATACTATTCTTTTATGCTGTCTATCAGAATTTCAAGAATCTTTTTTGCAGCCACCGATATGGATGTTCCCGGACCAAAGATAGCAACAACTCCTGCATTGTATAAAAAGTCGTAATCCTGGGTGGGTATAACTCCACCAGCAATGACCATGATATCTTCACGCCCGAGTTTTTTGAGTTCTTTGATTACCTCTGGGATGAGGGTCTTGTGTCCTGCTGCCAGACTGGAGACACCCAGGACATGCACATCATTTTCTACAGCTTGTCGGGCAGCCTCTTCAGGGGTCTGGAAAAGAGGACCGATATCCACGTCGAAACCAATATCAGCATAACCTGTGGAAACAACTTTTGCTCCGCGGTCATGACCATCCTGCCCCATTTTTGCGATCATGATCCTTGGTTGTCTGCCTTCGAGGGCAGCAAACTCTTCGGAGAGTTCCCTGGCTCTTTTAAAATTGGCATCATGGGCAGATTCCGAGGAGTAAATTCCTGAAATAGAGCGTATCACAGCTTTATATCTACCACTTACTTTTTCAATTGCATAGGATATCTCTCCAAGTGTAGCCCTTTTCTTTGCTGCTTCAACAGAAAGTTCCAGCAGATTACTCTTTCCTGTTTCAACTGCTTTTGTAAGTGCATCAAGTGCCTGATCTACATCTTGCTGATTTCTTTCGGCTTTAAGCTTTTTAATTCTTTTGATCTGGGCCTCCCGCACTGCAGGATTGTCAACTTCGAGAATATCAATAGGATCTTCTTTTTCAAGCTTGAATTTATTAATGCCCACAATGGTATCTTTGCGAGAATCAATCCTTGCCTGTTTCCTTGCTGCTGCTTCTTCAATTCTCATTTTTGGCAGGCCGGTTTCAATTGCTTTGGCCATTCCTCCAAGTTCTTCAACTTCCTCAATAAGTGCCCAGGCTTTTTCTGCGATTTCTTTTGTGAGTGATTCAACATAATAGGAACCGGCCCATGGATCAACCGATTTGGTAATTCCTGTTTCTTCCTGCAGATAGATCTGTGTATTTCTTGCAATACGGGCAGAAAAGTCTGTAGGAAGTGCAATAGCTTCATCCAGGGCATTAGTATGAAGAGACTGGGTATGACCCAGTGTCGCTGCCATAGCCTCCACGCAGGTCCGGGCTACATTGTTAAAAGGATCCTGTTCGGTAAGACTCCATCCCGAGGTCTGTGAATGCGTCCTGAGAGCCATTGATTTAGGATTTTTGGGATTGAATTTTTTAACAATTTTCGCCCATAGCATTCTGGCAGCTCGCATTTTGGCAATTTCCATAAAGTGATTCATGCCAATGGCCCAGAAAAACGACAGGCGCGGAGCAAAGGCGTCAATATCAATGCCTGCTTCTATTCCGGTACGGATATATTCCAGTCCGTCAGCAAGGGTGTAAGCCAGTTCAATATCAGCAGTAGCACCTGCTTCCTGCATATGATAACCGGAAATACTGATGCTGTTGAAGCGGGGCATATTTTTGGAAGTGTATTCAAATATATCCGCAATGATCTTCATGGATGTCTCCGGAGGGTATATATAAGTATTCCTTACCATGAATTCCTTAAGGATATCGTTCTGAATGGTTCCTGTGAGCTCTTCAAGCTTTGCTCCCTGCTCCAGGGCAGTAACAATATAGAATGCCATGACAGGCAGAACCGCACCATTCATGGTCATAGATACCGACATCTTGTTCAAGGGGATCTCGTCAAAGAGGATTTTCATATCAAGAATGGAATCGATGGCGACGCCTGCCTTTCCAACATCACCAACTACACGCTCATGATCGGAGTCATAGCCTCTGTGAGTAGCCAGATCGAAAGCCACTGAAAGTCCTTTCTGACCGGCTGCGAGATTTCGGCGGTAGAAAGCATTTGATTCTTCTGCTGTTGAGAATCCTGCATATTGCCTGATAGTCCATGGCCGCATGACATACATGGTTGAATAGGGGCCTCTCAGAAAAGGAGGCAGACCTGCGGCATATTCAAGGTGTTCAAGATTGAGAAGGTCTTCCCGGGTATAAACAGGCTTAACAAGTATGTGCTCAGGGGTTTCCCAATCTTTCTCGATCAGGTTATCTCTTTCCCATTGTTTAATATCTATTTTCTCAGGTGTTCCTGATTTGAAATTTATTTTTTTAAAATCTGGTTTCATGATTTCTTTTTTACTTGATCCCCAATTTGGAATTAAATGCTTTCAATTCTTCCAGGACATTCGATTTAAGGTGTATGAAATATTCAATGCCCTGTGATTTAATTTCTTCGATCTGATCTTTTGGATAACCGGCAAGGACGAGGATTGACCTATCTTGCATTTTAATAGCCTTCCTGGCCATTTCCGGATATTCTTCATCACTGCTGCAGAGGACGATAATGTCAGCTTCTGCCTCCTTTGCAGCTTTCATACCTTCTTCAACACTTTTGAACCCGGGGTTCTCCACAATATTGTAACCTCCACAGGCAAAAAATCCTGCTGCAAACCCGGCTCTTGCTTTTCTCCATGTCGGATTTCCATAGGTAAGCAAAAAGACAAGAGGAACTTTTCCCGAACGCTCAACTTTGAGTCGTAGATCTTCAAAAGCCATTGCACCGCGGTATTTCTCAAATTTCTCAAACTCTGTTTCTTTGAGTTCTGTATTGGTGTCAAAAGCTATTTGAGGTTTGAAATCTTCATGAATGGTTTCTGTTGAATTGGGATACTGGTTGGTGCCCAGAAGGACTTCCTTACCTGTGGCAATATTCATATCCCTGGTGCGAGCTGTTTCTTTGACCATTTTCTGTATGAATCCTTTCCTTAAAGCTTCAGTATAACCTCCCTGTTCTTCAATGGACAGGAACATTTTCCAGGATTCTTCTGCAACAGCATCAGTCAGGCTTTCAATGTAATAAGAACCACCACCGGGGTCGACCACTTTATTCAAATGAGCTTCTTCTTTTAGAATGATCTGGGTATTTCTTGCTATCCTCTCTGAAAATTTCGTGGTTTTCCTGAATGGTTTGTCAAAAGGTGTGACAGTGAGGGAATTTGCTCCTCCAAGAACAGATGACATACTTTCGGTGGTTCCTCTCAGCATATTTACATACGGATCGTAAATGGTCTGATTCCATTCTGAGGTTTTACTGTGAATATAAGTACGTAAAGACCTCTCTTTTTCGGGTTCCCAGGAGCGAATAAGATGAGCAAAAAGCATTCTTGCTGCGCGGTTTTTGGCTATCTCCATAAAGTAGGATGAACCGGTGGCAAAATTGAATTGGAAAGTCGGGGCGATCTGATCAATGCTAAGTCCCTCCTCAGTTAACCTGTCAACATATTCTGCTACTTGCGCAAGTGAAACTCCAAGTTCCTGCACAATAGATCCCCCGGCATTATGAAGAAATTCCCCGTTTATTGTAAGAAGTTTCAGGAAGGGCAGTTCTGCAGCACTTTTACGGATGAGTTCACCAATGTTTTTAATTTCATCTTCCAGCCGGTTGGGTAAAAAACCATTTTGATTCAAAAATCCTAATGGATCTATACTGACTGAGCCCATGATCCTGTCGCCGGCAATGTCTTTCTCATTAATCGCATTAACTATGTAATCAACAATGGATGCTGAATACCTGCCGGTAATGAAATGGATATAGATGCATTCGAAATAAATACCCTCAAGCAGAGTGTCAAAATCAGAACGATTGAACTCTCTTTCATCATCAAGGATAAAAGCAAGTGCTGTTGCTCCGCGGTTTAATGCATTCAGTGCTTTCTTATTAGCTTCGCCAATATCTTCAACTTCAATATCTTCTCTAATTTCCCAGTCATTTAGCTGTATCCTGTTTGAACGGGTATAGGGAAAATTGTTTGGAAGACTGTCCAGGTACTGAAGATCTTTTATGTCTTCTGAATGGTAGTAAGGCTTAATGTCTATTCCTTCCTTGGTTTTTGTGATCAGTTTCCTGTAGGGAGCGCCTTTAAGATCCTGTTGAATTTTATCTTCCCATTCCTGCTTTGATACGGGAGGAAATTCCCCGAAAAGCTTCTTTGAATTGTTCATAAATCATTTTCTTTATTTGGAAATGCAAAGAAAATGAATTTCAGGGAAATGGGGAAATGATATTTATCAAATGTGTTGTGGAATATTTAGGAAGAAAAGTGAGAGTCGTGAGAATGGTGAGGGCTTCGCGTCGCTGTAATGATGTTTTGCTTCTTGATTAAAAATCTTCCAGGTTCGAAGGCTATTCTTACTATGGTCTATGGTCCCCGCCTGCCATTGCACTGGCCTTCGCGTCGGCGGGCAGGTATGGTCTATGGTCTATGGTCTATAGTCTATGGTCTATAGTCTATGATCTATCTACGGTCCATGGTCTGTTTTACCGATTACCGATTACTAAAAATATTCTCCAACCAAACCTCTCACTTCAAAAGTCAGTCAAACTACATTCAAGCCCCACCGATCACCGATCACCGTTTACCGATCACCGTTTACCAATCACCGTTTACCAATCACCGATTACCGATCACCGATTACCGATCACCGTTTACCAATCACCGTTTACCAATCACCGATTACCGATCACCGATCACCGATTACTGTTTACTCCTCCTCCTCTTCCTCTTCCTCCGGTACATCAACATTAAACGACATTAACTGATATCCTGTGGTGGAGATCGAGCTGGGTTTGTCTTCATTTACTTCTTTGACGAGCATATAAGTTCTTTCTCCTGTGGATTTTTCCGTCTGATCCATTTCCATTACAAATCCACCGTAATATCCGGCGGTGGCTGCAGAAAATATATTGGAGGTGAGCATCCTGGTCCAGAGTTCAGGTGAAATATCCTCGGTCATCCAGACAGTTCCTTCGTCTTCTTCATCTTCGTAACGGTATTCATCACATTTATAACCGGCAATCTTTTTTGTTCTACCGGTTTTTTTAAGGTTTTCATTATAGATACTGTAATCTTCTATTTCCTCTTCATCTTCCATATCTTCATAATAATCCTCTCCAACGGAGTCAACTGCATAAGTAGTCACAATCCCGGTTTTTTCATTGCCGTCATCGGTGAGGATAAGCATTGCTCCGTTTTTTGTATCAAAGATCATTGTTGAACTTGCATTATCCTGATAGAATTCCATAGCGAATCCTGAATAGTTATCAGAGTAATGAGTGGTGTAGTTTATCTCATCTTCAGATTCACCATTCTCATCCCAGCTTTGAACTGTCATGAGTATATTTCCCTGGTAATCGTAATTTTCCTGCACATTGGCAGGCGTCATGCTGATTCCCATTTTTTTCATCATTGCTGCGGCCATAGCATCAGAAGGGTCGCCTCCTGTTTTTTCATCTTCGGTTGAACGTGCACCGCCTTCAGAGGTATTGGTTTCTTCTTCATTTTCAAAAATATTATCAAAAACCTTTTCAACGCTTTTATCAACCTGTTTATTCATTTCCCCGGTAACTTCTTCGTCAGCCTTTTTCGCTGCACGATTTGTTGCCTGTTTCATTTTTTTTTCAAGAAATTTTCCTACTGGCTGAGCATTTGAATTAAATGCTAAAGAGGCGATAAAAACAAGAATAATTGTAAATTTTATCTTTTTCATGATGTATGGTTATTTAGTTTCATTCAAAATTATGAAATTTTACGGTTTCATTTCCTATAAAATGAATGGTTTTGATAAATATTTAACATAACAGGATGAATGGAAGGATGTTCAATGTCGAAAGTATTAATGATCTTTTTTATAAAATGATTGGTTTTTGTTTTACCCCGGTGTAATTTTGATCATTTTATAACTTTAAAGCATATAAAAATGGCTGAAAAAGAATTCAATTGTGATAATTGCGCTTTACGCAAAAAAGCTGATCAAAAACCAAATTCATTTATGGCGAGGCTCTGGCGCTGGCATACGAAATGGTGTCCGGGGTGGAAGGCTTATCAGAGGCATTTAGCGGAAGGGTAGGGTGGTTGTGCGGTTGTGCGGTTGTGCAGTTATGCAGTTGTGCAGTTGGATCGCAGATCGTAAAGAAAGAAGCCCCAAAGAATTTTTCTATTTCTTGTGAGTGTGGAATTACCTCTTGTAAATTGCGAAGTATTCGATTTCCTGGTTTCCGTCATCCACATTGTAGATCAGTTGTATTTCATTGAAGCGATCGTTTACAACCCCTTCTCCATTGATGAAAAGATTTGAGATAACCTGGTTTTCGATGAGGAGAACAGAGTCATGTTGAAGATTGACATAGATAAATTCGGCATGACCCTGGTTGTGAAAGTTGGAAATGATAAAGACATTATCCTGTCCGGTAACCTTATCTATTTCAGTAATATATTTTCTGTAGCCGGTGTAAGGTGAATTTTCTTCACAGCTGAAAACGCCCTCAAGACCGGTGTATGTTTTTTCTGTTTTTTCTTCTTCACAGGAGACTAATGAAAAAATAACCAACAGAAAAACAAGGCTATAGATTTTCCCTTTTTTCAATTCCTTTTTCATAATACTTTTTTTCTACCCTGTTGCCATCTTTATCAAAGGCCTCTGCAAGCCCGTCTCTCT
>CAZGTU010000081.1:0-20168 GCA_964528675.1 uncultured Bacteroidaceae bacterium
ATGTCCAAAGTATGCTCAAACTCGGCAGGGCCCAGGGTGTGGCAATATCCGCTGCTTTATCAAGAGAAATCCCGATTTTTGAATATGCTCCCAGGAAAATAAAAATGGCCATCACAGGAAAGGGAGGAGCTTCAAAAGAACAGGTTGCGTCAATTTTAAGAAGTATGTTGAAAATAAAGGAAATTCCGGGGGATCTTGATGCAACAGATGGACTTGCTGCAGCAATGTGCCACTTTTATCAGGATAAAGCCATTAAAACTGAAAAAAATTACCGGGGCTGGGAAGATTTCCTAAAGAAAAATCCCGATCGCGTAAAATGATGATTTCACTTATAGATTGTAGAATTCTTCCCCACCTTATTATTACTTCATGAGGATTTTTATTTCCTTAATTAACTGTTATACTGCCCTCTACAATAGCATCGCGATTTTTTGACAAACATTGGCACACTATTTCCATTATTCATCTTCGCAAAAAATAACTTAATGGAAACAGTAGCCAGAATAAAGAAAAACAGGTGGTAAAGAAGAAAAATGATTACAGATTCAGTTATAATAGTTTCACCGATAGGATTAATAATTTCGAGAACGGCCTTACTGATTTTGAAAACGTGTTACGTTCTGAGATTGAAATGATGGTCCAATATCAGGCTTACTTGAATTCCATGATGAATGTATTGAATGCCTTCCTTGAATATGAGAAAATAATTGCTGTTTATTAAAGTTGTTGACGTATCATTTCAGCGATTTCCTTAAAATCCTCTTCCGAAAGTTGAAGTTTTGGCTTACTGAAATCAATGTCATGGAGTCCGTTGATAGGTATTAAATGAATGTGGGCATGGGGAACTTCCAAACCCAGGACAGCAATGCCCACACGCTTACAGTCCATTACGCTGTCTATAGCACGGGCAACTTTCTTGGAAAAAACCATCATGCCTCCAAGGAGGTCATCTTCTATATCGAAGATATAATCGATTTCTTTTTTGGGAACAACAAGGGTATGTCCCTTTGCTAGTGGATTGATATCCAGGAAAGAGTAGTAGTTTTCATCCTCTGCAATTTTGTAAGAGGGGATTTCTCCATTTACGATTTTTGAAAAAATTGATGCCATAATGCCGGGTTTTTATCGGGATATTTCGAGTATTTCAAATTCCACTTTACCGGAAGGCACATTGATCAACGCAGATTCACCCACTTTTTTACCCATCAATCCCTTTCCAATTGGAGTGTTTATCGCAATCTTTTTCATTTTAAGATTGGCTTCTGATTCCGGTACCAGAGTGTATTCAAGGATGGCATTGTTTGCTTTATTTTTGATTTTCACCTTGTTCAAGACCTGAACACTTTCCGTATCGATTTTAGATTCATCGATAATCCTTGCATTTGCAATCTTCTGCTCAAGTTGTGAAATTCTTAACTCCAGCATACCCTGAGCTTCTTTAGCAGCATCGTACTCAGCATTTTCAGACAAATCACCTTTGTCTCTTGCTTCAGCAATCTGTTTGGATATCAGCGGTCGCTCAACATTTCTAAGCTGATCCACTTCCTTTTTTAAGGAATTTAGTCCCTCCTCTGTAATATAAAATACACTTGCCATTTTATTTAAGCTTTGAATAGTTAAAAAGAAAAAAGAATCCGGGCTATCCCGGACTCTTTCAAACTTCAAAATTATAGATTTTTTTTCCTTTTATGAAAAAATTATGTAACTATTTTTAAAAAATCATTAATGGAAATATCTAAATCAGAAATACTTAGGCTTAAATATCTCTGAATATAAATAAGCTTTACGGGAATCAAAGTCCCTGAGAGCTTTCTGCACAAAAGTTGGCTTCTTCTTATCAAATGAATCCATTTTGAGCCTGGATTTTCGGGAGATCTCCTCAATATGATCTTCTATCCTGTAAAGATCTTCCTCCTTTTTTCCCCTGTGGACTTTATTATAATCCCCAGGAATGTCATCGATCTTATCATTGGGACTATCAAGCAAGTACTCAGGCTTCACTTTACTCCCGGCTTCTGTTTGCCGGTACATCTCTTCCCTTTCCTGCCTGGTAGATTCTTCCGAACTGTCCTCATCATATAGATTCTCAAATCTTTCTTCGAAGTTTTTCAGAACATCTTCTCCTCCCTGCTCCTCCTCATTATAACTTTCAAAGGTCTGAGGATTTACTTTTTTCTTTTTTCCCAGTGCACCGACAATGAGAAATATCAGAGTTAAGAGAATATAAACCAGGGTTCCAATATCAAAATCCATAATTATTCGTTATTTATGAAAGAGTGCAATCAAAAAAAGCATCTTCGTTAACAAATGCTGTGTTGACAAAAATATATCTTTTTACCGTAAACTCTTAAAGTATAAATATACAAAATTTTAACTTTAAGTTTTCAAATTAGAATGATAAAGTCAATTTTATATAAAATAATCTTCCTGTTCCTGTTTCTGTTTCTTTCCTCGTCTTCCTGTGAAAAGAACAGATATGACTTCCCATATGTCCCCATAAATCTTCAAATTGAAATGGTACGCCTATATAGCACCATCGGAGCAGGAGAATACGCTTACATGTATGAAAATTACGGTGTTAACGGACTCATAATAAGGAGAAACTTTAGCGATAACTTCTTTGTTTATGATCGCACCTGCACGTATGAACCGGATTACTCCTGTACCGTAACTGATGACACAACCAGCAATCTTCATGTAACCTGCCCCTGCTGTGGTTCTCAATACTTTCTTGATGAAAGCGGAGATGCCTTTGTAACCCGGGGTCCCAGCAAGTATCCGCTTGTGAGATACCAGGCCACTGTTAACGGAGGTTTTCTATATATCTATAATTGAACCTTAGTATCGGTAATGCTCAGATTTATAAGGTCCGTCGACCTTTACACCAATATAATCCGCCTGCTCTTTTGTTAATTTGGTGAGCTTCACACCGAGCTGCTGAAGATGCAACCTGGCAACCTCCTCGTCAAGTTTCTTGGGCAAACGATAGACATCAGTTTCATAGTCATTTTTCCAGAGCTCAATCTGTGCGAGAGTCTGATTGGTAAATGAATTACTCATCACAAAGGAGGGATGACCTGTTGCACAACCAAGGTTTACCAGCCGACCTTCTGCCAGGAGAAAGATGGAATGCCCCTCATCAAAAAGATACTTATCTACCTGAGGTTTGATATTGATCTTCTCAGCTCCACTATATTCGTTTAAAGCATCTACCTGAATTTCATTATCAAAATGACCTATGTTGCAAACAATGGCCTGGTCTTTCATTTTCTTCATATGCTCCAGGGTAAGTACATCCCTGTTGCCGGTAGCTGTAACGAAAATATTACCTTCCTCTAATGCATCCTCAACAGTGATTACCTCAAAACCTTCCATAGATGCCTGCAAAGCACAAATTGGATCTATTTCAGTAACAAGTACACGAGCTCCGTAAGATCTCATAGAATGAGCACATCCTTTACCAACATCACCGTAACCGAGAACTACCACCACTTTTCCTGCTATCATAACATCCGTGGCCCGCTTAATACCGTCGGCAAGGGATTCACGACAACCGTAAAGATTGTCAAATTTCGATTTTGTAACTGAATCATTAACATTTATGGCAGGGAACAATAGCTTGGAATTCTCATGCATCTGGTATAATCTGTGAACTCCTGTTGTGGTTTCCTCCGAAACTCCTTTCATTTCGGGGACTATACGATGCCAGCGATCAGGGTCCTCTGCTTTTATCGCTTTCAACTGATTAATAATCACACCTTCTTCACGATTTGAAGGTTCAATATCCAGCAAAGAAGAATCTTCCTCAGCCTGAAAACCTTTATGCACCAGCAAAGTTGCATCTCCACCGTCATCTACAATTAGATTGGGGCCTTTACCCTCAGGAAAATTCAAAGCCTGGCCAGTACACCACCAGTATTCTTCAAGAGTTTCCCCCTTCCATGCAAAAACCGGAACTCCTGCTTCTGCAATTGCAGCAGCTGCATGATCCTGGGTTGAAAAAATATTACAACTGGCCCAACGAACATCTGCCCCCAGTTCCACAAGTGTCTCGATCAAAACCGCTGTTTGAATGGTCATGTGAAGAGATCCTGTAATCCTTGCTCCTTTAAGAGGTTTCTCTTTCGAAAATTTCTTGCGGATAGCCATTAATCCCGGCATCTCCTTTTCTGCAATCTCAATTTCTCTCCTACCATAATCAGCAAGACCAATGTCTTTAACCTTGTAAGGTAAACTCTCTACTTTCGTTACTAAATTTTCCATTATTATTGTTTAAAATATTACTTTTTTCTTCAGATCAAAGTTATGATTAATAACCATATGCTGTTAATAAAATCCACTTCAAGGGATGCAAAATTATTTAAAATACCTGAGTATTTCAATAGCTTTTGATTTATCCGAATGTAACTGATCTGTGAGCTGTTTCAAACTTTCGAATTTTTTTTCTTCTCTCATAAAACTCCGGAAGTAAAGTTTAACTTCCGAATTATACATATCCCCCTCATAATCGAAGAGATGTACTTCGATGGTTTTTCCCAGGTTATCAGAATTAACAGTCGGCCTGTAGCCTATGTTCAACATACCACTGAAAAATCGGTCCCTGTATTCAACCTGAACAGCATAAACTCCGATCTTAGGGATCAATTTATGTTCATCGTAAGGCTGAATATTTGCCGTTGGATATCCAATTTTCCTCCCCAGCTTATTTCCTTCAATAACTTTACCACGGAGGAAAAAGTCATATCCCAGGAAGGAATTCGCCTTCTCCAGCTCACCTTCAGTTAACAACTCCCGGATAATTGATGAACTTATCCTTTCTCCTTCGACCTCCACCGGTTTTAACCTTTCAAGCTCAAAAGAAAATCTTTTTGCACAATCCTTGAGATTCTGATAATCCCCCTCCCTGTTACGTCCGAATTTATGGTTGAATCCAATGAGAAGCTTTTTGATTTTTAACTTCTTTACAAGATATTCTTCCACAAAATCACATGAATTTAATTTTGAAAATTCTTTTGTAAAGGGAATAATCACAAAATGATCAATCCCTTCTTTTTCCAGAAGATAAGCTTTTTCCTCAATGGTTGTAAGATAACGCAAATTTTCCGGGTCCTTGTTCAGAACAAGCCTTGGATGCGGCCAGAGTGTTAAGACTGCAGATTCGCCCTTTCGCTGTACCGCCTGATTTTTTAACTCTTCGATCAAAAACTGATGTCCACGATGAACCCCATCAAAAATGCCTATGGTAATCACAGGATTCCTGGCATTGAATTCCTTAATATTTCTCCAGATCTTCATAAATAACTGTGCAAAAATAGTAAAAAAGAAATAAGGATTGTTCCTTATATATAATCTCACAAAATACTTTTCGATTGAAACCTAATTTGCGTAAATTTCGGGATAGAAAAGAAATTATGGAAAAACCAGAAATTATAAAACGAGATCCCTGGCTGGATCCTTATCAAACTGTCATTGAAGAAAGAAAAGAACGTATTTTGAAAAAGAAATCTGAGCTTCCTCCTAACCAGGGAAAGTTGTCTGATTTTGCTACCGGTCATCTTTATTTTGGATTACACAGAAAAAAGGATCACTGGGTTATGCGTGAATGGGCCCCAAATGCTGCGAAAATATTTCTTATCGGGACATTTAATAACTGGAAAGAAATTGATTGTTTTCAGTTTGAAAGTATAGGCCAAGGGAACTGGGAAATTAAGATTCCTTTACATGAACTTAAACATGAGGATCTTTACAAACTTAGAATATACTGGAAAGGTGGTCATGGAGATCGTATTCCCGCATGGGCCGAAAGGGTTGTCCAGGATCCTCAGACCAAAATATTCAATGCACAGGTCTGGGCACCCGAAGAAAAGTTTAGATGGCAACATCCTGTACCTGAAAATAACAATCAGGCTCCTCTAATATATGAGGCTCATGTAGGAATGGCAACAGAGGAATACAGCACGGGAACCTATGAAGAATTTCGAAATAAAATTCTTCCCAGAGTCAAAAGCGGCGGATATAACACATTGCAGCTTATGGCCATTCAGGAACACCCCTATTATGGCTCATTTGGTTATCATGTATCAAACTTTTTTGCTCCCAGCTCAAGATTTGGAACACCCGATGAATTGAAGCAACTTATTGACGAAGCTCATGGTATGGGAATCAGGGTGGTAATGGATCTTATCCATTCGCATTCCGTTAAAAATGAGCTCGAAGGACTGGGAAAATATGACGGCACACCCTGGCAATTCTTCCATGATGGGCCGAGAAGGGAGCATGTTGCATGGGATTCTCTCTGTTTTGATTATGGGAAAAATGAAGTAATTCATTTCCTGCTTTCCAACCTGCAATACTGGTTAACTGAGTTCAGGTTTGATGGTTTTCGCTTCGATGGTGTTACCAGCATGCTTTATTATGATCACGGACTCAGCAGGGGCTTCACAAATTATGATATGTATTATGACCGGCAGCAGGATGAAGACGCCATAACATATCTTGGACTGGCAAATGAGTTGTGCAAGGAAGTCAATCATGATTCCATTACCATTGCAGAAGAAGTGAGTGGATATCCCGGACTGGCTTCCCCAGTGGAATGGGGAGGAGTGGGCTTTGATTACCGTATGGCAATGGGAACACCCGATTACTGGATAAAGATCATCAAAGAAAAGAAAGATGAAGACTGGAACATGCATGAGATGTTCCATGAATTGACCAACAAGAGAAGTGAGGAAAAAACAGTGGGATATGCAGAATCTCATGATCAGGCCCTTGTGGGCGATAAAACCATAATATTTCGACTCATTGACAAGGAAATGTATTACAATATGTCCAAGGGCTCTTCTAATTTGATAGTTGACAGAGGTATTGCCCTCCACAAGATGATCAGACTGATCACCCTTGCCACAGCAGGAAATGCTTATCTGAATTTTATGGGCAATGAATTTGGACACCCGGAGTGGATAGATTTCCCGAGGGAAGGAAACAACTGGTCTTATCATTATGCCAGAAGACAATGGAGTCTGATCGATTCCCCGGAACTAAAATACCATTACCTCAACGATTTTGATAAAGCCATGATTAAAATGGCCTCAAAATATAAAATCTATGAAGATGGCATTGTAGCCCAAAGACATATTCATTCCGGAGATAATATTTTGGCATTTGAAAGATCCGATTTGCTGTTCATTTTTAATTTTCACCCTGACATATCCTATCCCGATTATGGTATAGCCTGCTCTGCAGGTAAATTTAAAGTGATCCTTTCCACCGATTCTGAGATGTACGGTGGCTTTGAAAGAATGGACACTCTTCTGGAATATCGAACCGTTCCCGAGAAAAAATTTGCACCTAACCAGCTCTTAAAGATCTATCTTCCTTCGCGGACAGCAGTGGTTCTGGAAAAAATTAAGATTCGCCCGGTGCATTAACTCAACCAGCGCACAATGAACATATCCCTGCATTCGCAAATCGGATTTTTCGGATACATACGAATGCCATAGTCAAAAATTCCCGGCTTGGGCGGAGCAATATCAATTTTATAATGCACCCTGGAACCCTCAGTTTTTACCACACTGTAATCACCGGTACTGATAATGTTCATAGAACCATCCATTTCATTTTGCTCACCAACTATAAATTCCACTCCGATCTGTTTAGGATCCAGTGTCTTAAGATCCACTATCACATCACTGGAATAATGTTTTCCTATTTCGATATTCTTCATATCCACATCGGGATATTTGATATTAATAACCTCAATCTCGTCCCAGGCCTTTAATATCTTTCTTTTCCATGTAGATACCCTCGACAGCCTGTCGTAATCATTTTCCATAAGCTTGTTATTCCTATCATAAAGCTTAATGTAAAAACGATCAATATAATCTCTGAGCATCCTGTTCATGGTAAATTCCGGAGCAACCTCTGCAATGGATTTTTGGATGATATCTACCCAGGCAACCGGTATTCCCTTTTCATTTCTTTTAAAGAAAAGTGGAACGACCTCATTTTCCAGGAGGGTATAAATGGTCTGAGCGTCAAACTGATCCTGAAGATCCTGATCATCATAGATCTTATCTTTTTGAAGTGCCCATCCTGCACCGGTCTTGTATCCTTCTGCCCACCATCCGTCAAGAACACTGAAATGAAGTCCACCATTCATAACCACCTTTTCCCCGCTGGTTCCTGAAGCTTCAAGGGGACGTGTAGGTGTGTTCAGCCAGACATCCACACCCCGGATAAGCCTTTTTGCAAGTCCTATCTCATAGTTTTCAACAAATACGATCTTACCCCTGAACCTTTCCTGTCGGGAAATATCGATGATGAATTTAATCAGGTCCTGTCCGGCTTTATCACGCGGATGAGCCTTTCCTGCAAACAGGAACTGAACCGGCATAAAGGGATTGTTAACAATGGAAGCAAGTCTTTCAAGATCACGGAATAACAGATGGGCTCTTTTATAGGTGGCAAAACGTCTTGCAAAACCAATCGTTAATGCCGCCGGATTGAGCTTCTCCTCAATTTCCATAAGCATCTTGGGATTCTGGGAGTTATTGGCTGAAACATTTTTAAACCTGCCCTTCAAATACCTTATCAGGTCTCCTCTTTCTTTATTACGTATATTCCATATTTCTGCCTGGTCCACTTTTTTCACTTTCTGCCACATTTGTCTGTCATCCTGTTTATTCAGAAAATCGGGATCCAGGTTTTCCTCGTAAAATTTCTTCCATCTTTCCGAAATCCATGTAGGCACATGTACACCGTTTGTCACATATCCGATAGGGATTTCCGCCGGCATATATCCCTTCCACATGTCAGCAAACATTTGCCTACTTACCTCACCGTGTATCTTGCTCACACCGTTCACTTTTTCAGAAAGATTCACAGCAAGACAACTCATTGAGAATCTTTCCGAAGGGGTATTGGGATGCATTTTACCCAGGTTCATCAGTTGATTCCAGTCAATTTTTAACCGGTTGGGATAATGAGCAATATAAGTGCGCATCATATCCTCATCAAAATAATCATGCCCGGCAGGAACAGGTGTATGGGTTGTGAAAAGCGAAGAAGATCGTACGATTTCCAATGCCTCAGGATAGGTCAGGCTCTTTTCCTGTATATATTCTCTCAAACGCTCGAGACCTGTAAAAGCGGCATGTCCTTCATTGCAATGATAAAGATCCGGATTAAAACCCAGCAAGCGTAATGCCCGTATTCCTCCGATACCCAGCAGTAGTTCCTGCTTAAACCTGTTTTCACTATCACCCCCGTATAATTGATGGGTAATGCTCCTGTCCTGATCCATGTTGTCCTCAAAATCCGTATCGAGCAGGAATAGCTTAACCCTTCCCACATCAACTCTCCAGATCCGGGCCTGCAGATCGCGACCCGGAAGAACGATCTTTATCTGCTTCCACTTACCGTTTTCATCCTGAACAGGAGAAACCGGAAGCTTTGAAAATTGCAGAGGTTCATTTAATGAGATCTGATCACCTTCAGGGGAAAATTCCTGTTTAAAATACCCATAGCGGTAAAGCAAGCCGACCCCGATAATATTATAATTATAATCACTTGCTTCTTTTAAATAATCTCCCGCAAGAAGCCCCAATCCGCCAGAATAGATTTTAAGAGAATGTTCCAAGCCATACTCCATACTGAAATAAGCGATTTCCGGCTTATCAAGTTTGGCAGAATCCATATAATCCCTGAACCTGGAATATACTTTGTCCATTCTTTCAAGAAACTCTTCATTTTGCTCCAGCCCGGATAATTTTTCAAAGGAAACCCGGTCCAGCAGATCAATAGGGTTTTTTTCATACTTTCTCCAGAGATCTTCATCTATAGAAGCAAAAAGGTTGATGGCATCATAATTCCAGCTCCACCATAAATTCCTGCTGAGCTCTTTTAAAGGCTGTAATTTTTCAGGCAGGGTTTGCAATACAATCACTTTTTTCCAACTGGGCGTTCTGCCAAGATTCAGATCAATCTCCGGGAGTTCTTCCACCCTTTCCGTCTCTACGAAACTATCCACTCTTGTTCCTACCTTATCAAGAGCAAATGAATAAGCTTCTTTGTAATAATCAATCAAATTTGACCAGAGCGCCAGGCGTGAGATCTCAAAAGCCTTTTCACGAGCTTTTTTTATTTGTTCGTCATTAAGAGATTGCATTTTTTGAATAGCAACTGCAATTCCATCAACTACCTCACTCTCATTGCTGTCATTTCTGTTTAATACAAAAACACCATGATCTGTATCCTTTACTCTATCTTTTATCCAGAGTCCAAAACCGGATAAAGTTGTAGTCACTGAAGGAATCTTCAATGCCAGGCTTTCCACGGGTGCGTAGCCCCAGGGCTCGTAATATGAAGGATAAATTGTCATGTCAAGGCCTATCATAATATCGTGATAGAACTTATTAAAAACTCCATCATTGCCATCCAGATCCACCGGAGAAAAAATAATTTTCACCTTATCTTCTGGCTTGTTCTCCAAACCGGCAGCTTTTATCTTATTGAGTACAGGGTCATGTTCGGTGTAATGCAAATTATGTGTGAAATGCTTTTCACTTTTATGTTGAAAAGTATTGTTATTTAATTTCTGGAGAAGATCCTTGCGAGCACCATAATGATTCGCGGGCACAAAAATATAGGCTAGAATTTCTTTGGAGAGGTCTCCGTTTTTATTAAGGTTTCCGAGGGCTTCTATAAACAGATCAATGCCCTTATTCTTAAACTCATATTTCCCGGAAGTTCCAACCAGGAAAGTATCTTCCGAAAGCTGATGTTCAATAACTGCAGAGCCAACTCTCAGCATCAATTCCCGGGATTCTTTTCTGAGATTATCAAAATCTGCCATCGGCACAAAGGAATCCTCAAATCCATCCGGTGTTATAAGATCAACCTCCTTATCAAGAAAATGCTTACACTCTTTGGATGTCAGATCGCTTACCGTGGTAAAGCTATCGGCATTCCGGGCACAGATCTTCTCCATGGATTGCTTCGATACCACCTGAAATTCTGTGGCTTTTTCATCCGATTTGTATTCTTTTAATTTTGAATACAGGGGCTGATTATGTTCGGCTATGGTTCTTCCCAGAACAGTTGAATGGGTAGTGAATATAGTCCCAACCTGTGGAAGCTGCTTTTTAAGATGAAGTAAACCGGCACCGGTCATCCACTCATGAAACTGAGCTACAACCTTTTCTTTTGAGGTAAGGTAATATTTAACATAACTCTCTATCACCAGGCCCGAGGCATAACCAAAAAGAGAAGGTTCGATATAGTCCCACTGACCACTTATGGAATCAAGCTTATATAAGTCCCAGAAATAACTGAATATTTCATCCTTTTTCTGAAAATATGTTGTAAAATCAACCAGGATCACCAGGGGGCTGCCGGTAATTTTCCAGTGTCCAACCCTTACACGCAAGCCTTCGGAAAGCGCCCTTTGTTTCCAGCCGGTTAAAATATTATTCTCTTCCTCAAATTCCGGATGTTCCTTATCCTCGCGCCAAACATCAGGTCCGATAAGAATATAATTATCCCCGAATTCTTTCTGCTCAATTATCGACTTGGTGGAAATAACAGTATGGATACTTCCAATCTTATTGCATACTTCCCAACTGACCTCAAAAATATAGTTTGGTTTGTTCACTGTGTTGCTCATCTCTTCCCTGGTATTAATAAATTAATAACTGTATTATAATCTCCGCCAAAAATAAACTTGTTCAACTGAAAGTTTAAATTCCAAAAGATTAATCTGTTTTTCTCTTTGTTGTTGTCTTTTTGGGTCTTCCTCGTTTCTTGGGAGTCGAGGTACCCGTTGATTTCTTTTTTGTCCCGGTAGATATGGTTGATGTCTTTCCCTTACCAGTAGTTTTCTTTTCTGCTCCCGTGGTTTTTGTTTTAGACTCTTTACCGGAAGCTTTAGCTTTTTTAGCACGGGGAGATTTGCCGGTAGCAGATGATACACGTTCAGCCGTTCCACCGGCCTTAACTTTTGTCCTCGTCCTGGAGGGGGTAGCTGCTTTCTCTGAAACACCTCCCGGGGAATCACTAACCAGCATGTCTTCATACTTCCTGATGATCTCATTTTTCTCCTCAATGATTTTACTTAAACGTACAATTTCATCATCCCCGTCTTTTTCCTTAACCAGAGAATTAACCCTGATTTCAAAATCGCTCAGGATGTTCATATAGTTAATAAAGGCTTCGTAGGGAGAATCATATGGGTTGAAATAAGAATGAACTTCTCCATCCGACAAAAACTTTGTAGCCATATAATAAAAATGATCGCTTACCTGTAAATAATCAAAATCTTTTAATAGCTTCGGTTCATTGACTTTTTGAATTTTATCAAGAAGAGAATAAAGCTTATTGAAAGCCTGCTCCTGCAAAGGATTTCCAAGCCATGCCGTAACATCCCTTTCTTCATCAGCCCAGGAAATGGGATGAGGAACCTCAACGGATCCTGCAGGTTTCAATTTATTAATAACTTCGGAAGGTGTACTGAAACTAAAGTTGGTTTTTTTGAATACAGTGGCGGGCAGGGCTTTTAAAAATTCAAAGATTCCCGTATCAGCCCATTGATGTTCTCCAAAAGTTTCATAATCCATGAAAAGATTAACAACCTGTTCATCTTCATGAATATCGTTTAACCATCCTGCATATTTTTCTGTTGTCAAAGGATATTCCGGCCAGGATTTATTTGAAAAACGGAAAGCAATATCATCCGAAAGCTTGAAGTTCTTCAATAAAAGCTTAAGGTCCGGCTTTATCGCATTTTGATAAAGATAGTTGGGACTTCTCCAGCCCAGGATATGTTTGGCTCCTTCTGTAAGCATTCCGGAATATCCCATATCCGCGACCATGCTACCTATGTCATCGCTATAAATAAGCTCGGTGTTACGGAATACTTTTGGTTCCAAACCGAAAAGCTCTTTGATCTTCTCCTTATGCTGTGTGGTTTGTTTTTCAAATTCTTGCCTGCTCTTAAAGGCTACAAGAGAGTGAGCATAGGTTTCTGTGAGAAACTCTACATAGCCTGTTTTTGCCAGTTTCTTAAAAGAATCAATTACTTCCGGGGCATACAGTTCAAATTGCTCAAGAGCAATTCCGGATATGGAGTAAGATACTTTAAACTTACCCTTAAACTTTTTTAACAGGCTGAGGATAATTTCATTAGCCGGAAGATAACACTTTTGGGCAACTTTACTGATAATGCTTTCATTCAGATAATCATCATAATAATAATGCTCGTTACCTATTTCAAAAAAGCGGTACCTTCTGAATCTGAAAGGCTGATGAACCTGGAAATACAAACAAATAGTTCTCATTTAAAGAGCTGATTTAAATTACTGATTGATAAACTTTATTAACCTCAAGAGCCGAATTTTCCCATTTCAGGTTTTCAACCTCTTGTTTACCGTATTTCTTAAACATGCTGGATAATGCTTCATAATTCAGGATGGCATAAATAGAGTCTGCCAGGGCATCAACATCCCAAAAATCCACCTTTAATGCATGCACCAGTATTTCAGAAACTCCCGATTGATAAGAAATGATAGTCGGCACATTCGATTGCATTGCCTCCAGGGGCGAAATTCCAAATGGCTCTGACACGGAAGGCATTACATAGACATCGCTAAGAGCAAACATTCTTTGGACTTCACTTCCTTTCAAAAACCCCGTAAAGTGAAAACGGTCTGCAATCCGCAAAGAAGCCGCTCTTGCTACCATACGGTGCAACAATTCCCCTGAACCGGCCATTACAAACCGGACATTGCTCATTTTTTGAAGCACCTTATATGCAGCCTCAATATAATATTCAGGTCCTTTTTGCATGGTTACCCTACCAAGAAAAGTTACAATTTTATCATCTATGGTTCTGGGTGAAAAATTATTACTGGCCGGCTCAACCGGCTCAACAGCATTATGAACTGTTACAACCTTCGAAGGATCTATGCCGTATTTCTCAATGATGGTATTACGTGTAAAATTGGAAACTGCAATGATCTTATCCGCTGCCTCCATACCCTTTTTCTCTATCTCAAAAACGCCGGGATTTACGCTGCCTCCGCTTCTGTCAAAGTCGGTTGCATGCACGTGAATGATAAGGGGTTTTCCACTTGCTTTTTTTGCAGCTATACCGGCAGGATAAGTGAGCCAGTCATGAGCATGTACCATATCAAAGTCACTATTTTCACCCAGTACAGATGCTACAATAGCATAATTTGCTATTTCCTGGAACAGGTTATCACCATATTTACCGCTAAATTCAATTTTACCCCTGAAACTGGTTTTAATAAATGTCTTACCTTCAGATTTTGCCTCTTTTATCTTCTTCTCATACTCCTCAGGACCGGTATAAGGGATCAACATAGAGTTCACCTCGAGGTATTCTATCTCCTTCAGGAAACCTTCATAATTGACGAGCTGCCTGCTTACTTCAACCTGATTGGCACCCAGAATCTCCATTTTGCTTTTCTCCTCATCTCCGTACACTTTAGGCACTACAAAGCGTATATCAAGTCCGGGGATCTTCGATAATCCCCTGGTCAAACCGTAAGAGGCAGTACCAAGCCCCCCGGATATGTGTGGAGGGAATTCCCAACCAAACATTAAAACCCTCATATTCTATTAGTTATTTTAAAGTAAATTTCCTTTCATTTAATAAATTAGCTGGAAAACTCGTCTATCATTTCGCTTATCCTCAGAAGAGCAGCAACACTCCAGGCCTGGGAAATAGCACCACCCGGTTGATGGGGTGGATCACCATCGTAAACCTCTGATATTGAACCGATACCATGCTGTACCATTTCCTCCTCAAAACCAAAAAAGATCCTTTTCACCAGGCTTAAACCCGATTGCTTATGAACATCAAGATAAGCCTTAACAAAATGCTCCAGCATCCAGGGCCATGCTGTGCCCTGATGATATGCCAGATCCCTCTCCTCCTGATTTCCCCGGTAATGACCTTTATATTCAGGATTCCTGGGAGATAGCGATCTTAGCCCGCGGGGTGTCAATAGCTCTCTTTCCACCACCTTAAGAATGGAATTTTTCATTTCCTGTGTAAGCATACCATGTTCCATCGCTGCGGCAATAACCATATTGGGCCTTACGCTGAAATCTTTCAGTTCTCCATTTACAACATCTGCCAGATAACCCTGTTCATTATCCCAGAAATTTTCAATAAAAGCAGGTTCTATCTTATCAGGCATATCAGACCATGCAGAAACAAAGGCTTTATCTTCATGCCTCGCAGCCCAGTTGAGACTTGCATTTACCGCATTAAACCAGAGCGCATTCACCTCCACTGTCATGCCGGTTCTCGGGCTAACCGGCCCATTGCTTGTTACGGCATCCATCCAGGTTAAGGCAAGATTTTCTTCACCGGCCCGGATCAAACCATTATCAAGCATGTGAATATTGAATAAAGTGCCTTTTCTATAGGCATTTAAAATAGCTTTGATCTTTTTGCCGTATTTTTCCCATACATCAATATCCACATATTTTTCAAGTTGCTGAAGTGACCATATAAACCAGAGAGATGCATCGGAAGAATTATATTCCGGATTCTTTATATCTCCCTTAACCGGAAATAAACCTTTCTTAAGTTTTCGGGTCATGGTTTCAAGAACCATCTCTGCAAGTTTATAATTTCCGGTAGTAAGCAAAAGTCCGGGTAAAGAAATAAAAGTATCTCTGCTCCATGCGCCAAACCATGGTAATCCGGCAATAATCTCTGTAGATCGATCTTTCTTGACAATTAGTTGTTCTGCAGAATTCAACAAACAATTCCTGAAACTGTTCCTTGGCAAACGGCTTTTCTTTTCGGCAGAATATTTTCTTTTTAAACCCGCTGGAGCAACTTCCCTGGTGCTGGCAGAAAATATGATGCTTTCGTCATTTTTTATCTTCATTTCAAAATGACCTGGCACAAATAGATCTTCTTTGTAAGCATAACCTCTTTTCATCTCCTCAAGGTATTCTACATCAAAATACCAGTCTGGATGATGAACATATTCATTCTGTTTTGAAAATTGCATGTAAAGAGTTGGCAAACCATCGTAAAGTCTTGAAGCAACTCCATTCTTTACTTTTTTCACATCAGTTTTGGCTGAATCATTCGCCTTTGTTAAATCATGAATATTCCTGAAAGCAAGGAATGGACGGATCTTAAGAGTAACCGGTGCTTGTGACTCAAGTAAAGTAATCTTTATCAGTACCTGTTCATTCTTTTCAGTGAGCAGACTCTCTCTTTTCATCACAACTCCGCCAACACGGTAAATCGTTTCTCCGACTTCTTCCACCTGGTAATCACGGATGTATTTATGTCCACGGGGTATGTAAAGATCTCCCTGGAATTTGTGTATTCCAAGATTAAATTCTTTATTATGCTGCACCAGGGTTACATCAAGTGAGGATAACAGCATGATCCGCTCGTCTGATCCCCTGGTCTTTGGACATGCGAGCAAACCATGATATTTCCTTGTATTACAGCCAACAATAGTGGTGGCTGCATAAGTACCCGCCCGGTTTGTTCGCAAAATCTCTTTGCTGAGTGAATATTCAAGATTAATTAACTGGCTCTTATCAAACTGTAAATATCCCATATGAATAATTATTGAAATGAGAAATCAAAATTAGTATATCATTGATTTTCTGAACTATAAAATATTCAATTTCATAAAAAATGAATTTGTAAATGTCATATAATAATTTATTTAAATCAATAGATCATTGATCAATAACATTAATTTTTGATGAAATTATTATTAACAGGGATTGGAAATTTAATTCAACCTGAATATTAATGATATTTTAAATAAATTTGTCGGGATTATGAAAAAACAGGTTTTTTACATCATTATACTGCTACTGGGATTTTACTCCTGTAAAAACAACCTTACACAGGAAGATAGTGAAAAGCATAATACGCTGATCACTGGTGAAATGGAAAATGGTGCCGGCAGATCTGTTCTGATACAGAAAATGCATCCGGACCGTTTTATAACCCTCGACAGTGTGATTCTTGATGAAGAGTCCACCTTCAATACAGGCATTAATGTTGAAAAACCGGGATTTTATGCTGTCAGAAATGAAGGAGATAATTATATAAGCTTTGTTGCAGGAGAAAATGACAGTATACATATCAAAGCTGATTATTATAATTTCAATGAATTTGAACTCACAGGGACTGAAGAGGCCAGGGAAATAACGCGGTTGCATAAAGCCACAAGGGACTTTCTGGATGAAGTGGCTGAATATGCCAGAATTGTGAGTGATTCTGTCGAGAGCCCTGATTATACCCGTATAAAACTGGAAATCGATAAAAAATACCGGTCGGCATTCAATGAATTGAAAAATTTTTCCATCGATTTTATCAATAAAAATGATGGATCGCTCGTAACACTTCTGGCCCTCACCAATCAACTGGGTACCGATTTCTTCGTTTTTCACCCCGTAGAAGATTACGATATTTTTCGACGTGTAGATTCCATCTTATACAAAAAGTACCCCGAATCGGAAGCAGTGAAAAAGATTCATTCCAGGGTCGAAATGGTAAAAATGAATTACCCAAAGGAAATCAAACATCCTGAAGTTGGAGATATGGCCCCCGACTTCAGTATTAAAAATCCTGAGGATAAAACAGTTCGACTTTCTGACCTGGAAAATGAAGTCATCCTTCTTGATTTCTGGGCTTCCTGGTGTGCGCCCTGCAGAGAAGAGAACAAAAAACTGGTAGAGATCTATAAAAAATATCACTCCGCTGGCTTTGAAATATTTCAAATCTCGTTGGATAATCAATACCAGGACTGGACAGAAGCCATACGGGAAGATAAACTTGACTGGATCCATGGAAGTGAACTTCAATTCTGGAAATCTGAAGTTGCGGAAAAATACGGAGTCAACTCAATTCCGGCGAATTACCTTATAAATAAAGAAGGAAAGATTATCGGGAGAAATCTCCCCCCCGAAAAAATTGATAAAAAGCTGAACGAAATAATAACTAAATCTAAATTATGAGAAAAATTATACTTCCCGGCTTTATTTTATTATCTCTCTTCCTTTTTTCATGTAAGGAAAGAGATAATATTGTAATCAGGGGACAGATTGATAATGGCGCAAGAAAAATGCTTTATCTTGATTATCTGAGGGTCAATAAGACTGAAACTCTGGACTCTTTAAGAATTAAGAGAGACGGAACCTTTTCATTCAGTTTTTATTCAGCAAATCCCGGCATCTATATCCTCAGAAACGCAAATGGTAAAATTATAAATCTGCTCCCCTATCCTGGCGAAGAGCTGACCGTCAGAGCGGATTATAATACCTTCGACTCCGGATACACGGTGGCGGGATCAAAAGAATCGGAATACCTTCGTCAGCTTGTCACCAAGATAAAAGACACACGTGAACGGCTTGAAAAACTCAATGATGCCTACGGTTCCCTGTCAAACGTCACCGAGGAACAGGCCAGTGAGTACATTGCAAAAAGGAAAGCAATCATTAAAGATCAAAGGGATTTTTCCATTCAGTTCATAATTGAACATTTAAATTCTCTTGCAAGTATTTATGCCATTTACCAGGAAATAACCGAAGGGCAGTATGTACTGGGAGAAAACAAGGATATTCAATACATGAAAATTGTTGCTGATTCAGTTTCAAAGGCTCATCCAGATGTTGATCTTGTAGAATCTTTCGTCAATGATGCCCGAAATGCCGAACAACGTTTTTATAATCTTAAAGGTTTATCGAAAAAATTAGAAGAAGCTGAAGTGGGAATCCCCGATATCAAACTGCCTAACACACAGGGCGATTCAATCAGTTTATCTTCCCTTAAAGGCAAAACCGTACTCGTCTATTTCTGGTCAGCAATGTCCGAAGAATCAAGAGATCTCAATCCTCAATTAAAAAAGATCTATGATCAAAACAAGGATAAGGGATTTGAGATCTATGCCATTGCTATGAATAACAGTGAAGATCTGTGGAAACGGGCAGTGAGATACGATGAACTTGACTGGATCAATGTAAGCGAATTGACATATCCGGAATCAAAGGCTGCTCTAGTCTTTAATGTAAATGTGCTACCTTCAACATTTCTTCTGAACAAGGACGGAGAGGTTGTGGCAAGAGATATTTACGGTAAAGAACTGCAGAAATGGCTTGATAATATGCTATAAAAAGAAGATACTGATGACAGATTCTTCAAAGATCCATATAAAAAATATGAATCGTAAGTTAGAGAAAAATAAAAAGATCTATTTCGTTTCCGATGCACATCTTGGACTTCCACCAGAAGAAAAAAGCCTTAAAAGAGAAAAATTACTGGTAAAATGGCTGGAAGAAAAAAGAAAAGATGCCGGTGCATTTTATCTTATGGGTGATATCTTCGATTATTGGTTTGAATATAAAAAAGTTGTACCCAGAGGTTTTGTAAGATTATTGGGAAAACTTGCCGAGATTGGAGATGAAGGCATTCCTGTCTATTTCTTCACAGGGAATCATGATGTATGGGTATTCAACTATTTACCACAGGAAACCGGTGTTAAGGTATTTCGAAAGCCTGTCAGCCACAGCTATGAAGGCAAACGCTTCTATCTCGCACACGGCGATGGTCTTGGACCCGGCGGGAAAGGATTTAAAATCCTTAAAAAGATATTCACCAGCAAGTTTTTACAATGGATGTATGCCCGAATCCACCCTAATACGGCCACAGGCTTTGCCCACAGGTGGTCAAGAAGATCCCGCTTCTCAAAAGGCAATTATGTACCCTGGCTCGGTGAAGAAAAAGAACATCTTGTTATCCACTCCAAAAAAATTGAAGAAAAAGAACATTTTGATTTCTATATCTACGGACACCGCCACGTTCCCAAAGAACATATGCTAAATAAAAATTCCAAGGTCATCTACCTGGGAGATTGGTTCGTAAACTTCAGCTACGGAGAATTTGACGGGAAGGATGTGAGGCTCAGGTTTTATGAGGATGAGGGGAAGAGAATGAGGTAGGAGAGTATTATGGACCATGGACCATGGACCATAGATCATGGATCATAGACCATGGACAATGGATATTTTTTCGGGATCAAATTTGAATTATTATGGGAGTTTCCCAAAAAAAAAGCCGCCCCACAGGAACGGCTTTTTTTTATCATAAATACTATCTTTTC
>CAZGTU010000082.1:0-19602 GCA_964528675.1 uncultured Bacteroidaceae bacterium
GGAAGAAGAAAGAAGCTGGAAGCTCGAAGCTGGAAGCTGGAAGGAAGAGGAAGAAGAAAGAAGCTGGAAGCTCGAAGCTGGAAGCTGGAAGGAAGAGGAAGAAGAAAGAAGCTGGAAGCTCGAAGCTGGAAGCTGGAAGGAAGAGGGAGAAGGAAGAAGCTGGAAGCGGTGGAGTGTACCATGGACAATGAAATGAAACCTTTAAACCTCTATCAACCCATAAACGATTAAACGATTAAACCATAAACCCATCAACCCTTATTAGTTGTATATGACTTTCCTGTAATCTATTGAATCTTCGCTCTTAATTTTAAGTATGTAGATTCCCGGTGATGAATCTGAGGGAGTCCATTCGAATCTCTGAGAACCGGCCAGTCTTCTTTCTTCGCAAATGAATTTTATCCTTCTGCCATTGAGATCAAAGATTTCAATGCTTATTGTAGAAGGTTCTGGCAGGTGAATATCCAGGTAAATGCGTTCTTTGAAGGGATTTGGATATACATTGAAGTTCAATTTTGAAACAGGATGTTGCTGCTCTGAACCTGTCAGATTTGTATTGTTTTTATTACCTGGAGAGCCGAATAGTTCTTTTGAAGTAAACCAGTTGTTTGCGAGAGAATTATCAAGATTCGGATCGCGAAGTGAGAGACTGTATCCCATGCCGTCAGGTTCGCCGGGCCAGGGATATTCAGGTGAATAGCACACAGAATCAATAAGATCACCACTTGTATTATAGAGCCGTATACAATCCCCGTCACTGCTTAAACCAAAATCCATATTTCCGGTAATATTTTTTACTTCCGGATGGACATTCGTGAAAGAAATCATATCATTGCAGATAACCAGATACCCTCCGGGTTCCATGATGGTTTCCTCATTAAATAAAAAATTATTGTCATTATCATTATCACGGATGTTCCATCCTGAAAGATCGATAAAATCGTCCGCAGGATTAAATAACTCCACCCAATCGCCGGAGTTAACGCTAACAGTGGATTTATAAAATATTTCATTTATTACCGGCAATATTTCTTTTCCTGTTTCTACAGGTTCAAAAATTGCTGTAATTGACTGATCAATAATCATTTTCAGCTCAACATGTGCTGTATCTGCTTCAAAATCACCTTCCCAGCGTGCAAACCGGTAGCCTTCGGGCGGAACGGCTGTGATTTGTACCGGGATTTTTTCAAAATATTTTCCCGACCACGGAAAGCTTTTCAGTTTAATGGTATTCAACAGTACTGCAGCATCTTCACATCCCTTTATATCTATGTCCAGGTTGACAGAATTATAGATATTGAAAAATTCCATCAGATCTATACGGGATACCCAGGGCCTCAATTTTGCGAATTTTTTCATCTTTTCAATATTATCAAGCCATCTGTCATGATTTCCTCCCCAGCGTTCAATATGTGAGTGCATCTCGGAGGATATTTCTTCCTTGTGTATTGTAAGCCTTGCAATCATTGAGTCAGGCAGCAGACTGGTATTTAAAAGATCAGCGAAAGTATTTATAAAACGAAACTTAAACTCTTCATTTTTTAACAGAGTCCTGAGCAAAAATGTTGACCATGGAGGGTTAGGCCAGTTTTCACCCTCGGTGGTGGTTGCAAAGTCCATTGTTTTATGATTTATTTTTTCATCGTTATTCCAGAGCCCATAACCAAAATCAGTATCAAACATTATCCATCTCCACTTTCCGTTTTTTACCGAAGGTCGCCAGAATTTAATATTGTTCCCGGGCCAGTCACCATTAAAATAATGAATTTGTAAAACACAATAATGAATGAACTCATCAATATCCATCATGGTTTTTAATTGCTCATAATTTTCATCTCTGGTGATATCATTATTTCTTAAAAATTTTCTCAACTCAATATAATGCTTGCTGGAGCCCTGGATAATTCTCGCATTCCCCTCCAGTAAATTTATTTGCTCCGGCTCATAGTTGTGGTTATCAGCTATAAAATGTTCGTTGATCTTTTCCCGCATATTATGTATTCCCCAGTATTTACCGTTTATATAAACAATTACCGGTCTACCGGCCTGTGCATCCACATCAACCGATCTGGCAACGGAGGTCATAAACAGATCCCTGAACATAACTCCTGACTGATGTCCTTCCCCAACCCATTCATTTCCACTGTTCCTTAATACAATTGCTTCAAATTTATCCAGAGGGCTATTTTCAAATAACCTGGCATTTATGGATTTATCCCCATATTTGCTCCTGGCGAAAATTGAAATGGATTTCTGGGGATGTCCCCGGGAATAATTTCCATATATTTTAATTCCTGCATCAATGCTAAAAGACTGATTGTCTGACTGATTGTAATACTCCACATGTGCCGGCTTTTCCCAGTCTTCCCAAAAATTTGCCCCAAAGTAAGGATGCTCATCTTCTGCATTTTCCCCTTTTACGTAAATCCCTGATTCATCATCAAAAAGATTTTCAGGATCGGTGGAAATGAGAACGATCGGTAATTCACTCTCTTTGCCGATAACATAGCTCCGGGTCATTGTTTCTCCCGGAATTTTTCCTGATTGAAAAGCTTTAGCTCTTAATGTGGTTGTTTTATCAATGAGAAATTTACCTTCATAATAATTATCATGCCTGGTGGGCTCAGAGCCGTCTGTAGTATAAAAAATTGAATCATTGGGATCATTATTGGAGATGGTCAGGAATATACCATATTTATATGCTCCTCCAGGCAGACTGAATACCGGAGGATCGGAATCACGGTAAAACAAAGCTTCACCTGTATTTTCCTCCCAGGGGGTTGGTTGTCCAAATCCGAACAGCTCCGAATAGTCTCCGGGTTTATATCCTAAGGATATATCAGGCGGGAGACTTTTGATTATGATATTATGGACTTCATTTCCCAGGGGATCAAAAAGATAAAGACTATCTCCGTCTGCGTCAAGCTTGAAGTTTGTATGAAATCCAGCCGCTAATTCAGGCAGAAAGGAAGGAGGGATGGAAATAGGTTTTTCTGGTTCTGAAATTGTGAGGAAAGGGATTGCCGTAAAATCCGAGGATCCGTATGACTTATTGTGTACTTCTATAGCAATAATATTTCTGCCCGGAAGTAAAAGATGCTTATTCTCATCCAATGAAAACTTTTCCGGAGAACCTCCACGATACATGCTTGCTTCATGAAGTTCCTCGGCTGTTGCATCAAATGCCGGAGGATTACCGGCCGGTCCCATATTGGAACGCGCAACTTCATTACCATTTAAATATGCTACAAAACCGTCATCATAATCAATGTGAAGTATCAATTCACCAATATCTGATGTATCATTAATATAGAATTCTTTTCTTAAATATACAGAAACTGTCTGGTGTAATAAGGTGGCATCATCGTTGTCGGAATATCCAAAGCCTGACGGACCTTCTTTCCATTCACTGTCAACAAAGTCAGGGTTTGTCCATGAAGGAACTTCTTCTTTTGGGATATGATATTTCCATATATCACCTTCATCTATTATTGTATTAAAGAACATCGGGGGGGCATAGCGGTTCTTTCCGGATGCAAAAACCAGGAGAATTTCACCGGATTCCATAGTATAATCTGGAAAGGTCCATCTATGAATTGCATTCCGATCATCACTTAAAGAGTAATTCTTTAGATTCAGTGTAGCTTTGCTATTATTAATTATTTCAAACCAATCAGGATAATCCCTGTCTTCATCTTCCAGGATAAAACGGTTGGATGGTAGAATTTCATTTATTAATAGATCCTGGGAGGAAGAAGGATAATAATAAAAAGCAGAAAAAAGCAATATCAATAGATAATGTAAATTTTTAATCATCGTCATCATCATCCAAAGTGGTTATCAGATCATCTGCATTTTTGATCTTGTTTTTATCATAATAGTATACCACGAGGCGTGCTGTATCTCTCAAGTAATTGATAGAATTTACATCCACCCTGTGAATATTAATTCCTGTCCTTTTGCGAAGATCATTTATCAATTCCTCTCTTTTATCTTCATTTATGAGATCAATTTTTTCATAGGTAATTCTCTTTGATGACTCATGTGTTAAAAAGAATACAAATTCCAGCAACCATAATATGAAGATTATGGCTATATTACTGAAAAGAACTTCTGCATAGGGGATAAAGTCATCGGAAATGCTATTGATTACAGAGATCCCGATAACAACAAAGAGATAGGTCATTTCTTTGATGGGAACAGGGTTGGTCCTGTACCTGAGAATTCCGAAAATAGCAAAAAGACCGAAAGCAAACCCAAGCTTTAATTCCACATCAGATAAAAGGTAAGCCAGTAAAAATACAAGAGTATTGATCAAGAGATAGGTGAAAAGATAATCTTTGCGATTGGTTTTTTTGTAATAGATATATCTTACAATAATGATAGCAACTACCAGGTTAAAAAGGAATCGTAAAACAAAATCTGTAAAACTGGTAAATTCAAAGAATAAATTGTTAATCTCGTTATTTTGAAGAAAGCCGTTCAAATTCATTTTCAAATTGATTTATGATTAAAATCTTCTCTTTAATATTATTATACTTCACTTTACTCGAAAGCATGGCAAGACCCGTACAATACTTGCTAAAGTTTGTGGGGTATATTGTCTTCTTTTTTAATACTTCCTCAATCTTTGATGTTTCATGAATATCACATTTTTTAACTTCCATGATCCCCAATCCGGGCAAAACAACACTCCTGTTGTTAAAATACAGGCTGAGACAGCAGTCGATAGTGACACGTTCCTGCTGGCATATATTCTGAAGTGTCGTTCTGTAAAATTGACTTCGCACTGTTTTTATAAGTTCATTAAAATCGTAGGGAGTTCTCTTTTTAATAAGATCCTGAGCCATGGATGAAACAATACCGTCTTTATTTACTTCTACCCTTTTTTTTATCATTAAACCCTTATTGGTTTTTTTCTTTACCTCAAGAAATGCATCACCGGTTTCGAGGTACTTTCTTAATCTTATTTTGAATCGATTGGTCTTCCCATTATGATGATCATTATACATTGCGTAATCTCTGGTATCAAAATATTCAGATTGATAGGACATCAATCTTCGATTTTCAATTTCAAGGATCCTGTAATAATTTTCAAGTTCAGAAATTATATCAGGAATAAGATAACTGTTAAAAATGAATTTCCGGTCAAAACGGGTCATCTGATCTTCGGGAGAAAGCTGATGAAGATAAACGGGTTCAAAATCAGAAACCGATGTTCTTACATCTTCCAGCAGGATCTTTATTTTCTCATTTTTCGGCATTTTTTCAGATCTCTAATTTATATCCTATGCTCAGCACATATCTGTTTTCAGGATCTTTTTCATTTACAGTTTCCTGAATAATGTATGACAATTCAAAGGAATTTCTTTTATTTATCTCATATTCTAATTCAAAACCTAATCTTTTTTTTTGAATATAATTATTTCCTTTTCCATTCAGGAAATAATACAGTTCATAGCTGACCGACGGTTCAAAATCTAATTTCCTGATATTATAACTGGCTTTCATCCTGTTTCTAAAGTAATTTTCAGGTATAATCCCGCTTTTGGAAGAATAAATATTAAAGTACTGAGATTGAAAACGTGTCCGATAATCAAATGAAAATCTATGCCATTCTGGTCTGAACCTCAATTGCCAGACAAATCGGTGGGAATAACCGTGTCCTTCTTCTTTTTCATTATTATTCGTGAATCGATATCCAAATCCGGCAGCAAATAATCCGAAACGATAAGAAATATCAGTACCAATAAATGATTCATCTCTTTGATTAAGGTTATCTTCCAGGCGATTTTCAATTGCGATATCCAATTCAAGATCTTTGGATAGGTCTTTTTCCAGTTCAAAAGCTGTCCAGAGTTCAAAATCCTTTTGTTGAGCGAAAAGAAAAGTTGAATTAAGGCCAATAAAAAGAATTATGACGATATGTAAAGATATTTTTTTCATACAAGCAGATAAATCCCTTAATCAAAGACCTCAATATCATCTACGATCACCGTTGAATTATTTTCATTTATAAAGACTTCTTTTATGACGGCAATTTCTCCTGAGGGAGACGTACGTGTTGAGTCTGCCGACATAGCATATAGCTTATATTTACCTTTGTTAAGATATTCAAATTTATACCAGCCGCCAAGCCCTGTCTCGAAATCATCTGAATAAATACTATCATTGCCATAAATGATATAAACATCTATACCTTCACCATAATACTCACCGTATTTTATGGTAAAGTCACTATTATAGTGTTTTACTTTCACCCTTCCCATAATTTTTGAAGTACCTCCTTCTCCTGCAGATTTTTCGCAAGAGAAGGGTAAAAATAGCAGAATGAAAAAAAAGAAGCCTGGTAGTAAGGTTTTAAAAAGTTTCATGTTAGTCTGGTATGTTAAGCTAATGTGAAGCAAAGATAAAAATAGTATTAATAAAAAGAAGTTTCATGGCTTTAGGCAATATAATTGGTTATACCTGGAAAGAACATACCCTGAGGGTTTTTGAAACCCTCAGGGTATGTTCTTGCTGGCTGTCGGTGAATTAGCCTTTTTAGATAGCTTTTTTCTTTCCGAGAATAACTTTAAGAATTAAATATTCTCCTTTTTTAAGCCTTTGTTTTTTTCATCTTCTCAATCCATCTCCTGGCATTCACAAAAGCTTCGATCCATGGAGTGACTTCATCATTTTTTCTTTCTTCGGGATAATATCCGCATTGCCAGGGGAAAAACGATCTTTCAAGATGGGGCATAATCGCAAGATGTCTGCCGTCATCAGAACAGATTGCTGCCGTGGTGTAATCGGAACCATTTGGATTACCAGGGTAAGAAGAATGGGAATATTTCACCGGAATATTATATTCAGCCTCATCCCGGGTGAAAGAAAACTTGCCCTCACCGTGGGCTACCCAGATTCCTAATTTCATTCCTTCCAGGCTTTTAAGCATAACAGAATTGGTCGGTTTTATATCGACATTGATAAATGCAGATTCAAATTTACCTGATGAATTATGGAGCATATTAACCTTTTTCTCAGGTTCCGGATAGATCAGGTCTAATTCAGCCATCAATTGACAACCGTTACAAACACCAAGGCTCATTGTATCTTCTCTTTTATAGAAATTTTCCAGGGCAATTCTGGCTTTTTCATTGTATCTGAATGCTCCTGCCCATCCTTTGGCTGATCCGAGTACATCGGAATTGGAAAATCCTCCCACAAAAACGATCATATTCAGGTCTTCAAGGTTTTCCCGTCCGCTGATCAGATCGGTCATATGCACGTCCTTCACATCCATGCCAGCAAGATGCATGGCATAAGCCATCTCCCTGTCTCCATTCACTCCCTTTTCTCTAATGATAGCAGCCTTAATTCCACTCTTTTCTTTTCTGTCCGGATCAATTCCGAGAGACTCAAAACTTCCTTTAAAGTTCTTAAGATTAAAGCTGAGCGCCTGGTTTTTATAATTCTTAAACCGCTCTTTTGCCTGTAATTCTCCACTTTGTTTCCTGTCGAGCAGATAAGATGAATAGTACCACTTATCACGATAATCAGCAAGGTTAAACACAAATTGATTACCCTCTGCATCAAGTTTGATTTTTCCGTCAAATACTGGTTTGCCAAGGTTGATATAGTCAATGTCATTATCATCGAAAATATCAAGCATGGATTCATTTTTGAGTTGGATGATCACCCCGGGATTTTCGGAAAAAAGTACCTTTATGAAATCTCGTTCGGCAGGGTGGTTGATTTTCAGTTCCATTCCGGCATCAGGCACACTGAAACACATTTCCATGAGGCTTGTAAGCATTCCGCCTGCAGAAATATCATGACCTGCAATAATCTTATTTTCACTTAGTAACTTTTGCAACAGGCCAAATGCGGAGATAAAATAGTCAGTATCACGAACAGTCGGCACCTCTTTTCCCAGTCTGTTTAAGCTCTGATAAAATGCACTTCCCCCCAGCTTAAGGTCATCTCTTGAAAGATCGATATAAACGATGCATGAATCTTTATCATTTTTCAATACAGGTTCAATAATTTTACGTGGATTGTCTACCTCTGCTGCAGCTGAAATAATAACAGTTCCGGGAGAATAAACCACTCCGTCCTTATATTTTTGTGTCATTGATAAGGAATCTTTACCGGTCGGGATATTTAATCCCAGGGCAATGGCAAAGTCACTTGCGGCTTTGGCTGCATTGTACAGGCGTGCATCTTCGCCCGGATTTTTGCAGGGCCACATCCAGTTCGCTGATAAAGAGATTCCATGTAGGCCATAAGTAAGAGGAGCCCAGATTATATTTGTCAGAGATTCGGCAATGGAAAGGACGGAGCCGGAAGCCGGGTCAACCATTCCGGCCTGGGGAGCATGACCGATGGAAGTGGCATAAGCGTTTTTGGCTTTGTAGTCGATGGCCATAGCACCCAGATCGTTCAAAGGTAATTGTAAAGGACCTGCACATTGCTGTTTGGCGATTTTCCCGGTTACCGATCTGTCCACTTTGTTGGTAAGCCAATCTTTGCAGGCCACTGCTTCCATTTGAAGCACCTCGTCAAGATATTCTTCTAATTTGAGCGGATCATACTCAGCATCTGCATAATCAGGATGAAAACTAACATCCTTCATTACGGTTACCGGTGGATTTCCGAACATATCTGCAAGCTCCAGATCGATTGGCTTTTCACCGCTATCTTCATCAACAAATGTAAATCTGTGATCACCCGTTACATCACCAATAATGTAAAAGGGAGCACGCTCGCGTTCCGATATTTTTTTGAGCTGTTCAAGATCATCTTTTTTGATAACCAATCCCATTCTTTCCTGCGATTCATTTCCAATAATCTCTTTTGCAGAAAGGGTTGGATCGCCAACAGGTAATTTATTGAGTTTAATAATACCTCCCGTTTCTTCAACAAGTTCGGAAAGACAATTCAGATGACCTCCGGCTCCATGATCATGTATAGAAATTATCGGATTATCGGTGGATTCTGCAAATGCTCTTATCACATTAAAAACTCTTTTCTGCATTTCGGGATTTGCCCTTTGAACGGCATTGAGCTCAATGGTATTGGCATATTCCCCTGTAGCCACTGATGAAACAGCTCCTCCACCCATGCCGATCCTGTAATTATCACCCCCGAGCAAAACCACAATATCTCCTTTTTTAGGGACATCTTTCTGGCTGTCTTCCTTTTTTCCAAAGCCAATACCTCCGGCAAGCATGATTACCTTATCATAACCAAATTTTTTTGCGTTCTCAAAATGCTCGAATGTAAGGAGACTGCCACATATGAGGGGCTGACCGAATTTATTCCCAAAGTCGCTCGCACCGTTAGAGGCTTTTACAAGTATCTCTTCAGGAGTTTGATAAAGCCAGGGCCTTTCATCATAGGCTTTCTCCCAACTTCTGTCTTTTTCCGTACGGGGATAGGAGGTCATGTAAACGGCTGTGCCGGCCAGGGGAAGGGCTCCTTTGCCCCCTCCCATTCGGTCTCTGATTTCTCCCCCGGTTCCGGTGGAAGCACCGTTAAAGGGTTCCACTGTGGTCGGGAAATTATGAGTCTCGGCTTTGAGAGAAAGTATGGTGTCAATGTTTCGGGTGGTAAAATAATCGGGAAGGTCCTGCCGCACAGGAGCAAATTGTTCGGCACGTGGTCCCTCCGAAAAGGCACAATTATCCTTGTAAGCAGATACAACTTTATTGGGATTCGTGCGCGTTGTTTTTTTAATCATCTGGAATAAACTGGATTCCTTTTCTTCTCCGTCTATTATGAATATCCCATTGAATATCTTATGGCGGCAATGTTCCGAGTTTACCTGTGAGAATCCAAATACTTCACTGTCAGTTAACTTCCTCCCCAATTTCTTACTGAGATCGATAAGGTATTGTATTTCTTCGGGACTCAGGGCCAGACCTTCTTCTCTGTTATATTTTGCAATATCATCAACTTCCAGGATATCTTCCGGTTCACGGTTGATTGTAAAAATGGTTTCATCAAGATTGATGTAAAGAGCCTGCAGCATCGGGTCAAATTCAGCCTTTTCATTTTCAACACGGAAGTACTCTTCCATTCTTTTTAGATCTTTCACCCCCATGTTAGCAGCAATTTCAACAGCATTTGTACTCCAGGGAGTGATCATTTCTTTTCGGGGACCCACAAAATAACCCTCCATCAAATTTTCAGCCATGAATTTTGCTCCTCCAAGCAACCAGCTTAATTTTTTTACATCTTCTTCATTGATCTGAGTGTATGACTTTAATGCAATTATTTGATCATCAGTAATTTTAAAGAAATTTATCATTGAGAAGTTGTTAGGGATTCATGCTAATAATATACCACAAAGATAGTTAATGACAGGAAATAATTAAGATCAATTTAACGGAAAAGCATTAAAATATTTCAGAATAAACTATTAATATTGTGAATCAAGAAAAATATTTCCTGATAAATGTTCAGCCATGAAGGAATTTTGGAATCAACGTTACGACATTGATGAATATGTTTATGGAAAAGATCCCAGTCATTTCTTTGGTGAAAGTTTATGGGATCAAAATTTTGGCCGACTACTCCTTCCCGGTGAGGGTGAGGGAAGAAATGCGGTATATGCTGCTAAAAAAGGCTGGTTTGTGCATGCTTTTGACCAGAGTAATATTGCTGCAGCAAAAGCAATTCAATTTGGTCGGAAAGAAAAGGTAAAGTTTGAATACCAGATTGCCGATGCGAGTAATTTTGAAACCGCAGAAGATTTTTATCATCTTATCGCAATAGCATTTCTTCATTTGCCTCCCGTTGAAAGAAAGCAATTTCACCGGCAAATGATAAAGAGTATTAAACCCGGGGGAAAGATCATTGCCGAGTATTTTTCTAAAAAGCAGATGGGTCTTGATACCGGCGGCCCAAAAAATATTGACATGCTCTATGATGAATCAGAATTGAGGGAAGATTTCAAGTATTTGAATATATTGGAATTAGAGGAAAAGCTGGTTTATCAGGAAGGAGGGAAAGCGCATGATGGTGAGGCATGGGTCATACAGATGTTGGGTAAGAAGCCTGGATAATAGTTTATGCTATTCAGGAATCCTCCAACTGAATCCGAAACTTATAAAATAATCAGGACTTACTTCAGTAATCCCAAGACCACCTGATAGATCCAATTGAAAATTTGGTTTGAGCAGATATGTAACTCCTGCATCTGCCCGAAGATCATCAATAGCATAATAGTAATCCCGATACCCATAGATCTCCCAGAAAGAACCAAACTTTTGACCATGAGAAAGTCCAATGACAAAGGAATAAAACAGATTGGCCTGGCTAAAACTAAAATCAGGCCATCGAAAACCAAAATTGAACCCTAAGGAAGCCCATTCTCTGGGATTCAAACTGCCGGCGAGTGTTATATCCGGCATGGGCTCCTTTTTCTCATTTAGCGTTGAAAGGGCAGGAAATACCAGGTGAGAAAGAATGGCCAGTTCCGGAATTAACCGGGCTTCTTCAGTTAACTGTACTTTGAATCCAATACTCACCGGTTCGAGATCAACTTCTGTTTGACTCGCTTCGTTCATATTTTCCGGTTCAACCGTTTTTCTCATCAGGTCTGCTCCTAATCTCAATTCAAGTTTATCAAGTAAACCATATCTGAGCAGGCTATGATTTAATCCCAGATTACGATAATAGGTAATGTCACCCCTGTATTCTGCAGCATCTGATTCAAAGGAAAACCCGCTTTCCCATTGAAGCATTTTTTTAGGAACTGTTGATGAAGATTCGGTTTGATCAGGACGGTCAGTTATGAGCTCCTGTGAATTTGCAGACAGGGCAATCAGCAAAAATACAGAGAGGAAAATAATATTTTTCATGATGTTGATTTTTTGATTTTTGGAATTAGTAAGAGAATTAACATGCTAAAAATCAGGAATCCGGATACCAGGGATAAGCTTATCCCAACAGAATAAATATCTGCAACGAAACCTATAATTAATGCATATATCCCACCCGTAATTGAACTTAGCTGTGATTCAGTTGACAGGGATGAGGCCAGAATGTTTTTATCCATACCTTCAGAGATATAACCGATTCCTATGGGCTTTCGCAAGTTTTCTATAATAAAGATGAGCAGGAATGGCAGGATTGCAAGCAGCTTGTAGGTTGTTAAATATAATATACCTGAAGCTAGTCCGGCAATGAATCCGAATAACAGGGTGAGGTACAATGCTCTTTTTGAATTCTTCATGCGCTTCAGGAAATTGGCAGAGCTTCCTGAGGCTATGGAGTTCATCAGGTATATAAAAAAGTAGACCACCCCTATCAGAATGGAGGTTTTTTGTTCTTTTTGAAGCTGATCTAAAAATGGGATAAGAACTACACCACTTTTTATCAATGCCTGAAGATAATCTCTTATGGAACGATAATAGCCGGAGAATGAGGAGAGAATAAATATTCTGCGCAACATTTTAGGATTTCTAAAAGAAATGATAAAATCTTTAAATGTTTCTTTAAATCTTGTCAGAATTTCTGATTTACTGATGTTTCTGCCTTTCCCTTCCAGTTCGGACGGATAACTGATTATATTTATAAAATCGAGAACATAAGGAATTATGGCGAATAAAAATATCAATTGATATTCCTTTGTAACGAAAACTATCACAGCCCCCAGCACCGAAGAGATTGCGGAACCTGCCTGAGATGCTGCCCGTGTATGTCCGTAGTAATTCACCTTTTGGTCTTCCCAGCCCTTGATCCTTAGGTATTCAAAGATCATCGATTTATGTGTTCCTGACCGGAATGCATCCCCAATGGCAAAACAAAACATTGCCACTATCATTATCAAATAGGTGCTACCGGAATAAAAAAGAATAAAGGAAACAATATAAAACCAGAAGGAACTGGCAAGTGTCCGTCTTCTTCCCCAGGCGTCAGCCATCATCCCGCTGGGAATTTCAAAAATATACCTGGTAATCTCCCTCAAGGCATAAAGAGAGCCAATCTGGGTATAATTCAGATCAATTGAGAGGAAAAAGATCAAAAGGAAAGGCTCGAAGAATCGAAGGTTTTTCAAAAAACCATAAGCCTGGAATTTTCTGTACTGGATGTTTTTTGAAAAAGCTTTTGAATTCTTTTTTTCCATATCAACACTTACATAGCTGTTTAAGTATTTCTCTTATGTTTTTATAATTATCAACAAAGTACTTTGCACGTGTCGATTTAGTTCCTACTTTAATGGTAATGGCGTTTTCAGGCATGGCCTCAAAGGTAAACTCATCGGTCCAGTCATCTCCCATCGCAATAATAAAATCGTATTTGCCATCAGCCAGTCTTTTCTGGGCAGCGCGACCTTTATTGATACCGGAGTTTTTGATCTCAATGACTTTGTCACCATCCATGATCTCAAGATTGAGATTGCTTACAAGACTTTGAAGTTCATCTTTTAATTCGAGAGATCTTTGTATTCCCAGATCAGGATCTGCATCACGATAATGCCAGACAAGGGAATAGTTTTTTTCTTCAATAAAGCTTCCTGGTGTACGGTCTACATAAAATTCGATGGTTGGCCTTATAATTTCCATCCAGTCCTTACTTATGGTTTCAACCATATTCCATTCACCATTTACCTTCTTATACCATACCCCATGCTCAGCAATGAATCCCAGGCGCCAGTCACCATTAAACCACTTGGAAAGTGTGTCTTTGTCCCGTCCACTGATGATCACCACATCATTATTTTTATCTTCGGTGAGATGGGTTAGGATATGGTATAGCTCTTTATCCGGTTTAGCATCCTGCGGATCGTTAAAGAAGCCCTGCAATGTACCATCGTAATCGAGAAAGATGATTCGTTTTTCTGAGGTTACAAAGCGTTCCTCAATCCCTCCAAGGATTTTTTCATTGATCTTCCGGGTCAGGTTAAATTCCTGCAATTTTTTAACGGATTCCAGGCTTTTCAAAAAGTCTCCTGCCCATTTACTTTCATTGTAAGTAGAGAGTCTTTTACGAAGGGCGGTGTTCATGGAAATTTTTTCTTCATCCGATAGAGAAAGGGCTCCGTCTAAGGCTTCAGCAACTTCTTCCCGGTTGTTGGGGTTTACAATCAATGCTTCGCCTAATTCTTTGGAAGCTCCGGCCATTTCGGATAATATCAACGCAGCTTTTTTGTCGGGTCGACTGGCCAGGTATTCTTTTGCAATTAGTCCTAATCCATCTCTGAAAGGGGTTACCAGTGCTACATCTGAAGAAAGATAGACCTGTATAATTTCATCCAATGTTAATTCCTTGTAAAAATAAAAAATTGGTGTCCAGTCAACTGCCCCGAATTCTGAGTTGATTTTCCCTACCTGTTCATCCAGTTCAGATTTAATTTTTTGATATTCATAGGTACTTTCATTAGGAGGCGTAACGTAATAAAGAAGAGAAACCTTTCGATGATATTTGGGATAAGTTTTAAGAAAATACCGGAATATTTTTAATCTGTTTACCAGTCCTTTAGCAAAATCCAGCCAGTCGATTGATAAAACGATCTTATTTTTTTTATCACCCCGTATGTGTTTTTCAATCTGATCTTTAAAACTCACAAGTCCTTCGGGGGTTTCGCTTGCTAATTCATGTGCCCGCTGGTTATATTTATCAAAATCGATACCCATAGGAAAGTTATCAACCTTAAGAACCCTTTTTTGATAACGGATCTGGTTAAAATAGCTTTCTATACCCATAAGTCTTCTCACTGAACTGAGAAAGTGCCTTTCGTAATCATATGTATGAAAACCTATGAGATCTGCCCCAAGTAAACCCTCAAGGATCTGGATACGCTGTGGCAGCAGCCGGAATACCTCGAAAGAAGGAAAGGGAATGTGCTGGAAATAACCAATGCTTATGTCCGGAAATTTTTCCCTGATCATTTTGGGAAGCAGCATCAGGTGATAATCATGGATCCAGATTTTATCGCCTTCCTCAACAATCTTTTCAAGTTCATCACAATACTTTTCGTTGACTTTTACATAGCTTTCCCAATCCCGTTTTTTATAACTTGCATTTTCATTAAAATAATGAAAGAGAGGCCAGAGTGTTGAATTGGCATATCCTTCAAGATAACGTTCTCTTTCTTTTCGACTTAAATATATTGGATAGCAATTTTCCGATAAAAGTTCTTTGTTGATCCTGTCTTTTTCTTCCTGGCTTATTCTCAACCTGTCGATTCCTGTGGTTCCAAGCCAGGCAGAGTTGTTATCCTGATAAAAACTTTTCAAACCGCTGGCATATCCTCCAATCCTGTCGATCAGCCTGGCGCCATTTTTTTTCGCTAATTTAACTTTTAGGGGTAATAGATTAGATACAAATATAGTTTTGCTCATAGCTTTGGTTTATAAGTTTTGTTTAGTAAAAAACATACCTAAATAAATAAAAATTTCGGGAATATAAAACTTTTAAATGCCGCAGAAACTGGCATTATTTGTTTTTCTAACATCTGAAAGAAATATTTGTTTGGATGATTTTTATTAAAAAATAACAGACAAACGGGTCTTGAAAAAGGTTATTTTAAATATTTATTCATAGTATCTGCTTCAAATTTAAGTCTTCTTTAAAAGATTTTTGTCCCATGAATTTTGATGATACAATAAGGAAAAGTCTGAGGGAGACGTTTATCAATTTTATTGTTATTGACATCTTTTCCATTGACGTAAACCGGTAAGCATAAGAATATGTAATGCTAATCTCTTCTCTCAATGGATTCAGATTCGAAAAATTTATTTTTTTCATTCATTCTATTTGATTCTGTCTGTTTCATTTAATTCCTTATTTTTGTATAATTCTTAACGAAAAACCTCTTTTTTATGGCTAAACATAGTTTTGATGCTGTTATTTTTGATCTTGACGGAGTAATTACCAAAACTGCACTTGTTCATTCAAGTGCATGGAAAAGAATGTTCAATGATTATCTTAGATACCGCGAAAAAGAATATGGAGAAGAATTTAAAGAGTTTACCCACGAGGGAGATTATCTTCCTCATGTTGACGGAAAGCCTCGTTATAAAGGAGTTGCTGACTTCTTAAAATCCCGTAAAATTGATATTCCCTATGGGGATCCATCGGATGATCCTGAGAAAGAAACTGTTTGTGGTCTGGGGAACCGTAAAAATGAATATTTCACCGATATATTGGAAAAAGACGGTGTCCAGGTATACGACAGTACTGTTAAATTAATTGAAGATCTGCAAAAAGAAGGGATCAGACTTGGAGTAGCCTCGTCAAGTAAAAACTGTAAGAAGGTTCTGGATGTTGCCGGTTTGGCCCATTATTTTGAAACAAGGGTGGACGGTCTTGTATCAGCGGAAATAGGGTTGAAGGGTAAACCCGAACCAGATATATTTACAACAGCATGCGATAATCTTGGTGTATCATATGATCGTTCTGTGGTGGTGGAAGATGCGGTGAGTGGTGTGCAGGCAGGAACTCGTGGTGGTTTTGGTTTAACGCTGGGGCTTGATCGTGAGGGAAACCGTGAGGCCCTGGAAAAGAACGGAGCTGATATTGTACTCGACGATATTGCCCAACTCGGAGGTATTCCTGCCCTGGATAAATGGTTTGATACCAGGGCAAAAGAGTTGAAATGGAATGTTGTATATAAAGTTTACGACCAGGAGAAAGAAAAATCGAGAGAAGCCCTTCTGACAACAGGTAATGGTTTTTTTGCCACACGCGGTTCAATGGAGGAAGTTTCTGCCGGAGAAAGCAATTATCCCGGTAGTTATATGGCAGGTTTGTTCAACCGGAGAAAATCGAAAGTGGGAGATCGATGGATTGAAAATGAAGATTTTGTTAATTTCATTAACTGGTTACCTGTAAGTTTCAGAATAGAAGGCGGGGAATGGTTTGATCCTAATAAACATGATTTTAAACTTGAAGAGAGAAGACTTGATTTAAAAACGGGAATATTATACCGTTCCATTATCGTAAATCATGATGACGGAAAAAAAACCAGGGTGGAATCATCCCGTTTTGTAAGTATGGCTAACCCCCATCTTGCAGGGCTGGACTATAAAGTTCTGCCTCTGAATTACTCCGGAAATATTGAGATGTACTCGGGTATTGACGGTGACCTGATCAATGATGGTGTGGCTCGTTACAGAGACCTTGATCAAAATCATCTTGAACAAGTTGATCAGGGACGGATGAATGAGCTGGGATATGTGATCGTAAAAACTAATCAGTCTGATATTACAATCTCAACTGCCGAAAGAGTAACACTTACTAAAGGGGTGAAAAGTATTGATAAACAAGATTTTAATACTGAAAAGGGAAAAATAAAAACCCATTTTAAAGTTGGCCTGAAGAAAGGAGAAAGCGGAGTTTTAAGAAAACTTGTTGCCATTAAGAATTCAAGGGATTTTGAAACTGATAATCCGCTGGAAGCATCTATTGATGAACTTTCAGATAAAGTTTCATGGGATACAGTACTTGCGGAAAGCATAAATGCATGGGATAAGATTTGGGAAAAGGTTGATCTTGAAATAAATGGTGACCGATACAGCCAGATGCTTCTGAGGCTTCATATTTACCATCTTTATACCACTGCATCTCCACATTATAAAGATCTGGATTTCGGTATCCCTGCACGCGGGCTTCATGGAGAGGCATACCGGGGCCATATTTTCTGGGATGAATTATATGCCTTGCCATTTTTTATTGGCAATCACCCGGAAATTGCGAAATCTGTATTAATGTACAGATATCGCAGAATAGACAGTGCTAGAAAATATGCACAAGAACATGGTTACGAAGGGATTATGTTCCCATGGCAGAGTGGGAGTGATGGCCGGGAAGAATCACAGGTAGTTCATTTGAATCCCGTTTCCGGTGAGTGGGGGCCCGATTATAGCTCTCTTCAAAGACATATTTCCATTGCTGTTGCTTATAACATCTGGGAGTATTATCAAATTACAGGAGATCAGGATTTTATGAATTCTTACGGTGCGGAGATGTTTTTTGGAATATGCCGTTTCTGGGCGAGTAAATGTGAGAAAAATGAAAAAACAGAGCGTTATTCCATTCATAAAGTAATGGGACCAGATGAATTTCATGAAAAACTTCCTGATGCAGATGAAGGCGGGGTGACTGATAATGCTTATACTAACCTGATGGTAGTATGGTGTATGAAAAGAGCCTTCGATATTATGGATCAATTAAGCCTGGAAGAGCGGAAAAGAGTGGTTGATAAGATAGTACTCAGAAAAGAGGAACTGGTAAAATGGAAGGATATTTCAAAAAAGATGAATGTTAACATCAATGATGACGGGATTATTGAACAGTTTGATGGCTATTTTAGTCTTAAGGAACTGGATTGGGATGAGTACCGCGAAAAGTATGATGATATCCACAGAATGGACAGAATACTTAAAGCAGAGGGCAAATCTCCCGATGCCTATAAGGTGGCAAAACAAGCCGATGTATTGATGACCTATTATAATATTGATCCCTCCGATGTTCATACAATTTTGAAAGAATTGGGTTACGGTGATAAGGTCAGTGAAGATATGTTAAAGAAAAATTTTGACTATTACATTGAACGTACATCCCACGGATCCACACTTAGCAGGGTTGTTCATTCCTATCTGGCAAAAATAATCGGCAACCAGGAAATGGCCTGGGATCTGTATCTTGATGCACTTGCAAGCGATTATGTGGATATTCAGGGTGGAACTACCGGTGAAGGAATACATATGGGAGTAATGGGAGGCACTTTATTATCTGCTATAAGTGTTTTTGGTGGTTTGAACTGGCAGGGTGAGGCATTGAGACTCGATCCGGATCTGCCAAATGGATGGAATGAAATGAGTTTCAGCTTCCGTTTTAAGGGAGGTGATTATTTCTTTAGCATTGGAAACAAAAAAGTTAAGGTGTCGTACAAAAGTGAAAATACTGATGAGGTAAGGATTTTTATTCGTGGTATGAAGTTTGTGTTGTCAAATGAAAAGAAAGTTGAAACTGATCTTTGAGATCTGGTTTTTAGCTGTGAGATAAAATATTTTTAATATTCAAAGTTTGTTATATGTTAGGTGATATTCTCCTTATAAAAGACATACATAAAGCAGCGGCAGAGGCAATTGCGAGGAGGGTGTATGAGGATAGAGATACAAAACCAAGATCTTATAAATATATTGTTGCCATTTCAGGTGAATCGGGGGCCGGTAAGTCAGAAGTAAGTCATTCACTGGCTAAAATTCTTAAAGATGCACATGTCCGTGTCAAGGTACTGCATACAGATAATTATTATAAAGTGCCGCCACTGCTGAGGTCTGAATGGCGTCGAACCAAAGGTATTGAAAGTGTCGGGCATAATGAATATGACTGGAATCTCATTCATCGAAATATACAGGACTTTAAGGAGGACAGGGAGTCTATGATGCCCTGCATTGATATTATTCCCGAACAGGTTGATAAGTTGATCACGGATTTCAAGAAAATTGATGTTCTCGTGATTGATGGTCTTTATGCACTTAAAGCAGAAGGAATAGATATGAGGGTTTTTATTGACCTTACCTACCATGAAACCAAGATCTCCCAGATCGTCAGAGGCAAAGAAAATATGGATGATTTCAGGATGAAAGTCCTTGATAGAGA
>CAZGTU010000083.1:0-19554 GCA_964528675.1 uncultured Bacteroidaceae bacterium
CCCGCTGGTGCCCGTTTTCATTCCAATGATTATCTTCCGGAATATAATTATGCTCCGCTGTCAGGACCGGGTTTTCATGATTGATGAATACAGGGTAAAGATTAATGAAGTTAATGTTCTGTTGATTGCAAAAACTCTTCCAGCTCTGGGTATAAATATTTGAGGTGTCAGCTTTCAATATTTGTTCAGGCCATGGATGTACTGAAAGGCTCAGATTTATACTGTGGCGATCACACAGAGACTTTAATTTACTTATGTTTTCCTGACCCAGTTTAAGACTGTAGTTTGCCAGATCTCTGAACTTTTCATCTTCAAGCCAGCGGGAAACATGATGAAAGTTCGGGTCGTTGAGAAGTTCCGCATCGTCAAATTCCGAAAAGAAACTGGCATACAATTCAAGGTTTGCATTATCTGATTCTGCCATATTTTTCATAAAAAAACGGTCACGAATATTTTTTACTGCATTGTAAATTAAATGAGTGGTAAGTGAATGATTGCTTATATTCTTAAAATTTCTGCGGAAAAAGCTTTTGAATCCATTATCCTTTTCAGGCTGGAAATTTTCATAAGCAATTTCATTATTTAGATCTGACATATCGATCAGAACAAATATTTCATCTATTTTTAGCTTTTCCTTTTCAATGAGGTGCTGTGTTTTTAAGTAATGTATTTTTGGGCTGTAACTTACCGCAGCGGCATTTAAAATTTCGATCCCCTCTTTTTCCAGTTTTTTGTTGAGTATACCGGTAAAGCTTTTTTCATAAGGGATCCCCACTGCCTCGGTATGGGAATCACCCAGGAAAAGTATCCGTCTTTTCTTGCTTTCCGGCATTATTTTCCGGATCGTATCATCTCTGAATCCAAGAGAATTACTGTAAATTTTATAATATTTCTGACCCCAGTTGGTAATGGACGCCTGGTTCGGTAAAATACCATGATGATACCATGGATCCCGGATCCTGAAAGCTTGATAATTTTCAGGGATAAATATTTTCCCGAGCCCGAAATCAAGTATGAAAAAAGTAAGGAGGAGTATGAGCACTCCGGCTAAGATGGGCCGCTTCCCAAAAAATGATTTCTCTGAAGGATCTTTATTTTCTTTTTCCCTGTAACTCATTGTGCAAATCTTCAAATAGATGTTTCAAACATAATACAAATTTAGTGGAATATGATAAATGAAAGTGCATAACCAGACAGAAATGAGCAATTGATCTTTATTGCATGATGTGTGCTGAAATGCTGTTTAATAAACTTAATCACAGGCCTGTGAGGTCGATTCTGATGTAATCATGTTGTGGTGAATGAGTGAGTGTGTAGTGTTTGTGTTGAGGGTTATATTATTTTTTGCATGTGCGGATAGTTTAAATTTGAAGCATTATAACATATAATATGGTATATGGTGAAAAATATTAAAATTGGTTTACTCGTTATACTGATCAGTATTTTTACAGGTAAAGCTTATGCCCAGTGTTACGAGCTTATCTGGTCTGACGAGTTCAACTATACAGGTTTCCCCAATTCTGAGTTCTGGACCTTTGAAGAAGGAGGTGGCGGATGGGGTAATAATGAAATTCAGTATTATAAGGTGGAAGACCAGGACAATTCCTGGGTTGAAAACGGAGTTCTTACTATCACAGCCATAAATGAAAGTTTTGGTGGCAGAGATTATACTTCTGCAAGGTTGATTACACAGGAAAAATTCAATTTCAGATATGGAAAAATTGAAGCGCGGATAAAACTTCCCTACAGCCAGGGAATATGGCCGGCTTTCTGGATGCTGGGGGAGAGTTTTTCTGAAGTTGGATGGCCGGCATGTGGCGAAATTGATATTATGGAAATGATCGGGGGAGAGAACAACGATAACCAGGTACACGGAACTGCTCACTGGGATAATAATGGTTCCCATGCTTCATTTGGAGGTATATACACACTGGATTCGGGCATATTTGCAGACGATTTTCATACTTTTTCAGTTCAGTGGACTCCGGAATTTATTCGATGGTATGTTGACGGAAATCAATATCACGTAATGGATATTACTCCCGGTGGACTGAGTGAATTTCAAGAAGATTTTTTCATCCTTTTAAATGTTGCCGTTGGAGGAAACTGGCCGGGTTATCCGGATGAAACTTCTGTTTTCCCCCAGACCATGGAAGTTGATTATGTAAGAGTATATAAAAGTCTCCAGGATATTCAAGACATCAATATTTCAGGAAAAGAGGTTGTTGCTCACAAAGCTGCTGATCTGAAATATTCATTACCGTCTTCTCCAGACTGGGAATACGAGTGGCAGGTTCCTGCCGGCGCTGAAATTATATCCGGTCAGGGAACCAATGAAATTGAGATAGAATGGGGATGCGAAGCAGGTCAGGTAAAATGCAAGGTGCAAGGTACCTGTGACAGTTATGAATTCACGAAAGATATTTCAGTAAATACGGTAATTTATGGTCCAATGTTTATCAGTCCGAATGAAGAAAACGTCCTTTTCTATATTGATTCAACCGGGACTTCTTCACTGGAATGGAATATCCCCGGGGATGCGACCATTGTAAGTGGTCAGGGCAGTGATTCTTTGATTGTGAACTGGGGAAATAGTTTTGAAAATGTTACCCTGAATATTGAAAGTGCATGCGGGAATGAAGAGATTTTGTTTGAAGTCCTGGAAGCCGGTCAGTATCCTTATCCTGATATTTTTGAACCCCACAGCATTCCTGGAGTAATTGAAGCTGTGGAATACGACTACGGTGGAGAAGGTCTTGCCTATCATGATAGTAATTCCGGCAATGAAGGTCCCGGTCCCCGACAGAACAATGATGTTGACACAGAGTATGGTGATAATGGAAATCCAAATGTAGGGTGGATAGCTTCCGGCGAATGGCTTGAGTATACCATTGAGGTAGATTCTGCTTCTTATTATGAAGTTTCTATGAGAGTAGCCACTCAGAATGCTACTGGCGGACCGTTTTCAATACTTTTTAATAATGAAGAGCTTCTCAGCAGCATATCAGTTTCCAATACTGGTGGCTGGGCTTCCTTTACCACTATCAAAGGAGGAACAGTTTATCTCACGCCTGAAGACAGTCTTATGAGAATTGATTTTAGTAATGGTGGATTTAACCTCGGAAAAATCACATTTACTCCTGTTGATAAACCCAGTAATACTCTGAAAACTCAAGTAAACAATTCTATAAAAGTCTATCCTTTGCCTGCCGGTGAATATGTGCGATTGTACAGCGAAAAAGAAATTTCGTCATATTCCTTATATGATCTGAACGGCAAAAAACTGGAATATTCTAATTCCTTAAATGTTAAGGAGCTTGAAATAGATATCAGCAACTATTCCAGGGGAGTCTATCTATTAATTACCAGCACCTATGATGGTATTCTGCAATATAATAAAGTGATAAAACAATAAGTACTTAACAGTTATCAGATACCTAATTATGAAAAACAATAAGGTTTATTCGGTACTAATCTCTCTCATTGTTGCTCTCGGGGGCTTTTTGCTTGGTTTTGACAGTGCTGTAATCTCTGGTGCTGTGCCTTTTTATAAAATTACTTTTGGTTTGGATACCGGTTCATGGATCATGGGTTTTTCGGTTGGATCCATCATTTTGGGGGCTATTATCGGAAATATAATTGCAGGTCCGCTGGCTGACAGGTTTGGACGTAAGCTTATGCTCATTTTTACTGCAGTGCTGTTCGGTTACTCTGCTCTGGCTTCGGCTTTGACCGATAGTATCATCTTTTTCATCTCTGCAAGAATTGTCGGAGGTTTGGGTGTGGGAATAGCGATTCTTGTTGCTCCAATGTATATAGCCGAAATTGTTCCGCGCAAGCTCAGGGGCACACTGGTCACATTTAATCAGCTCAACATTGTTATCGGTATATCCATAGCTTATTTTACAAATTATTATATCCAGCAGAATATCACCGATCCGGATCTGAACTGGCGATGGATGCTGGGGATAGAAATAATACCGGCCTTTCTCTATTTTGTATTACTGTTTTTGGTTCCACGGAGTCCCCGCTGGCTAATGCAAATCGGAAAAAACGAAGAGGCTATCAAGGTGTTGAATAAAGTCAATAAACCCGAACAGGCTAATCTTGTTTACAACGAAATTGAAAATAGTCTTAATGCAGAGGAGGATAAGAGCCGGGCGAAATTCCGCGAAGTATTCTCAAAGCGAATGAAAACCGTATTGATAATCGGATTCGGTATTGCTTTTTTTCAGCAAATTACAGGTATAAATGCCATCTTTTATTATGCCCCTATGATATTTGAAATGGCCGGAGGAGGAAAGGATGCAGCTTTCCTTCAGGCTATAATCCTGGGACTAACCAATGTGGTAATGACAATTGTTGCAATGTTTCTCATTGACCGGTTGGGGCGGAAACCACTGTTAATCATTGGCTCATTGGGTATAACTATTTCGCTTGGAATTGTTGGTTTTTCATTTATGAAGGCCGATTATAAGATATCTGAAGAATCCATTCAGCAGATAGAAATGGAAATAGCAGAATCAAGAGGTGAAGAAAAAGCAGAACTTGTAGTGGAGTCACTTGGAGAGATGCTGGAAATTGAATATGAAAAGGAGACTATGTTTTTCAAACAGGTTAAGATCCTTGTTGGAACAGAGAATTATAATTTGCATAAAGAACAAATACTCAAACATAGTATAACCATTGGATCAATTTGGGTTTTGATAGGATTGCTATTGTTTGTTGCATCCTTTGCCATATCCCTCGGCCCTGTCATGTGGGCCCTGCTTTCTGAGATCTTTCCGAACCGGCTCAGAGGTCTTGCCATTTCAATTGTCGGATTCTGGAATTCTATTGTAAGCTTTTCGGTTGCTACAGTTTTTCCTATGGAGCTGGAAAACTTAGGATCAAGTTATACCTACCTGATTTATGCCTTTTTTGGTTTTATGACATTCCTGTTTGTAATGAGGTTTGTACCTGAAACCAAAGGTAAATCACTTGAAGAATTGGAAGCAGATCTGGTAAGAAAATGAAATACTATAAAATAATGAATGTGAGAAAGACTGTTTTATTTACGCTTGTAATTTTTATGTTTTTATCATGTAAAAACGAAAATGGGATGCAGAATAATAATGATGGCCCGGCAAAAGTCGAATTAGGCATGGTGGATGGTAAGCACCGGCTGATTGTCAATGGTGAACCTTTTTTTGTAGAAGGAGCAGGTTGCGATGATGGAGATATTGCGGCTCTGGCTGCGCACGGAGCCAATTCTTTCCGCACCTGGATGGATTCGCCTGTCCATATACCGGCTGATGAGGTCCTGAGACTGGCCAAAAAAAATGATCTCATGGTGATGATGGGATTAAATGTTGCTCGCGAAAGACATGGTTTTGATTATGATGATGAAGAGGCAGTGATGTTGCAATTTGAAAGGATTAAGAAAAAGGTTCTTTCAATGAAAGATCATCCCAACCTTTTGGGATGGGGAATAGGGAATGAATTGAATCTCGACTATACCAATAAAAAGGTATGGGATGCAGTGGATCAAATCGCAGCATTTATTCATGAAGTAGATGGTAATCACCCTACAACAACCATGCTGGCAGGAATCGGGAAAGAAGAGGTGGATTATATCAGGGAAAACTGTCCGAATATTGATTTTCTCTCTATTCAGATGTATGGTGACATTGTAAACCTGGCCAGGCGAATCGAAGATGCGGGTTATGAAGGACCCTATCTTGTTACCGAATGGGGCGCAACCGGACACTGGGAGGTTTCCAAAACTTCGTGGGGAGCTCCCATTGAAAATACCACCACAGAAAAGGCAAAAGACATCAAGGAAAGATATGAAAATGTAATTCTTGCCGATACCACTCATTGTCTCGGATCTTATGTATTTCTCTGGGGTCAGAAACAGGAAAGAACTCCCACCTGGTACGGTTTGTTTACAGAGCATGGAAATGAAACAGAGGCCATCGATGTTATGCATCGTTTCTGGACAGGAAGCTGGCCTGAAAATCGTGCTCCCAGGATACTCAGCGCAACCCTGGATGGAAAAACCCGGTATGATAGTGTCCATCTTGAAGCCGGCGAAAGCTATCAGCTTGAATTCGAATTTGAGGACCCGGATAATGACGATCTGAATATCGATATAGAGATCATGAGAGAAAGTACGGATTTAAAGCATGGGGGCGATCTTGAGAATAGACCCGTTTCACTGAATTTTGAACTAATATCAAAAACTGAAAGTACTGCTGAATTTATTTGTCCCTCTGAAAGTGGTCCTTATCGTGTATTTATTTATGCCCACGATAACCATGAAAATACAGCGGCAGTAAATATTCCCTTTTTTGTAGAAGATAAATGATATGATTTCATATATTTCCGATAGCCAGGTTAAAGAAAACGAAAGGAGGCCGGGTGGCCGCCTAATTGAAATTGACGGTGAGGAATTTTATCATCTTGAAAACTATGATAAGATGCCCCCTTTTCTGATGAGTATTGTTAGTGACTCAGATCATTGGATGTACATTTCGTCCACCGGGGGGCTAACCGCAGGAAGGAAAAATCCCGATCTCGCCATCTTCCCATATTATACCGATGATAAAATACATGAGTCGTATAGCAACACGGGGGGAATTACAATTGTAAAAATGTATGATGGAGAAAAGGCACATATATGGGAACCTTTTTCCAGGAATTATGAGCATCTGTATAATATTTCCAGGGACCTTTACAAGCATGTTACCGGAAATAGCCTGGTTTTCGAAGAAACTAACCTTGATTTAGCACTTAGTTTTAAAGTCCAATGGATGAACAGTGAGAAATATGGATGGATTCGCAAAACCAGTCTTAAGAATATAGGATCTGAGAACCGGGAAATAACATTGCTTGACGGGATAAGGAATGTTTTACCCTACGGGATTCTGAAAACCACCCAGGAACAGTTTTCCACTTTGATGGACGCATATAAAAAAACTGAACTGGATCCGGCAACGAATCTGGGGATTTTCAGCATGTCTTCTATTCCGGTTGACAGAGCAGAACCCAGTGAGGCCCTGAAGGCAACAACAGTTTGGACTACTGCAAAAGATATTAAGAATACTTTGTTGAGTTCCTTGCAGATTGATAATTTCAGGAGGGGAGAAAAAATTGAATCTGAATCCCTTAAAAAAGGTATTCGGGGAGCTTATATTATAGAAAAAGCATTAGGACTTAAGCCTGGGTCCAATCATTCCTACATGATTATCCTGGAGGTGGCTCAGGATAGCAGGAATGTTATTAATCTGCTGGAAGCTATCAGGGAGAATCAAATTACGGAAGAAAAGATCGATCAGGATGTTGTTTCCGGAACAGCGAATTTGAAAAAAATGGTGGAAAAAGCCGATGGAATTCAACATACAGGTGACAAACTCTTATCAGCAAGGCATTTTGCGAATGTACTTTTCAACATAATGCGGGGAGGAATTTTTGAAGATGCTTACAGGATCGAAGTTTCCGAGTTTAAAAAACATCTGATGAATTTCAATCACGATGTTTTGCGAAAGCATGAAAAGTGGATCGCTACCCTTCCGGCAGAACTGAATTATATGAGTTTGCTTGAGGAGGTAAGGAAGAAAAAGGATAAGGATCTTTCCCGGCTTATCCTTGAATATCTGCCCCTTACTTTTAGCAGGAGGCATGGAGATCCGAGCCGGCCCTGGAATCGTTTTTTAATTGATATTAAGGATCCTCAGGGGGGAAGAACCCGCTCATACGAGGGGAACTGGAGAGATATATTCCAAAACTGGGAAGCTTTATCCTTTTCTTATCCCCGTTTTTTGCCCGGAATGATTGCCAAGTTCTTCAATGCATCTACAGAAGATGGCTATAATCCCTATAGAATTACCAGCTCAGGAATCGACTGGGAAGTGCAGGAACCCGATAATCCCTGGTCATTTATCGGGTACTGGGGAGATCATCAGGTTATTTATATCCTTAAACTGATGGAGCTGTCCAATGATTTTTTCCCGGGTATGCTCGAAGAAATGCTGAATGAGGAAATATTCGTCTATGCCAATGTGCCCTACCGTATCCGCCCTTATGAGGAAATTCTGGATTCACCTTATACAACCATTGATTTTGATGAGAAACTGAATAAAATTCTCATGGAACGGGCCGAAAAGATAGGTGCTGACGGTAAACTCGTTACAGATAGTAATGGTAAGATTATTCATGCTAGCCTGGTGGAAAAAATACTGGTTTCATTATTGACAAAACTGAGCAACTTTATCCCCGGTGCGGGTATATGGATGAATACACAGAGGCCCGAGTGGAATGACGCCAATAATGCCCTGGTAGGTTACGGTGTTTCCATGGTTACACTTAATTACTTGAGAAGGTATCTTGCTTTCTTAAAGAAAATTGTGGAAAGATCGGGAAAGAAAAACTTTAAAATTTCGGAAGAACTCGAATTCTTTTTTAATACGCTCAGAGACGTCTTCAAGGAAAATCGAATGATCCTTTCTTCTGAAATGGATTCGCGTCAAAGAAAATTGATCACAGACCAGCTTGGGACTGCTGGTTCAAAATACCGGGAGAAGGTATACAATGGTTTTTCAGGCCAAAGAAGAACGCTTCATAATGATGATCTGACCGAATTTCTGGAAATTTGCCTGGAATCTATTGAAACCACCATAAGAAGCAATAAACGCAAGGATGAACTGTTTCACGCTTACAATCTGATTAATATCTCCGAAGATGAAATAAAGGTTGAAAATCTTCAGCTTATGCTTGAAGGACAGGTAAGTGCAATTAGTTCAGGAATTTTAAACCCTGATGAAGTATTAGCATTACTAAAAGCATTGAGGAATAGTGAACTCTACCGGGAAGACCAAAATAGTTATATGCTTTATCCGGCACAAGAACTTCCGGCCTTCACAGATAAAAACCTCATATCGACAGATTTTTCTGAAAAATATCCCGTGTTGAGAAAACTTATGAATAAAGAAGATCTGGGTATTATTAATCAAGATTCAAATGGAGATCTGCATTTTCATGGAGATTTCCGAAATGTGGGGATTTTGAAAGAAAAAATCGAAAGGCTGGAATCCACCGGTTTAATTAAACTGGAAAAAAGTGAGAAAAATGAACTTTACCGGCTTTATGAAGAGCTGTTTAATCATCATTCTTTTACAGGACGTTCCGGAAGCTTTTATAAATATGAAGGATTGGGTTCCATTTACTGGCACATGGTTTCAAAACTTCTGCTCTCTGTCGGGGAATATTTGAAGTGGATTGAAGACCTGGAGGATTATTCTGATCAATACGGACAAATTAAAAAATATTATTATGATATCAAGGAAGGGATCGGAGTTCATAAAAACCCTGACGAATACGGAGCCATACCTACCGATCCCTATTCCCATACACCCTCTATGCTTGGTGCACAGCAACCCGGGATGACGGGCCAGGTTAAAGAGGATATTTTATCAAGATGGATGGAACTGGGACTGGAAATAAAGGATGGGGAGATTTTTATATCTTCTAAAACGTGGGAAAAGGAGGAATTTAAGGAAAACGGAACCCTTGATTTCACTTTCTGCGGAACAATTTTTAATTATCGCCCGGGAAAAGGAAATTACATAATAATTACTGATTGCGAGGGGAATGAACATAAAATGGATGGGAGCAAGATCAATAAGGAATTCAGTGATTCAATTTTCAGCAGAAATGATGAAATACCCAGAGTCACTGTATTCTATAAAAAATAATATCTTATGAAAAATACTGCTTTTCTCATACTGCTTATCCTGATCATTGCGGGAGTGAAAGATCTGAGAGGGCAGTGCCAGGTTCTTCTCTGGCAGGATGAGTTTGAATCTGATACCCTTAACACGGAGAAATGGAATGTGGAATTCGATAATTCCGGGGGAGGGAATAATGAATTACAATTTTATACACCACGGGATACCAATATTTTTGTACAGGATGGAAAGCTTGTGATCAGGGCGTTGGAAGAAGAATTTGGTAACCGGAATTATACTTCAGCAAAAATAACAACCAAAGGCATTGCGGATTGGAGGTATGGCAGGGTGGAAGCAAAAATACGTTTACCCCGGGGGCAGGGCATGTGGCCCGCTTTCTGGATGATGCCTGCTGAGAACATTTATGGCGGATGGCCTGCCAGTGGTGAGATAGATATCATGGAGATGGTGGGGCTTGCTCCTTCATCTGTTCACGGCACCCTTCATTATGGTCCGCCTCATAATTATACCGGAGAAGAATATAAGCTTGAACAGGGCATATTTGCCGATACTTCCCATGTCTTTGCTCTTGAATGGTGGGCCGATTCGATGAAATGGTATGTTGATGATGAATTATACTCTTTTAAGACAAGGGATAGTCTTGTTCGTCCGGAGCAGTGGAAAGCTTTCCAGGAAAGATTTTACCTGATTCTTAATCTGGCAGTAGGAGGGAACTGGCCGGGCGATCCCGATGAAACGACTGTTTTTCCTCAGACAATGGAAGTTGACTATGTCAGAGTCTATGGAGATCCCACAAACCAGGAAATTATTGCAGTAGATAGTGCTTACGCACTTGCCGGGGATATTAAATATTCATTCAACGATATCCCGGGGGCAAATTTTACCTGGACCGTTCCGGAAAGCGCCACTATAATCGAAGGACAGGGAACTAATTCCATTACAGTTAACTGGGATTGTACTCCGGGATCGGTGGAACTTGAACTTTCCGGTCTGGATTGTGGGAACCGGGTATTCAATCTTCCCGTGGAGTTTTCTAAGCCACAGATAAATGGGGCTGAGGAAATCTATATTCTGGATAGTGCTGTATTTGATCTTCCTGAACTGGCCAATAGCACTTTTGCATGGACTTTTCCGGAAGGTACTGAATTATTGAACGAGCCTGATGATTCGGCAATCATCAAATGGGGATGTGAGGAAGATTATATTAAAGTAAGTATAGAGAATAAGTGCCAGACAATTGTTGATTCTCTGTTTGTGGACCTTGTGGAACCGAAAATATCCGGTCCGACAACGGTCTCTGAGAATAGCAGGGATGTTGTTTATGCAGTCGATAATATTCCTGAGTCCGAATTTGCATGGTTGGTGCCGGAGGATGCTGTGATTACCCGCGGACAAAATACGGATTCCATTTTTGTAGATTTTGGGCTTGAAGGAGGCACTGTCTCAGTTGAAATATCCAATGCATGTGGTTCGAAAATCCTCAGTGTTCCGATAAGGATCACAGATACCATTCTGCTGGCTGATTTTGAAAATGTATTTCTTGAATTTGAGACATTTTCAAGCACAACCTTTGAGGTTTCCGAAAATCCGGAAACAGATGCGGTTAACAATTCCGAAAATGTCGGTAAAACTTTTAAATCAGAAGTAGCATGGTCTGGAATATATACAGACCTCGGGTACAATCTTGACCTCAAGAAGCAGAAAAAATTTACCATGAAGGTTCTTGGGCCAAAAGAAGGAACCGTACTTTTCAAACTGGAAGATATAGATGAAGGGAATGTACAGCCCATTGAAGTTTCAGATGAATACACGAATCCCGGAAGCTGGCAGGAGCTTGAATTTATTTTTCCGGATGCACCCTCCGAAGCATTTGATCGTGTAACATTGTTTTTCGACTTCGGGTCGGAGCAGGAAAATATTTTTTATTTCGATGATATCTATCTTTTACCCTGGAACAACGTGTCCAGATACCCTGAAACCGATAATAACCTGTTTGAGGTATATCCCAATCCATTTAAAGATCAAATAATTGTACATCTAAAAAATATTGAAAAGGCAGAAATGACGCTGTATGATGTTCAAGGAGTGACGGTGTATAGTGGTCTCATTACCAATGCTCAAAAACATATTCGTCTGGATGGATTGGAATCAGGATTTTACATATTAAAAGTTGATTCAAAACATGAAAATTACAGACAAATAGTGATAAAAAAATAAAAAAAATCACTATTATTGACATTAGTTAGTTGGTTGATTGATTGGAAAAAGGTGCTTCTGTCCTGGAAGTGCCTTTTTCTTTTTTTAAGAGCGTTTTATAAAGCATTTTTTTAATTTCATTTGCAAGTATTCAGGGCAACCGGTCCGGTCGTTTGTGAACAGAAAATGTATTTTACCATGAGAGGATCAGCAGACATTGAAATTTATGAAAATTCTGAAACCGATCCTTCAAGAGTAAAGGCCATAGAATGGGTGTATATTGGTGATGTGGATTAATTTTTTTTGAGTATTTTAATGCTTAAGCCTTTCTGTGCCGACCAGCCATCACGGTCTGTAAGTCTTATGAAGAAATGGTAATCACCCTCATCAAACTGACCATCTTGATTTTCTTCCGGGATATTTATTTCAATACCGGTTTCGTATTGTTTCATGCCGGCCGGAATCTCATAATCCTGTAAAAACTTGAAGGGATTAACTGCTTCTTTGTCAGGATGAAACTCACACTGAACAAGCTCGGTACTGTGAGCATGGTGATCAAAATTGTCATGGATCTCAATGCTGAATGAACCCAGTTCCCGGTTATCTGTAAATAAAGCTTTGAATGTGAAGGAATCACCGAGATACAAAGTATCGCAATTCACCGGAAAGGCATCCCGAATATCCAGATTTATTACCGGCTTTTGATCATCAATATCCTCTTTCTGGCAGGAAGCAAGAAAGAGGATAGATGAAAGAATGACTATAATGAATTTAATATTTCTCATAACTAAAAAATCAATGACTATGTGAATCTACATGATCTGTTATTTCAATCTCTCTTTCCAGGCTGGTCTGATTGCCTTCCAAATCATTTACCATCAAATGAAAGTGATAGTGACCGTGTTCGGCATTTTCAGGAATTTCAAGATGTTCATGAAATTCAGTGTTTTTCAATCCTGAAAATTTGGTATAAATAGAGTCGACTTCCCATTTTCCTTCGCCTGAAATTGCTCCCGGACTATTTTTCTTATGTTCATCTTCAGGATGTATCTCTATGATAATAACATCAATTTTGCCTTCTGCAAGAATCTCGGCCTCAATGTGAAAGTCTGATCCGGGACTCCCCAGACCCGAGTCCTCATACCCAAATTCATGCATGGAGATCTCGGGTTTGGGAACTTCATTATTTTCCTCACAGGAGCTGAGAACAAATGCTGAGAAAATTATTGATATGCTTAAATAAAATAGTGTCTTCATGTTTTCTAAGTTTTAAATTATTTGACATTAATTAAGATTTCCTGAAAAGGGCAGACCAATATTGATCACAAAATTTCTGCCCGGCTCAGGGACATTGATCAGCCTGTAATAGCTGGTATGTTCAAAATATTTTGTATTGAGTAAATTATTAATTTGCAGTGAAACATTAATGGTCTGGCTGTTTATCTTGATCTTTCCTCCCATACCAAAATTCACCACCTGGTAACCCGGTGTTTTCTCCTCGGGAGGGACGATGTTTTCCTGCCGGGCTGCAAGCCTGTAATCAAGAGTTGCGTATATTTCTTCTGTGAATTTAAAACCCTTGCTATGATACCGGATATTGAATACTGCTGAGGGAGGAGGTGAAAAAGGCAGGGAATAGCCTTTCTTTTCGCCCGAAAGCTGCTCTGAATACACATATTCCCCAATCACACCTAATTTCAATGATTTCAGAATTCTGTAATGGGCATGGATCTCACCGCCATATCGAAATACTTCACTTTTCACATAAGTAAATACCTGGTTACCATTCCCGTAAAGCCGGTCATGTTTATATCCCGGATTCAGATATATATAATTGGGAAAATAACTGACAAATGGTGTTGTACCAATAGCAAATCTCTTCAGTTTATATTCGAGTCCGGCATCCAATTGCCAGGATATTTCGGGTGAAAGATCCAGGTTTCCTTTTTCATAGCTGAAACGGTGGTAATTCACCCCGTTGGAAGCAAGCTCTTTGGCAACAGGCATCCGGAAACTTTTACCAAGATTTATCTTTAACATGGTTCTCTCCCGATTAAGATTATATCCGATTGACCAGCTAAAATTCGAAAATTCCCTGCTTAGATTGGGAGCTCTTTTTAAAAAGGAAGAATCTCCATTTACCGAAACCGGACTCCTGAACCAGTCGTGATAGCTTTCGGTTTGCAAGAATCCCAGGTCATATCGCATTCCACCCCTCAGGGAACTTTGTTGAGACAAATCATGTTCTGCCAGAAAGTAAGCTCCGTATCTGTTCTGCAAAAACTCCGGAATGATGAATCCCCTTCCACCGATGCGATTATCCTGCTGTTCTGCCTGCAATCCTGCAGAAAGCCTTGTCGATTCATACAGATAATAATTCGTTTTCAGGTTGAATGAAAGAATATATTTATCAAATTGTCTTTCAAGATCAGAAGGGTAACCAAGTGTATCGGGAAATTCATCCGGCATGTATCCGTGGTTAACATACTGGCTCCATTCCTGTCTGAAATTCCTCTGGAAACCCATATCTGTTTCAAAACTGAGGCTGCCATTTATCCAGCGGGTTGAATTTGAAAACTTAAAATGGCTTACCTGCTGATAGGGATCCAGAATATCTCTGTTCGAACCGTCATGCAATACGGTGTTCACATTTCTGGGCTCCAGGCCATGGGTGTTTGCAAAAAAGCCGCTTTTACTGCCAACTTTGCTAACCGAAAATTTACTGGTAAATCTTTTTTTATTTATTCCAAAGTTCAGTCCGAAATTTCGTTCATAACCGGCGGTGTTCCTGAGATAATTATCCTGCAATGCGGCCCTGTAGGAATAAATATCGATGCTGTCGGTGGGTACACGATAGTCGCCATAGTCTGTCAATGATGCATCCAGGGCTAGGAAAAACCAATCCTTACGACCGGAAATAGATAAGGAGGAACCAATGAGGTTATTATTAGAGCGCCCAAATAAATCAATTTCTCCTTTAAAACTGTTCCTTGCCGGGGCATCATCATGTTCAATCTGAATCACTCCTGCGATGGCATCTGAGCCATAAGTGAGAGAAGAAGGGCCTTTGATAATTTCAATATTATCTATGGAATACTGGTCAATTTCAAGTCCGTGATCAACACCCCATTGCTGTCCCTCATGCTTAATGCCATTTTCAACAACCACCAATCTGTTAAAACCAAGTCCCCGTATGACAGGCTTTGAATGACCGGAACCAATATTCATGCTCGATATTCCGGGCAAACGTTCAAGAGACTGCATCAGGCTTCCTCCAAGGTTCTGACTCAGATATTCATCATTGACAATTTCAATATTAAGAGGTTCTTCTCTTTTCCTTGAATCCGCGATGTGATCGGTTATTACCACTTCCTGGAGACTCAGGGGTGAATAATCCATGTTCACACTGTATGTCATGTTTTGATTGATGGATAGGGTATCACTTATCTTTTGGTATCCAATAAAGGAAATTTCAATCCGATAAGTACCCCGGGCAATATTCCGGACAGAGTAAAACCCCTCTTTACCGGCCACGGTACCTTCATTGCCGGGGGATAACAAAATTGCTGCCCCCGGCAGGGGATGACCTTTTTCATCCAGAACCCGGCCTGATAGAGTATAAATATTTTGTGCTCCCAGAGAAAAGAGCAATATGTTCATGCATGCAGCCAGCATGAGTAGCTTTTTCATAATCCTGTGATTAAGAATATTAAAATGTGAAGGAGGAAATTGTTAAGCAGAATAGGACTCCGGCGGTGCACGTGAAGATTTAGAAGGGAGTGTACATACCCGAAAATCTATGGTTTTGCGTTCAAAATAAGGTTCGGTTATTTCCAGATATATGCATTCATGTATCGTGATTTTGAACCAATGTTTTGTGATGAGCTGATAATCGCAGATAAGACAATGATGTTCGGATTCTGTAAATCGGGTTGTTTCAGTGTTATGGGATTTGTCGTTTTCTGCTTTATGATCTGTCCCGCAATGGTGTTCGTGATCGTGAAATTGATGCAGACGGATATGAATCTCCTGGAATAAGACCGAGAATGTCAGTATTCCAATCAGCAGGAAAGCCAAATATTTATGATATTTTTTCATTATTTCCGTCCGGACATATATTATCAAACTATCTAATAATATTAAAAACCGTTTTTTTATGAATTTGTTCTAAATTTACCTTAGTTCAACTTTGAGATATGAAAAAAACTTCCTGTTTTTTATCCTTAATCAATATAAAATTTACTAAAGTTTCGCACTTGTTTAATAAGATAAGTGCGAACCTTCAGAAAATTATATTCAGATTGATCGATTTCGCTTAAATGATGATTATTAATTTTTTTTGGATATTTACGTGTTGAAAGAATATATTTGTTTCAGTATTCTATCTAAAAATCAGATACAACCAGCCATGAACAAGAATCTTCTATTAACTGCCCTGATCTTTATCACTCCATTACTCACCGCCCAGTCTCCAAAAATTGAATACATCCCTGCAAGGGTCGATTTTTCTGAAAAGATACTCGATTGGGACGGATTCGGTTTTAACTATGTTGAAGCGGCGCAAAGCCGTAATTATGATAAAAATCCCCAGGATTATGGAGGATTCAGCCTTTTAAATAAAGAACAAAAGGAAGAAATCCTTGATCTTGTTTTTGGAGATGAAGGATTACAGGTCCAGATCGTAAAAATGTTTCTTGATCCATATCATCAGGATGAACCCGGTGGCGATTTCAATCATGAAAAGACCACCGCGAATATGCGAGAGTTTGTGGAAGGAGGCCTTGAACTAACCCGGAATAGAGAAGACGAACTTGAAATTATCACCACGCTTTATGGTCCTCCCGCCTGGGCAAACATGCAGAAGTTTATAGGCGGGAGGGATCTGGATCCTGCCATGATTGATGAATTATGTGACTATATGATAAGCTGGGTACAATATCTGAAAAATAAAAACTACCCGGTTAATTATCTTTCTTTGCATAATGAAGGCGAGGATTTTTATCGATGGAATTTCGATGAAGGAACTCAGAGGCTTGAGCGTTTTGACTATAATATGTACTGGCCTCCCGAACAGGTAAATCAGTTTATCAGGATTCTGCCGCCCAAACTAAAAAATGCCGGTCTGGCTGATGTGAAGGTTACCAATGGAGAGCCATCCAACTGGACACGATTCTATTACTGGGGATATACAGATGAATTGTATAGTGATGAACAGGCTCTTGATAATCTCGGACTACTTACCACTCATGGATTTATTAACGGGGATTTCAGGAAATTGGCTTACGGCACTGCCAATAGCACTACAACCGAATTATTAAGAATGAAGAAACCTGATCTCCATTCATGGGTAACCTCATACAGTTGGGGTGAAATGGGTACGGATTTTATTAAAACCGCTCATGAACAGATCTATTCAGCAAAAGTAAATGCCCTTATTCCCTGGGCCGGCATTCAGAATGCTTCTCAGTGGATTGGTGGTGACCCCAATCCTGGGTGTGCCATCCGGGTGAGTGATGACGGAAACTACGAAATTCTTAAGGGATATTATTTCTATAAACAATTAACTACAGCCGGACACAGGGGGATGACAGTTGCCAGGGCTGAACTGGCAAATCCGGTTTCTTTCCTGATTGCCTTTGGCAGTAACGGCAGTGAGCATCCCGATGCTTTTGTTTTAACAGCTAATATTCATATCTGGAAGCTACCGTTTAAAATAAATATTGAAGGTTCAGCATATGATAAATTCAAAGCATTCCGGAGCAGTGAGGATGGTAATGAAAAATACAAGGAAATCGGAGTTTTTGAGGCCAAAAATGGTGCAATTATTTATGATCCCCCTGCGGGGACTACAACTACTTTTATAGGTATAGAATAAGGAAAGTCAGATTTCAGGCCGAGATCATAAATTTCGCTGCTAAATTATCTTTAATCCTGTTTTTTCACTTGATAAACGGATGACTCTGTTTTCTCTATCTCAATATTAATAGTGTGTTCGAGATATGCAATTACCTCTTCGATCTCTCCGGTTCTGAAATTAATGGAATACAATTGATTAAGACCCAGATTATCATCAAGTGTAAAGCTTATGTCATAGTAATCTGATAAAACACGGAATATTTCATTCAGGGAAGCATTGTTGAACTTAAACCAGCCTTCTTTCCAGGCCAGAAAATTTTCGTTTTTCAGCTTACTTTTTACCAGAGCTTCCTCTTTCTTATTAAATGAAATTTCCTGTCCGGGACTGACCAGCCAACTGGTTCTTTTAATGCCTTTCTTTCGAAATCTAACCTTACCTTCAGTAACGGTGAGACTTATATTTTCAGGATCTTTATCGCTGCGATAATTGAAGGTGGCTACAGAAGTTCTTGCTATTGTAGCTTGTCCTTCAACAATGAATTCCTGTCCCTTCCCGGGAGCAACTTCAAAATAAGCTTCGCCCTCAAGCTTCAGTTTCCTGTATTTTCCTTTGAATTCTTGAGGACTGCGGAGAATTGTTTCCTTGTTAAGCCAAACTTTTGTTTCATCAGGCAAAACTACTTTTCTTATACTATCAGCAGAATGATATCTCACGGGATATGAGGTGAACATGCCTGTATAACTAATATAATAAATACTGGCAGCAACCAGAAGTAGAAGGATGATTATTGCTGATATTCGTACTGACCGGGAGCCGGCAATACGAGAAAAGGCACTTTTCTTCTCTCTTTCCCTTATTTTGGATTCAAAACTGTCCCATTCTTCCTTTTTCCCTGGTCCATTATCTTTTTTATCGGCATCCATAGGCTTGTATTTAAAATATGTCGTTATTTATTTGAATAACAAACGAGCCCGGGGTTTGTATATGGAATGCGCTATATTTCTTTTTACTACATTAGATTCCCAAACTTAATGCCAAAATACAGTGTTCTCGGTGAAACCGGACCATACATATAAGCAGGATCTCGGTTCGGCCCCATGTCAAAATCAGATTGATAGGCATTGAAGATATTTTTCAGGCCAATGAACCATTGAATACTGCTGCCATTTATTTTAATGGTATGCTTCATTTTTAGCCCCAGGTCCATAAATTGATCTGATTGGCGAAGTTCTCCCTGACCCGGGTCCGTTTCCGGTCCAAAATAGGGGACAAGCATACTTCCTGTATAGGTCCCAGTCGCTGAGAAACAAAAATCCCGGTTAAAATCCCAATCTATGACAAAATAGCCGTAATTATTGGGTGTACGGAAAAAACGCTTTTCACCAAATTCCTGTGGTTTGTCGTATAAGCTGGATTGCAAAGTGAATCCTGATGTCAGCGAAAAATCAGCAGACGGCATTAGATTAAATTCCATGTTCAGTCCTCTTACTGTAGCCCCATTTTCAGCATTTACTCTTGTGTAATATACAGTTCCATCTTCCTCAGGTTCACCAATATCATTCACGAATGGATCCTGTAAGCGTGTATAGAAGACCTCTGCAAGAAAGCCCGTATATGAATTGCCAATCATTCCGTTGAAGTCGAGAGAGGCCATCATGCTGTGGCTGGTTTCCTGTTTAAGGTCCGGATCATTTACATTTATTACCTGGCGTGCTCCGGATGTTTCAATGTGAAGATCTTCATCAAAGATCTGTGGAGCTCTGTAGCCCTTAG
>CAZGTU010000084.1:0-19437 GCA_964528675.1 uncultured Bacteroidaceae bacterium
GAAACTGGATTAGGGAAAAAAATTGATATACAGATTAAATAGCAACTAAACACAACAAGCGGTATATTTAAAGCCTGGCATTTCTCAATAACAGAGCAATATTTCCCGAATTATGATTAATTTAGATAAGAAAAATAAATGCTTCGGATGCCGGCTCTAAACATACCGCCAAACACGTTGGTAAAGAGCCAAGGTGCTGAGCGTTTAGGTTAAAACCGACACCATGAGTGACGGTTGGTGTGAATATAGGAGTTGAACGAAAGTGAATCACTGTTGAGGTGCCGAGAAGAGCCCAACCTTCTGTCAAAAGCTGTAGAGTATGTTATGCAGTGAATTAAGTTTAGCGGATACCTGTTTACTGGTTAAGCGACAGACGTCATACAGGTGGCATAGCCTGCCCCGCTTTGCGGGGAACTATATTTCAGGCTCAATTACGGAACTCGGGAACCTGCATAATGATGCTAGTCGGTTGTTAAAGCTACCGCAAAATGGTTGAAACAAACCCATCCTACGGTAATGTATGAGCGTTATGCCGATGATGCCATATTGCACTGCAGGAGTAAGCAACAAGCCGCATTTGTGCTTCGGGACTTAAATCAGCGAATGATTGACTGCGGATTGGAATTGCATCCTGAAAAGACGAAAATTGTTTACTGTAAAGACTACAGGAGACAAGAAAACTATGAAACAGTGAAATTCGACTTTCTGGGATATTCCTTTCAGCCTCGGTCAACGATGTCAAAGAAAACAGGGAAATTGTTCCTTGGTTTCGATTGTGCAATTAGCATAGGTTCAAAGAAACAGATTGCGGAAGAGATGAAAGAACTGGACATTGCCTACCTGACGTACAATAGTATAGTAGGGGTTGCTCAATTTCTGATGGAAATAGTTCAAAAGTAAATTCTTTCAGTATCAGAGATTGTGCAAGAGATATTAGTGAATTGATGGGGCATCTTGAGAAGTAAAACTGTTTGACTCATTATGACAATGAACCCTAAATATAAAGGACTAATTGCACCATGCGGAATGAATTGCGGCCTTTGCATTGGTCACTTACGGGAAAAAAGACCCTGTGGAGGATGCTTTAAAATAAATGATGAGAATAAACCAAAGCTTTGTCGTAGTTGTAAAATTGTTAATTGTGATTTATTAACTGAAACGGAATCAGGATTTTGTTATGACTGTGTAAAATATCCATGCACCAGATTGAATAATCTTGATAAAAGATACAGGAAAAATTACGGAATGAGTATGATTGAGAACCTTGCATACATCAAGGATTATGGTCTTGAGAAATTTTTGAATGATGAGGAGGAAAGGTGGAAATGTAAGATTTGTGGAGCCGGATTGAGTGTACACAGAGATTTTTGTCTAAATTGTAAGACTGAAATTCATAAAAACCATGCCAATAAATGAGTGAAATAAAATTGTACATCGCGACTTCATTGGACGGCTACATTGCAAGGGAAGACGGTTCAATTGACTGGCTTGATGCGGTGCCCAATCCCGATCAAATTGACCATGGATATGCTGAATTTTATGAAACGATCGATACGGTTATCCTGGGGCGAAAAACCTATGAAGTAATTCTGGGCTTTGGAGTTGATTGGCCCTACCCGGACTGTAAAACTTATATTGTCACATCGGATTCTGACTATCAGGTAAAAACAGAGAATACAGAGGTTCTGAATGAAGTTTCCCGGGAGCAGGTCGATTTGATTAAGAGACATAGTCAAAAGAACATTTGGATTATGGGTGGTGGAAAGTTGATTACCACATTTTTGAATCTTGGAGAGGTAGATGAAATGATATTGTCTGTTATACCGACAATTTTAGGTAAAGGAATCAGGCTTTTTCCTGATTCACCCCGAGAAACTTCTTTTAAAATTATTAATGTACAGGCATTTGAAACCGGAGCAATTAACCTTGCATACAGAAAAAATACATTAAAAACTACATCAAAACCGAAAAGTAATCTCCAAGACTGATGATCCACCCTCCATGGTCTATGGTCTATGGTCCATGGTCTATCAACATTCCTGCCGGAGACGCCCATGTAGGTCGTCTCTACCTATAACCCCAAAGGTAATCTTCTGGCCTGATGGTCCCCCCTCCATGGTCTATGGTCTATGGTCTATGGTCCACCCACCCACCCACCCACCCCCACCCACGTATTTTCCCCCGCTCATCTCAGGTATTTCTCCTCCCTAATCAGGTACATTCCCTGATGTTTGGGCTATTATGGCTTTCTACTTTTACATCAGTGATTGAAGCATTAGATCAATGGAGGCCATGCACAAAAATCAGTAGGATCTGAACTTTACTCCCGGCGAGGAAAAGAACGGATCCGGCATGCTTCGTTTAGGTGCAGGAACAGCTATTATCGAATAAATATAAGCACAGGATGAAAACACTCAGGGATACGGGAATAAAAATTCTTAGCAGGTTAAGCCTGCTGGCCTTTATGTCATTCCTCTTTGTGGACCTGTATCCGCAATGCGATGCAGTGATCGATGCCAACCTTGAAACCCTGGAAGGTTGCGAGGTTCTTACCATACAGTTTTATGATATGAGCTCTAACGTTCTGTCTCGTACCTGGGATTTTGGCGATGGTTCTGATGTTTCAAATGCACAAAATCCGGTTCATAGTTTTAATGCCGGTGAGGGAGATACCACCTATACCATAACGCTCACCGTTACTTGTGCCTCGGGTTCAAGTACAGCCACACGCCAGGTGACTGTATTCGCCAAGCCAAAAATTGATTTTGTGCCGGATAAATCATCGGTTTGTGCGATAACCGATTCAATATGCATCGATAATCTGTCAGATTTTCATGCTTCCAACAGCTATTCCTGGAATTTTGGTGATGGCACGGTGTCTGATGAATTTCAACCATGTAAGGTTTATTCCACACCGGGTAATTATTCTGTCGCACTCACAGTATCCAATGAGCATGGTTGCATAGACTCAAAAACCAAAGAAGACTTTATTAAAGTGGAACCTGTGCCCAGTACTGCATTTCGTGTAAGTGGATTTTCGGGTTGCAGTCCTTTCACTGTTGAGTTTGAAAATACTACCGATACAATAGGTGATGCCTATTCCAACTGGACCTGGGACTTCGGTGATGGCAGTGAGGTGTTTTATGGTCTTGAAGCTCCTCCGCATACCTATGATTCACCCGGGGAATATACGGTTACCCTCGGCGCAACAAACTCTCTGGGATGTTATAATTATTCCACCCAGAACATTAAGGTAAAACCTTCACCGGTGGCTGAATTCATTACCTCCACTCCCGATTGCCAGAATGAAAACACCCAGATACAGTTTACCGGTAGCTATAAATCCTCCCCTGTATTTTCCTGGGGATTCGATTCTGCCATGGTCGTTTCGGGTTCGGGAGAAGGACCATATGAGCTGAGATGGGAAAATGCCGGTATCAAAAACCTTAGTTTGAAAGTGGATGAGGATGGTTGCTCCTCAACATTTACCGGTAAGGTGGAAGTTACTCCTATTAATAAGGTATACCTGCATATCTCGGCAAACAGGGACACCATTTGCTCCGGACAGTCGGTCACATTTACCGCCTCCCCGGAAAATTTTGTGAATTATAGTTTTTATATCAATACCAACCTGGTTCAGTCCTCAACCGATAATACCTATGAAACATCCGGTTTCTCCGACGGGGACAGAGTATATGTTAAAATCACCGACATTAATGGTTGTACAGAAATTATCAGCGATACCGTTAATATCCACGTGAAGGAAACCCCTTCGATCACCCTGGTAAGCAATTCGGCCAACGATACAATATGCTATAATGAATCGGTTTTTTTTACTGCAGAACCTGCAGGTTATGAGGAATATTCCTTCTACCTGAATAATGAAATGATGCAAACAGGAGCATCAAATAATTTTTCGGTCAGTGGCTTGTCGGATAAAGACCGGGTATATGCTATTACCGATGATAATGGATGCCTGAGCGGGAAAAGCAATACCATAACCACCACGGTGAACGATGGACTGCCTCCTCCCCAGGTCAACTGTGGTGAAACCAGCTCAGGCATAATCGAATATACCTGGGAGCCTGTTCCGGGAGCTATTGCCTACGAGGTAAGTGTTGATAATGGTCCGTTTACCGACCCATCCTCGGGAAGTACCGGACTTTCACATACCATTACCGGCCTTACGGAAAATGAAAGTCACAGTATAAAGGTAAGGGCCCTTGATGCCGTATGTGGTCCCGGGCTGGAATCGGATGAGGTAAACTGTGTTGCTATTAATTGCCCACCGATCACCTTCAATACCAATGCCCTCTATCGCAAAGTTTGTGAGGGTGAATGGATTGATCTTTCTGTGGATAATATCAGCATTCCTGATTATGCGATTGAGTGGAATAATGATCCATCGGAAGCTGAAACTAATTATGGTTTATATGTCCAAAACGATGTTTCAGTGCCTGTTGTGGTGAGCAATAATGCGGAACCCTCATGTCCTTCGGTGGAAAAGAACTTTGTGATTGGGGTTACCCCACAACAGGAAATAGACCTGATAAGCAGTAACGGAACCGATCCTGTTTGCGAAAACCAGGAGGTTATTCTTTCGGTTTCACCCCTTAATCTCGATTACTACGAATTTTATGATAATGGTTTGATGGTTAGTTCCGGGGAGGATTATGAATACAGGGTTAAGGAGCCCCGGAACGGCCATCAGTTTTATGCCAGGGTAATGGAAGAAGCTTGCACATTTTATTCCGATACAGTTTCCCTGGCTGTTGACAGTGAACTAAAGGTTCCTGTGGTGAACTTTGAATCTTCCACCGAGAACAGTGTTACATTCAGATGGAATGCCGTGCCCGGAGCCACGGGATATATTGTGAGTGTGAATGAAGGAAGCTATGGATATCCATCAAGCGGTCTTGAAGGTCTCAGGCATACAGTCAGTCCGCTCTCACCGGGTGAAGCCGTGACCATCACTGTGATTGCACTGGGAGATGGAGCCTGTGGAAATTCAGCGGTTTCACAGCCCGCAATTGCCTATGCGGAGAGCTGTGAATCGATTGAATTCAGTATAGAGGAAGAATTTAGCATTTGTTCAGGAGACAGTGTGGAACTGGAAATACAGGACCTGAGCATATACAATTATGCAATTTCATGGAGCGGATCTGCCTGGGGAAGGGAAAAAACAGTATGGGTGAAGCCTGAAAGGGATACCCTGATCTCGGTCAGAGTGAAAAACACTGACCAGCCCTTATGTCCCGGAGTGATTAAATATGTGGAAATAGAAGTTATACAGCGACCGGGAAGTCTTACACTTGGCTCTTCCGATGCCGATAATATTATATGTGAAGGTGAGAGAGTGACCTACACAGCAAGTCCGGGGGGGTATGACCGGTACATTTTCTACAATAACTCATGGAAGACATCCGAAGGTCCCTACAACACCTTCACCATCGAAGGAAACAGGGATGAATCGCACAGGGTGTTTGCAAGAGCTATGAACCAGGGCTGCGCTGGTGAGATGAGCAATGAGATCAGCACAGAGGTGATCCCTCCTTTGAAAACACCCCAGGTGAACTGTGGTAGCTCAACTGAGAATTCCATTTCCTTTGTGTGGGATTCCATACCTGAAGCTGTTGAATATGCTGTAAGCGTAAACGGACAGGCCTTTGAGCTACCTTCCTCGGGAGCAACAGGACTCATGCACGAGCTGAACGGGTTTTCTGCCGGCGACTCTGCAAATATCAGTGTGATGGCAATTGGTGATTTTCCATGCAGTAACAGCATGCCATCCGTCACTACTACATGTTATGCAAACAACTGTGATGCGATAGATTTTTCTATCGATGCTTATCACGATCTGTGTGAAGGGGAGGAGGTCAGTTTATCAATTTCCGATATAAGTGTTTCAAATTATTCGGTTTCATGGGGGGAAGATAGCTATGGCAATGATACGGAAAAGAACCTCGAAGCTTTGAATGATACAATTATTCCGGTGAAACTTAGAGATAATGATCAGGATATCTGTCCGCCGGCAAGCAAACAGTTCGAGATAAAAGTAAGAGAAATTGTAGATGTTACCATGACGAGCAATGCGGAAGGTGATTCTGTTTGCGCCGGAACTGAACTTGAACTTAGCGTTATGCCCACCGGCTTTGAACAATATATTTTTTATAATGATAGTGATGTGCTGCAGGATTCAGCCTGGAACCGGTACTCTTCCTCCGAATTTCCTGATGATAATGATCTTTATGCAGTGGTTTACCAGGATGGATGTTATTCAAGGACGAATTCTATGAATGCCACAATTTTGCATCCCCCGGCGTTGACACTCACTGCATCCAAAAGCGGGAATATCTGTCGCAATGAAGAGATCAGTCTTTCTGCAACACCCGGTTTTGCAAGTTACATCTATTCCAATGGAAGTTCCGAAATTGCAAGAACCGATGTGGATACTCTTGGACTTGCAGTGAATGATACGCTCATCACTGCAATGGCCTACGATCATAACAATTGTATCTCAGAAAGCGAAGATAGCATAATGTTTAATATTCTTCCTTTGCCTGAAGTGACGCTTTCATGTTCGGTAGATACTATATGTTATGGAGAATATGCAAATTATTCAGTGAATCCTTCGGACCTGAACCGATATTTTTTCTTCAACAACAAGGAGCTGGTCCAGGAAGGTGCAAGCAGTTTTTATTCAATCGATACCCTCGAGCGGAAGGAGAGAATATCGGTGGTGGCTGTGGATGAGAACGGATGCCGAAGTCTGCCGGAAACCTCTCGTTATCCTTTCATTCTTCCGTACCCCGAAACATCGGTTGTGCAGGAGAAGGATGGTTTATGCCTGGGGGATACAATAATGCTTTACATGGTGAAAGATTCGGTTTACACCATTGCTGATTATTACTGGAGTACGGGTGAAAAAGCAGATACGCTTCATATTTCACCTCCCAATACCACTACTTACGATCTCTTTTATTCGGACGGAAGGTGCAATGATGTAAAATTAGCCAGCAAAACGATCGAAGTGGATACCGATCCGCCACCGGTTGCATACGCCGGTGAAGATGTGATCATCTGTATTTACGATAGCATTCAACTGCAGGCTGAGGGAGGTATGAATTATGAGTGGGACAATGGCCTGAGCCTGAGCAATTCCCTTGTAAGTGATCCTTATGCTTTTCCTCTCGATACAACAGAATATGTGGTAACAGTGAGAAATACCTACTGTAGCGATACAGATACTGTGCAGGTGATTGTGGACCTTTGCCTTGAGGATCTGCCGGATCCGGTACCTCAGATCATAACTCCCAATGGTGATGGGATAAATGATTACTGGGAAGTGACACATGTGGATTACTTTGAGAACAATAAGCTGGAAATATTCAACAGGTGGGGGAATAAGGTCTATTCAGCGAAACCATATCACAATCAATGGAATGGAAAATCGGACAGTGGAGCAGACTTACCCGACGGTACCTATTATTTCATTCTTGAACTGGGCAATGGCCTAAGTCATACGGGTTATATCATTATTCACAGGTAGAACAGACATTATGAGAATAACATTAATGATCATATTATCCACATTTTTCCTGAAGTTGACTGCACAGCAGGATATATCATTCAGCCAGTACATGTATGATAAAATGCTGGTCAATCCTGCATATGCTGGAAGCTCAAAGTGGATTGTGGGTTCATTGAAGAACAGGACCTATGTTTCGGATATCGAGGGAGTTCCCCAGACCAATATTTTTTCTTTCCAGGCTCCCTGGCAGAGCAAGAATATAGGGTTCGGAGTGAAGTTTATACAGGATAAGATTGCGGTGACCAACAGGTTTATTGCAAGCGGAATTTTTTCCTATCATATCGGATTTGGTAATGGACGTTTATCATTCGGACTTGAAGGGGGCATTATAAACAGTCACTTTAACTATGATGACCTGGTGAGGACAGTGCAGAATGATCCCTCCATACCGGTGGGAGATCAATCGACAATTATGCCGGACATTTCAACAGGGATTTTTTACCGGAGTGAAAAATTTTACCTGGGTGCTTCAGCTTATCATTTGCTTAACAGGCAGATCCCAAATCCGGAGGGCAGTGATAATGCTTTTTATACCCAGGCAAGGAATTATTATATGACGGGTGGATATACCATCGAAGTGGACCGCGATATCATGCTCGAACCCGGTTTCCTGGTGAAATATGTAAATGGTATTATCCCCCAGGTGGATCTCAATGTAAGTCTGATATTTATCGATAAATTCTCGGCCGGGATTTCCTACCGGACAGGAGATGCCGTTCTTGCCATGTTCAAAGTGGATGTTACCAAAAATATAAAGATCATGTATTCTTATGATTATACCCTTTCACCGCTTACGAAGTATTCAAAGGGGAATCATGAATTCGGGATCAGTTACGGGGTTGAGCTTCTGCCTCCTCCCGCAAAGAAAGTGATCCATCCAAGGTATTATTTTTAAAGAAAGAGGAGAACATTGATGCGACTGTTAACTAGTGCCAGCAAGAAAACCAAGATTTTTCCAGTCTTTGATAAGAAGGCGCCAAATACAAGGCTTTCGAAGTTTTTGAAACCAAGGAGTTTACTTTTCGTAAATGACTGTTTCAAAAACGAGAATAACGAAGTAGTTGGCGTTTTCTTGCAAAGACTAACTAAAATATTGTTGTTTTCTGCGGTGTTTATTCTTCAGGCAGGTGGGTTAATGGCCCAGAGAAACCTGAATGAGGGAAACAAATACTTTGACAGGAATATGTTCGAGGAGGCCATTCCTCATTACCTCAAGGAAATTGACAGAGGAAAAAACTACCGGGCAAAAAATGAAGCAAGGGAAAAGCTTGCCAGTTGCTACCGGCTCACCGGTCGTTTTCTTGAGGCGAATGAAATGTACAAGAAGATCCTGGACAGAAGCGGAAGATATAACAAAACCGAACATGTATTGAATTATGCCAACTCTCTCAAAAGTTCAGCTCTCTATGAAGAGGCTGCCGAGCAGTTTAAGAAATATATGAAACTTGAGCCCGATGATCCTATGGGTGAAATTTACCTTCAATCCTGTTACATGGCCCAGGATTGGCTCCTGGAAGAAAAGGAATATTTTGTAATGAATTTTGAAAGGATTAATACAGCCGAGTCGGAATTCGGACCTTCTTACCTGGAAGAGGGAATTGTTTTTACCTCAGAACGCAAAGACAGCAAAAAGAAGTTCATTAATTTCTCTACACTGGGAAATGAATTGAGAACGGACCTTTATTATTTCAATCTGAATCAACTGAACAATGAAGAATATAGAACAGAAAACTTTGATGAAGTAAATTCATTTCTGCATGATGGTGCTGCTGCCTTTTCGAGAGATGGCAATACGGTATATTTCACAAGGACCATAATGGGGGAGAAGAACCGGAAAACAAACGTAGTCTTAAATTCTCTGCAGATATATGTCAGTTACAAACAAAGCGATGGATCATGGTCCGAACCACGCAGTGCCTTTTCATTTAATTCTGAAAATTATTCTGTGGGTCAGCCTTCCGTATCACCCGATGGTAAAAGAATTTATTTCATCTCGGATATGCCCGGAGGCTTTGGTAAAACAGATATTTATTATACAGAATTAAGCGATAACGGGGAATGGGGACCTCCCATAAATCTTGGAGAACCGGTGAACACCTTTGGGCATGAATTATTTCCTTACATTCATTCAGAAGATACCCTGTTTTTTTCATCAGACACTCATCCCGGAATGGGAAAGCTCGATATTTTCCGGGCTACACAGTCGGAAAGAGGCTGGGATAAGGTGGAAAATATGAAGACTCCGGTTAATTCCATCGGCGATGATTTCGGTATTGTGATGAATGAAAGACAAACAAGAGGCTTTTTTAGCAGTGACAGGTTTAACGGAAAGGGTAAGGAGGATATTTTTACTTTATACCGTGAAGAACCCTTGCATTTGTCCTTTAATGGTAATGAGCTGAGAATCCCTGATAATACCCTTTATAGCGGTATTACTTTCAAGATCTCCAAAGAAAACGATGACAAATCTGAAGCCCTGATTGCTGAAAATGGCTTCTATAGCTGCATTTTGCATGAAGACACGGTTTACAATCTCACACTCAGGAAAAACAGGTTCTTTTACGATGTGGTTAAGCTCAAGCTAAACTCCTTATCACTAGAAGAAAATTTCAGCATTGATGTAACCCCGAGGAAAGCTTCTGTTGTTCTCAGCGGAACGGTAGCAGAGAAAAATGTTGAGATCAAGAAGATTGAACCGGAAAAGTCAAAGAAAACAAAAAAAGAAGAAGAGCTTGCTATCCTTTATGACACTATCGTGGAATATAAGGCAGTGCCTTTTGCCGACCTTGTTCTCACAGCAGAAAATATGGAGCTAGAAAAGACAACTGCTGGCAAAGATGGCAATTTCAATTTCGAAGAGGCATTGCCGGGAGGTTCATCATACAGGGTAATGGCAAGCAGAAATGAGGAGGAGTTAGAAGAGTTTGAGGAATATACGGAAGAAGAGAATGAGCCTGATGATCAGATTGATGATGTTAAAGAAGAGATACTCGCGGAAGAGAAAGAGCCTGATGATCAGTCTGATGATGTTAAAGAAGAAATACTCGCAGAAGATAATGAACCGGTTGAAGAAGAGGAAGAAGTCTCACCCGAGAACCTTGAAGATGAGATCATGAAAGAGTTTATGGAAAGCGGTAAACTGCAAGAAACAGAAGAACAGGAAGAACCGGTGGCGGCAGTAGAAGAAACAATCATCGAAGAAAAAGCTGTGGAGGTGGATCCGATTCTTGAACTCAAAGGTACCCTTGTGGATGAAAAGAAAAAGACTATCGAAGGAGGAAATGTAAAAGTATTTGACGGTGATGATCTGCTAGGCGATACAAAAAGCGACCAGAAGGGTGAATTTGAAGTAGAGGTTCCGGAAAAAGAAAAATACCTGGTAAGTGTGACCAAGGAGGGTTTCTTCCAGGAACATCTCGAGGTTTCAAAAGATGAATCCCTGTCGGGAATCCCTGTTAATGTGGACCTGAAGCCCATTGAGGTGAATAAGACAGTCAGGGTGAATAATATTTTCTTCGATTATAACAAATATGATCTCCGGCCCGAGTCGCTGGTGGAACTTGACCGTCTTGCTGATTTTCTGAGCGTAAATTCCGATGTAAAGATCGAACTCAATGCACATACCGATTCCAGGGGAGGATATTATTTCAACCTTCAACTATCACATAACAGGGCGGAAGCGGTGAAATCTTATCTCAGTTTAAATGGGATTGATCCCTCACGAATAATAGTAAGGGGATACGGAGAATCATTTCCTGATATTCCCAATCCAAAAACTGAAGCAGAGCATGCCCGGAACAGGCGAGTGGAATTCAGGGTCATAGAGTATGGCAAATCTGATAATCCTTTGGCCAATACAATGATCAATTCAAAGGGCTACATGATTCTGGATGAATGTCCATATTCTTCAACAAATCCTTTTCCTCTTACCGCCGATGTTCCCCAGGGTGTAGTTTACCGGGTGAAAATCGGGGAATACAGGAATGTGCTGCCTAATAATGCATTTAGAGGTTTATTTCCTGTAGTCAGGTCAAGAGATGAAAAGAACAATACATGGGAATACTATGCCGGACTTTTCAATACTCTTGAAGATGCTGAGATTGCCACGGAAATGATAAGAAGAAGTATTTGCAAAGATGCCTATGTTACGGCAAGCTATAATCGCGAACAGGTAAGCATTGAAGAAGCACTGAAAATCACCGAAACATTAAAGGAAAATCAAAGTAAAGAGGGACATAGTCCGGAAAAGATTCTTGCTGCAAGGCATCCAGAAGCCTGTTTTTCCATACAGATTGGAGCATTCAAGAGAAAAGTGAAGAATTCAATATTGAGAGATTTTAGGGAGATTGCCGGCGATCATGAATTGATCAGTATTAAAAGTAGGGGAGTGACTATTTATTCGGTGGGCAGGTTTTACAGTTATGAAGAAGCCTTCGGTGCTTTGAAGAGAATAACAAATGATAAGATAACAAAAGATGCTTTTATAATCGGCTTGCAGGATGGAAGAAAAATATCCATCGGTGAAGCCAGGAATTACCTGAGAACAAATAAAAGCGCCATGCGATAATATAAAATAAAGTCAAATGAAATAATCAAAAAACCATTTAAAAGAAGACTCATGAAAACGATGCGATTAATTCTGATTATTATGGCTTTTGTGATACCGGGAAATCTCTATGCCCAGTGTGATTCGGATACCTTTCTCGATAACTGTGCATCCGGGCTGGAGACTTTCACCTTCATAAAAGCATTCAACACCCAGATGAAAAAGACGGATAAACAAGAATTTTCCTATGTTTTTTCAAAAGGATCAACCTACATGATTATAGGCTGCGATCAGCAGATCAAGGGAGAAAGAATGATTGTTAATCTCTATGATCGTAATCATAAGCTTATCGTTAGCAATTATAACAAGAAATCGGATAAGTTTTATCCCGATATCACTTATCCCTGCTCAGCCACAGGAGTATATTATATAGAGGTCACCTTTGAGGGATCGAAAGGCGGCTGTGGTGTAACTATCCTTGGATTTAAAAAGAATTAATAATACAAAATTCATTAAATAAACGAATCATGAAAAATCAAATTATTATCTGTTTTCTCATTGCTTTTTTTCTTTTCGGGTGCAAGAATAAGGAAAACACAGATAACAACGATATAGATGCACTGATCTCACAAGATATAAATGAAACCGAATTATCCATTTCAGAAGAATCAATGCATGAGATCATCCAGTCATTGCCTTCTCCGCTGGAAATATCCACCCTGATAAAAGAATCGGGCTCAAGGTTTAACCAGGATCTTTTGAATCCGGCAGAAAATGCCGATCTCTATTCACTCGATACCGAAAAAGCCATGGCCATGGGAATTTATGCCGGTGACCTGGGGTATATTAATATTTACGAGAAAGGTCATGTAGCCATTTCATACCTGAAAACCATTAAAAAGCTTGCCGATGATCTGAAGGTGGGTCATTTTTTCGATTTCGAAACCATTAAACGAATCGCATCCAATTCTAAAAAGCTGGATTCTCTTCTGTACATTTCAACAATGAGCTTTGAGAAAATGGACAGGTACCTCAGGGAACAAAAACGAAGCAAATTAAGTGTACTGCTTGTAACAGGAACCTGGATAGAAAGTTTATATCTTGCTTCAAGCGTGGTAAGTGATAAACCTAATGAAGACCTGATTGAGCGAATTGCCGAACAGAAAATGATCCTGGACCAGATTATGCTTATCCTTTCTGCCTATCAAAATGATGAGTATTTTACAAAGGTTCTCACGGATATGCATGAATTAAAAGAAGCTTATGACCAGGTTCAAATCAATTATCATTATGAAGAACCTGAGACAAGGGAAATAAATGGAAGATTGGTAATTATTGACAATAGCTATACCGAGGTAATTATTGAAGATGAACATTTAAGGAGAATTGGGGAAATCATCAAAAATATCAGGGAAAAATTTCTTTATAAAACCTGAAAAAAGCAAATACAAAGCTTAAAGCATTCGTATTAAATGGGGTAGGATTCAGAAATAATCTCAAGCTATCATCCGGCTGAAATATAAAAATCATTACCATGACAAATACTGACATATCAGCTCATCCGACAATTTTGTATGTTGATGACTCGGATTCAAATCTGCTCCTTTTCAAGGAACTTTTCAAAAAAGAGTACAATGTCTTGCTTGCTAGTTCAGCAAAAGAAGGTCTTGAGGTTCTAAAAAAGGAAAAGGTGAAGGTGGTGGTATCAGATCAGAGCATGCCGGTAATGTCCGGAAATGAGTTCCTTGAAGTGGTGAATGAAAAATATCCTGATATCCTATCCTTCATTTTAACTGCATATACAGATTATGATTCGCTGGTTGAAGCTGTAAACAAGGGTAAGATATACGGATATTTCAATAAGCCCATCAAATTCGAAGAGATGAGGATTGCGATCAACAGGGCTATTGAAGTTTCCCGCCTGCGCGAAAAGAATAAGCAAATGCTTGAGGATCTTGAAAATGCCAACAGGAAGCTGGTGAAGCTGGATAAGTTCAGGACTCAGTTTCTTGATATGATGACCAATGAGATCAGATCCCCGATTAATAAGATCATGAGTGCAGTACATATGATCAAGGATAAAGTGGATTCGAGAGATATAACAGAGCTGTTGAGTTTGCTTGATATCTCTGTCTCCCGGCTGGAAAGTTTTTCTTTTGCCACCAACCAACTGGCCCGCTTACAGGATGAAAAACAGGGAATAGAGAAGAATGATGTTTCTTTGAGAGAACTGATTGAAATTACCTTCATTGCAAAGAAAAACGCCCTGGACGAGTCGGAGATAAATGTCAGTTTAGATCCAGAATCTACCGGGGCTTACGTGAAGGGAGACTATGATCTGTTATTAAGCTGCCTGGGCATAATGGTAATGAACCTGGTGAATAATATGGAAAAAGGTGCTGAGTTCAGTTTTTCAACCCGGAAGAACAGTAAGGCTGCCTGGCTGGATATTCATGTAAGAAAATCGGGATTCTCAGGAGCAGAATTGGAAAATCTGAAAAAAATATTTTCCGGAGATAATTCCAATGCTGAAAATCATTCAAGTCTGGAGTTGATTCTCTCAAGAGAAATAATCCATTCACACCAGGGAGAGGTGAATTTTGAAAGTAACGGGGATGGCACTTTTTTTACTCGCTTAAAGTTCCCGGCTGCACTGGATATCATTGAAACCTGAACAGGGGAGTATTCATGGTTTAAAATACCCCGTCTTTTATGACTGAAGCGACCTTAAATGCATTGATGAAATTGTTTGCTATACTGGCTAACCTCAATAAGGAGGCTGCGGGTATACTTTCCAGGAATTTCGTGGAGTCATTCCTGAAGACTCAGTTCAGTCATAAATTGATAGAACATGCTCTTGGTATTTTTGATGAACAGTTTAAATTATTCGCAAAATTCCGCGCTAAATCCGAAACCAAAAGGACAAGCTCTCTTTCCGTTCAAATTATTTATTTATGCGACCAGATCAATAATGAACTACCGGTAAAAGACCGCTATCTCATTCTTTTCAGTCTTATCCGGTTTTCAAAATTCTTTGAGGACTATTCCAATTCTGAGCTGGTATTCCGTCAGACGGTAAGTGATGCCGTAAAAGCAATTTCTGACGGAATGCATATTGATCCTGTTGAATATGAGAATTGCCGCCTGTTTCTACTTGGCCAGTTTTACAAGATCCCGGATAAAGAATCCTTACTTGTTGTTAGTAATGAGAATGCTTTTCCTTTTACCCGGGTTAATCATTTATACTACGGTGATTTAAAGGGTCAATTGTTTTTCCTGAGGATTAAACAGGCAAGCATTCTTATTTTTTATTACCAGGGAAAGCAGAAGCTGGAGTTAAACGGCAGAGTCATATTTTCCGACCATATTTATATTCTTCCCAGAGGTTCATCGATTCGCGGTAATGACATTCAACCTGTGTATTTCAATGAGATCGAATCGGCTTTTCTTAAAAAGAATCTGAAACAAAAGGTATCGCTTGTTGCAAGCAATATTCATTATACTTTCCCGGATTCTGAAAACGGGGTTCAACCCCTTAGTCTTTCCGTGGAAGCAGGTGAATTTGTGGGTGTTATGGGGGGCAGCGGCTCAGGAAAATCCACCCTGATGAATATGCTGAACGGTCGCCTGCCACTTGACAGCGGCGAAGTCCTTGTCAATGGCTATTCTATTCATCAAAACAAAAAGGACCTAAAAAAAATAATAGGTTATGTTCCACAGGAAGATCTGTTGATCTCTGAACTTTCCGTTTTCCAGAATCTTTACTATTCCAGTTTGCTCAGCATTGGTAACATTCGTCATGAAAAGGCCAGGGAGCTGGTAAATAAATTGTTGGTTCGTTTGGATCTGCACCATATTAAAGATCTGAGAGTAGGAAGTGTAACAGAAAGAAAGATTAGTGGAGGTCAAAGAAAACGCCTGAATATTGCCCTGGAATTAATAAGAGAACCTTATATTCTGTTTTCGGATGAACCTACCTCGGGACTCTCATCCACCGACTCCGAAAATGTTATGGGCTTGCTTAAAGAATTGACATTACAGGGAAAGATAGTAGTGGTGAATATTCATCAACCATCATCTGCCATCTTCAAAATGTTCGATAAGATACTCATTCTGGATCAGGGAGGATATCCTGTGTATTCAGGGAATCCTGTCAATGCTTTTTCATATCTGAAGAATGTGGTTAAACGGGCAGACAGAGAAGAAATCGAATGTGACTCCTGTGGTAATATTCAAACCGGGGACATTCTCGAGATCATTGAATCGAAAAAAGTAAATGAATATGGGGAATATACACGGGAACGATCGCTGGAACCGATGGAATGGTACCATTATTATAAAGAAGGTGAATTGGATACTGTGAGGGAAAGTCAGAAATATCAAATTCCCAATCTTTCCTACAGCAATCCTTCCAAATGGAAGCAATTAAAAATTTATAGTGTCCGAAATTTCCTGGCGAAGATAACGGATCTTCAATTTGTACTTTTCGCTATGGTCATTCCCCCCTTGCTGGGGTTGATCTTAGGTTTCTTTACAAAAAATGCTTCTCCGGGAACAGATCTGAATACCGGTTATATCTTTTCAGCCAATGATAATTTGCCTGCTTATATTTTTATGAGTGTTATCGTGGCACTTTTTGTGGGCCTCATTATCAGTGCCGATGAAATAATAAAAGACAGACCGATATTGGAGAGGGAATCTTTCCTCAATTTGAGCCGGTTTTCGTATTTAAATTCCAAAATCCTTTTCCTTTTTGCACTTACGGCTGTGCAAATGGCCATATTTGTGTTAATCGGGAACACAATCCTTGAGATCAAAGGACTTAATTTTGAATACTGGCTGGTGTTGTTTTCAACAGCATCTTTCGCCGTTTTACTGGGATTGAATATCTCTTCCGGGTTAAAATCGCTGATTGCCGTATATATAAACATTCCATTCATTCTTGTTCCTTTGATTTTGCTGGCAGGAGTCATAGTGGAATATGATAAGCTTCATTATAAGGTGTCTTCAGTTGAATATGTTCCGGTAGCAGGAGATTTGATGGCATCCAGATGGGCTTATGAAGCTCTTGTAGTCAATCAGTTTCTGAATAATGATTATCAGAAGAATTTCAACGGTATTGAAAAAGAAAAGGCCAACCTGGGTTATGAGGTCAACTTTTTCATACCGGAAATATTGAATCAGTTGAGGGATTATGAGAAGTTCAAGGAGCAAAATAATGAAATGAATGCTGAAAGATGTCTTGAGATTATTCGAAATTCCCTTTCGTCCTGTGGTTATGAATCAGATCTTGAGATATTTAAGGGTAATGATCCCGATCTTGAAAAGCTGAAGCTTTACCTGGCAGAGAAAAAGAAAAAAATGGCAGATCGACTCAGGCAACTCAATTATGAAAGAGATAAAGTAATCGTGAGAATGATAGATAAAGGTATGAGTAAAGAGGAAATCATCAGGTTGAAAAGGGATTACCAGAATGAAAGTATACAGGATCTTGTATTAAATTCCCGTGATCTCAGAAAACTTGAGTTGCGAAATGATTTATTGATAAGAAAGGATGCCCCGGTGTATCAAACACCCAGGTCAAAAAACGGAAGAGCGCAATTCTATGCCGGAAGTAAACGGATTTTTAATCTTGAAATGGATACCTTGTGGTTCAATATTTTTGTGATATGGATAATGTCGTTGATTTTGTATGTATCGCTTTATTTTAAATTACTCAGGAATTTTATCGACTTGATCAATACCAGGAAATTAAAAAGCTTGAAATTACTAATCAATAAAGGACAGAGATAAGTTCTAAATTTGAAAATGAATAAAAACCTATAAATATGAAAAATTTAAGTAATCCGGTTATTATTTTAATTATGGGCAGTATCCTGCTTTTTTCATGCAAAGGAGAGAGTGAGAGATCAAATGCTAATTCGATAAGTGATAATTCATCCGGGGCTGAAACACCTTCTGCAGCGAGTGTGGAAGATGAGTCTATTATTTACCTGTTTCCTGCACCGGGGGAAGTTCTGGAGAGATTCTACAATACTGATATGGCATTTCATTCCGATCTGTTGAATCCGGTTTCCCGGAAAGATGAATATTTAACCTCGAGGGCGAAAGCACTCAATCTTGGTGTTTATTTTACAGATTTTGCATATTCCCTGGTATTTGAAAGGCAGCAGGAGTCCATGGATTATCTGGAAGCTCTCGAAACCATGAGCAGGGAAGTTAATATTAGTCCGGCAGTATACGAATCTCTTATCGAGCGGACAGAGGATAATCTGGATACCCGAGATTCCCTGTTACATATAAGCAGGGATATGTTTTTCACCACTCTGGAACACCTGGAGGAAGGAGAAATGCAAAGTACAATGGCTCTTGTATCTGCCGGTGCTTATATTGAAGCCATGTATCTGGCTTTAGAAACTGTTGACCAATATTCGGAAGATCATCCGGTTTTACAACATATTACCGAGTTAAGATATCCTATGAACAATCTTCTTGAAAGAGCGAGGGCAACCAGTAATGATCCGAATGTAAGCAGTATCGTAATTTATTTACTTGAGATCAGTGATGTTTTCGAAGAGCTTGAAACCATGACCAGTGAATCAAAAGTCGTAAAAGATTCCAGCAATGCAATATCTATTATAGGGGGAGAAGAAAAGAAACTTACGAAAGAGGATTTCGTGCGATTGAGAGAAAAAATTGCAGAAATAAGAACCAATATCACTCAAAATTAAGGAGGAGAAATGGATATGAAGAAATTGTTATGGCTTACAGGTATTCTGCTGCTTATATTAAGTATTTCCGATCTGGAGGCTCAGGATTGCAAGAAGTTTCATTTGTATGGTCCCTGCCAGCAATATGCCGGACCGAAATTCGAGTATGACGGTCAATCAAGAAGCAATGTTATCGGATTTGGTGATAAGCTTATTTATAGCATGATCTTTTATGGAGAGCGGGAGTATAAATTATTTTTTTGTACCAGTGAAGAGTTTTATCCGGTTCATTTTAAACTTATTGATCCGGTATCCAGGGAATTGTTATATGACAATAAAGAAGATAATTATTCCAACGAACTATCTTTGAATATTGAAAAAACCCAGCGGATTATGATTGAGCTCTCCGTTCTGGCCCATGAAGCCAGCCAGGAGGTTAAAAGTAACTTTCTGGGCTGCTCGGGTTTGCTGATGCAGTGGCGACCGGGGAGTGGGGATTAGGGAGTAGGGATTAGGGAGTAGAAGCTTAAACTCTAAACCTTTCGGAGTGGGCTCAGGGAAACAGGGGCGCCACGGCGCCCCTGTTTCCC
>CAZGTU010000085.1:0-19435 GCA_964528675.1 uncultured Bacteroidaceae bacterium
CGTTCTTGGCTTATCCTATACCCGTCATTTTTTCAGCAAGAAGTTATCCGCCACAAGGAAGCCTCTAAAATAGTTATCATGAGGCTTCCTTATTTTAATAAGACCACAACAACATTGAAAAAGACCATATATAATATTCATTTAATTCTCGGACTCGGGTCGGGAATAATTGTATTTATAGTTGCCATAACAGGCTGTCTGTATGCTTTTAAGACTGAAATTGAAAATGTAACACAATCATGGCGTGATGTAGATATCCCGGAGGATAATACATTTTTGCCTCCATCTGAGCTTAAACCAATTGCACAGTCTGTTTATCCTGACCGGACTTTACATGGCATTGCATACGGAAAGCCGGGGCAGGCTGCAGAAGTTTTGTTCTATGAACCTCAACCTGTATTCTATCATGGTATCATAGTGAATCCTTATAACGGGAATATCATTAAAGTGAAGGACTATCAGAAAGATTTCTTCCAGATCGTATTCTTAGGTCATTTTCAGCTGTGGTTGCCCCGTGAAATCGGCAAACCGATAATAGCCTGGTCAATATTGATTTTTACAATCGTGTTAATTTCCGGCATCATTTTATGGTGGCCGAAGCGAAATGAGGGGCGAAAAAGTTTTATTATTCAGTGGAAAGCTCCATGGAGACGCAGGTTATATGACCTGCACAGTGTTCTGGGCTTTTATGCCTGGATTGTATTGTTTGTCATTGCCGTTACAGGGTTAGTATGGGGGTTTCAATGGTTTTCAAAAGGATTATATAAGCTATCGGGTGGAGAAAAGGAACTGGCTTTTCAGGTTCCAAGATCAGATCTGGCAGCCATTCAACTAAATAATGCCACCAATGCTATTGATTATGTCTGGCATAAAATGAAACAGGAATACCCCGAAGCAGCAACTATTGAAGTGCATTTCCCCCATGACGAATATGAAAGCATTTATGCCCATGTCAATCCATCTGAAAGTACGCACTGGAAAACGGAGTACAGGTATTTCGATCGCTATACTCTTAAAGAAATTGAGATGGACGATCATGTCTGGGGTAAACTTGGAGATGCTTCCACTGCAGACAAAATAAGACGCTTGAATTATGATGTACATACGGGTGCTATTGCTGGATTACCCGGAAAAATCCTGGCATTCTTTGCCAGCTTAATCGCGGCAAGTCTACCGGTTACCGGTTTTCTAACATGGTGGCGAAAAAGAAAGGAAAAGAAGAAGCTGAGGGAAGGCTTAGGAATATAAAATAATTTATCATGAATTTTTTTAAAAGAAATAAAAGTACACAGACCGATACCTTAATTCTGTACGGAACTAAAACAGGAAATGCAAAAGAAGTTGCAAAACTCACAAACAAGTATTTACAAAAAAACGGTTTGAAAACATCATATTCAGATATCAGATCCTATCCACCTGAGAAGCTGAGAGATATCCGGAATCTACTTGTAATAATAAGTACTCATGGACAGGGAACCCCTCCTCCTTCTGCGAAGCTTTTTTTCGAGGAAATTTTATCGGACCGGATGTATCCATTACCCCACATGAAATATACTGTTTGTGCCCTGGGAGATTCCAATTATGAATATTTCTGTGAAGCAGGAAGAAAAATTGATAAGCGACTAAAAGAACTTCAGGCACAGGAACTTTACCCGAGAACCGATTGTGATGCAGACTTTTCTGATACAGCTATTGAATGGATAAAGGGATCATTTAACAATCTAAAAAAAAATATTTGATGATCAGAAGCATTTATTAAGGGCCGAAATTCCTGCCTCCTATCATATAACAAATTTTATAAGTTACACAAAAACAGACATATAAGTTCCCGCCGGCCATCCCACGGCCAGAGGAGTGGCGGACAGGTAATCGTTCCCGCCTGCCGAAGCAAGGGCCAGCGTGTCGGCGGGCAGGCTGTTTACCGTTCCCCTCCCAACGGTCCCTGAGCGTCAGTCGAAGAGCCGTTTACTATGAATACTGCCAATTAAAGTTAGATACCCCGATATACGGATGCGCCGCTGAGGGACTGCCTCCTGCCTACTCATCCGTCACCAAAACCAGATACCTCGACACCTTCCAGAATTCATTAACATCATCAATGGTAATGGTTGCCGATTCCTCGTCGTTTGACTCTATTGAGTAACTTCCCCGGGGATGGGGTGATACCATCAGCAAGTTATCTGCTTCCGCATTAACTTCAAATGTCTTCTTGGTTCGAATGTCGACTATTTCCAATTGGTTATGATCAAGCTGGGGATTTAGTTTTTTTACCTGTCCGAGAAATCCTAAAAAGCCGCCGGTTTTTTCAATTATACCTCTTTCTATCAATTCGTCTTCAGCTCCGGAAGTGTAATAAGCATAATTAAGGGTATCAGTTATCATGTCAGCTCTTTCATTGGCTTCAGTAATTCTGTTATTCAATTGGTCAATCTCTGAATTTAGTTCCTCAACCGTATTATTAAGCTCTACCACCTGCTGATTATAACTATCAATGATGCTGTCCTTCATAACAATTGTCCGGTTCAGGGTGTCTACCTCCTCCTGCAACCTCTCCATTCTGGATCCTGCCCGGTATGCACGATTTCTCAGCGCCTGTTCTCTTTCCTCATTTGCCTCCAGCAGACTATCAATTTTAGTAATGGCATTATTCACCCTTGTTTTTAGCTGCTGTAAATTTTCTGTTTGTCCCGGCTGTCGGGCTTCTGGAAGCGTACGGTAAATTCTGGCTTCAATGTCATTGATGGTATTTCTGTATTCTTCCAGCAAGGAATTACATTCCTCGAGATTGGATGAAAGTTCCTGATTGCTTGTCTGAAGCTGGTCAATCTGATCTTTGTATTTTTTGCATCCTGTTGATATAATAACAAGGATAAGAAGAAGTAATTTTATGGTTTTCATGGCTTATATATTTTAGGTGTTTCTGAATTCTTTTGGGTTTATAATTATTTTGCTCAATAATAAATATGTTATCAGGATAACAGTTTATTTGCATAACCCTTTTAAGGATAAGAAGTTCATTTAAAGATTCCATTTATATCCAAAATGAAAGTAAAGCAGAAAAGACATTAGATATTTCTTGTGAACTGAACAATAAAAATAGCATATTGGTTAGTGATGTAGTTTAAATGCATTTTTTAACCATTAAATTCTAAATCATGAAACTACTCAGTGTAAGTATTTTTTCAATATTACTATTTATCCTTTCATGTACCGGAAATACCGATGCAGTTGAGTCCGGGACCTATACCGGTGATATTGAAAAAGTGGTTCCCGAAGAAACCGAGATCTATGTAAAAACAGAGGATGGGAGAACCCTCGAGCTCTATTTCACTGAAGAAACTACTTTGACCAGAAATGGTGAAACCGTAGAATTTTCTGAACTTTCAAAAGGGACTACCATAGAAGTAGAGGTACAGAAAGTAGGAAAAAGACTTGATCCCTTATCTGTAAAAATTATTGAATAAATGAATCAATTACCGGATTTCTGGAGGACAGAAATATATCATCCCTTAACTGTTCACCTACCTCTGGTGGCTCTTATATTGGCAACATTTTTTATTATCATTTCCCTTTTTATAAAAAGATCCCATTGGTTCAAAATGGGATCATTGCTTTTAATTATTGGTACGATCGGGGCCTGGATTGCAGTCTACACCGGAAACATGGCAGATAGTGTTGTGGCCAGAGAAATTTGCGATCCTACTGTGCTTGAGAGTCATGAAAATACAGCATATCTGGTGAGCTGGATATTTACCGCTGCATCGGCAGCTATTATCATCAATTATTTTCTGAAAGCCAATAAATTAATAAAATTAGCTAAAACATTTATCCTTATTCTGTCCATTACAGGGTCTGCTTTTTTGGTATACCAGGGACACCTTGGATCCACTCTGGTTTATCAGCAGGCGGCAGGAGTGTATGTGCCAAGCGAAGATTGTGATGAATTTACCGATTGAAATATTCATGAATTTTCTCTATAAATAACCCATCTTAAAACCCGATCCTCAAAAACAAGGTCGGCGTAAAAGGCACCGATTGCTGATAAACATTTATTGTGCTGGTTTGAAAGCTGGGCACTCGTTCCAGGTTATAATACAGCAGGTTTTCCCGGTCAAAAATATTAAGTACAGATAAACCGGCTTCCCCAAAGAAGGTATTGAAATGGAATTTGGATGTTAATGAAACATCAATCCGGTGATAAGGAAAACGTTCTTCATTTAATGCATTTCGATTGGGGAAGCCTGAACCGTATACATAATTGGCTGAAAAATAAACAGGATCAAAATTCAACATAGCCGCAAGCTTGACCTCGTGGCGTTGATCATGAGGTGCATACCGGTAATCTTCATTGGGAAAATGCTCAAACCATTCCCGGGTTTCACTCAAGGTATAGGAAATCCATGCAGTGTGTCCATAAAAGTTCTGCTTCAGGTAAAAATCTATCCCATAACTCTCACCTTGGCCTTCGTAAATGGCTTCGATGTCCCTGACACGAAAATTCACATATCGGGTCAAACCATGAGTGATTTTATAATATGGAGAGATTATGGCCTGGGTATTATTTTTATCCAAATTGAGGGAGGCTGTGAAATGTTTTGAATTCAATACCGGATATTCCGTATCATTGGCTACTGTCCACATGTATCGATAATTTCCATATTCGTCCTCAACGGAGTTTTCGGTAAGGTATTGATGGTGGATACCTGCTGCAAGACTAAAAGTTACTTCTTTATTGATTTCAAATGTGGCAGACATCCTGGGTGCCAGGAAGGTTTTTTCCAGATCAGGAACCCGTGTCAACCTGATTCCCGGAACCAGTTTAAAATTTCCGAATGACATCCTGTCCTGGGCCATCAATGTAATATGGTAACCCTCGATATTCTGATCAATGAAATTCACTCCGGAAGTATCTTCAATCCACTGTGAATTATTACCAACCCATGATAGACCAGTTTCCAGATGGTGAGTGCTGTTGATAGTCCAGGAAGATTCAAGATTCACCCTGGCCTCGGTTGTACTGTTGAAACTCTGCTGACTGGCACTTCTTCGGGTATTGTTATTGAAAGTATTGATTATTTTCTGATCATTCTCAAATCTACTGTCCAGTCCGGAAAAAGACATCCCAAGTTGAGCACTGAGACCATTCCCATTTTTTCCAATTACCAGGGAAGCCCCTTTCTGCAAACCGGTCTCCGAGGTATTTCTTTCCAATCGGAACCACCTTGTTACCATCTCTTCAATATTATAGGAAAAGTTATCCTGTCCGGCAAGCATGCTGAGGCGGAAATAGAGATCCTGTTCATTCCGGAATGCGTATTTGAGATTTATATCCCGAAAAAGATATTTAGGTACCAGGGTCAGATCAGAATCATTATTTCTTTCATTATTCGGGGTCAAGTCCCATTTGATAGGTTCATAGAGATTGCGGTAGGTATGACGTAAAGCAACTATAAGAGAAGAATTTTGGGTTACCGGCGTTTCCAGCACAGAATTGATGGTATAATTATTCAGACTGAGATCAAAGGAGAGTTTATTCCGATTCCCATCCTTTCCTGTAATTTCAGCAATACCGCCCACGCAGTCGCCGTAACCGGCCTCATATGCAGCCTTCATCAGTTTTATATCTTTTACCACATAAGGATTCACCGTACCAATGTTATCGTTAAAGTTTTGTAATCCAAAGAGAAGAATATCATCAAAAAAGATACGGCTTTGTCCTTCATAGGAACCCCAAATAATAAGATTCTCCAGCGCTTCAGCAGATGCAGTTATACCCGGTTGCAGGCGCAGAAGATTAAATACGGAATTATTACTGCTACCGGGAAGAAAACGGGTAATCTTGTGATTCATGCGAAGAACACCTGCCTGGTTTTCCGAATAAAGAAAAGTCTCCAGTAAACGATCGGTGATCACAACTTCCTCCAGACGCTCAATAGCAGGAATGAGCTTGATCAAATGCTTTTCATCGGGAGTCAGAACTGTGTCAATTTGATAGTAACCCAGGTGAGAGGCCTGCAAATGAAAAACACTATCCCTGGAGCGGTGCTGAAAAAAACCGTTCTCATCTGTAATGCTACCTTTACCGTTGATAATTACTGCTGAATATGGCAATGGTTCAAGACTTTTTCGCTCTACAACACGTCCGGAAAGTATAAAATTTACCTCTTTTTGTTGTGCCTTCTCTTTCCGTGGAAAAATGACATATACATTCCCTGATTTTTCATAAGAAAGCGGCAAGTCTCTGAGTAAATGATCAAGCGTCTCTTCAGCACTCTCAAAGTCCTTTTCTACCGATATTTTATATTTTCGAAGTTCAGCATCATCAAAAGAAAAGGACAAAGAATAATGATCCCTGAGTGATATGAGGATCTCACTCAGGGTTTTGTTGTCCGCTGATACGTGGATTTGCTGGGCAAATGATGATACCTTCAAGCCAATCAGCAAACAAATGATTATTGAGTATTTTTTTATCAATCCTCTTCCCTGCTAATTCTGTATTTATTTTGATGAATTTGTTTTACCTCCAGCCCAAAAGGCCTGGCAATCATTTCCAAAACACCTTTCACTGACCCTCCACGCTTAAAATTCCCGGTATATTCACCATTTATACCCGGAGCTAATTCAATTGTGATATCAAATTGACGTTCCATCTCTTTAAACACCTCTTTAAGGGCTACGGAAGTAAATACAAAACGGTTATCGGTCCATGAAATAGCATTCTCTGCTTTTACATCACCTTCAAACTCCAGTTTTCCTCTCTCGGAAAGACTTATAGACTGGTTCTGATCCAGAATTTTTGTCTTACCCGCATCTGTCTCTACCTTAACCTGGCCGCTAAGGCAATGTACCCTGTATTCAACATTTCTAGCATAAATATTGAAACGGGTTCCCAGAACTTCTGTGGTACCCTGAGCAGACTTAACCAAAAATCGTTTTCCTTTCTCAACTTCAAAATAGGCTTCCCCATCAAGTTTAAGAATACGCGAAAGCCGCCACCAGTGAGGATGATAAGACAGTGTTGTGCCTGCATTCAAGTGCACTTTGCTACCCCCCGGAAGAATTTTACTCACATGTTGACCCGCGGGTGCATGGAGACTGGTTGAGTAAAATCGCATAAAACCGGCAATACCCAAAAACATTACAAAAATGGCTGCTGCAGACCAATATATTATAAGAGACCTTGTTTTTCTTTCCGGCTCCTGACCTTTCTGCATCTTCACCATCATATCATTCCATACATCCTCTTTACTCCTTGAGTACGGTATTTGCGTTTTTTTGAAAAAACGACTATGCTGGTCATTATGTGAATTTTTATCACTCATTTTTTAGCTGGACTTTTAGATAATTCAGGGCCTCGTGCATTCTTTTTTCAACCGCTTTTACACTTATATCAAGGTGATCTGCTATTTCCTTGTATTTCATCCCGTCGTTTCGACTCATCAGAAAAACTATCCTCTGTTTTTCATTCATAATTGTAAGCGATTTCTCGTATTTGGTTTTTAGTTCATTGTAATCGATCTCCTCATCAATAGATGGATTTTCTTCTTCAGTATTTTTGATCTCTGCAAACTTCAGGGCTGTCTGTTTTTTTCGATAATCGCTGATAAAAATATCTCCGGCAATTTTAAAGAGTAGTGCTTTTTCTTTTCCTTTATCAGGCTTCAGTTTCTTTTCCCAGATTCGCATAAATACATCCTGCGCAATATCGGTGGCAAGTTCAGGGTCACCGCATCTATAAAAGATGTAATTCCTCACCCGATCGAAATACTGGTCAAAGAGTTGCTGAAATATCTTCTGATTCAAAACAAGGGATTTATACCGAATTCAAATTTACACAATCCTGTCGCAGTGGCAAAAATTTTTATAAAGGTCAATCAAAGAAGAGACGCACTGCCGTGCGTCTCTATATATCAGGGTATCAACAATTCTTATCCTCTGCGCCATATTCTTCTTAAACGCTTTCCGATAGTAATCTGACGGGTTTCATTATCTTTAGTTATGGTTGCTACATCGTTGCATGTTCCGTCACCATAATCCAGCTCTGCGAAATCTTCACCGTTCAGGGTAAAGCTAACAAACCCCTGTACGATAAATCGGCATGCGCCGGTTTTGGTGAGAGGATCGATAATGGTTTTTGAAAAAGTTGCACCATTGGCAGCCTCATAATTTACAAATCCGGAAATAAGGATAACATCATCTGAATGAAGAAATGGAGTTTCAAATCCTTCAACAAGAGTGCGGGTTCTCTCTCCAGTCCGCTGAACGACAGCCCCATCTGCAAATGTCAGTGTAAGGTTACTCACATTAGAAAAAACACGTTCTGTACTGTCGGCTCCCATAAATGTACGGGTAGCACCGCCGGCAATATTTACTGAATCCACATAGAAATTCTCATAAGTTACCTCACGTGTAGCACCGTTGGTTCTTGGTCTTGCAGAAACATTTATGATGATCTTTCCGCTGATAATTCTTCCATTGACAAGCTCAAGTCCATCTCCATAATCTATTGTGATGGTTTTGGGATAAGCTCTTCCTGTCGGATCCACTGTAATAGCAGGTCCTACACCGTTTTTATAACGCCATCTCCATTCTGCAGCCGAAGCACTCTTTTTACTTCCATTCAATCCATCAAGAAGGTCCTGGGAACTGGTATAAAAATCGACTTCATAATCCATGGCTTCAATCACATTATCAGATGCGGCATCTTCCATAATGACAGCTTCCTCCTCTTCGGTGAATAAGTTAACTTCATTAGAAGGATCTTTTTCGCAACTCATTAAAAATGCTATTGCAATTGCGGTAATAAAAAGAATGTTCTTTTTCATAATTTCTATTTTTTAATATGGTTTAACAAAACTTTCTATATCCATACCGCATGAAAATATTTTTACCCTACTTTTTTTTGGATTTTTTCTGTAAGGTCCACCCTAAAAGTGAAAATTATAACAATTTCTCATAATACCCTCAGCCCCCTGAGGGGTTGGAATAACTGATTATGTGAGGCTTAGAAATACTTCTTTGATTTAAAGCTAAAATAGTTTTTTAGAGCGGAATCCTACAGGAAAAAGAAGGGATCATCCCGGAGTAAAGTCCATAAGCTAATATTTACTGATTTGATGAATGATAAAGCAAAAACGGGTAAAACCCCAACTGAGCCTTACCCGCTTTTAACTAATAATTTTATTTACAGATTATTCTTTCCTTGGGGTTGTACTGGCAACTTTTTCCCAGAGTTGCGTTTTTACCATTGTCCTGGTTTTGCCGGTTTTGTCATAATATTTCTGGAGTTTTTCAAGTTCCTCTTCACTTTTACCTTTTTTGAATTCTTCATATAATGATCCATAATCCCTGTTATCAATTTGATCAAGAGAGGCAAATCCATCAACAACTATGGCCGTATAGTCCATTTTTCCCTCATGTAACCATGGAGTCCAAACAGACCAACCTGCCATTTTTCCATTTTCAACCGCAAGCTGGTGTAACGGCATGTAGGCAGTTCTTTCCATCTCAAAATATTTTTCAGGGTCACTGGCTTTTATATAATGGACCAGAATAAAGTTTTCATCCCCAACAACAGGTATCCCCATATTTAAGCCTAAAGTTTCCCTGTAAGTTAGTTTACGGGAATTCATGATTTCATCCATGGCTTTATCTGCTTCATCACCCAGGACATCTTGAACAAATTCCCAGTTCATGCCGGAAAGGCTGGTGGAAAGATTTTCATAAATATCAACAGTTACATAATTGTAATCGCTTTCACTTCCCTGGTTGTGAACACGATAAAGCTCCCAACCAAGCATTGTTCCCTCATCTGTTTTTGCCTGGAGTACTTTTTGAGCATACTTTTCTGCAGCTTCATACCTGGCTTCACCTCCGGGAGGCACTTTCATGTAGTTTAAAACGACTACCTGACTGAAACTAAGTTGTGCTGTTAAACACAGAACGGTAATAATCCATAATTTTTTCATAATGATGTGAATTTAGTTTAATTGCAAACATCTGCATACCTATTAAGTTCATTATAACGCCCTGTCTATCAGTAATTATTCTAATAGTCTCTACAGTTCGGGAATTAATTTTTTGTCCTGAACCTTCCAGATTCATTGCTGATTTTCAGATATTTCTGAAAAATTGAAAAATAGCTTCTAAATAAGCATTAAAATTGATGAGACTGTAAGTTTTGAAATCCTGTTACTGCGGGATGAACTGAATTTTCAGGACAAACTGATCCCTTTGTGAAATAATCAGCATCTCATAGTTATGTTCATTGTGTCGGGATTTAAATCGTTTATACGAAGACTGGAGCGAATAATTAATAATTTCTTTTAATATGCTTTGTTAACTTTGTTTGACGGATTTAAATTATGATAATCTTCATTTCACCCGATGTGTAGCTCTCTGAAAAATCTCTTATTTTGATGAAGCTTTCCCATCGTGGTGAGCAAGCAGGACACCCGTCATAACCACTGCCAGGCCGGCAATATCCATAAGCAATAGTTTATCTCCAAATGCTATCCAGGCCATCAGCATGGTAACCGGGGGGCCGAAATAGAACAAACTGGCTACCCGGGTTGCATCCATTCGTTCAATTAAGAGCCACATTAGTGCATAAGCTCCCAGAGAAACGGCAAAAACAAGCCAGAGCATTATATATGTAAATTCTAACGTCCAGTCAACATAGAGTTTTTCAACAAATATCGCAGGAAGGATCATAAAAACAGTTGTAGCAAAACACTGATAGAAAAGTTCCAGGTCAAGTGGAGGTTTGATTAATTTTTTATTCAGTTCCATTTTCCTTTGGATCAAACTTGCAGCGGTAATAGCCACAACAGACCCTAGAGGTATCAGGTATCCGAATACCGATCCGCTATTGGTAAAGCTAATCCTGTGGATCACCGTAATGCTTACCCCTGTAAATCCGATGATCAAACCAAGCCACCTCTGGATAGAAATACTTTCACCGGTTACCATCCCGGAAAAGGCCCCTGTGGCCAGGGGTTGCAAGGAAACTATCAAAGCCACTATGCCAGCAGGGACACCCTGTTCAAGTGCCAGAAGAACACAGCCCAGCCATACACCATGAGCGAGCACCCCAACCAGCATATGAGGAGCTGCTGATGACCATCCCAACCATTGAAACCGATTCCTTAAATGAAGATAAATGAACAGGAACACTGTTAGTATCAGGTAACGCCAGAATAAGAAAGTAAAGGAACCGGTGTAAGGAAGTCCGTATTCAGCACCAATGAAACCGGAGTTCCAGAGAAAAATAAATGCTATGACCAGGAAAAAGGTAGACCTGTTCATGGAATTAGATCTTGACTAAATTATGAAGTTAAAAAATTTAACCGGTATAATGTAAACAATAAACGGTAAAAGGTGTGCGATTTTCAGCAAAAAAAGGTTGACTACCCTATCATATAACAAATTTTTGAAGTTGAAATATTTTTCATGCCCATGTTGCGCCTATAGGGATAATCCTACAGAAGATACTTCAAAATATTTTGTCAAAAAAAAACATGAATATTAGAAGTAAGCGCCTAAATAAATCTGCAGACAGAAATACCAATCCTCCGGATTGAGAGATTCCTCACTGCGTTACTAATGACATCTTTTTATAATAAAATGATTATCTACACTTTAATTATTTTCTCTCTACTTTTTCCAACAGCGGAAAAAGTAGCAAAAACGCCGCCGCTGCGAAAAAAATAGCTAAAAAATCCCTTTGTTCCGCTAAAAGGATTGAACTCGCCATTGAGAGCAGCTCAATTAAGAACATAGCCCTGTTCATTTCGAAGAATGAACTTAGTTACGGCTCAAACAGCAATCCTTTTTTAACGCTGCTCAAAGGAATTTTTCTTAACGCATTTTTTTCGACGCGGAGGGGTCAGGGCTTAGCAAATACGCTTCAAGATGAAACGGAATGCTTAGGATGTCATTAACGCTTCATGCCCCCGTACCCCCGGGGGTTGGGACTCGGAATGACATGCATCGGTTCTAATGGAGTGGCCTCACCGTTTAATCGTTCCCGACTGCCATAATTCATGAAAAAACCTATTGTGTCGTGGAGACCCACTGATTACCGTTTACCTGCCTGCCTAAACACACACCTTCACGTTGGCGGGCAAGCTGTTTACCGTTCTCTTCCCCACGGTCCCTGGGCGTTAGTCGAAGGGCCATTTACTTTGAACACTGCCAATTAAAATTAGATATGCGGATATGCGGATCAGCCGCTAATCGACTGCCGACTGTCAACTGCTTCTACATATTAAAAAGCCCAAAAGAAATATCTTTTGAATCTCCCAGATTCTTCTCCCAATACTGAGCAGAAGCATTATTGATGGATACAACCGGCATGGTAGCTTCATTGATGATATGTTGGGCAAATGCTCCCAGATAATTATCAAATGTAGCCGACTCTTTGTGCGTCATGATTAAAATGGTATCAATATCATTTTGTCCACAGTATTTTAATATTGATTTATAGGCCATATTTTCCTCTTTCACCAATAATTCAACTTTGTAATCCACCCCGTTTTCTTCATAGGTTTTTTTGTACTTTTCGATCTTTTGATTTATACGACTCGATTTCAAATCGTTTTTACCGAAAAGTACAGATACGAGATGAATTTTCGCATTATGAGTCAAAGCCATGGCAACAGAATTATAAAGCTGCATTCGACTGGAACGGTTAAGATCAAGAGGAACAACAATGTTTTTAAATATCCTGTCTTCCTTATTGGTAATGCTGATAACCGGTTCCTCGGCTTTCATTATCACCTGAGAAAGCGTTGATCCTAAGCGCTTTGAGCCATATGCTAATGGATAATTATCGGCCATAATTATATACCGGGCATCTATTTCTTTTGCATAATTTGTGATTTCGTTTTTTGCTTTACCATCAAGTACTTTTATTTCAGTATTTTCAGGTAATTGATGTTCTTCTTTCATGGCCGTGAGCTTACGGATCGCATTTCTTTTAAACTCCTCCAGATTAAACATGTCGTCCCACCATGATTGAGATTCAATAACATGAAGCAAGTGAATCCTCGCATTAATTTGACTCTGTAATTTCATCGCATAATCCAGCGCTTTCAAACAAAAAATTTTAAAATCTACCGGAACTAAAAGATCAAATTTTGTTTTCGATGTCTTTGCTTTAGTCATAATATATTATTTTTTCTGGCTTTCATGAATCACAAATATAATATAATCAATGAAATTTTCGATGATATTTTTTATATACAATGAGCGGTGAGCGGCGAGCGGTACCAACTGTGAACCTATAAACCTATAAACCTATAAACCCTTAAAATATCAATCAAACCTTACAAAAAAACTATTTTTACTCCACCAAAGCTTCTGTATGTTCAGCTTTAATATGGATCTGGTTAAGTAAATCAGATGGAAAAAGCCGGGTACATTCCCATTGCCACCTTTATTCTGCCTGAAGAATGTTGGACAGAACACTATTATAAACCACAGATTTCAGCGCAGGAAGAATTTCTGAAGAAATACCGGGGAAATAAAACCGCTGAAGAACTTGTAGCGAGCCAGCGGCATGAGGCTGAGCTATACAAAAAGTATAAGAAGTACTACGGTTATGCGTTCTATATAGGAAAGAAGGTCTGAAAAGATTAGGAGTCAAAGAATAAACATATGGAATGAATTAAACTGCAGATCGCCTTCCAGAGCAAATGCCGCTCCCTCATGAAATTGAAGATACACATCAGCAGGCAAATTATATTCCTCCTTCTGACAGCCTTGAAAGATGACAAGTAGAGATAGTAAGATAATATTGCGATACATTGATGATAATTATTTATTAAGGTATAGACGTTTTTTAGTATGTAAAAGTTGGAATGGTTTTAAAAAAACAGCCACTATCCTGGAAAACAGAAAACTGGCCGGCAAATATTCATTCGAACTGCATCTGAATGAATATTCACTTCCTGAAGGAAGTTTTCATATCCGAAACGTAATTGGTGAAAAAAGTGACATTCGGACTTTTGTGAAATTGTAGAATACCTTGAAAGGAAATACCTACATCATAAACATATACCATCCTGGATCTTTTGCATAATTCTCCTTTTTTCGTAAATTGTTTTCTGATCTCTTCTTACAGCCTTCTTCAACACCTGTGGTGTTTGTCGGATAAGAATTTTAAGTAAACTGCAACTATTGCAATATGATGCCATTAGACCAGCTCCTTCATTTTGGATTCGATATCGGTTCCATCTCCATTAACACGGTGGTAATGGACCATAACCGGACTATCCTTGAAAACCGCTATGATCTGTGCCACGGAAAACCTTTTGAGCTTCTGTTAAAGATTATAAAGGAACTGGAACTAAAATATTCTTCCAAAAAGATCAGTCTTGTAGGCCTTACCGGCACCGGTGGAAAACTGGCACAAACCATTATCGGAGGTCATTACATTAATGAGATCGTTGCTCAATCCTCAGCTGTGGCAAAACTTTATCCCGGGGTTAAAACCATAATAGAGATGGGTGGTGAGGATTCAAAGCTGATCATGATGGAGAATGGGGAAATAAAAGAAAATAATCAGTCCGAAGGTTCACGGCTTTCCGATTTCGAAATGAATTCGCTCTGTGCTGCAGGGACCGGATCTTTCCTTGATCAACAGGCCAAAAGAATCGGTATCTCAATCGAAAATGAGTTTGGTGAGTTGGCCCTGAAATCTGAAAATCCTCCACGCATTGCCGGTCGATGCAGTGTCTTTGCCAAGAGCGATATGATACATCTACAACAAATCGCCACTCCTGTAGAGGATATCGTCGCCGGTCTTTGCTTTGCTGTAGCCCGGAATTTCATCAGCACACTTGGAAGGGGGAAGGAAATTGAGTTTCCTGTCATCTTCCAGGGGGGAGTTGCTGCCAATGCCGGAATGGTCAGGGCTTTCAAAGAACTGCTTCATGCCGGTGAGGATGATCTCATTATCCCCGAATATCATGCATCCATGGGAGCCATCGGAGCCTTGTATAATCTTCTGGACCAATCAACTGTTAAAGAAAATAAATACTTCGGAACACATAAACTCTCCTCCTATCTTTCCGGGGAAAAATCGAGAGGCAAAACCCACAAGCCCCTACATACACCCGAAGCGGTATACGATAAGGAGATATTCAGCATACCGGATACTCCAAAACCCTACCCTGTGTATCTCGGACTGGATGTGGGATCCCTCAGTACCAATGTGGTATTAATTGATGATCAAAACCGGGTTGTAGCCCGCCGCTATCTTCCAACTGCCAGTAAGCCACTCGAGGCGATCCGCCAGGGAATGCAGGAGATCAGCGAAGAAGTTGGCAAGCGGGTTATCATTAAAGCTGCCGGCACTACAGGATCCGGAAGGTATCTTACCGGCGATTTTATCGGGGCTGATCTCATCAGGAACGAAATTACTGCCCAGGCCACAGCAGCAATTGCATATGAATCGGGAGTGGATACAATCTTCGAAATCGGCGGACAGGATTCGAAGTATATCAGCATTGATAATGGTATTGTTGTCGATTTTGAAATGAACAAGGTTTGCGCGGCAGGGACAGGATCCTTCCTGGAAGAACAGGCAGAAAAGCTTGAAATTAACATCGTGGAAGAGTTTGGCAACATGGCACTGAAAGCTGATAAACCAGCAGGTATGGGTGATCGCTGTACGGTTTTCATGGAGTCGGACTTAAATTCATTTCAGCAGAAAGGGGTGGAAAAGGAGAACCTGGTTGGAGGACTCGCTTATTCGATTGTTCATAACTATATTCAAAAGGTGGTGAGGAAAAAACGGATTGGCAAACACATACTTTTCCAGGGAGGAGTGGCAAACAATCGTGCTGTAGTGGCGGCTTTTGAACAGGTTACCGGAAAGAAAATACATGTTCCGCCTCACTTCGATGTAACCGGAGCCATTGGAGCTGCTATGCTGGCCCGGGATCATGTACAACAAAACAATCTGAAAACAAGATTCAAAGGATTTGATATCAGCAATATCCCGTATACTGTCGATAGGTTTAGCTGCAAAAGTTGCTCCAACCAGTGTGAGATCCGTCGCATCAAAATAAAAGGAGAAAAAAAACCTCTTTTTTATGGAGGAAGATGTGAAAAATATGAGATCAATGAAAGAAAGGGGAAGGGAAAGGATATCCCGAATTACTTTGATGAAAGACTGGAGTTACTGATGGAAGACTTTGAGAGTCTCCCACATCAGGGGGGTAAAACCGTCATTGGAATACCTCGTGCGCTCATGGTCTTCTATCAGCAGTTCCCTTTCTGGAGAACTTTCTTTGAAGAACTGGGATTCCGGGTAGTAATCTCAGAAGAAACCAACAATCAAACAGTCAAAAAAGCCCTGAATGCCATCGTTGCCGAAACCTGCTTCCCTGTGGAGGTAATGCATGGTCACATTTATGAGCTCCTGGATAATGATAATGTTGATTATGTTTTTACCCCATTCATAATCAATGCTAAAGCTGAGGAAAATAATCCTACCAGCAACTGTAACTGTCCCTGGGTACAAACTTACCCTTTTATGGTACAGGCATCCCTGGATAAAGAAAAGCGCTCCAGGCTGCTTATGCCTGCACTTAATTTCAGGTATTTCGGGAAATTAACAGTAGAAGAACTTTACAAAGGCATAGGGAAAAAATTCAACATCCCGAAAAAGAAGATCAGGGATGCCATGTATCTTGCCGACCAAAAACAGAAACAATTTGAGGAGAAAATTGCCACACGGGGGCATGAGATTCTGGCCGCATTGCCTGAGGATAAAGAATGTGTGGTGATAATGGGAAGACCTTACAACACCGGTGATCCGGCACTAAACCTGAGCCTTGTTGATAAACTGATCAATATGGATGTTTTGCCTTTACCCATGGATTACCTTCCTCTTAAAGAAGAAAAGGTTACAGGTGATTATAGCATGATGTATTGGCCCAACGGACAGAAAATTCTGGCTGCAGCTCGTATTGTGGCGAGAAGTAAAAAACTGCATGCCATTTATATGGGTAATTTCAGGTGCGGACCCGACTCCTTCCTGTCTCATTTTGTTGCTGAAGAAATGTCGGCAAAACCCTGGATGGAAATCGAGATAGACGAGCACAGCGCTGATGCAGGTATGATTACAAGGTATGAGGCCTTCCTCGACAGTCTGAGGAGTTCCCATAATTCCCATAAGGGTCCTGAAAAGATCCACCGACCGGGAAAATCCAAAACTTCACCCCTTAAAGGAAGAAAACTATGGCTGCCATACATGAACGATGCCTCACACCTGGTTGCCGCTGTGGCACGGAGCTTCGGTATCGATTCTGAATCCCTGCCAATGCAAAACGATGAGGATCTGGAAATTGCCCGAAAATATACTTCCGGAAGGGAATGCTTTCCTATGATCTGTACCACGGGAAGCTTCCTGAAAAAATTGATGGAGCCGGGAACAGATCCTGCTAAAACAAGCTTTTTCATGCCCGATCACAATGGTCCCTGCAGATTCGGACAATACAACAAGTTCCAGCGGGTTCTGTTCGACAGGCTGGGTTTTGAAAAAGCAGAGATCATCTCCCCAAGTAATGAGAACTCGTATGAGGATATTTCTGCAGGCCATGGAACCAATTTCCGGTTTAATTGCTGGAAAGGCTTTGTGGCTCTTGACCTTTTGAGAAAATTCAAACAGGAACATAAACCCTATGAGCTGATTCCCGGAACCACCGATAAAGTCTATCAGCAAGGACTGGATAAAATTGTGAAGTGTATGGAAAACGGAGCAAAAGCTCTCCCGGAGGTTGTTGAGCAGGTTGGCAGGACTTTTTCCGAAATTCCTATTGCTAATGGGAAACGAAAGCCCGTGATTGCTGTACTGGGAGAGATTTTTATGCGTGATAATCCTTATTGCAGCGCTTTTCTGGTAGACCGTCTGGAAAAATTCGGAGCAGAAACCTGGATAGCAGGACTGGCGGAGTGGCTCAGTTACTCTACCATAAGATATACACGCGACAGCAGATGGAAAGGTGATTACAAAGGTCTCCTGCAATCCAAACTACAGGAATACATACAGGACAGGTCTGCCTGGAAGATTACCAAACCTGTGCATCACATGTTCGATACCAATCTTGAGCTTACCGTGAAAGAAATGCTCGATGCCTGTGGTCCCTATATCCACAGACATTATGACGGTGATCCGGCCCCAAACCTCGGCACATCGACAATCCTGGCAAACCGCGGCATTTCAGGAATTGCCAATATTGAACCCTTTACCTGCATGCCGGGAACAGTGGTATCTTCTTTAAGCAGGAGTTTCCGCGCAGATCACAGGAACATCCCGATGGTAATGATCTCATACGACGGACAGGAAGATGCTTCCATTGACATGCGTATACAGGCATTTATGCACCAGGCTTACCAGTATGCCAGACAACATGGATTGATGGATGCGAGCAGGGTGGTGCATAAGGGAAGTGAGGCATGGCATTGGTGAGGCATGGCATTGGTGAGGTGGTGAAAAAATGTGGCAGGGAAACGAGGAGGATATCAGTGAAGAGAAATTTTTGAATCCATTTGAAAAGATGGAAAAATAAAATCCACTCCATAACCAGATACTTTATATGAGCATGTTTAGTAAATGAATTAAAATTGACATGATGACTTAAAGACTAATTATAGCAGGAATTCTGATAGCAGCTATGGTTTCCTGTGATGAAAAGAATTCGACAGAAACTATTACTTATGATCCATAAAGTCATTCTAAAAAAAAAGGAAGTTGAACCGGATCTCGGCTTTCGATCAATATTTCTAAAAATGGTTCTGGTTCAATACCCCTTCTTCCTTTTGATATGTTTTTTAGTATATTTAAAAATTGTTTGTCCAAAAAAAATTCCTGTTTTTTACAATTTGGTTCAGCTTAGCATTATTTTAATATTAAGGCAATTATGGTATTAATGATGGAGCCTGATGGTTCACTAAAACGGAAGAATGGTTGCATTAAAATTATTAAACCCAGACCATCATTTCTAAAAAAAATATTAATTTTATCATGCTAACCCTTAAGACTACGACAAGATGAGCATAGGTGGTGAATTGTCAAAAATTCTGAATCCGGAAAAATATAAGTTGGTATTATTATCAAATAATCTTTCAGTTATAGAATATATTCCTTCTTCTCAAAAAAATTGGTGCCTGATTGACTGGGGACCGGAAAAATACAGGCTTACAACTTATATTGAAGGCGAAGGTGAAAGAAAATACTACCAACATCCGGAAAAAGAATCCCTCTTCAGAGATTTAAAAGCCTGGATGCAAGACGTAACCGAATGATCCCCTAAGGTGTCCTTTTGAAGATCATCGAAGTCATCTTGCCCTTACTCTCACTCTGTATTTTCCTCCCAGGAGCACGCGACTCAAAAACGCCCTGCTATTCCATTTTTCCCCGTGG
>CAZGTU010000086.1:0-19251 GCA_964528675.1 uncultured Bacteroidaceae bacterium
AGCTCCATTTTCTCCTTTATGACCTGTCATCTCGACCGAAGGGAGAGACCTCTCTTTACTTTCGTCAGAAGTTTTTCAATTTCTAATCGTCTTAATCTACATTACTCTGCAACATAGCCTCCATGTTCTATGGTCCCCGCCTGCCATTGCTTTGGCCTTCGCATCGGCGGGCAGGTATGGTCTATGGTCTATGGTCTATGGTCTATGGTCCTCCTCCCCCTAAATACCATAATTTTCGCCATTCAAATAAAAAAAATAGTGTTTCATGTATTTTATTTACAATCCATGAGTCCTTTTTGGTAATTATATTGAATTTAAGTTATTTTTGTTTTCAAACGATGAAGAATTGAATGATGAAAAAGCTTAAAAGTTTAGCTGTTATATTTGTTTTTGTGATCCTGGGAACTTCCTGTATTCCGCTGGAGAGGTTGTCTTATGTTCAAACTGAGAAGGAGATTATGCAAGAGAAGGGAGAAGATCTTTATTTCTTTGGGGAGACACCGGATAATACCATTCGTCCCGGAGATGAGCTATACATAAGGGTTACCAGTTCTGATGAAGATCCCACAAGTTTTCCGGACCGGGGAAACAACCAGGTATATGACCCTGCCCTCTTAAGTTATACCGTTGATGAACAGGGTTATATAAAATTACCTTACATTAACAGGGTCAGGGTATCCGATTTAACTTTGCCTGCTGCCTCTGATAGCATTGAAGCTGAATTATCCCAATATTTATATTTTCCTTCTGTTTTCATTAAATTTGTTAATAACAAAGTCACTATTCTTGGAGAAGTCAACGAGCCCGGAGTTTATATATTCAATTACAAGAATATAAATATTCTTCAGGCAATAGGATATGCAAATGACGTAACTGAATGGGGTAACAGAAGAAAAGTGCTTTTGATCAGGGAAGACGGCAGCCGGAAATTAAAAAAATATATCGATATTACCGATGACGATTTACTGGTTTCAGAATACTATTTTATAAAGTCTAACGATATTATATATGTAGAACCCCTGAAAAGGAAAAAATGGGGCATGAATGTAGTTCCTTATAATCTGATTTTATCAGTGATATCAACTGGTATTGTGATAATGACATTTATTAATACCAATTAGTGAGAATGTTCGCAGGTACCCAGCATTATTTGAAAACAACCATAGTTGGATTTGTGAACAAATGAAAAAATTGAGAAGAAATGAAGGAAGAAAATAATAATAATCTTGGCGGACACCTGATCGCGATGTTCAGGGATCTGATGAAGTACTGGTACTGGATCGTATTTTCTCTTGTCTTTACACTGGGAATTACTCTGGTATATCTTAAGTTTTCGGCAAAAAAATACAAAATTGCTTCTTCTGTTTTATTAAAAATTGAAGAAAACACCAATTTTGGCGGCAATACAGAGGGACTGGTTGAGATTTCGGGTATTATTAATCAGCAGAAGAATTTTCAGAATGAACTACATTCGCTTAATTCCACTCCTTTAATCAGGGAAGTTGTGGAGGAAATGAATCTTCGGACCAGTTATTACCTGCAGGAGGATAAAATACCTAAAGAATTGACGTTCAGTCTCAAGGATATGTATAGGTCTTCACCTTTCCTGGTTGTAATTGATGAGGATCATATACAGCCCATAAACACTTATTTTTATATAATGGTAGTGGATCAGGATAATTTTCTGATAGATGCCAGGAATGATCGTACTACGGTAATGGATTTTAAGCGTAATGATGTTGTATTCCGGGATGTTCGATTTTCACTGGGAGGACCCTATAAGTTTGGCGAACAGATAGAAAATGAATTCTGCTCATTTAAGATCTTATTGAATTCCAATTATAATCCTGAACTTTACCAGGGAAAGGACCTGTTTTTCACTTTCAACGATCTGGGTAGTATAACAGCCCAATTCAAATCTAATCTGACAATATCTTCTGCTTCACTGGAATCGACCATGGTTGATTTAAGCTTTAAGAGTACGAATGTTCAAAAAGGGACCCAGTTTCTTGAGAATCTCATTAACACCTATATTGAAAAGAATCTCCAGGAAAAGAATTTTCTTGCGAATCAAACCATCGAATATATTGACAGGCAATTATCAAGTATTTCCGATTCACTCGGAATTTCAGAGCAGCAACTACAATCGCTCAGAAGCCAGGCGAGCGTGATGAATATTGATGAAAAAGCCGGCAATATTTATTCCCAGATCCAGGGGCTTGAAGATACCCGGAGAGAAACGGAAAGAAGGTTGAGTTATTTAATACAGATGGATGATTATTTTACTTCCAACAAAGATTCTGCCGGAATTGGGGGGGCTTCATCAATGGGGATCGATGATCGATTGCTGAATGATATGATAGGAGAATTAACTACCCTGAATGCTGAAAAACAACAGATCATCAGTAATAATCAGTTGAGGAATCCACGACTGAAGACTCTAAATGCCAGCATTCAAAACATGAAAAATTCCATAATTGAGAATATTAAGTTCAGTATTTCAACTACACGTAATGAATTACAGGAGCTTAACACTAAAATATCCAGTCTCAATGCAGAATTCTCCCGATTGCCTTTTACCCAGAGGAGATTGCTTGGTATAGAAAGGAAATTTAATCTTAATGATGCCGTATACACTTCGTTACTTGAAAAAAGAATGCAAGCACAGATCATTAAATCTTCCAATCTGCCGGATGTTGAAGTCATTGAGCCTCCGCAATTTATGGGAGTTGCTTCACCAAAGAATATTATTTTTCTTATCCTGGCTGTTTTCCTGGGCTTAGCGATGCCTATTGTTATTATTCTGGGTAAACGTTTATTTGGGGATCGATTTGTGGATGTGAAGGAAGTTAAGAATTACGTCTCTGTGCCTCATATTGGAGGAATCCCTGCAAATAAGAATACGTTCAATAATGTAGTTTTGAATGCTCCTAAATCTGCAATTGCCGAATCATTCCATACCCTGCGTTCAAATCTGATCTATTATCTTTTCGGAAAAGAGAATGGGACAATACTAGTCACATCCTCGGTTCCGGGTGAGGGTAAATCCTTTACTTCATTAAACCTGGCCACCAGTTTTGCCACAACCAATAATAAAACGGTGCTTCTGGAATTTGACCTGAGAAAACCCAGTAAAGTATTCAATGAATTTGGAACCCGGGCACTGGTTGGGATCAGTTCATACCTTATCAATAAGGCAACTTTTGATGAGATTGTCATCAAAACAGATATTCCGAATCTTGATATTATACAGGCCGGTCAGATACCGCCCAATCCTATTGAATTGATATCGAGTAAAAAGACGAAGGAATTGTTTGATGAGCTTAAGGAAAAATATGATTTCATCATAGTTGATTCTCCGCCTTATGCTCCGGTTTCGGACTCATTCATTTTAATGAAATATGTGGATCTGAAGATCTATGTAACACGCTTAAACAAGGTTAAGCGGAGTACCTTAACGTCCAATATTGAAGATGTTCAGACCAAAGGGGTAAAAGATCTGTATTTATTAATTAATGAAGACTACTCATATAATAGTGCTGTTTACAGCGAATACCGGTATCTTGAGAAGAAAGATAAGAAGGGGCTGAAAAGGATCTTTGCGAAGTCGAATTAATATAATGTCATTATCGCTTTATACCCCCGTATTCCCAGGGGTGGAGGCTCGTAATGATAAACTCTTCCGCATAAAATTTTCTCCCCAGGCACAACTTAAATAATGGATTTTTTTGCAAAGGCTGAATAATACTATTCTTGATATTTATCGCTGTTGAATAAGAACCTGTAATATAAATATCCGGTAAGTTCGCTGATGATATTCTTATTGGTGATCTTATTGTTTTGCCGGTCATCACCGGTGTTGCCGGTCACTGAAATTACACCGGTTTCTTCTCTCTCTAAACCCAGTGCTTTCGAATAGAGAAGATGAGTCCTGCGGGCATGTATGTTTTCCGTAAAAACATTAACAGGAACAGTTTTAATACGGGAAGAATCGAACCAGTTTCTTACTGCCATGGCACTGTTGAAAGTTCTGTTCTTTGCTTTTTCTGATGCAGGCAAGATAACTATTTGATTTTCAGGAATGCCTTTTGAAATTAATTCTCTTGCCGCAAGTGCGGCAACGGAATGATAATTCATGTTTATGCTGTCTGATTTATTTATGCTGGTATAGTAGTACGAATTTTTTGATCTGACAGCTATCATGCTGTCTCTGACTCTTAGTTTACCTATATATAAGTTTCTGTCTTCTTCTCCGAAAAAATAATCATTATTGAATGATACCATTATGTTATCGAGTCTCCTATCCTTCTTGTTAACAAAAGTATATTCTTTCCACGCTTCTGAAGTATATTTTTTTTGCACCAGTCTATCATTGATATATAAGGAATATTCTGCATATATTCCCTTAACATCTGTGCCTCGTAAGTTTATAGCGATGGTATCTCCTTTTTGAATTCTACTTTTATTGCCCGGGAAGGTAAATTCAAGATATGCATTTGTGGACATTAAAAACCAGGGCTCAAGTGGCACTCCGGTGGTAATGATTTTTTTATATTCACTTTGTTTATATTCTTCAGCTGCCTGATCGAGTGAATTCGAGGATACCCAACCTTCTATGATCAGGTAATCTGCTGCTGTCTTTTCATTGAAGGAAAGAAAAGTAGTTATGCGTTCTTTAAAAATAAAAAACGAGCCGGCAAAAATGATTACTAGAAGGACAAGGCTAATGCTATATTTTAATAATATTCTCATATAAATCTTTATGATAAGAAACTGGATGTTTTATTAAAAAACAGGCCTAATTTTAAAACTGGTTATTGTTACATTTTCTTATTAGTTAATAACAAAATTATTATTATTGTAACTACTGTTTTATTTTGCACGTAGAATTTTCAATCCCTATAAAGAAGGCTAGACTAAAAATTTTAAAATAAAGAAATTTAGGTGAGGATATCAATTATTGCAAATGGATTTCAGGAGGATTATACTTTAAATTTAATAAATGCACTCGCGAAGGATAAATATCCTATTGATTTTCTGGGTTCCAATATTTATTCTGTTTCAAAGATAGATCCCGGTATTACATTTTATAAAATACGTAAAGAAGATCCCGCTGAAAAAAATCCTTTTAAGAAAGGGTTCTGGGTAGCCCGTTATTTTTACAGGTATTTATTATATCTGCTTAAACAGAAAAGAAATATAATACATATACAGTGGTTGCGTTTTGATTTTATCGATGGGGTTTTGTTTCCTAATATTTCTAAACTTTTAGGTCATAAAGTAGTTTATACGGCACACGATGTTGTTCCTCATGATGATGATACCTCATTGAATCGTTTTATCTTTAAATTGATTTATAGATCGCAGAATTATATTGTTGTTCACACAAATTATATTAGAGACAGAATAATTAATGAATTTCATATCAATCCGGGAAAAATTAGAGTTATTAAGCATGGGATTTATAAACTGGAAAAAGAACCGGAGGTAAATCCTGAGAAATATAAAAAAATGCTCGGAATAAGTGAGGATGAATATGTTCTTTTATTTTTCGGCATTATCACCGGGTATAAAGGATTGGATTTACTTGCCGATAGCCTTGATATGTTAAAGGAAGAAACAAAAATGCCCGTAAGGTTAATCGTTGCAGGACGGGTTCAGAAAGGATTTGAAGAGGAAATGGAATATCTGAAGAAGGAGAGGTTAACCGAAGGAGTTGATTTTTATTTAAGATTTATTGAAGAGGAAGAGGTGAATCAGTTATTCGGAGCGACTGATTTGACTGTTCTTCCATACCGTGAAGCAAGTCAAAGTGGTGTAATGTTTATGTCATATACTCATGGTGTTCCTGTTGTTGCCCCGGAACTTGGAGGATTCCCTGATGATATCGTTGAGGGTGAGAACGGTTTTCTCTTCAAAACTAATGATGAATTGAGCTTAAAGGATATGATATTAAAGGCTAATTCTAAGTGGGGAGTTAATAATAGAGAAATAAGAAGAAACATTATTCAGTTAACTTCGGGAAAATATAAATGGGAGAAAAGTGCTGAGGAGCTAATTGAAATTTATAAAGATTTATCAGAAAAGAACTAATCAGATGGAAAAAGTACAGGCATCTGTAATTATACCGGCCTATAATTCTCACAGGACGCTGCAAAATGCTGTTGAAGCTTTAATGAACCAGACTGCTCAGAACAGGCTTGCAGAAATCATTATTGTAGATTCTTCTGATGATCCGGAGGCATTGAAGCAACTCAAGGAACTGGAAAAGAATGAAAAGATACGTGTTATCACTTCAGGGGTAAAGGTTATGCCGGCGAAGCAAAGGAATATTGGCGCAGGACATGCAAAATCTGAATTGCTCTGTTTTTTGGATTCTGATGCATATCCGGAGGAGGAATGGATTGAAAAGATTATAGATGTTTACAGTTCCGGGGTACATGTTGGAGGGGGCAGTTATAAGATCCCGGAGTTCCAGCAAGATTCAAAAATTGCAAAAGCGCAGTATTACCTGGAATTCAATGAATTTATGGATATTGGGAAGCCCAGGGCAAAAAGGCTGTTACCTTCCTGCAATCTTTTTTGTCAAAAGGATTTTTTTCATAAACTGGAAGGATTTCCTGAAATAAGAGCATCTGAAGATACATTGTTTGGTCTCAAGGTTAATAATCATTCAAAAATGATGTTTTTTCCTGAAATTTCGGTATATCATATATTCAGGGATAATCCGGAACATTACTATAAAAACCAGGTGCTGTTAGGGAAATATATATTTATCTACAGAAAATACTTTTACAATAGTATCTATTATAAAGGCATATTACCTTATTTGCTTTTTCCTTCTTTTATTCTTATTAAGTTAATCAGGATATTAACCAGGATAATATCTGCAGGTCGTAAAATCATGGTCGATTTTTTGCCTGTAACCGGTTTATTTTTCGCCGGTCTCTATCACTGGAGTCGTGGATTCTGGAAAGGCATTGGGGAATATCATGAGGAGAAGCAGGTTTTCCTGGAAAATCCCGGTTTTACTGAACGCAATGGGAAAAACAGAGAAAAAGTATTAAATTAAGACAAGATTATTTTTTTTCAGAGTATAATTCTTTTCAATAAGATTCAATTTAAATTGACCATGAAGAAGATTGCTATATTAATTCCGGTTCATAACAAACTCAGCTACACCAAGAAATGCATTGAGATGCTGGATGGACTGATTTCAGGGAAAGATTTCAAAAATATAGAACTCTTCACAGTGGTTATTGATGATGGATCGATAGACGGAACCGGTGAATGGTTGAGAAAGAATGCTCCTGAAGTAATTTGTCTGGAAGGTGACGGTAACTTATGGTGGAGTGGGGGGATAAATGTCGGTGCCAGGTATGTTTATGGCAATCAACTCGCGGATTATCTTTTGTTATGGAATAATGATATTCAGCCTGCGGATGATTATTTTTATCAACTCGATAGCATTGTACCACAAGTTTCAGATAATACTATAATAGGATCCAAGATCTATTGTCTTAATCCTCCAAATATGGTTTGGTCATTTGGAGGTATATTTAATCCACGCAATGGCCGGCGGTATATGATTGGACATAATAAACCTGATGGTGCTGAATATCAGAAACAAAACTCTGTGGACTGGTTACCGGGAATGGGTACATTGATACCGGTTGAGGCTATACAGAAAGTAGGTCTTTGGGATGAAAAGGAGTTCCCGCAGTATCATGGTGATAGCGATTATACCTACAGGGCGAAGATTTCAGGATATGAGTTAATAGTTCATCCGCAATTAAAGATCTGGAATGATAATTCAAACAGTGAATTACTTCATAGGGGAAAGCTTGATCAGTTATTTTTAATGTTATCAGATAAGCGTTCCAACCTTAACCTGGGTAAGAATCTTCTTTTTTATAAGAGATATTCCAGCTCATTCCTGGCTTATTGGCCTCTTTTCATAACCTATTTTCGGTTATTTGGCGGTTTTTTTAAGTGGAAGGTTTTATCTGTATTCGGTATTAAAAAGACCTGATAAAAATCATCAATTCTTTCTCTACCTGCAATATTTAATCCTCCTTCGCTTCGATAGCTATCGGAGCTACGGCGGACGAGAAGTTTGGTTGAGTTGGCTTCGCCGAGCTCGTAAACTCGGTGCTTCGGAGTTCTACTCCGAAAACAAGGGTTCAGGGTTCTACCCTGAGGTTTAATACCATTTAATTTAGCAATAAGTCCTTTTGATTATTCATTGATATCCATTAATCATTCAGGATTATTCTTTCATCACATCTTAAGCCTATCTTAAGCAAATCTTAAATTAATATGTAACATATAGCTGTTAGTGGCGTAGGATATTCTGAAAAATAAAGTGTTATCAAATATTTATCCTATGTCTGAAAATCAACCAATGATTAATTTGAGCTCAAAAAAAATTGCATATGTCCTGGGATCTTTTGTCATTATATTGATAATAGCCCAGGTTTTTGGCCTGGTCATGAAATTCATTTTTGACCATGGCAGGCTCTACGGCTTAATTCCTTTCATTGATTTTAATGCAGAGCAAAATCTGCCAACCCTGTTTTCTACATTCCTTCTCATTTTTAGTTCTATTTCTTTTTTACTTTTATGGCATGTTCAAAGGGGAGAAGAAAGAAAAAGCTGGATATGGTTAATGTTCACCATCATTTTTCTTTTCCTGGCCTGTGATGAATTTTGCGAGATACATGAAAATCTTTCAGAACCTTTTCATCTGTTGTTCAATACCAGTGGATTATTATACTATGCCTGGGTAATTCCTTATGGTCTGGCAGCTATTATTATTCTTTTGTTTGCTTTTCCCCTGTGGTTGAAAATGCCGGATAAGATTAAAATATATACTGCGCTGGCTGCATTTTTATTTTTAATGGGGGCGGTTGGTATGGAAATGCTAGGCGGGCGAAGGTATGAAATGCTGGACGATCAACTGGATCTTGGATGCGGGATCCTTGCCACTATCGAAGAATCATTGGAAATGTTTGGTCTTGTTTTATTAATTTATGCTTTATTTTCTTTAATTGAGGAAGAGTACAATGGACTCATAATCAGGATTAACCGCAAAGAAGAATGATAATAACTAATCGTAAATGATTATGTTAAGCATTGTTGAAGTAACTGTTTTGAGGAAGAGTCCCGATAGCCATCGTGACATATATTGGCGTTTTCTTACAATTAATAATATGGCAATTTATTTATATGAAAGAAATTTCTTATAAAAAGAATGATTTTTGGTAAAAAAATGCCATATATCATAGATAATCGGCCATTAATCAATAGTATCGCATACCATTTTCGGCTATATTCTTCTTTATCACTTAAAGTAATACTTTAATCTTGATAAATCTTTTACCCATCAAATACATCTACTATTTATATTGTCATTAATACTTTTTATCTAATTTCATCATGAATTTCAATTTCTAACATTGTGTTTAAAAAACAAGCTAGTAATTGGAATACAGAAAGATATAACGTTCTTTCAATAAATAATCATCAAGGTAAATATTTAGTTTACCCTGATGATGGATTGGTAGCTTAAAATCGTTCATTCATAAAAACGATGATGACAATTACAACCAATTTATTGGAATTTACGTATAGCACATTATGTTAAATTAATTGGTAACCAACGCCATTACAAAAATCTAAATTGTTATGAAAAAAAATTACTTGATTGCACTTTTATCCATCTTTTTTCTGGGAATAAGTCAGATAGGATGGTCCCAGGAGCCGCCCTACATCGCGCCCATTAGCGATAAGTCTACTCTGGTGGGAGAACTTTTTACTTTGGATGTGGATGCAATAAATGCAAATCCTGCAGAAACTTATGAATTACTGGAGTCACGCCCCGGGATGACTATTGATCCGGTTACCGGATTAATTGAATGGACACCTAATCAACCTGATGAAGGTGGTAAAGTAACGGTTAGAGCTTATAATTCTGCCGGAGAATCTGAGCGTTCATTTTTCGTATATCTTTCAGATGCTATTGTTTGTTCAAGCGATTTGATTTCTTACTGGAAAATGGATGAGGCAACTGGAGATACCATTGAAGATTTTCAGGGAGGTTATACTGCAAGGTCCTTAAATCCCATATCTCCTGTACAAGGAGTGGTAGACGGAGCTCAACTTTTAGAACCCGTTGGAGCTACCGATCAGTTTGTATATGTTACAGATGAGGATCAGTATGAATTTGACCGTTCAGAAAGTTTTAGTATTTCTCTATGGTTTAAATTTAACGGAAATCATCTGACTGAAGATGAAAATCAGGTATTAATTGCACGAGGAAATCCTGAAGGTGATAACATGTCTATGATTTTGATGCTGGATCTCACAACGTATACAAGTCCAAGGGTGTCTTTTTCATTGAGGCCTAAAAATGGTTCTTTCAAGACTGTTACTCCAAACATTGACATTAACCAGAATACCTGGTACCATGTGGTAGCTATTTATCATGGCAGTAATAATCCGAATCCAACCGATTTATCTGTTTATATAGATAATGAAAGGAATTATTACTCCCATACTTTTTCCGATAAGGACTTTATCGGCACACAGGATCTCAATATCGGATTCTGGGATGTTTATGAAACAAATCGCTTCCCATTCAACGGAAGTATAGACGAAGTTCTGATTTATCGTAAAGCTCTGTCCCAGGCTGAGGTTGGTGATATTTATAATGATGGTATAGCCGGCACACCCCATTGTAAGCCTGGAAATTATTATCCATTGATTACTTCCACACCTGTAGAAACTGCAGCGGAAGATTCAGAATATAATTATACTTTTACAGCGAATGATTATGAAGATGAGCCTCTGACACTTTCCGCTGAGATTCTGCCATCCTGGTTATCATTTGATCCTGCCACAGGGCTTGTGAGTGGAACACCAGGCAATGAAAATGTTGGAGATACCCTTGTCAAGTTAAAGGTTACAGACGGAAGCATTGACCTTTTCCAGGAGTACACGCTTTCAGTAACCAATGTTAACGATCCTCCAGAAATTACTTCAACACCCGCAGTTACAACTATTGACGAGGGAGAAACCTTCAGCTACACCCTGGAAGCCACCGATGTTGATGAAGGGGATGAAGTTACACTTTCTGCTCCTGGTCTGCCTTCATGGATGACTTTCGATCCTGCAACAGGAGTTCTTGAGGGTACACCAACCAATGATCAGGTACAGTATTCAGTAGATTCAACATTTGATATTAGCCTTGAGGCAACGGATAAAGCAGGTGAATCGGCAACTCAGGAATTCACCCTCACAGTTGTCAATGTGAATGATCTTCCGGAAGTGATTTCCCAGGCAGATGTTTCTGTGGACAGGAATTCAACCGTAGATATATCATTGGGAGATCTCACTGTTAATGATCCTGATGATTTATATCCCTCATCGCACCAGCTTATTGTTTTTGAAGGTGATGACTACACTTTCAGTGAAAGTACAATTACACCGGCAGAAAACTTTTACGGCGATCTCGTAGTAAACACCGGGATCAGCGATGGAAAAGATACACTGAATTATGGATTCCAGGTAACAGTGAATTTTGTGAATATTCCACCGGAATTCACTTCCAATCCTAAACTTACCGGAAAAGAAGGGTCAGCATATTCTTATGCTGTAGTGGTAGAAGATCCGGATATTGATGATCCACAGCAAAATCAGGAACTTACTTTCTCCACGGTTGTCTTACCTTCATGGTTGGAATTCGATTCTGAAACCAATATTCTGGTAGGTATACCTACAAGAGATGATATTGGAGACAATGATGTAAGCATCAAAGTCAGTGACGGAGTGGAGGAAGTATTCCAGAATTTCACCATTGTAGTGGAGAGCAGCAATAATGTACCTGTCATTAATTCAACTCCTCCACAGCAGGTGAATAATTATGCAGAGTATTCTTATACCATTACTGCCAGTGATGCCGATGCCGGTGATGAGCTTACTTACAGCGCCAAGTTGATACCTGCATGGTTGAGCTTCGATCCTGCAACACAGGTTCTTTCCGGAATACCCGAAAAGAGTGATGTGGGTGCGCATGATGTAACCCTTGCGGTGACTGATGGCTATGATGAAGCTGAACAAAGCTTTACCATTACTGTCCTTGATGTAAATACTGCACCGGTTGTGACTTCAGCCACTGAAGATAGCGTTAAAACCGGTGAGACCTATACCTATCTCATGGAAGTGACCGATTACGAAAATGATCCTCTTACTTTCACAGAAGTTCTTGTGCCTGAATGGCTCACATTCAATTCCGGAACCAGGGTATTACAGGGAACACCGACAACTGAGCATGTTGGAGAGCATACTGTGATAATTACCGTTTCCGATGGAGTATTCCCTGTGAATCATACACTCAAGATCAAGGTTATTCGCAAATACCCTGAAGGAATCAATGATATGGAGGGTAGTTTCACCAGGAATATTTATCCGAACCCCGCCAGTGAATTTGTAATCTTTGAATTGAAAGGTGATCGTGAATGTAATCTTGAGATCTCTGATATAACCGGCAAGGTTGTGATCAAGGAACAGATCGGGAAAAATGTATCGAAATATCAGGTTGATCTGAGCGAACTTGATAAGGGAATATACATTTACCGTCTGTATGATGGACAAAGCAATCAGTCCGGTAAATTTATGCTCAAATAAAAAACAGAACATTAAAAAGGGTGTCGTTACCTGGCACCCTTTTTTTAATTTTTATGATAAGGACCAGATGTTTAATTTTTATTAACTCATTTATTAGTTGTCAACTTGAGAAGATTTCCTTATTACCATCCAATAAATTTTTATATTCATGAATCTTCATCATAGATTTCTCCTGTTGATCTTTATTGTTATTTGGATCTTGCCGGATAATGCTGTCATGGCACAGGGCGAACTTAAAATTTTGCCACTGGGTAATTCAATAACCAGGGGAAGTATGTGTGTGAATGGTGATATTTATAGTTGTGAACGCATCAATGATTCTGAAGCTATAGGTTATCGTCACAGGCTATTTAACCTTTTAACTAGCGCTGGGTATAATTTTGATTTTGTCGGAAATGCAAAATTCGGTTACAGCATAATGAGCGATCCTGACAATGCCGGTTTTTCCGGGATTCGGGATAAGGAACTTGCTGATATTATTGAAACAGGATCATCCACTCACGGTGGCAATATAACAAATGGACCATACCTGGAAACTTATCCTGCAGATGTGATTTTATTACATATCGGCACAAATGATGTTCTGGCAAACGATTATAATGTTTCAGATATAGCACGTTTACTCGATGCTGTAGATGATTATGAAAACACCCATGGTCACGATGTGTTAGTGTTTATAGCTACGGTGATAAGTCAGCAAAATTATTCCTGTAATAATCATTTTGGGACTCGCACATTTAATGATAATCTTACTTCCATGGTACAGAATCGTATTAATAATGGAGATAAAATTGTCTTTATTGATATGGAATGTGCCGCAGGTTTAAATTACTATGATGATCTCGTAGACCAGGTGCATCCCAATCAAACAGGATACGATAAGATGGGTGAATACTGGTTCCAGAGAATAGATGGATTCAACAATGCTCCGATTGTCAGCCAGATTCCGGATCAGGAGGTGGATAGAGGAACTGCTTTCAATACTATAAATCTTGATAATTATGTTACGGATATAGAAGATAATCCCCAGGATATTACCTGGACCACCATACCTTCGCAACCACAAAATTTTAATGTAAGCATCAGTTCCGGGAGGGTTGCAACAATTTCCCCTAAAGATGATCAATGGAGCGGAAGCGAAACTATTGAATTTGTTGCTACGGATAATGGAAAAGTTATTACAAAATTGAGAAAGTCTGATGAGACGATCGTGAAATTTACTGTCAACTGGATCCCCGAAATTGTTGGCCAGAGAACCCTCAACACTCCGGAAGATCAGTCACTTGTACTTTCCTTGAATGATCTTACCATTCTGGAGCCTGAAAATGCTCCTGCTGATATGAGCCTTAGTGTATTGAATGGCAATAACTATACTGTTGATGGCACAACAATAATTCCATCACCGGACTATAACGGTACTCTTATGGTACCTGTGAAGTTGATTGCAGATGGAATTGAATCAGAGGTTTATAACCTGAGTGTCGGGATAACTCCTGTCAATGATAAGCCCATTATAAATGCGCAGACGGTAATCCCGGAAATCCTGCAGGATTCCTGCACGAAGCCCGATCTTTCCATGCTGGATGTTACGGATGTTGATAATAATTATCCCTCAGATTTTTCACTGCAGGTGCTTTCAGGTAGTTATTACAATCATTCTTCAAATTCAGTTTGTCCTTACCCCGGTTATAGTGGCACTTTAAATGTTCGTATGATAGTGAATGACGGAACGGCCAACTCGGATGTTTTCTTATTTGAGATAGTGGTAATATCCACTGAGCCTGTGTTTATTCTTCCGGATAATCTCAGTGCTACGCAGGATGAAGCATACAGTTCAAGCATAGAATTGAATCATTATGCTCCTGAAACATATACATTCTCGGCCCCTGAATTGCCATCCTGGCTTGACTTTGATCCTTCAACAAAAACTCTGAGCGGAGTGCCTTCGAATGATCATGTCGGAGACAATACTGTGACTATTAAAGCTGTAAACGGAGAGTCTTCAGCAGATACGAGTTTTATTATCAATGTTGGTAATGTAAATGATCCACCGGTAATCGTTTCTGAACCTCAGCTTGTAGCAAAAACAGGGATCGAATATAACTATGTATTTACTGCCGAGGATATTGATCCGGATGATGAGCTTGTTTATACCGTAGATTCCAAACCCGGCTGGGCAACATTCAATCCTGCCACCGGATTATTGTCAGGAACTCCTACGCGGGAAGAAACCGGAATTTATAATGTAATATTGAAGGTTTCGGATGGAGAATATGTCAGGAGTCAGAATTTTGATATCGAAGTTCAGTTTAATAATATTCCTCCTGATATTACTTCTGATCCTGAAGATACGGCAAAGGTAAATGAAGTTTACACCTATGGAATAAGTGCCAGTGATTCTGAACAAGATCCTCTGAGTTATTTTACCACAGAAATTCCCGGATGGATGGAATTTTATCCCTCAAGTCATGTGTTAATCGGAACCCCGACAGTCAATGATGCAGGGAAACATCTGATAATTATCGGAGTGGAGGATGGCATCGACACCACCTTCCAGGTATACTATCTTGAGGTAGTCTTTGAAACTTCTGTGAAATATTCTGTTTTAGATGGAAAAGTTAAGGTTTATCCTAATCCTGCTTCAGAATACATAGATATACAAATACAGGACCCAATCCTTCAAGGATCCGAAGATCTTATCTTTGAGCTTATAGATCTCCGTGGAAAAACCCTTATAAAGCGTGAAATTGAGAGCACCACATGCAGAGTCCTGCTCAGGGAAAGCAATATCGGAAAAGGCTTGTACTTCTACAGGATCTATAATATGAATGATGCAGAGGACACAGTAGGCGTTGATAAGTTGATAATCCGGTAAGTTTTCTATGAATTGTCAAAGTAAGTAATAGAAAATATTTTATTGCATAATTATAATTATGTAAAACAAATGAAACAAAAATCATTACAGGTTAATCTTAGTAAAGTGGGGTTATAGCTTGTTTTCCGGGTGAGAAAATGCCCAGTTTTTTATGCAAAAAAAATTGCGGTTTATCCGGATTAACGGGCTTTTCATAAAACATTTCAATAAATGGTAGTTTATCTAAAAACTTTGAAGCATTATTGTCGTAAATAAATGAATTGAACCCGGAAAAAAATGATGTTTTTATTTTAAGAAGAATGGAATATGTTATTTAATTCGCTTGAATTTATTCTCTTTTTCCCGATAGTGGTCGCAGCTTATTTTATCCTGAGACCTAAATATCGGTGGATACTCTTGCTTCTGGCAAGCTATTATTTTTACATGTGCTGGGACTACAGGTACATCGTATTGATTATGTTCTCAACGGTGGTCGATTACTTTTCCGGCATTATGATACACAAGACGGATAAGAAAAAGGTAAAGACGATCTTTCTGCTTGCAAGTCTTGCCACCAATCTGGGTCTTTTATTCTTTTTTAAATATTTTAACTTCTTTGGAGAATCCCTTACTTATGTATTTGATAAGGCAAACATATTCGTGGATATTCCGGTCTATGATTATCTGCTTCCTGTGGGAATATCCTTTTACACCTTTCAAACACTCAGTTATACCATCGATATTTATAAAGGCAAGCAAAAACCGGAGTATCATTTCGGCCGGTTTGCCCTTTTTGTTTCTTTCTTCCCGCAACTGGTAGCCGGACCTATTGAGCGATCGGTAAATCTCTTACCACAGTTTCGGCAGGATTTTAAATTTGAGTATGCACGGGTGAGAGATGGTATTTTATTGATGACCTGGGGATTTTTCAAGAAAGTGGTCATAGCCGACAGGCTTGCAGAATATGTTAACCTGGTGTATAATAATCCCGGAGATTTTGAAGGCCTTCAAAATGTCATTGCCACACTCTTCTTTTCCTTCCAGATCTATTGTGATTTCTCGGGGTATTCGGATATTGCGATCGGTGCAGCAATGATTATGGGTTACAGGCTCATGACGAACTTCAGGAGACCCTATTTTGCAGCCAGCATACGTGAGTTCTGGGCCCGCTGGCATATATCACTTTCCACCTGGTTCCGCGATTATGTATATATACCATTAGGTGGAAACCGCGTTGTTAAATGGAGATGGTACTATAATCTTTTTATCACATTCCTCGTGAGTGGATTGTGGCACGGAGCGGAATGGACCTTTGTGATCTGGGGAGCACTTCATGGTTTCTATCTTATTTTTGCCATTGTCTCCGAGAAATGGAGGGTAAAACTCAATTCTGTAATCGGACTTACTAAATTCCCGGGATTATATAAATTCACCCAGATCCTTGTGACCTTTGCTCTTGTATATTTCAGTTGGATCTTTTTCCGGGCTAACAATACAGCCGATGCATTTCAGATTATCGGAAAGACTTTCAGTTTTTCAGGAGGATCGAATTTAAATCTGTTTACATTTAATATTGATTTTTATATTGCGTTTATAAGTGTAGCTATTTTAATAATTATTGAATTCTTTGAAGAATATGCTCAACTTTCGTATAAAATGATGCGGTTTGTACCTAGAACAGCGAAATGGGCAATACTGGTAGTAGTGATATTTGTAATTTTTGTACTGGGAGTATGGGATGAAGCTGATTTCCTTTATTTCCAGTTTTAAAAACGAAAAATTATGAGTGAGAAAGCGTTGAAAATAATAATTTACATTTCGGGAGTCGTTTGTTTGTATGCATTTCTTGCTATACGATTTGAACCTCTTTTCAATTTTGTATTGAGGGAAAAAGTGATTCCCGAATACTGGGAAAACACCAAATACGGAGAATTGTATTATTTCAATTTCATCAAGCATTTCAGGGAAAAAGGTTTACCTCCGCATGATGAAAAATACAGATTCTCAGACGAGCATCCTGAACTCAATGAGGCAGATGTTTATTTGTTTGGGGATAGTTTTTTTGACTTTACCCGGATGACCACCTTTCCGGAGCGGCTCGGAGACACTCTTGGACTGAAAACATATTACGCCCGTTTCGACAGGCCTCTTGAATACCTTGAGGAACATGATTTCCGGAACGATGAGGAAAAGATCCTACTTTATGAATCTGCCGAAAGATACATTCCAACCAGATTTACACAGCCTCACAGAGAAAACTTCCCGGAATCCGGAAATAAAATCAAGCAGGCAGTGAAAAGCTTATTTGAAGATGTCATATTTCTTGATAATACCGAGGTTTTATACAGCACATTGATGATGCGGAGCTATTTTACAACGGATATTTATTCATTCATTTCCACCCTGAAATTTGATGTATTGAATTACATTACTGATCTGACACCTAAATACAAGCTTGCAGAGAATCAACCATGGTTATTCTATTATGATCAGTTAAATGATGAACCCTCAAGTTTTTATTATAAGCACAGCAATATGGAAATTGACACCTATTGCGATAACATTAAGGATCTTGCAGATAAGCTTTATGAAAGTTATAAGCTGAAGATGGTTTTTATGGCCATTCCTTCAAAATATACCATTTATCACAAGCTGCTGAATGATGACCGGTATAATAACTTCATTCCAAGACTTTACGCAGGACTTGAAGAAAGAGGCATTCCCGTTGTTCCCTTATATAGCGACTATATCGATAACGAGGAAGTATTGTATTACGGAACAGATACTCACTGGAATAAGAAGGGACTGAATATAGCCCTGGACAACACAATTGAAGTATTTAACTCATTAAATATTAAAACAGATCATTATGAAAGTAGTACTCTTAGCGGGTGGGTTCGGCACCAGGATCAGTGAAGAAAGCGGAATCAGGCCCAAACCCATGGTAGAGATAGGTGGTAAGCCCATATTGTGGCATATAATGAAAATCTTTTCCCATTATGGCTTAAATGAATTCATTATATGTTGCGGATACAAAGGGTATATCATAAAAGAATATTTCTCCAATTACTTCCTGCACAATTCTGATGTGACTTTCGATATGAAGAACAATCAGATGCAAGTCCATTCCATGCATTCCGAACCCTGGAAAGTTACCCTGGTAGATACCGGTGAACTTACCATGACAGGTGGAAGGCTGAAAAGAGTAAAAGAATACATAGGAAATGAAACGTTTTGCATGACCTACGGGGACGGAGTAAGCGATGTCAACATCAATGAATTGATCATGTTCCATAAGAATCAGGATGTGCATGCTACGCTTACTTCCGTGAGGCAGCATGGACGTTTTGGAGTGTTTAATCTGAAGTCCGGAGATAATAAGATAAATTATTTCCAGGAAAAGCCCCAGGGTGATGGAGATGGAACGGCCTGGATAAACGGAGGATTCTTTGTTCTCGAACCCCAGGTATTCGACTATATTGATGGCGATTCAACAGTTTTTGAGAAGGATCCTCTTGAGCGACTCGCAAGTGACGGACAACTATCGGCCTTTAAGCACACTTCTTTCTGGCAGCCTATGGATACGCTGAGGGATAAAAATCTGCTCGAAGGCCTATGGGAGGAAGGCAGGGCTCCATGGAGAATCTGGAATGATTAATACAGGATTAGAAAAATTATAATTGCTTAAGATAAGATATGTTGCCACAGAT
>CAZGTU010000087.1:0-19210 GCA_964528675.1 uncultured Bacteroidaceae bacterium
AATTCATGTTCGGCGATGCCCTGATGGCATGTCCCGTAACAGAAAATTTTTATTACAGAAGCAAGATGAAGGGCAATGTAATTAGTCCTGATTACTTTTATACTGATGATGGAACACAGGGAGGCTTGAATGCCACTTATTATGACGGAATCAATTTTAACAGGGAAGTAAATAAACGGATTGATGAAAATATAGATTTCTCATGGGCAGGCGCTCCACCTGTGGGTTGTGGAATTGATTCTTTTAGTGTAAGATGGACAGGAGAAATAAGACCGGATGAAACCGGCCAGTACAAATTGATCCTGTCATACAGAAAAGGAGTCAGGATATGGATTAAAAATAAGCTTGTTATTGATCAATGGAATGTTCCTTATCAAAGCCCTGTTTCTTCTGTAATTGAATTTGAGCAGGGGAAAAGTTATCCTGTGAAAATTGAATATTTTGAAGACAGAAGCTGGCCTGGCATCAAACTATCATGGGAAAAACCTTCAGATATAAAAGAAGGTGAATCACAATTGAACAAAGAAAAAGCCATTGAAGTGTACCTGCCAAAAGGTGAAGAATGGTTTGATTTCTGGACCGGGCAAAAGCACAAGGGCGGACAGGCAATCAATACCAGGGCGACCATGGAAATTATGCCCTTGTTTGTTAAAGCCGGATCAATCATTCCTTTTGGCCCTTATCTTCAATTTTCGGACGAAAAACCGGCTGACCCGCTTGAAATACGAGTTTATCCGGGTAAAGATGCCGAATTTGTTTTGTATGAAGATGAAAATGATAATTACAATTATGAAAAAGGAGTTTATTCTACCATTCAATTTAACTGGGATGACAACAAAAAGGAGTTGACCATACAGGAACCAAAAGGGGAATTTCCGGGTATGCTAAAGGAAAGGATATTCAATATAGTTATTGTATCAAAGAATTCCGGAACAGGCTTAAATACCGGGCAATCCTTTAGTAAAACAGTTCAATACAGCGGACTTCAGGAACATATTCAGTTTTAAACAGAAGTTCTAAATTAAGTGAAAATGGATACTTTCGCGATTACAATGTGGGATTTCTCATGGATAGAAAGACAATGGCCCGGTGCCGGTTACGAGGATTGGGATATGGTTCTTGATGAATTGAGTGAAAGGGGCTACAATGCCGTGAGAATTGATGCCTTTCCTCATCTGGTATCTGAAGATAAAGATAAATACTGGACCTTATTGCCTGTTTGGACAGTGCTTGATTGGGGAAGTCCTTCAAAAAACAGAATTCAGATTCAACCCGCACTAAACCAATTTATTGAAAAATGTAATAATCGAAATATCAAGGTTGCCCTCTCAACCTGGTACAGGCAGGATGCCGATAACCTCAGGTTGAATATAACAACCCCGGATATAATGGCAAAACAATGGGTAAAGACCATTCAGACCATTGAAAAAGCTAACCTGCTCGATAATATTCTTTTTATCGATTTATGCAACGAATGGCCACATCCCATTTGGGCACCCTTTTTTAATAATAGTCCGGATGGTTTGGGCGAAGAAGGCTGGTATACCGATGCTTCAATGCAATGGATGCAGGAGGCGGCAGGACTGGTAAAAAACTCCTATCCTGATTTGCCGGTTACTTTCTCATTCAAATCCAATAAACACCTTCCGCAAAAAGATTTGTCTTTCCTCGACTTACTCGAACCGCATATCTGGATGTCCAAATGTAACGATGAAGAATTCTATAAAATAGTAGGTTATAATTATCCTTCCAATAAACCAACTGGTTTCGATAAAATGGTTGAACTGTCTGAGAATCTGTATAATAGTAAAAAAGAATACTGGCAAAAATTATTAGTCGAAGAAATACAATTTACAGCCAGTGTTGCCATTGAAAAGAAAATACCGCTTGCAACCACGGAATGCTGGGGAGTGGTGGATTACAAGGACTGGCCATTGCTAAATTGGGAGTGGGTAAAAGAGTTATGTGAACTGGGAACTAAAACCGCCATAAAAACCGGGGCCTGGAAGTATATTGCCACCAGTAATTTTTGTGGCCCGCAATTCACGGGTATGTGGAGGGATGTTGATTGGCACCGGGAAATGACTTCATTAATTAAAAACAAGAAAATTCATTAAAAACTTTATTTGATCTAAAGATGAACATTCGAAAATTTATTATTCTTCTTTTCTTTTGCTTTTCAATTGTTCACTTACATGTTAATGCTGTTGATTTACCACCCTTGTTTTCATCCCACATGGTAATTCAGAGAGATACGCCTGTTAAAATTTGGGGATGGGCGCAGGAGGGAGAAAAGCTGCATGTAAATTTTGCCGGCTTTGATACAACTTTTGTGGCAAATGATACATTGTGGATAACAGAGCTGCCGCCAATGAAAGCCGGTGGTCCACATGTAATGACCATCGAGGGTGATAACAAAATTGTAATCGAGGATATAATGGTTGGGGATGTCTGGTTTTGCTCCGGACAATCAAATATGGCATGGACAGTGGGTAATAGCAAAAATGCTCAAAAAGAAATTGCATCTGCAGATTTTCCCAACATCAGATTATTCCAGGTTCCTGATAATGCTTCACTTCAGGAAACAAATGAAATAAAAAATACGCGATGGTCTGTTTGTAATTCCGAATCGGTTAAAGATTTCTCGGCCGTGGCCTATTTCTTCGGACGTGATATCCATCAGAATACCGGAATACCCGTGGGCTTAATAAGCAGCAATTGGGGTGGTACCATCATTGAAACCTGGATGAGTGAGGAAGCGATTGCGCCATTCGATAAATATAATGAGATCCTGGAGAAAAAGAACAAGGTTGATATAAATAAATTAATTGCTGAAAAATATGCCAGGAAAGATTCAATCCTGTCATTGGTAGCACCCGAAAAAGGGTTGGTTAACGACGATCCGATATGGGCAAAACCAAATTATGATGATACCGGCTGGAAAGAATTAAGTGTTCCCGGGCTATGGGAACGGCAAGGATTGGAAGGTCTTGACGGGGTAGTTTGGTTTAGAAAGGATATACATATTGACCGTATCCCGGAAAATGATGAGGAAGCCCGGCTAGTGCTTGGAAAGATTGATGACCATGATCAAACATGGATAAACGGATACCTGGTTGGTGAGACATATAAATATAATGTAGACAGAAAATATACCATAGCAAAAGATATTTTAAAAAAAGGAAGGAACATTTTAACTGTCAGGGTTGAGGATATTGCATTCCATGGCGGCATGTACGGGGAGCCGGACGATTTTTTCCTGGTTGCTGGCATGGATACGATATCACTTGCAGGTAAATGGAAATACCGCATAAGCCCTGAAAATTTAAATGTTAATGTCGAAGTTCTGGGTCCGAACGATTATCCTGCACTATTGTACAATGGCATGGTGCATCCTTTCAGAAACTATGCGATGCAAGGGGTAATCTGGTACCAGGGAGAGGGAAATACCTGGGAGCCTGAAATGTGCAGGCAGCTTTTTCCAGCCATGATTAAGGACTGGCGAAAACAAATGCGCAATGACAGCCTGGCCTTTTTATTTGTTCAACTCCCCAACTACATGCAATCCTGCCTAAAACCATGCGAAAGCAATTGGGCCGAACTCAGGGAGGCTCAGGCCATGGCCCTTGAACTCCCGTTAACAGGTATGGCTGTTACCATTGATATTGGTGAAGCAGAAGATGTTCATCCAAAAAATAAACAAGATGTTGGGAAAAGGCTTGCACTGGCTGCGAGAAAAATAGTTTACAAAGAAGATATTGTTGCTTTTAGTCCGGTCATGAAAAATTTTGAAGTGTCTGGTGATACTATTATCGTAGAATTCATGAATGTTGGTGACGGATTGATTTGCGAAAAATCAGCAGACCCACCGCATGGTTTTCAAATAGCAGACAAAACCAGGGAATTTGTTTGGGCAAATGCTGTTATCTCGGGCAAAAACAAGATAAAAGTTTTTGCGGAGGGCCTTCATAATCCTGTTGCTGTAAGATATGCATGGGCTGATAATCCTACTGGAGCCTGTATTTACAATTCAGATGGTTTGCCAGCCACGCCTTTCAGAACTGATAATTGGTAATCTGATAATCAATATGCTTTAACAATTATTTTTACAAGGTAGATATAGGCATTGTGGAACACACTTTTTAGTGATTTCCTTTGATATTCGTATAGTTGTTAAACATTTGTTATAGTTTTTGAAGAACCAATGCTATATGCTCGATGACGGTTGTGTTATTTTCACGGGGTATTAATTATTAAAATCTATGAAAAAAATTTATTTACTGACATTAATTGTTTTTCTGTTCTCTTGTAAAAGTGAAAAAAATCCGTTGCTAAGGATTGGAAATTACTATCCTGATGTAGCGCATGGTATTACGTTCTTATATGATAATAATCAGGCTTTCCTTTTCAGGATTGGTTTTGTCGATTCGCTTGGCGATTATATTGCAACTTACGATAAGCATCGTCATATACTTAAAGATGAATCCGGACAAAAATTCGGTTCGTCGGTACCCGATTATTCATACAACAAATATGGTTTTACTACAGACCAGGGCAACGTAATATGGATTGAATGGTCGCGAACAGAAGATGGTTTAAATGCTGTGGGAAAGATATACAGTGATAAACCACAGGATATATTTATTGAAGCCATGCAGTCATTTCCTGAATCCGATGAGGTATACTATAGCACACAAGGGAATATGATGAAGGGATGGTTAAATTCGCCATCTGCTTCAATGGAACCCGACTGGGTCTTTGGTGTTCTAAATAAAACGCCTTCCATGGTTTTTGCTTCAATGAACCTGGATGAAACCATAGAAGAAAAAATAAAACAAAACAATATTGTGCAGACAACTGAATTAGCGTCAGCCATTGCTCCAAAGTACTCTGTTTCAAAGGATGAGCCCCTCTATTTTTATGCAGGAACAATAAATGAAAATTTTCAGGAAGAAAGCATTGACACGCGATTAAATGAATCACTGGCGATATATAATGCAAACAGATTTAAGGTAAATACCCCTTTCGGGGAAATCTGGGAAGCAGTTTCAAATCATTTGAATCATTCAAGGGTTTACGGAAGTCAGACCAGGCTGACTGCCCATGTTGTTAGCAGGGGGTGGTGCAATGAAGTTAATCAACGCCTTTTTGAATGGGATACTTTTTTTCATGCCATGCTGGCCTCAATTGAAGATCCTGAAGGTGGGAAGGAATCGGTAAGGGCAATCCTGGCCCACCAGACACCCGAGGGCATTGTTCCCAACGTGAATTTTGGAAACGACACAACCCAAAATTCCAATGATCGGTCACAACCCCCGGTAGGGGCTATCTGCGTGTGGAGAATGCATCAGTACCACCCGGATACGGAATTTCTGAAAGAAGTATACCCAAAACTACTCAAATGGCATAATTGGTGGTTTGATATTCGTCCGGAAAACGGCTTACCATATCGCGATGGAAATCAGAACGGTGTACTGGAATGGGGAACAGAAATCGATACCTGGTTACAAGGCGCCAAATACGAGAGTGGACAGGATAACAGCCCGATGTTTGACGATGCACGCGTGAATGAAACCTCAGGAACAATGGAACTCGATATGGCCGGACTCAGTGGGTTATGGGCAGCCGATGCATTATTTCTTTCTTATATTGCCGAGGCAATTAATAAAAAGGAGGATGCGGAAGAACTTAGAAATCAGGCCGCGGAAATGAACAGGAGAATCAACGAGGTGTTGTGGAATGAAGAAGCAGGGATGTATTGTAACAAATACTGGGATGAGTATTCAAGAAAGCCAGGTAAAGAAGCCTTTAAAAGCATCCCCCAAAAGGTATTATCAGGACAAATAAAATATTCTTACAAGACTGAAGCAGGCAAGACGATTACGAGTAATTCCCGAAAGGTGGGTGTGGATCTACATCAGTTAAAAATTTCGGGCTTGGCAGAAAGGCAATATTCAAAATATGCACGTGAAGACAACCCCCTGAAATTTAAATTTACTATTATTCCAGAAGATTCCGGTGTCTATTTCTTTTACACACCAGAAGATTTTGGCGTAGAATTACTGGTTGAAGGAAAAATTCTTATCGATAACCGGAAATTCTGGATAACGGAATTTATCAGTAATCCGGTTTATATGGATGCAGGGAAAGAATATCGTGTTGAACTGAACTATACCGGCGATATTCCATTCGAACTTAAATGGACCATGGCACAAAAATTCGAGGGAAGTTTATTCAGTGAACGAATGGGGCCTACTTTGTTTTACCCTTTAATTGCCGGAGCTCCCGATTCAGCTATGGCTGAAAGAATCATCGCCAACCTGCTCGACACAAACTTGTTCTGGGGAGATTATGTCATTCCTACCATAGCGCGGAACGATCCTGCTTTCCCCTCCCAGGGTTACTGGAGAGGCCGGATTTGGCCACCCACCAATTACCTGTCATACCTTGGGATTAAAGAATACGCGCCCGCGGAAGTTACCTGGCAATTCGCGGTTAAAAGTGCCCAACAGGCCCAGGATGAATGGCAGAAACGGGGCCATTTGTATGAAAACTATTATGCTGACGGGCCGGGATCCGGTGATCCTCATTATTGTTGGGGAGGTTTAATGCAGGTAATGCTGGTAGAAGAACTGGCAGGGATGAATTCCGAAGAGAGAAATATAAGAAACCCTGCAGCAACAGAAGAGTATTATATGGAGAATTTTCCTGGCACTACAAGAGATTAAAACAATATCACGAACAACTATAAAATGATTGTTAGAGAGTAACTTAAAGTTTTACACCACATGAAAAAATTAATCTTCGCTATATGTATCCTAATCATTGGATTAACTGCATGCCAGGAAAGAAAAAATGCCGATTATGATGTCTGCATTTACGGTGGAACCTCGGCAGGTGTAATAGCTGCCTATAAAGCTGCAAAAATGGGAAAGAAAGTGTTGCTTATTGAACCGGCCAAACATTTGGGAGGGATGACTGCTTCAGGATTGGGCAAAACCGACATTGGAAACAATGAAGCCCTAAGCGGAATCACACTTGAATTTTATAAGCGCATAGCTGCTCACTATGGTGAAGAGGGTGAAGCAAAGCTTATATTCGAGCCACATGTAGCAGAGCGTGAATTCAATGAAATGGTAGCAATTGCCGGTTTTGATACCCTTTTGTTTCACCGGGTAATAAAAGTGAATAAAGATGGGGCACGCATCAAAAATATCGTGGTGGAAAACTCCCTGCAACCTTCGGACGAAACAAACATAACAATTGATGCAAAAGTATTTATTGATTGCTCTTATGAGGGCGACCTAATGGCACGGGCCGGTGTTTCTTATACTATTGGGAGAGAAGATAATTCCACATATGGCGAAAAGTATAATGGGTTTCAACTTAATTATTCACATCAATTTCCTGATAGCATTTCACCTTATGTTATCCCTGGAGACACAACCAGTGGCTTTGTCTACGGGATCACTGAAAAAGGTTTTTTTGCTGAGAGGGGAACAGGAGATAAGAATATCCAGGCATATAATTACAGGGTTTGCATTACCAAAGTCGATTCCAACAAAATACCCATTACCAAGCCGGATAATTATGACCCGGAAAAATATGAGTTATTGGCGAGAATCGGAGAACGACGGGAATGGACTACATTGGCTGTCCCCCCCTTTAAAGGACAATTTGCACTCCTTATTATTGATGAAATGCCCAATGGTAAAACCGATGTGAATAATTATGGTGGGTTTTCGACAGATTTTATTGGAGAAAACTGGGAATATCCCGAAGCGGATTATGCCACCCGTGAAAAAATCACAAAAGCACACGAAGACTATCAGAAAGGTTTGTTCTATTATATTGGCCATAGCGAACGGATTCCCGAAAAAATCAGGAATGAAATGCTGGAATACGGTTATTGCAAAGATGAATTCACAGATAATGGAGGATGGCCCTTTCAGTTGTATGTTCGTGAGGCCAGGCGAATGATAGGGGAGTACGTAATGACCGAGCATAACTGGCGAAGGGACACAATAGTGAACGATGGGATAGCCATTGCCTCTTATGGGATGGATTCACATAATACCCAACGTATTGTGATTAACGGAATGGTGAAAAATGAAGGTGACGTTCAGGTATGGAAAGGTGAAGATGAAATCCGTGCTTATCCGGTTTCATACCGTTCTATTGTACCCAAAAGAGAAGAATGTACCAATCTTTTGGTACCGGTTTGTATGTCCGCCTCCCATATTGCTTATGGCTCTATCCGTATGGAACCCGTGTTCATGATGATGGGTGAAGCCGCCGGCGCTGCTGCCGGCATGGCCATTGATAGCAAGATCCCGGTACAAAAAGTGGATTACAACAAATTAACTGACATTATTGATTACGCCTTTGTTCAGAAACACTAAACGCTCCAAATTCCGCTATTGGCAATACACTTGTCCTGGCAAACCACAGGGGAGTGGAGACCGCAACGGGAATAATTGATGAAAATATTCATGTTAGTCCAAAGCAATTTAAAAACAAACAAATGAAAATTATAACCACGATCTGTATTTCCTGTCTTTTAACCCTGACTTATTATTCATCAACAAAAGCCCAACAAGTGGAATCCGTACATCCTGAAAAAGAAATAAATGAATATCACAACCCCATAATTCAGGGATTTTATCCTGATCCAAGTATTTGCAGGGTGGGAGAAGATTATTATATGGTGCATAGTTCTTTCGAATATTTCCCCGGTGTACCGATTTTTCACAGCAAGGATCTTGTCCATTGGCAACAAATAGGCCATGTTTTGACCCGCGAATCGCAGCTAAACCTTGATACAGTTCCGGCATCCGGGGGGATTTACGCGCCCACACTTAGATTTCACAATGACACCTTTTACATGATTACCACAAATACTACCCATGAAGGCAATTTTTTTGTCCATACCACCGACCCTTATGGAGAATGGTCGGATCCGGTGTGGGTTGATATGCCTATGATTGATCCTTCGCTTTTTTGGGATGATGATGGAAAGGTGTATGTGCAAACATCGACAGGGATTTTTCAGTCTGAAATAGATTTAAAAACCGGCAAACGGCTTTCCCCCCTGAGACGGATATGGGAAAAGGGATCAGGAGGCAATTGGATCGAAGCGCCGCATATCTATAAAAAGGACGGATATTACTACCTTCTGTTGGCAGAGGGGGGAACCTATTACGGGCACATGATAACCATTGCCAGGAGCAAGAATATTTGGGGACCTTATGAAAGTTGCCCAAACAACCCCATATTAACGCACCGCAATACATATCTTGACCCAATTCAGGGTACAGGGCATGGCGATTTGATTCAGGACCACCATGGCGATTGGTGGATGGTTTTCCTTGCTTTCAGGGTAAACGGGCAGTTTTACCATACGTTGGGAAGAGAAACTTTTCTGGCACCGGTAACATGGGAAAACGGATGGCCGGTGGTAAACAACAACGAAGATATCAGCCTGAAAATGAAAGTGCCAACATTGCCATTTCACAAATTTAATACTCACAACAGGGACGAGTTTGAACATGAAAAACTCGCGCTGCAATGGAATTTCCTGAGAAATCCCCCGGATAGCAGTTATTATAGTTTAACAGAGAAGAAAGGAAGCTTAATGCTAAAAGGTACCGCGTCAAATCTTAACGACCTGCTCCCAAAAACGTTCGTTGGAAGAAGGCAGCAAGACTATCATTTTGAAGCCACCACCTCATTTAATTTTCAGCCTACAGCCGGCAATGAAGAAGCAGGGGTTACATTATTGATGAACAACAAACACCATTATGATATTTTCATCAGCCGAAACAAAGCCGGGCAAAGAACAATAAATGCCAGATACACTATTGGAAGCTTGCAGCATGTAGTAAAAACGGAAGTGATTGACGAGGGAAATGTTGAAATCAAACTCACGGGAGACAGGGACCATTACCAACTTTTATACAAGGCTGCGAAAACAGGAGACTACAACCTACTATTCAACCCCGACATTATTTACCTTTCGGTAGATGTTACAGGCGGGTTTACGGGCGTATATATAGGATTATATGCAACCGGCAACGGTAAACCGTGCAAAAACCCGGCTTATTTTGATTATTTCGAGTACAATGGATTTGATAAAGAGAAATATGATTTTAAAGGCTATAAGCCTGATATTGATAAAATAATGGAAGAATATGCATACTAAAAAAACAGGAGCTTTGGTTCTTATTTCCTTGTTGACAGGTTATCACAGCCATGGTCAGCAAGAAGTTAAAGGTTTAAGGGATATCTACTTCGACTACAAACCCAATATCCTTTGGATCAGTGTTGAAGACATTGGTTGCAACTTAAGGTGCTATGGAGACTCTACAGTTGAGACCCCTAATATTGAGAGGCTTGCCAGGGAAGGGGTGGTTTTTGATAATGCGTATGCCGCAGCAGGAGTATGTTCGGCAAGTAGATCTTCGATCATTACGGGAATGTATCCGACTAACATAGGTACAGCAAACCACCGTACTTATGGGGTGGAAATTCCTCGTAATATAAAGCTATTTACAGAGTATTTAAGAGAAGCAGGATATTATTGCACCAACAACCCCAAAGAAGATTATAACTTCACAACACCTGATGAAGCTTGGGACGAATCTGGATTCACGGCACATTATTACCACCGGGAAGATAAAAACCAGCCCTTTTTCGCGGTATACAACATACTTGCTTGTCATGAATCGCAGATATGGTGTAATGCCTGGGAACATTTAACCGTGGAGCCGGATTCTGTTCGGGTCCCCTTGTACTTTCCGCAAGATAATGATGTCATAAAAAAAGATGTTGCAAGACAATATGCCAATATAGAACTGATGGACCTGTATGTTGGGCAGAAGCTGGAAATGCTAGAAAAACAAGGACTCCTGGATAGTACCATCGTGGTATTCTGGAGTGACCACGGAGGTGTGCTGCCCAGGGAGAAAAGAGAAGTGACCAATACAGGGTTAAAAGTACCGATGATTATTCGGTTTCCCAATAAAACACTTGCTGGTACCAGGGTTAACGAGCTGGTTAGCCTTATGGATTTAGGTCCTGCCATGTTGTCGCTTGTCGGTATTGAAAAGCCTGATCACATGCATGGAAAAGCAATAGCCGGCAAAAAGAAAGAAAAGCCACGTTCGTATAGTTATGGTGCAGCAAATCGAATGGATGAATCCTATGACCTTTCGCGTTCGGTTACAGACGGAAGATACAGGTATGTTAGAAATTACTTTCCGGAATTTCCCGGGTTTAAATACCTTCAATACCGTTTTAACATGAACATAATGAAGGAATTATACAAATTGTCTGAACAGGGAGAATTGACCGGATTTGCTTATAATTGGTTTACGCAAAACAAGCCCGTGGAAGAATTATATGATACAAAAACCGACATTGACGAAGTGATTAACCTTGCCGGGAACCCGGATTATTCGGATAAGCTTAACGAAATGCGCGATGCATTAAACAAATGGCAGTTAAACACACACGATGTGTGCCTGATGCCCGAAGGAGAAATTTTTGCTGCCCAGCAAAAATATAATATGCCGGTATCAGACTATTTCGATCAAAACCCGGAGTATTATAAACGGGTTCAGGCCATTGCCAACCAGGCGCTTTTCCCGGAAAAAAACATAAATAGCCTGGTAGACGCTTTACAAGACACTATACCCTCCGTGAGGTTCTGGGCAATACGTGGCATAGGAAGGCTTGGCACGGAAGGGAAATCCCATTATTCACAACTGATTACATTAAAAGATGACCCTTCATCTTCGGCTCAGGTATCACTTGCATGGACATTGAGTAAAATGGGTAAGGCCAGGGATGCTTCGGCATTGTATAAGCAGATATTAAATACGGAGCATGCAGGCATTCCCGATGAAGATAACATTTTTTATACAAAGGTACTTGCCGTGAATGACCTCATGTACAACAACCTGTTGGCGATACAATTGGAAAACAAACTTGAGGTTATCGCGGAAAATGAAAAGTATATTTTAAAGCAGGCAGCAGAAAATGTGTTGGAGGCATTGAAATAGATAATACAATGAAATATTTATTGAAAATGAAAAGAACTAAATTAATTCCGGTACTTCTGTTAGTTTTATTCAGTTGTACAAATCAGGAAAAATCAAAATTCAAAATCGGGTATTTTTTTCCGGACGTCATGCATGGCATAACATTCATCAACGAGGCCGAACAGGTGTTTTTGTTCAGGTTGGGCTATGTAGACAATCAAAACAAATACATGGCTGATTTTATTGAACACCGTGATCTGTTGGAAAACGAATCAGGACAAAAATACGGCTCCTCAGCTCCTGATTATTCTTACAACAAAAACGGCTTTACCACGGATGAAGGCAATATTGTTTGGTTGGAATGGTCGAAACTGGACGAAGGAACAGGAGCTGTTGGGAAAATATATGCTGATAAACAGAACGAGATCATCGTGGAGGCTTTGCAGGCCTGGCCCGGACTGCCCCCTGTGCATTACCTGTTTAATGAAACCGGGTTTACCGGTGGATCGAATCCATCAAAAGGGGAGGGCGAATGGAATGTAAACGTGATAAATAAACAACCCGGTTTTCAGGTTGCAACTACCCGGGGAAGAGAAGAATTGGCCGGGATGATTACGAAAGGGAAAACCAATCTGCCCGACACATTGAATTATTCCGGGGCCGCGGCAAGTTATACTGTATCAGCCGAAGATCCACTCTATTTTTATGCCGGTGCTGGCAAAGCTACCCTCTCGCCAGAACAAATTGAAGCGAGACTGCAACAAAAAATGCTGGTTTACGAGGAATCACGTTTTAAATTAAACACTCCTTTCGGGGAAATATGGGAGGCCGTATCCAACCACCTGAACCATTCAAGGGTTTACGGTACACAAACAAAACATATCGGGCACGTGGTAAACCGGGGATGGTGTGGTTTTTACAATCAGCGCCTGTTTTGCTGGGACACGTTTTTCCATGCCATGCTTGCCGCCATGGAAGACCCTGAAGGGGCAAAAGAATCGGTAAGGGCTATTCTGACGCATCAAACACCTATTGGTATTGTTCCAAACAACACCTTTGGCAATGATACAGCAAGAAACTCCAACGACCGTTCCCAATACCCCGTGGGCTCAATATGCGTTTGGAAGATACACCAGTACCAACCCGACCGGGCATTCCTTGAAGAGGTGTATCCCAGGCTTTTGAAATGGCATAAGTGGTGGTTTGATATAAGACCGGAGAACGGACTGCCTTACCGCGATGGTAATCAAAACGGAATCCTTGAAGGGGGGACTGAAATCGGAACATGGCTACAGGGCGCTAAATACGAATTGCTTGACAACAGCCCCATGTTTGATGATGTACGCATGAACACCGAATCACGCACCATGGAACTCGACATGGTTGGCCTTAGCGCGATATGGGCCTCGGATGCTTTGTACCTTTCTTACATAGCTGATGCGTTGGGAAAAACAGAAGATGCCGAAATGCTCAGGAAAGATGTTGAAGAAATGAATGCCAACATTAACAAAGTACTCTGGAACGAGGAACTTGGTATGTATTGCAACAAATACTGGGATGAATATTCCCAAAAACCCAAAACCAGCGATTTTAAAAAAATAAACAGCAATCATTTTGCCAATGGCATTACAATGAGCTATACCAATGAGGAAGGCAAAACAGTGTCTAAAAAAGTAAATTCTCTTTCACTTGGAAAAGAGGAAGTGGAATATTTTGTCAAAAATGAAATAGCGGTTGATTTCACGGCCACAATAAGTCCCGGGGAATCCAATGTCTATTTCTTTTATACTCCGGAGGAAACAGGAGTCTTGTTGGAAGTTGACAGCAATGTCCTGATTGACAACCGCGTTTTTTGGATCACAGAATTCATCAGTGAACCGGTATACCTTGAAAAAGGCAAACAATACCAGCTAAACATGACCTATACCGGCGATATCCCTTTCGAGATATTATGGACAGAAGAAACGAAGCATTCCGGAAGTCTGTTCAGTGAAAGGCTCACGCCAATGCTCTTTTACCCGTTGATTTCAGGTGCTCCCGATTCAGTAATGGCTGTCAGGTTAATGGAAAACATGTTGGATACATCCCTTTTCTGGGGCGATTATGTAATCCCCACGGTATCACGTGACGATCCCGCGTTCCCGGGACAGGGGTATTGGCGCGGCAGGATATGGCCACCAACCAACTATTTGGTGTACCTGGGCCTTAAAAACTATGCATCAGATGAAGTGGTAGCTGATTTTGTATTAACGAGCGCAAAAATGGCCCAGGACGAGTGGATAAAGCATGGTAATTTACACGAAAATTATTCAGGCATTACCGGCGAGGGCATGGGAACCGCCGCATACTGCTGGGGCGGGTTAATGCAGTTTATGCTGGTAGAAGAACTGGCAGGTATGAATCTAAAAGAAGAAAAAATGAGTAACCCTGCATTAACAGGAGATTATAACATGGTGAACTTTCCACTGCGGAGCTTTAATTAGTGTCTGTCAATAGAGTCGAGAGTCTGTTCCGATAGCTATCGGAACAGAATGTTCGAGATCAAGGCGCGCAACCGCGTGTCGCTGAAGCTTTAGGCGCCTACGCTAAAGCTTCAGCGACAGCGTGCGGAGGCACAAAATTTTAAACCGCAGTATACTAATGTATTCGAGGATTTAAAATTTTTGCAGCAACGCAGAACCGAGTGATAACGAGCTCACGAATACCGCTTAAAATTAATCCTGAATGAGTAAATTGGACATTATGGATAGACACTGGAAAGTGGCCTGTTTGCAACTGGCAAGCGGTTTAATATTAGTGCTTATGTATTGTTAATTATCTTGACTATCTTATATATTGTTTTTGGTAAAAAAATAAACTTAAAAAAGTACAATAATGAATACTATTCCGGATTTCACAGAATACAAAGGCAGATTTTCTGAGTCGAAAAAACTTATTTTAGAAACATACCAATACGAAAATGCAACACTACCTTTTGTAATAAATTACATGAACTACTGGATTGATGGAGAATTGCCTGAACTTATCCCGGATGATTATTTTACCAATCCGGCCATACAGACAGAATTTCAAATTAAGAAAATACAAAAACACCTCAAATTGGTTAATGATAATTATATTCCTTTTTTATTCCCATGGTATGGTACTGTAGTGTTACCATCCGCATTGGGTTGCCAAATAGCCATTCCACCCAAAGGCGAACCTGTTGTTAAAGCCGCTGCAATAAGCAATCCCGAAGAAATTGCAAACCTCAAAATGCCCGATTTCGAAAAAGACGGGTTGTTGCCATCTGTGTTGGAAACGATAGATTATATGAAAAAACAAACAGATTTACCTGTAAGTGTAACAGACCCCCAGGGACCGCTAAATATTGCCATCTGCCTGTGTGGCGTTGAAAATTTGTTTTCATGGATGTACTTATATCCAAAAGAGGTACACAGGTTAATGGAATTTTGCACTGAGGCATTGATAAAGTGGATAAAAATTCAAAAAAACAGAGCCGGACAGGAAATCAATTCAGGGGCATGGCCACATGGTATTTATTTGCCCGAAGGTTTTGGTGGGGTGTGGATTGCTGATGATGACTGTACCCAATTGCCGGCAGACTTATACGCCGAATTTGTTGTGCCTTACAATTCAATGGTTTTTAAAGCATTTGGCGGAGGCGTCTTGCACTTTTGCGGTACAGCAGAACATCAGTTGGAAAATTTTTTACATACAGATGGGTTAACCGCGATAAACAACTTTTGTATGGGCAATTTTAATCAGGTAAAAAAAATGCAGGAACTATTCGCTAACAAACTAACATTGATGGTATGTGATTTTGCACCCTTGGATGTATCATCATATTACAAGGAGTTGTTTGGCTTTTTATCAAAGAAAGGAACTATAGTGGGAAGTTTTATTTCTCCGGCCTATGGCCTGTTAAATGGCAAATACGAAAGCACAAATCGTGATGGTAATCAATTATCTAAAGAGATTCATGCAATACTAAAAGAATTTTAAAAAACAGAAAAGTTTAACTTGAAAAAATACTCCCATGCAAAACATGAAGCAAACTAAAATAATAAATACCAAACCCTCGCTCGATACCCAAGGAAATCTTATATCGGCACATGGAGGAGGAATACTGGAACACAACGGTATTTTTTACTGGTACGGCGCCTCTTACAAAAAGAATGAAATTGGATACGCAAATTATTACGATTATATTTCGAAAGCATTATGTAAGGGAGAAAAGTTAAATGGTTACCATACCTCGGATCCAACAACATGGACACCAATCTTTGACGGATTCAATGTATATGCATCAACAGACCTTGTGAATTGGGAATACAAAGGTAAGGCATATAACGCACCAGAGAAAGGGTGGAATAGGTTACATGCATCCCATCGCCCACATGTTGTTTATAATCCTTCAACCGAAAAATATGTAATGTTCATGTATTATTATATTTACTACCCTGGCTGTTTGATGTTGGTAGCTACCTCTTCCAACCCGACTGGTCCGTTTGAATTGCATGGAGCGATAGAGACGGGTTCCCTAAGCGGGCATGTAGGGGATATGAACGTTTTTGTTGATGATGATGACCAGGCTTATTTAATATATGACGATTGCTGTTTTGACATTAGGATTGACAGCTTAAGTGGTGATTTTTTATCTTCAAATAAGGAAGGTAAGCTTATTATGCCCAAAAAGAGCGAAGCACCTGCCATGATCAAATACAAGGGTAAATATATTGTAGCTGCATCAGGGGTGGATAGTTGGAACCTAACACCAACTTACATTTGCCATGCAGATTCACCTTTGGGTGATTACTCTGAGAAAAAGCTTATCAAGACAACTAACAATTGGCAGGGCCAACTTTCGGATATGATATATGTGCCCGAACATGATTGCATCTTGATGATTTTCGACCAATGGTTTCATCCTGATAAAAACAACATTGATAAATCCGGGTATATATTTCTCCCTATTGATTTTAACCTGGCTACAGGGGAGGCTGCAATGCCATTTTTACCAGAATGGAATCCGTTTTCAAATACTAAAAACAGTCACCTCTAAATGAAATTAAACAAGAAATATATTCGGACAAATCAACTTAATGACTTACCATGAAACAATTAAAAGTGCTGAAGGAATTTAACCGTTTAATAATGAAACCAATAATTATACTACTGCTTGTTTTTGCAGCATTTTCCTGCATGCAAAAAAATGCAATTGATGAAACAGTTGTTTTTTCCCCCGATTCATCATTGCGGGTGAACGTGAATTTGGATAGCTCGGGTATGCCTTTCTATTCCGTTTACTTAGATGAAAATATTGTCATAGAACCATCTCAATTGGGCATTGACCTGACAGATACATTGCAACAGTTTAGCTCAAACCTGCAAATCGTTTCTGTTTCAAATACTGTAGTAAACGACAGTTTTACTACAACCACGGGAAAAAGGCTAATTCATAAATATAAGGCAAATCAAAAAACAATACAGCTTGAGAACGATCAGGGGAACAAAATGGACCTGATTTTCCAGGTTAGTAATAAAGGTGTAGCTTTCAGGTACAAATTGTACAACCCTAATTGTTTTGTTTCCAACGAAACAAGCGAATTTAACCTGCCCGAAAAATCATTGGCCTGGATACAGGAATTCAACAACTATTCCAACGATTACGAGAATTTTTATGTAAAAAGGCTAGTTGATACCATGAATAAACCTGCCTACTATATTCCCGCGTTGGTTCAAACGCCCGACAGTACCTGGATATATATCAGCGATGCACAAATTGACAGCCAATATGTGGCAGCCCAATTGATACACAATGGAAACGGCAGGCTTGCCGTGCATTTGCCCGACCAAACCATCGAAAACCCGAACAAAGGCGAATGGGAAGTATACGTGAGCAAAGAACCGGTGGAAATTACTGCATACCCAAACATGCAAACCCCCTGGCGCTGCATGATCATTGGCAACAAACTTGCAGATATCCTGGAATCGGATTTGATTACCTGCCTGAACAAACCTTCCAAAATAAAAAATACCGGTTGGATAGAACCCGGAATAGCCACATTTCCCTGGTGGGGAAACAGCCTGGCGAACGATGACCCCGAAATAATGAAAATGTATATTGACTTTGCAGCTGAAATGAACTGGGATTACGTGGAATTTGACATTGGCCTGATAGGCAACAAGGGCGGGCTCGCTGCCGATTTTTGGCGTGATATAGATTACATCCCCGAGGTGATTGAGTATGCAATATCAAAAGGAATCAAGGTTATTGGATGGGATGAACGCCGCAACCTGGACACCCCTGAAAAACGGGATGATATATTCGGCACCTACAAAAAATGGGGTGTATCGGGCATCAAGCTCGACTTTATCAATAGCGACAAACAACCCGCTATGAAATGGTATGAAGAAGTCACTGCCCATGCCGCTGAATATGAGCTCATGGTGAGTTTCCATGGTTCCATTACGCCCCGTGGACTTCACCGCACTTATCCTAATATTATGACATATGAAGGTGTGCGTGGCGCTGAGTATTATAAATTTAATTACAAGCCCAATTGGCCAACCCCGGTGCACAACACCACCCTTCCCTTTACAAGGAACATTGACGGCCCAATGGATTACACCCCTGTCAGTTTTTCATTTAAAAACAGAAAAACCACATACGCCCACGAAATGGCTTTGCCATTTGTTTACGAATCGGGTTGGGTGTGTATGGCCGACAAGCCGGAAGAGTTCCGTAAATCCCCTGCAAAGGAACTGTTCAAAAAACTGCCTGCCGCCTGGGACGAAATTCATTTTATTGATGGATACCCGGGCGAATTCTGCTGCCTGGCCCGGAGAAAAGGAAACGAATGGTTTGTAGGGTGCATAAATGCAACAGAAGAACGCTTTGTAACAGTAGATTTTAATTTCTTAAAACAGGGTGAATATATCGGAAAAATATATGCCGATGACGGCCATGACGGATTGGAAATAAAGAATATTCAAGTTAACAGCGAATGCAGCCTCGACTTAAAACTGCCTGAAAATGGTGGGTTTGTTGTGCAGGTTTTATTTAATGATTAAAAAAAATAACCATATTATTACTATTCAATAAAAAAATCATTAGTGTCCGGTAAAAAAAAATAAGAGGGTTGGTCTGAACGACCAACCCAATA
>CAZGTU010000088.1:0-19125 GCA_964528675.1 uncultured Bacteroidaceae bacterium
TGACATATCTCACCATAAGCAAAAAGAAAAACTAAAGTCGTAAAGTAGAATTAAGCAGTTTTTCCTCTCTTTCAGCAAACTGTTCCTGAGTGGCTTTTAGTTCCTCCATGTTCTGACGCATTTCTTCTTCCTGGGAAAGCATTTCTTCTGCCTGCTGACGGGTTTGTTCCAGCAGATATGAAGTGCGAATATTCGTTTGTACATTGGAAAAGGTGGTGGCAACACTTTCACCTATGGATTCAATAAAATTAATCTTGTAATCTTCAATTTCATGCAGAGATGCTATTTCTATAACACCCAGCACTTTTTCGTTTAGTTGAAGCGGAACGATTAACAAACTGACCGGTTTAGACTCTCCCAGACCTGTTCGGATCTTTATATGATCTTCCGGTATGTCAGTAAGGTAAATTGTTTCGTTTTCCTGCAAACATCTTCCGATCAAACCTTCTCCCGGAAGAATCTTTTTTTCAATGTATTTTTTTCTATCATAAGCATATGCTGCAAGCATTTCTATTACAGGCTGTTCATCTCCATGCAAAATGAAGATGCCTGCGGTACTGGCGTTAATAATTTGAATTAACTCTTTTACCAGTTTATATCCCAGTTCTTCAAGATTATCAGTTCCTGTTCGCAGTATGTCGTTAATAGCAGCAATGCCATTGGATTTCCAGGAACGTTCCAGTTCTTCTTTCTTGTATTTTTTCTCCTCCCGGTCTGCGTTTTTCAAACTTTCCTGAAGGTTTAAGATTGCATTTCCGGGTTCATCTTTTTCACTCAGGGGTTTAAAGCTTGTGGTGAAATCTTTTGCAGCGATTTTTCTTGCCACCTCAGCCAGGTTTTTTAAATAATCGGATAACTTGTTTAAATTTCTTGCAGCACTTGAAAATTCACTTTTTTCATTCACTTTAATCTTATTGGGTATGATTCCACCAGCCAGGCTTTCAAGATTTGATGCTAAACATTTAATGGATCTTCTGAGATGATTAAGAAGATAAATAATGGCAAATATTATAAAAGCTCCTGATAATAGGTAAGTGATGATAATTAATTTCTTAAGGGCTTTGGTTCTTGAAGAGATCTCTTCATGAATTGAGGCAATTTCCTGTCTTCTTTTATCCAGAAGATAGTTGATATTTTGTTTTATTTCACTGGTTAAAAAAATTATTCCTGATTCTGCCAGCATATATTCAACTTCTTCCGGACCGGACATAGCCGGAGGTCCGGCAGACCCTATTAAATCAGAAATATCCAGTAAGTGAAAATACAGTGAATCGGTGAGTAAACGGATGGTTTCGTTTATTACCAACCTGTCTTCTTCTGTCCATTCGTCCGACATCAAAATTAATGAATCACCTATTGCCGGAATCACCTTGGTATGAAGAAAGTTGAATTCATTTTCAAAAATGTTTCTGTTTTTTTCAGAAGAAAGAAGGGTATAGGTAAAACATTTTTGTGATTCTTCGAACTTATCTTTCAATTCTTCCAGTTTTGTAAGGGAAACCTGGTAATTCTCCGTTAGTTTACCGATCAACTTATCTCTTTCGGTTATCTGATTAAATAAATAACTAAGCGAGGAATAAAAAAAGATTAACACAATGGAGATGATGATGAAGATTCTTTCTCGGATCCCAAACACAGGTTTCATAAGCAAATACTGTTTTGATAAAGATACAATATTTTTATCCGCTTAACTCTTAGCTTATTTACTCAATTTGATCAAGTATGTTTCATTTGTCTTAATTCCTTTACAGCTTTCTCAAGTTTTGTTAATGCTTTTTGAAGTAATTCGCGTGGGGTGGCAACATTGATCCGCTGAAATCCTTCACCTCCTTTCCCGAAAACAGGACCATGATTCAACCCGAGGCCGGCACTGTTGATCATAAAATTTTTCAGTTCTTCATCGTTTAGTTTCAATGCTCTGCAATCGAGCCAGACCAGATAGGTTGCCTCGGGTATTATGGGTTTAATTCCAGGGATTTTGTTCTTGAGAAAATTGCTGAGAAAATCTATATTTTCACCAATGTATTCGAGTACCTGTTTTAACCATTCCTCACCTTCATTATACGCTGCTTCGAGTGCAACATTACCAAAAATATTTCCCATGCCCATATGGAGATTATCGATTGTCCGGTCATATCTGAGTTTTAATTTTTTATCCCTTATAATAAGAAATGAAGTGGATAAACCGGCAAGGTTAAAGCTTTTGCTCGGGGCATACATGGAAACCGTTATTTCATCTGCACCGGGAATGTTTAATAAGGGGATATGCTTTCTTTCTGTGAGAATGAGATCCGAATGAATCTCGTCAGAGAAAATAATGACATTTTTCTTTTTGCAAATTTCAACCATCCCGGATAATTCATGATGATTCCATAACCTGCCAACGGGATTATGAGGATGACATAATATAAAAACTTTTGCTTCTTTTGCTTTTTTCTCGAAATCATCAAAATCTATCTTATAGTGCCCCTTATCATTAACGAGAACATTTTCAAGTAGTGTTCGATCGTGATCTTTTACAGCCCGGAAAAAAGGATAGTAAACAGGAGGTTGTATTAAGATTTTATCCCCTGGTTCGGTGAAGCCCAGGACACACATATTTAATGCAGGTACTATTCCCGGGCTGAAAGATATCCAGTCTTTTTCCACTTTCCAATCATGACGTCTGCCCATCCAGTTGATAATACTATTATAAAAGCTGTCTTTTCTAACTGTATATCCATAAATCGGATGTTCGGCTCTTTGTATAATTGCCTCTCTGATAAAATCAGGTGTTTCAAAATCCATATCTGCCACCCACATAGGAAGCACATTTTCTTTTCCGAAATATTCTTTTCTCAGGTCATATTTGACTGAATTAGTATTCTCCCGTTTTGTTATTTTGTCAAAATTATAGTTCATAAAATCATTCAGTGGCTATAGATTTAAACGACAAAGATGAGAAAATTTCAATAAATATCTTAATTTCACCGGCTATATGGTACGACCGAAAAAACAACTGGGACAGCATTTCCTCACAGACAGAAAAATTGCAAGGCGAATTACTGATCTGCTTACCGCAGATAGTTGTGATCTTATCATGGAGATTGGACCGGGAGAAGGGGTATTAACTCAATTTTTATTGGAACGGAAAGAAAAAGCGTTGATGCTGATTGAAATAGATTCCGAATCTGTTCGTCATCTTCAGGAAAAACACAGTGATATATCCGGTTCTATTATTGAACAGGATTTTTTAAAAGCTGATATTGAAACTTATGGAAACAGGATTGCCATAATCGGGAATTTTCCCTATAATATATCATCCCAGATTCTGTTTAAGATTCTGGAGCATAAGGACCGGGTAGCAGAAGTTGTTTGTATGCTGCAAAAAGAAGTGGCAATCCGCCTGGCTTCCGGTCCTGGAAATAAACAATATGGCATATTGTCTGTTCTGTTGCAAACCTGGTATGACGTTTCCATAGCTTTTCATGTCGGTCCCGGAGCTTTTTTTCCATCACCCGAAGTACATTCAACTGTTATGACTTTAAAGAGAAATGGCAGAACATCAATTGATTGTAATGAAAAGTTGTACAAACAAATTATAAAAACAGCTTTTAATCAAAGAAGAAAGATGCTCAGCAATTCTTTAAAAAGTATTTTAGTAAATTTGGATGCTGAAGTGCCATATCTTAAAAAAAGACCGGAAGAATTATCAGTAAATCAATTCATTGAGCTTTGCCGGTCTGTTGAGGGAATAAAATGAAAAATTACCCTGTCATGAATTTTGAACTAACCAAAGAATATGTCGACAGGCTCAGGGAGGTAATTGAAGCCCGGGATAAGAAGACTGCCATCACCATGATGCAGGACCTTCATCCTGCAGATATAGCCGACATTTATGATGAATTATCCATTGAAGAGGCAAAGTATCTTTATCTTTTGCTTGAAGGGGAGAAGGCTTCCGATGTGCTGGCGGAACTGGAAGAAGATGACCGGGAAAAATTCCTCAAAGTACTTCCATCTGAGGTAATAGCAGAGCAGTTCATTCATAATATGGACTCCGATGATGCAGCTGACGTTATAGCTGGTCTGACAGATGAAAAAAAGGAGGAGGTACTTCAGTATATTAAAGATGTTGAACAGGCCGGCGACATTGTTGATCTGCTGAGTTATGACGAGGACACTGCGGGTGGTTTGATGGCGAAAGAGCTCATTAAAGTGAATGAGAACTGGAGCATATTGAACACCCTTAAGGAAATGAGGAAGCAGGCTGAGGAGGTGGATGAAGTTTTTTACGTTTATGTGGTTGATGATGATAATATTCTGAAAGGCACACTTTCTTTGAAAAAGCTGGTGCTTGCAAAACCCAATCATAATATCAAGGGACTATATAATTCCCATGTCATTTCAGTGAGAACGGACAGCCCTTCAGAAGAAGTTGCATCCATCATGCGAAAATATGACCTGGTGGTACTGCCTGTTATCGATTCAATAGGAAGACTGATGGGACGAATTACGATCGATGATGTTGTGGATGTAATTCGTGAAGAAGCAGACAGGGATTACCAGATGGCATCAGGTATTTCTGAAGATGTTGAAACTACTGACTCTGCCTGGGTTTTAACCCGAGCCCGATTGCCCTGGCTGCTCATTGGGTTAGTCGGCGGTATTATTACAGCACTGGTCCTGGGACAGTTTGAATCCGATCTTGCCGATAATGCCAAGCTGGCATTTTTTATTCCTCTGATTGCTGCAATGGCCGGGAATGTCGGAATCCAATCATCGGCTATTGTTGTTCAAAGTATAGCCAATAATACTCTCGGACTGGAAAAAACATATTTTAAAATCCTTAAGGAGTTTACTGTAGGAAGTGTAAATGGCTTGATTTTAGCTTCAATCTTGTTCACCTATAATTATTTTGTCTCCGATTCCTTCGCTCTGACTCTATCCGTCAGTATCTCTCTCTTTATTGTAATTATTTTTGCCGCTGTTTTCGGTACACTTATTCCTTTAATACTTAATAAGATGAAAATAGATCCTGCACTTGCTACAGGCCCTTTTATCACAACCATGAATGATATTATGGGATTATTTATCTATTTCATTGTAAGCGGAATGCTTTTCAAAGTTTTCTAAAAGCTCGTGTTTATAGCCTCAACCGGATCAAGCCGGGCAGCTGAATATGCGGGAGAGATTCCCGAAAACAGGCCAATCAGGGATGAAATTAAAAGTCCGGTGACAATGTTTCCCATGGTAAGGGTTATTTCAAAAGTGGTTAAAGCATTGACAATTACTGTGCCTGCAAAAACAAATAATAGGCCTATTGTTCCTCCTGCCACTGCGAGAATTACTGCTTCGAAAACAAATTGAAGCAGTATGAAATAAAATTTGGCTCCCAGTGCTTTCTGAATACCTATGTTCTTTGTTCTTTCTTTCACTGATACAAACATGATATTTGCAATTCCAAAGCCCCCTACCAGGAGTGAAAACAGGCCAATAAACCAGCCTGCAATATTCAATGTGCCGAAAAATTGATCCAGTTGACTGTCAAGCATGCTGGTCTGGTTAAGTGCGAAATTATTATCAGCATTTGGCTTAAGTCTTCGAACGGAACGTAATACCATCGTTATTTCTGCTTTTAATTCTTCATTACTGATCTGATCAAGGGCCTTTACCCAGATTGTCGGATCCATTGATTCGCTGCGAATGTTAACCAGGTTTCTTACATGATTAACAGGAACAAGAATACTTTCATCCATGCTGTCGCCGAATGTATCTTTGCCTTCTTTTTCAAAAACACCTATTACACGGGTTTTATATCCCCGGATGGTAACTTCTTTATTTACGGGATTGATATTCCCAAAAAGTTCTTGTGCTATTTCATGTCCTATGATTGCATAATTTGCACCCGACTTTAATTCAAAATCAGAATAGTACCTCCCGTTCTGTATATCAAAATCCCGAATATCGGAAAAGCCCTCAGATGCTCCTAAAAAATTGATGTTTTCGATGGAGTTTTCCCTGTATTTTACAGTAACATTGGTGGAAACCACAAAAGCCACTTCCTCTGCCCGGGTCAGTCGGTCTTTTAGTTTTTCATACTCCTGGATTGTGGGCAAAGGTCGATTTACATATTGCCACCACTGATATTCCTGTCCCGCCTCTTCAGTCCATGGCCATTTTTGAATATAAATTACATCATTTCCGAGGGATGAAATACTTTTTCTGATGTTCATTTCAAGTGAGTCGAAAACGGTAAATACCGAAATAATCGCAAAAATACCTATTGTAATACCTAAAAGTGAAAGCAGGGTACGAAGTTTATTTACAGCCACTGCATTTACAGCAAACTGTAAACTTTCTAAAGAAAGGCGTATTACTTTAAACATCTGTAAAATATATTTGAAAAATATTCAGAAATTCCACGGAAACTATTTCCTTTGTATAATTTTTTAAACGATTTTTGAAGTAATAAAAGTACTTTTTTTTCTGCACTTTATAATATTTTTGTCCAACTTTATTAATTCATTGTAAATGAATAATTTAAAAAAAATTAATTCAGCCCTGATTTCAGTCTACCACAAAGAAAATCTTGAACCCCTTATTAAAAAGCTTGATCAGCTTGACGTCGATCTTTATTCTACAGGAGGTACAAAAACCTTTATCGAGGAGAAAGGAATTAAGGTAACCGCTGTTGAAGATCTTACCGGGTATCCTTCTATTCTGGGAGGAAGGGTGAAGACTCTTCACCCAAAAGTTTTCGGAGGAATATTGTCCCGGCGGGATAATGAAGAAGACAATCAGCAACTAAAGAATTATGAAATTCCGGAGGTAGATCTGGTAATTGTTGATCTTTATCCTTTTGAAGAAACTTTGAAATCAGGTGCAGATGAAGCTTCGATCATCGAAAAAATTGATATCGGAGGTATTGCGCTCATCCGTGCTGCTGCAAAAAATTTTAAAGATGTCCTGGTTGTCAGTTCAAGGGACCAGTACGTGGAATTGCTCAGGGTATTGGATGAAAACAAAGGGCAAGTCAGTCTCGAAGACCGCAAAATATTTGCAAAAAAAGCTTTTGGAGTTTCTTCCCACTATGATTCTTCCATTTTTAATTATTTTGATGAGTCAGAAAGGAGTGAGCTGAAACTTTCTGTTGCCCCGGGCAAAAAATTACGTTACGGAGAGAATCCGCATCAGGAGGGATATTTTTACGGTAAATTTGATGAGATTTTTGATCAGTTACATGGTAAAGAAATATCCTATAATAATCTTTTGGATATTGATGCAGCTGTTGGACTTATCTCTGAATTTGAAGATACCACTTTCGCCATTTTAAAACATAACAATGCCTGTGGTCTTGCCAGTCGTGAAAAACTGATCGATGCATGGAAGGCTGCACTTGCAGGCGATCCGGTTTCGGCATTTGGAGGAATATTGATAACAAATGCCAGTGTTGATAAAGAAACTTCGGAAGAGATCAATAAATTATTTTTCGAAGTAATAATTGCACCTTCTTACGAAGAAGAGGCCCTTGAGATACTAAAACAGAAAAAGAAACGTATTATTCTTGTCCAGAAATCTTCTGAATTCCTCGACAGCTTGACAAGAACAGTGTTAAATGGAGTGATAGTGCAGGATAAGGATGTTTATCGCGAATCAAAAGATGATCTAAAGGTTGTAACTGAAGAGTCTCCCACAGAAGATGTGATCGAGGATCTTTTATTTGCCAATAAGATAGTGAAGCACACAAAATCAAATGCCATTGTTCTGGCTAAAAATAAACAATTGGTTGCCAGTGGTGTCGGTCAGACATCAAGGGTTGATGCTTTGAAGCAGGCAATAGAAAAAGCCAATAATTTCGAATTCGATTTACAGGATTCTGTAATGGCATCGGATGCATTCTTTCCTTTTTCTGATTCCGTTGAAATAGCCTATAATGCCGGCGTTCGCTCAGTAATTCAACCAGGAGGTTCTGTCAGAGATCAAGATTCTGTAGATTTTTGTAACAAAAAGGGCATTAGTATGGTATTTACAGGAATAAGACATTTTAAACACTAGAAAAGACTATGGGATTGTTTTCATTTCAGCAGGAATTGGCCATTGATCTGGGTACGGCCAATACCCTGATTATACACAATGATAAAGTTGTGGTGAATGAACCATCGATCGTTGCCATTGACCAGAATACCGGCAAAATGATCGCTATTGGTGAAAAGGCAAGGCAGATGCATGGGAAAACCCATGAGAATATAAAAACCATTCGTCCCCTGCGTGATGGGGTCATTGCTGATTTTGATGCAGCAGAACAGATGATACGGGGGATGATCAAAATGATCAATAAAAAGTCGAGATTATTTACGCCATCGCTAAAAATGGTGGTTTGTATTCCTTCCGGTTGCACTGAAGTGGAACGACGGGCTGTGCGCGATTCATCCGAGCATGCCGGAGGCAGAGACGTGCATATGATTTATGAACCTATGGCTGCCGCAATAGGAATCGGAATTGATGTTGAAGCTCCAAGTGGAAGTATGGTGGTTGATATTGGAGGCGGGACAACAGAAATTGCCGTAATTGCTTTGGGAGGCATTGTTTGCAATGAATCACTGCGAGTTGCAGGTGATGGTTTCACTGCTGATATTATGGGATATATGAGGCACCAGCATAACATAAAAATCGGAGAAAGAACTGCCGAAGACATAAAAATGTCGGTAGGCTCTGCACTTCCTGAACTGGATGATCCTCCCGCCGATTTTAATGTAAGGGGGCCGAATCTTATGACCGCAATGCCGATTGAAATTCCCATTTCATATCAGGAAATTGCGCATTGCCTCGACAAGTCCATATCGAAAATTGAAACAGCAATTCTTTCGGTTCTGGAGCAAACTCCTCCTGAGTTGTATGCTGATATTGTACAAAGCGGTATATATATGGCCGGAGGTGGAGCTTTACTCAGAGGATTGGACAAGAGGTTCACAAACAAGATCAATATTCCTTTTCATGTGGCTGAAGACCCATTACAGGCTGTGGCGCGAGGAACTGGAATAGCACTGAAGAATTCAGATAATTTATCATTTTTAATGCGATAAAACAGGGTGATGTGAAAGAATGAGGAATCTTTTCCGACTAATCCTTAAAAATTATTTTGTTCTTCTGTTTGTTTTACTGGAAGGATTGTCACTCTTATTGGTTTTCCAATTCAATCCTTATCAGAAATCCTTGTTTGTAAATCTTTCCAGAAATGTTAATGGTTTAATATACAGCCGTATAGGTGAGGTCAGGCATTATCTATATCTCAAGGAAGAGAACGTACGGCTGTTGAATGAAAATACAAATCTCAGGAACCGCTTAACTGAATCCAGGGAAATTATTTACATAGTTGCTCCTGATTCACTGGCACCGGATACCCTGACTAAAAAAACTCACTGGAAATATAGTTTCATTCCGGCAGATGTTATCAATAATTCAGTGAATAAACAGTACAATTACCTTACAATAGACAGGGGTTCGCTGGTTGGTGTTGAGAAAGATATGGCTGTGATCGCAAACGGAGCTGTTGTTGGTGCGGTAGCCGGAGTTTCGAAGAATTTTGCTACCGTGATTCCTCTGTTAAACAGGAATTTCAGGGTAGGCTCAAAATTGGAAAGAAATGATTATTTCGGTATTCTTGAATGGGAGGGGGTTGATCCCCAATACGCCAGGCTGAGAGAGATTCCTCTTCATGTTGAGGTGCAAAGTGGGGATACCGTGGTTACCAGTGGTTATTCCGCGATTTTCCCCCCGGGTTACCTGGTCGGAATTGTTGAGTCCTTTAATGTTCAGGAAGGTAATTTTTATGATATCAAGGTTAAACTGGCCGTCGATTTCCGAAGTTTAACGCATGTAAATGTAATAAGTAATATTTTCAGAAAAGAACAGCAGGAGCTGGAAAGGTCATTTGGTTATGATTAAGATTTACCTGAGAAATATTATACGCTTCGCCGCGGTTGTCCTCGTTCAGGTTCTTATTTTTGATAATATAGAGTTGAGCGGTTATATCAATCCGTATATTTACCTGATTTTTATTATTCTATTGCCTTTTGAAACTCCTAACTGGTTGCTTTTGACTCTTGCATTTTTATTAGGTTTGTCCATCGATCTTTTTCATATGACATATGGGCTGCATGCTTCAGCAACTGTTTTTGCTGCATTCCTGAGGCCTTTTGTGTTGAAAACTTTCTCTCCGAGAGATGGTTATGAGCCGGGTACTTTTCCCAGGATATCCTATTACGGCTTTAACTGGTTTGCGAAATATACCTTGATATTGATATTTGCGCATCATTTTTTCTTGTTTTTCATGGAAATATTTCGTCTTTCCGATATACTTTTTATTTTATCAAAAACTCTCTTAAGTGGTATAGTATCCGCGTTTTTTATAATTATCAGCCAGTACTTTATTTACCGTAGGTGATGAATAAGTTTGCAGATAGAAAATATGTTATTGGTTTGCTTATAATACTTTCCGCATTTGTTTTTGCCGGAAGGCTTTTTCAGATGCAGGTAGTTGACCAGTCCTATAAGCTCTCGGCCGAGAATAACTCAAGGCGTGAGGTGATACTATATCCTGCCCGGGGGTTGATTTATGACCGTAATGGGGAATTAATGGTGTCCAATCAGGCAGCTTACGATATAATGGTTAATCCGATCCAACTGGATGAGTTTGATACTACCGATTTCTGTGATATTCTTGATATTTCTGAAGAAGATCTCCTGGAGAGAATACAGAAAGCAAAAAATTTTAATCGTTATGCTCCCTCAGTTTTCATGAAACAGGTTCCTGCCGAGATCAGTTCTGTTTTCCAGGAAAAACTTTTTAAATTTCCCGGTTTCTTCGTTCAGACACGTACACTCAGACGGTATTCACGACCTATAGCCGCACATGTTCTGGGTTATGTTGGTGAGGTTAATAAAAAAACCATCGAAAAAGATAAATATTATAAGATGGGTGACTATATCGGGATAAGTGGGATTGAGAAAACCTATGAAGAAATATTGAGGGGTAAGAAAGGTAAGAAGAATTACATGGTAGATGTTCATAACAGGATCACCGGGAATTGGGAAGGTGGACGATTTGATGAAGCTCCTGAACTGGGCACGGATATAGTAGTTACCCTTGATTCGGATCTGCAGGAATACGGAGAAAAACTGATGGATGGATTCAGCGGCAGTATCGTTGCCATAGAGCCTTCAAGCGGCGAGATCCTAACCATGGTTAGTGCACCGCACTATTCCCCCGGGCTCCTTGTTGGAAGAGGGCTGGGTCGGACCTTCAGGATGTTGTCAGTGGATACACTTAATCCGCTTTTTAATCGTGCAGTGGCTGCAAGTTATCCTCCCGGATCAACGTTTAAAGTTATAAATGGCCTTATAGGTTTGCAGGAAGATGTACTTCATCCTTCCAATGAATTTTACTGTGATTTTGGGTATTATTACCGCGGGATTCATGTAGGTTGTCATAATCACCTGTCACCGCTTGATCTGCGAGGATCAATTCAGAATTCCTGCAATGCTTATTTTTGCAATGTATATAGACGAATTATGGAAGACCCGGATTTTGAGAGGACCGATTCCGCCTTCAGTAACTGGAGACGCCATGTTACCTCTTTTGGTTTCGGTAGTCGGTTAAACTCTGATATACCTGGTGAACTTAAGGGGCTGGTTCCAGATCCGTCTTATTATAATCGTTATTACGGGGTGGGACGATGGAACTTCTTAACTACTATTTCTCTATCTATCGGGCAGGGTGAGCTGGGGATCACACCTTTACAGATGGCGAATATGACGGCTGCAATAGCCAACAGGGGAAGTTATTATACCCCCCATATATTGAAAGAAATAAGATCCGGAGAATCGGTTAACCCGGAATTACTGGAGAAACATCAAACAAGCATAGATTCAACTTATTTTGAAGTTGCCATTGATGGTATGGATCTGGTGGTAAATGGAGGACAGGGAAGTACGGCAAGAATTGCGAAGATGCAGGATATTAGAATTTGCGGGAAAACCGGTACTGCTGAAAATCCTTTTGGTGAGGACCACTCTATTTTTGTAGCTTTTGCTCCTAAAGAAGATCCGCAAATAGCTATTGCGGTTTATGTTGAGAATGTTGGCTTTGGGTCTACATTTGCCGCTCCAATCGCGAGCTTAATGATCGAAAAATATCTTACCGGTAAGGTTGAAAGAAAGTGGATCGAAAACTACGTTCTTGTTGATGCACGTAAAAGACTGGAAGAAAAACTAAAAAAGGAGGCTGAAGAATGAGAAGAGGAAGTCTTGTGACAGATCTTGACTGGTTTACTGTAATTCTCTTTTTGATTATGGTAGTACTTGGATGGCTGAATATTTTTTCGGCAGTATACTCAGAAGAACATCCAAGTATTCTTGATTTCAATCAACGGTATGGGAAACAATTTTTGTGGATCTGTGCATCAATATTCATTGCGGCAATAATGCTGTTTATCGATCAGAAATTCTATGAATTCTTCGCTTTCTTCATATATGGTTTTGCAATTATTCTGCTTCTTGGTGTTCTGATTATAGGGAAAGAAATTAACGGGGCAAAAAGCTGGTTTGCAATTGGTAGTTTCCAGATTCAGCCTGCTGAGTTTGCCAAACCTGCTGTTGCACTTGCTCTGGCCAGATACCTTTCCCTTTATAATCTAAATGTGAGAGAGTTTAGAAGTTTCATAACCTCTGCCGTCATCATATTTGTTCCTGCCGCTTTAATTATGTTACAACCTGACACCGGTTCTGCCCTTGTCTTTTTTGCTTTTATTCTTCCTGTTTACAGGGAAGGTTTTTCGGTTAATATCTTGCTTGCCATGATTTCCCTGGTAGTAATATTCCTTCTTGTACTTTTGTTTAATAAATTTATTGTTCTCGCTACTCTGATTGGTGCAGGATTTGTAGCATGGGGAATTCAATCGGGAAGCCTTAAGAATTTTTTTACCAGCCTGATGGTGTTTGCCGGTGTTCTTGGGCTTACATTGCTGGTTCGTAGCATTACACCTCTCAGCTTTGGTAATTATATGCTGCTGTTTATTGCAATGATCGTTTCAGCTTTACTTTTCGGTTTTAATATTCTGCTTAAAAGAGCCCGAAAACCATTTATTACTATGTCAGTAATAATTATAGCCGCTGTATATTCTTTCTCTGTCGATTATGCTTTTCATAATTTATTGAGCGATTACCAGCAAAGAAGGGTGAATATCTTACTCGGTTTTGAATCCGACCTCCAGGGAGCAGGTTATAATGTTAATCAATCTAAAATTGCGATTGGCTCCGGTGGATTCTCAGGAAAAGGTTTTTTACAGGGAACTCAAACAAAATTACACTTTGTTCCTGAGCAGAGCACCGATTTTATTTTTTGCACTGTGGGAGAAGAATGGGGGTTCGTTGGTTCGGTGGTGGTCATTCTTCTATTCGTAACTCTTTTACTACGATTGCTCTTCCTTGCAGAACGACAGAGAACAGCTTTTGCCAGAATATTTGGATACAGTATTTTAGCGGTTATCTTTCTGCATTTTTTTGTTAACATAGCGATGACTATCGGCCTGTTCCCGGTCATCGGAATTCCGCTTCCCTTCTTCAGCTATGGAGGCTCTTCATTATGGGCTTTTACCATTATGTTGTTTATCTTTCTGAGACTTGATGCAGGAAGAAAGGAATATATACGGTAAATCAAATCTGGGTGATGTCACTTAATTTTCCGGTTTCAATACCATGATTTAAATGAACGTAGTTACGGATATCCGGAAAAAATTCATTGAATTCCCGGTTTAATTCTTTCATTCGGTTTTCGAATATCTCCATAGCATTGTCGGTATACTCAGGAAGAGATGTCCGGCTCGACATCCGGTGCAAAACAGTCTCGACCCCTCCAAGGGTTGAATAACTCATTAACCAGTTATTCCTGATGAAATTGGGGAACCAATTCTTTATTCCCTGTGGGAAAATATCGTAATGTTTTTTTAAAATCTGAAAGACATTATTGACATAAACCGGGAGTGGTACATCCGAGTATTTCTCCCAGTTATTCGCCAGAAGGTAATCATATAAAATATCAATAACAATCCCGGAGTATTTCCTGTAATATTCAATGATATGATTCCGGCTTTTTCTTGTAACCGGATGTTGATCAGTGTAGAAGTCGATTTTCCTGTGGAGCATAATTCCCTTGCTTATTCCTGCAGGATAATCCAGGTAATTTTTTCCTTTGACATAATCACCCATAAAATTGCCCACAATTATCTCTTCATTATCGCCTGAAAGATATATGTGAGCTAAAAAATTCATATTCAATTGGTAATGGATTTCTTTTTTTAATTCTTCTATAAGGTAAGAATTTTCAGGGATTCTGACAACTCCTGCAGGAATCATATTTATAATAAATTTGCAAACATTCAAATTTTTTTTCGAACATCTTTGATAACCAGTTATTTTAAATCAGAGAAATCCTTTACTTTTTTTCGAACAAATACCCTTAATCCGGGGAAATATGTTTTTTAATAGATTTTAAATCTCTTAAATCTTTTACAACTTTGTCCGACTTATTGAAAAAACAATAAAAATTTAATAAAATGGCAAAGAAAAATGTAATAATTATTGGAGCTGCCGGAAGGGACTTCCATAATTTTAACACCTATTTTCGGGATAATGAAGATTATAATGTAGTGGCTTTCACGGCTGCACAAATTCCGGATATTGAAGGCAGGAAATATCCTGCTGAATTAGCAGGTAAGCTTTATCCTGATGGGATTCCCATCTTTGCTGAAGAAGACCTTACTGAACTAATTAAGAAACATGAAGTTGACGATTGTGTTTTTTCATACAGTGATGTTCCTTATAGCCTCGTAATGAATAAAAGTGCCATTGTAAATGCTGCCGGTGCTAATTTTGTGCTTCTTGGAGCAAAAGATACCATGATAAAAAGTAAAAAACCTGTTATTGCTGTGGGGGCAGTGAGAACCGGTTGCGGGAAAAGTCAGACCTCAAGAAGGATAATAGAGATCCTGATGGAAAAAGGGCTGAAGGTTGTTGCAATACGTCATCCTATGCCTTATGGAGATCTTGCAAAACAGAAAGTGCAGAGATTTGCAGAGATTGGAGATCTGGAAAAGCACAAGTGTACCATTGAGGAAATGGAAGAATACGAACCGCATGTAGTGAGAGGTAATGTAATTTATGCCGGGGTCGATTATGAAGCTATTCTGAGAGAAGCTGAGGAAGATCCGAACGGATGTGATGTTATTTTATGGGATGGAGGAAATAATGATTTTTCATTTTATAAACCCGATCTTATGGTAACAGTTGCTGATCCACACAGACCGGGTCATGAATTGAATTACTATCCCGGGGAAGTTACCATGAGAATGGCAGATGTAATTATTATTAACAAAATGGATAGCGCTGATCCACAGGCAACTCAAATTGTACGTGAAAGCATAGAAAAAGTGAATCCAGGTTCAGTGGTGATTGATGGTGCTTCTCCAATAAGAGTGGAAGATCCTTCCCTTATCAGAGGAAAGCGAGTGCTGGTGGTTGAAGATGGTCCAACCCTCACACACGGAGAAATGAAAATTGGTGCCGGTGTTGTGGCAGCACGTAAATATGGAGCTGGCGAGCTGGTTGATCCAAGACCTTATACTGTTGGAAAACTTACAGAAACGTTCAGAATCTATCCTGATATAGGAACCCTTCTTCCCGCAATGGGATACGGAGAACAGCAATTGAAAGATCTTGAGACCACTATCAATAATACGGATTGTGATGCCGTAGTGATTGGTACACCTATTGACCTGAACAGAGTGGTGAAAATAAACAAACCCACAACAAGAGTGTTTTATGACCTTCAGGAAATTGGCGAACCTGATCTTGATACTGTTCTGGATGAGTTTGTAAAAAATCATATCAAGAAACAATAGAGATCGCTTCCCCCAAAATAAAAAAAACCGTCTTGCAGGGAGTAAGACGGTTTTTTTTTTAAAAGAAGCAAAAACTCCTGAACACATTGAATCACACCATTTTTCCCTGCACTCTGATTAAACACCTGAAAATCGTGTCAGGAGTTTTGCTTCTTGATAATATGTTTAGAACTCGTTGCAATTACATCTAATAAACAGCGTGAAAATCAAATTGTTTAACCAAAACACAAAAAAATTAAACAAAAAAGTTGTTAAAATTATAAATGGCTGTACTACAGTGCGTAAAGACGGATTGCCGTTCGAATTATTTCAGCTTTACTTTACTATAACCCAAATTGAGCGGGGTTATTCTCAGGCGGAAAGGGATATTTCGTTTCACTCATATCGCTCAACTTAGGTATAAGATGCGCTCATTATCCGCTTACCGAGCGTGATAACTATAACTCCGACAATGGTGATAGTTCCGCCTATAATTTGCATGACTTCGGGTAAAATATCCAGGTAAATTATTGCACCAATGGCAACAAAAAGTCCCCTGGTAGCCTGAATGATCATTGTCCGGGAGGCTTCTATATATTTCAGAGCTGAATACTGAGCAAGCGCTGTCATAAAAGGGCCAAGTATTGAGCCGGCTGCAACATTGAAAAGTGCAGTTCCTGATATTTCAAGTGATTTTCCGGTATAAACCATCAATAAAATCGCAAAAATGAAAATATAGGATATCCTGTTGATCATAAGGATTGAAGGGTCGATATGTTTGATTCTGCTTTTAGCAATTACTATGCTAATGCTCAGGAAAAGTGAAGAAATTGTGATCAGACCTGTTCCGTCAATGAATATTTCGCTCAGTTTTTTTTGACCTGTGTAACTGATCAGAAAAGCTCCGGTGATGGTGAGCAAAATTCCTATACCTTCAATAAAATTAAAACGTTCGGTTAAGAAAGAGATTCCAAGGATAGTAACAAATATTGGGGTGAGATTATGCAGGAAAGAAATCACCGTCGGGTTCTCAACGGTTTCAATAGCTAGAAAGAGGGTGGAAGCGGCAACCAGTTCAAAAATACCAATAATAATGAGTAGTATTTTTGACCTTTTATTCAGGGATTTAATGCTTTTTACCTTCCCGGTGCCAAGCATATAAATTAAGCTCCAGAGAAGAGCCATACCGAACCAGTAAAACCCAAACTGAATAACATCAAGCTCGGCCATTGCTGCTTTGCTGAAAATATAAACATTGGACATTCCAAGGGTAGCAAGGAAAGCAAAAATATAACCTTTGATTACCGGATTGTTTTGCAAATAATTTGTGATCCCCATTATGAAATAATATCAAAGCTGCAGGATAAATCTATCCTACAGCAACAACAGGGATTTCAAAAAGTTTAAAATGGAATTAAATCAGTCCAGCTTTTTTTTGATCTCTTCAGTTTCCTTTTCGAAACCGGGTTTTTCAAGGAGTGCAAACATGTTTTTCTTATATGCTTCAACACCTGGCTGGTTAAAGGGATTAACATTAAGCAGATAACCACTTATACCGCATGCCTTTTCGAAAAAGTAAACGAGCTGTCCCAGGTTGTATTCATCAATCCTGTCAATTTCAATTTTAATATTCGGAACTCCACCATCAACATGAGCCAGCATGGTACCGATCTCTGCCATTCTGTTCACTTCCGAGACCCGTTTCCCGGCAAGGTAATTCAGTTGATCATAATTGTCTTCATCTTCAGGAATAACAAGCTCTGAATTGGAGTTTCTTACCGAAACAACTGTTTCGAAAATATGCCTTTCCCCTTCCTGAATATATTGGCCCATTGAATGGAGATCGGCGGTAAAATATACGCTGGCCGGGAAAATACCTTTACTGTCTTTTCCTTCGCTTTCTCCATAAAGTTGTTTCCACCATTCTGAAAGATAAACCAGTTTGTCGTGATAGTTCGCAAGAATCTCTATTTTCTTACCATTCCTGTAGAGCGTGTTTCTTGCTGCAGCGTAAAGAGCACTGGGATTATCTTCAAATTCCACATCAGGAGCGGTTTGTTTTTCCATTTGTTTAGCACCATCGATGAATTTCCTGATATCATAACCGGCTATGGCTATAGGTAAAAGACCTACAGGTGTCAGAACGGAAAATCTTCCTCCGACATCATCGGGTATTACAAAAGTTTTATATCCTTTATTATCAGAGACTCTTTTCAAAGCGCCTTTTTCTTTATCGGTAACCGCCACAATTCTGTGTTTCGCTTCTTCTTCTCCGGCCTGCTCCTCAAGAAGATCTCTCAGGATCCGGAATGCTATGGCCGGTTCGGTTGTGGTGCCCGATTTAGATATTACAACAATACCGAATTTCTTATTTCTGAGTAATTTAATAAGTTCCGTAAGATAATCTTCAACAATGTTCTGTCCGGCAAAAATAACTCTCGGATGGTCTTTTTCTAGTGTGAGCCAGTCAAAACTATTGCTCATCGCTTCAATGAAAAATTTAGCTCCCAGGTAAGAGCCTCCGATCCCTACAACTACAACATAATCAACTCTTGAAGAAAGTTCTTTAGCGGTATTTTCAATGTCTTTAATGTGTTCCTCGGAAATGGAGGATGGCAAATTAAGCCAGCCTAGAAAATCACTTCCCTCACCTGTGCCTTCATGAAGCTTTTTATTTTGTTCCGAAACTTCCTGTTTGTAGCTTTTTATTTCTTCTTCGTAGACGAAATCATACACCCTGCTGATATCTAAGGTAAGATCTTTCATAGTTTTTATTTTTTCTTTTAATAAATGAAGCGCAAATTTAGTAAATCTTTTAAGGGAATCGACATAAGCTTTCTACCTTTACAACCTTTTAAAAATTGAGGTCACTCCGAAAAGTGTTAAAACCTTTAAAAACCCCTAAATCTCCGCCCAGGCGGAGACTTTTGCTAAGTTGCTTATTCTTAGCAGCTCCTCCGCCTTGGCGGATTGGGGGGCGTTAAAGGAATTTGTCCAAAAATACAATTTTCGGAGTAGGATCAAAATTGCAAAGTTTAAATCTTACCGTCGATTATTGCTTTAACGATGCGATAAAAACCATAAGAATCTGGCAATTTAGAATTTTGAATGAAAATCTAATTTTCCAATTGCGCTTCAAGACGCTCAATTTCCCTGATTCTTTGATTTAACTGGTAGGTATATTCTTTAGAATCTTTATTACGGTGCA
>CAZGTU010000089.1:0-18661 GCA_964528675.1 uncultured Bacteroidaceae bacterium
GAGTTCCGTCATAGACTTTATTTTCGGCTGCTGCACCTGATACCGTAAGTTCTTTTTTAATAATATCAGCAACAAGTCCTGTGGGCTGGTTAATATAGTATTTATAAGCATCTGCACCTGTTAGGCTCATTGAAGTATTTACAGGGATATTTGCTCCTGCATCAGCCTGAGCAAAAGTACCTGAAGTAGCATTCGCCAGGGATACATCATCACCTGAAATAACACCGGTTAAATAAGCTCCTTCAACAATGGCATCTGTAGTTCCATCGTATACTTTATTCCTGACAGAAGTACCACTAATGTACAATTCCTTTTGTAAGGTTTTAAAGATCAATTCAGAACCATAAGAAGTGCCCGCGTCATTGGTAGCATAAGCTCTAACATAATAAGTTGTATTCGGGTCCAGGGAAGCTATAAATGAGCTAAATGTTCCTGTGGTTGAAGCTCCTCCAATGTTGGTATATCTATCTGAAATTGTCGGACTCCCTGTTGTGTTCCAGCAAACACCATGAGCTGTCGGATTCGGAGTACCTAAATCGCTTATACTTCCATCTATGGTTGCTGAAGTTTCTGCAATATTGCTTACGAGATCTGTTGTTACCGATGGAGGACTGGAGCCAAATCCTGTACCTTCGATATATAATGGAATCGATGGAATTCCAGCCATATCAAAGTCACCGATATTCAAATAATATATTCCTGGAGAAAGCGTAGTCTCAATTCTGAAATTCAGATCTGTATAATCGTCATTTCTTGTAATTTCCACCTGGGATTCGTCATATAGTATGCACCATGTATCGTAAGAACCATATTCATTTGTTGTATAAATACTATAATTAGAAGTCTCCGGGACTGAAATTTTAAAATAATCTCCTGCACTGGCAGAACTAATTGATATATCGGTTCGGGTTTCTGTTAATTCAACAGCAGTACTAAAATCAGTACCCCCGCTTAACTGGGCATTCAGGAAGCTCGAGAAGCCGAAGAAGATTATAGTGAGAATGAGGTGTTTTGGTAAAAATTTCATCATCATAATAAAGGTTTATCAAAAAATATTATTAAATTGTAGAAGTAACGAAAACAAGACTACACCAGGATTATAATAGGTGGTATATCAATTAATTCCTAAAAATATACTACGAAATTGATTTTTACCTGTTACTATTACCAGCTATAAATTTTCGGTGATATTTATCACCTTTAATTACAAGTAGTTGATAATGATGCAGAAAGGATCCGGAAAGTATATTAAACAATTAACACCGGACAGGCTGGGATAAATGAAGGTTGTTCTGGAAGTCTTGATTAGTTTCTAATCAGGACATTCATAGCCAAATGAAGCACCTAAACGGTTAAACGATTTAACAATCTTGCCTGCCCAGGCTGTAGCGGACTTTTATAGAGAATTGATTTAGAGTTATGAAGGAATAAGTATATTTTAGAGGAGAATATCAATTCTTATTAAACCGGTTCATGGTATGTTCAATTCCGATTGTGGCGAATGACCGGATAATATCACAGGCAAGATCTATTTTTTCGGGGAGTTCACCGGCTTCTTCTTCAGTCCACTTTCCAAGTACATAATCCACCTGTTGTCCCTTTGGAAAATCATTACCGATACCGAAACGAAGCCGGGGAAATTGATGTGTTCCCAGTATTTGGGTAATGTTAATAAGCCCGTTGTGGCCGGCATCTCCTCCGCGGGCACGTAATCTTAGTTTACCGAATGGAAGGGCGAGATCGTCTACCACCACAAGAAGATGTTGGATTGGGATTTTATGTTTTCTGAGATAATAGTTCACAGCACGGCCACTCAGGTTGACATAAGTGGTAGGTTTCAGTAGATGAAAAGTCCTTGCTTTGTAACGGAATTCAGAAATAAATCCGTAACGCTTGTCCTTAAAAGAAGTATTGGATGCTTTTGCGAGAGCATCCAATACTTCAAAACCTATATTATGCCTTGTGTGAGCATATTCTTCACCGGGGTTTCCCAGGCCGGTAATTAAATACTTCACAACTATACTGGTTTACTAATTATTCTGATTTTTCTTCGCCTTCACCACCTTCAGCTTCACCGCCTTCAGCTTCACCTTCTGTAACTGCTCCTTCTTCACCTTCGGCTTCTTCTTCGACTTCTTCCTCAATGATCATACCTTTCATGGCAACACGTGAAGAAACAACTGAAACAATCATTGAACGATGCGGATCCAGTAGTTCGAGGTTTGGATAATCAAGATCACCAATTTTAATAACCTGTCCAATATCGAGATCGGTAATATCAACTTTTAATCTGTCGGGAAGGTCCTTTATCAGTCCTTTAACTTTAAGGTATCTTCTTCTTTGCCTCATTTTACCGCCATTTTTAATACCTATTGAACTACCTGTGAGTTCGATGGGTATTGTTGCGGTCATCGGTTTGTCATCAAAAACTTCTACAAAATCGATGTGAATTATTTTATCTGTAACAGGATGAAATTGCACTTCCTGTATAAGAGCTTTATGCTTTTCACCGTCCATATCCAGGTCTAAAAGATGAACATCGGGCGAAAATATGATTTTACTGAAAGTGACATGATCGGTATAGAAATGATAATTTTTATCACCTCCATACATTACGCATGGTACCATCTTTTGGTTCCTGAGCTTGCGCGTTTCCGACTTACCCAGTTTTTCTCTTTTCTTAACTGAAATTTGTTTGGTTTTCATAATTAAAATGTGCTACTAAGAATTAAACATAATTCCCCATCACACCAGGGTAAAATATACCCTTTTCGAAAGGGAGTGCAAATATAAAACATTAGGTGATAAAAAACGAACTAATTGATTGATAATTGTACACTTTATTAATCACTTCGGCAAAAAGATCAGCAATACTGAGAACTCTGATTTTATCACTCTGGTTTTTCAATGGAATCGAGTCGGTTACGATCACTTCATCAATAAAAGATTGTTCTATTCTATCATACGCGGGTCCTGATAATACAGGATGTGTGGCAATAACCCGAACAGATTGAGCTCCCTGGTTTTTCATCATTTCTGTTGCCAGGGTTACTGTACCGGCGGTATCGATCATGTCATCAACAATGAAAACATTTTTGTTTTCTATTTCACCAATTGCACGGATCTCTTCTACTACATTAGGTTTCTTCCTCATTTTGTAGCAGATTACCATATGGCATCCCAGGAAACGTGCATATGCATTAGCTCTTTTGGTTCCGCCCATATCAGGTGCAGCAACAGCAAGATTTTCAAGTCCAAGGCTTTTAATGTAAGGAACGAATATAGATGAGGCATAAAGATGATCAACGGGTACATCGAAGAAGCCCTGTAACTGATCAGCGTGCAGATCCATAGTCATAACCCGGTCAACGCCAGCAGATAAAAGTAGGTTAGCACATAATTTTGCGCCAATCGAAGACCTGGGTTTATCTTTTCTGTCCTGTCTTCCATAGCCATAATAAGGCATAACGGCTACTACTTTGTATGCACTTGCTCGCTTGGCTGCATCAATCATAAGCAATAGCTCTAAAATATTTTCAGCGGGTGGAGGTGTTGACTGAATAATAAAAACAACACAACCACGTACAGATTCTTCGTAATAGGGTTGCATCTCACCGTCGCTAAATTCAAGTACGGTGGTTTTTCCCAGTTCTATACCAAATGATTTAGCAATTTTTTCAGCCAGGTGGCGTGAACCACGACCAGCGAAAAACTTCAATGGAGCTGTTTTTGTCATCTTGAGACGGGCTGTGTTATTAAAGAATAAATTGTGCTGGCAAATGTAAGAAATGTTAAATCAAAATTAAATAAATATTTAGTTAAATATTGAGGAGATTGCTGAGTGTAGACCATAGACCATGGACCATGCCTGCTCGCCGAAGCGAAGGCCAGCGCATCGGCAGGCGGGGACCATGGAGGCATTTTATCGGGCTTGAGAATAACTTAATTATGGCGACTGGAGCGAGTGAGGCGACTTTAGCGGCTTTAGCGGCTTTAGCAACTGGAGCGACTTTAGTGATTTAAGCGATTTAAGCGATATTAGATTTCTGTATGAAAAAATGAAATTTGAACCTTCATGAACAAGTTGGCAGTATAAAACCCCGGGTTAGCTATTTTCTTGTTCTGCAACTCCCTTTAAGAAGCTGAAAGGAAGAAGAAATCCTGGAACATTCTGTAACTTCTTTCAACCCGGAACTTCTTCCAACTAAAATTCCTGAAACCTCTCAACCTTCCCCATATTTAAACAAATTCTCCAATATATTTCAATATCTCTTCCCTTCCTTTTTTCTTTACTGCTGAGGTGATAAATTCCGGAGGAATTTCTTCCCAGCTTTTTAGCATTTCCTCACGGAATCTTTTGAGATTTGCCTTAAGTTTTTTCTGGTTGGGTTTATCAGTTTTTGTGTAAACTATGGAAAATGGTATCCCATTTATTCCAAGCCATTCGGTAAATTCCAGATCTGATTTTTGTGGTGGAATGTTTGCATCAATTAAAACAAAAAGGTTAATAAGGTTTTCTCTTTTGCTGATATAATTATCTATAAGTACACTGAATCCTTCCCGCTTTTTTTTACTTAGTTTGGCATATCCATATCCCGGTAAATCCACGATGTACCATTTCTCATTTATAAGAAAATGATTGATGAGCTGTGTTTTTCCGGGTGTAGCTGAGATCCTGGCCAGCTTATTCCTCCCGGTAATCATATTGATCAGGGAAGATTTGCCCACATTGGATCTTCCGATGAAAGCAAATTCGGGCTTATCAGTCCCGGGACATTCAGCCAGCTTAGCACTGCTTTTTATAAATTCTGCTTTTTCAATTTCCATATTCTTTACTTATCATTCTCCGAAAAGCCTCATTATTAATAATCATACGTGTATGTGTTGCACTCGCAATAAGTCCGCTTTGGTCTCTGAGTGTAATATCAAATACAAGTTTTCTGCCCTCTACTTCTGTTAGTTTTGAAAAACAACTGACCTCGTCACCGGGAGAAACAGGTTTAAAATGGGAAAGATGAATCTGCGTGCCGACACTTGAATATCCTTCCGGCAGATGTTCCTGTACAGATTTCAGGGCAGTATATTCCATGAAAGCCACTATTCTGGACGTAGCCAAAACCGGCATATGTTCTTCTCCAAAAGCGGAAGCGGTATCCTCTGTTTTAACCTCACGGGTTACTTTGTTTTGAATGCCGGTTTTTATATTGATGATCATTAAGAAGAGAAAAAAAGTAGTATTTATCAGGGTACATAAACTTCAAGCACTTTCGATTTACCATCAGGAATAAGAATAAGATTTTTAATTTCTGCCGGGATGAGAATACATTCACCTTTTTGAATATCCGTTTTTTGATCTTCGGAAGTGAGGATGTTGACTTTACCTGCTATGCAAATATATATTATGAAGGAATCAATAAAGTTGAAATCTTTTTCAACCGCCTTATCGAAAAATATCAGATTAGTTGAAAAATATTGACATTTCCCAATATTTACAGATTTATTCAGAGCTTTTTTATAAGGGGTTCTGTATTCGGAATGTGCTTCAAAATCAATAACATCAATAGCCAGATCGGTGTGTAATTCCCGTGATTTTCCTTCAGCGTCTTTTCGGTCCCAGTCATAGATCCTGTAAGTAACATCAGAAGTTTGCTGAATCTCTGTCAGAAGTATACCGGAACCAATGGCATGCACTCTGCCCGCGGGCATGAAGAAAACATCTCCTTCCTTCACTTCTTCATAATTCAGAATTTCCTTAATTCTTCCGGTACTCAGTGCATCGATATATTCCTCTTTATTCAGTTCCCTGTTGAAACCCGATATCAGTTTTGCCCCCGGATTGGCTTCTAATACGTACCACATCTCCGTTTTACCGAATGAATTATGCCTTTCCCTGGCTGTCTCATCATCCGGATGAACCTGAATGCTCAGATCATCATTCGCATCAATAAACTTAATTAACAGGGGGAACTCCAGCCCGAATTTTTCATATACTTTATCACCTACCAGATCTCCCATGTAAACCTCTATGAGTTCCTGAAGATTATTGCCTTTTAGAAAACCCTCCGAAACTACTGATATATTATCTTTAACTGTAGATATTTCCCAGCTTTCGCCGGTTTTGTCTCCGGCATCTCCCTTGTCCAGGATATTCTTAAGTTTTTTGCCTCCCCAAATTTTTTCTTTGAAAAGCGGTTTGAATTTCAGGGGGTATAATTTATTCATGGTATATATTTTTGCGGAAAATATTAAAACTCATAATCTACAACTGCAATATCTCTTTTATGCTGATTCAGGAAATCAATAAGCGTAAGATGATCAGGATGGGTTCTGTAAATATCGAGATCCTCTCTTGATTTAAATTCACTAACCAGGGCGATATCATAAGCTGTTTCCCTGTCGCTGAAATTCAGTCCTGCTTCAATGTGCTGTATTTCAGGTATCTTCTGGCCAAGGTTTTCAATGCGGCTTTTCAATTCATGCAGAAACGCTTCTTTTTCTTCAAGTCCCGGAAAACGGAAAAATACAATGTGTTTGATCATATCATTTTCAATTATAACTAATTAGAGTAAATGTTTTTCAATGATTACAAAGGTAGTTTTTTCTAATCATACTTAAAAGGATTGACAAAGCTGAAAATATTGGTAATTTTGCTTCCCAACAAAATAAATTTTCAATGTTTGTTATTGGAATTGCCGGGGGTACCGGTTGCGGAAAAACTACGGTTGTGAAAAAAATCATGAAAAATTTTCCTGAGAGACAGGTTACATTGATACCTCAGGATTCTTATTATAAAGATAACAGTCATCTTCCCCTGGAAGAAAGGCAGAAGATTAATTTTGATCACCCGGAATCCCTTGAATTTAACTTGCTTATTGACCATTTAGAAAAACTAAAAAAAGGCCGGTCTGTAAAACAGCCTACCTATTCCTATCTTACATGTACAAGAAATGAAGAAACCGTATTGGTCCAACCAAGGAAAGTAATTATAGTGGAAGGAATTCTGATTTTCACTCAGCCTGAATTACGTAAAATATTCGACATAAAAGTATTTGTGGATGCAGAACCTGATGATAGGTTGAGTCGTGTGATTCAAAGGGATATAGCTGAAAGGGGGAGGAAAGTGGAACAGGTTTTGAAGCGATATTATGAGACTGTGAAGCCCATGCACACCCAGTTTATCGAACCTACGAAACGTTTTGCTGATATTATAGTGCCCCAGGGTGGAAATAATACAGTTGCCATTAATGTTTTGACAACAATTGTTAAAGAAAGACTCGGACTGCAATAGGATTGCGGCCCTGTTTATTATCTTGCGATAAAAATATACTGTCATGTTAGATCATATTGCGCCTGAGAACCTGTTATTTCTAGATATTGAGACCGTTTCCTCCCATCCTTTCTACGAAGAGCTTCCGGAGAGAATGCAATTGTTATGGGACAAGAAAGCCAAATTTATTGCAGAAGATGGTCAGAAACCCTCCGAGGTTTATAATAAAGCAGGGATTTTCGCAGAGTTTGGAAAAATAATCTGCATTTCGGTGGGATTAGTAATTCCTGATAATGGTAGATATTGTGCCAGAATAAAATCTTTTGCAGAGGATGATGAAAAATTACTTCTGGAAGAATTTAACAGGATGCTGCATAATTATTCTGCAAAAAAAGATTTCACCCTTTGCGCTCATAACGGGAAAGAATTTGATTTCCCTTTCATAGCGAGAAGAATGCTGGTAAACAGGCTTACACTTCCATCGGTACTCGATGTTGCAGGTAAAAAACCATGGGAGGTAAGATTTGCAGATACTCTGGAGCTATGGAAGTTCGGTGATTTTAAAAACTTTACATCCCTTGAATTGCTGGCGGCCATTTTTGATATACCTACGCCCAAGGATGATATTGATGGCTCGATGGTAGGAAAGGTTTATTACGAAGAGAAGGATCTTGAACGGATAATTAAGTATTGTGAAAAAGATGTTTTAACCATTATTCAGCTTTTGTTGAAATTTAAGGGTATGGATCTTATTCAAGAAGAGGATGTAGAATACGTGAAATAGATCAAACCGCCAGGAAATAGTTTACATTTTTAATGAATAATTCCTGCTGTTCTGCATGAAGCCAATGTCCAGCATTTGGAATGGTGACAATTTCAGCAGCGGGAAATGCTTTTTTAATAAGCGGAAAATCAGGATCATCAATGTAATCTGAATTTTCACCTTTTATAAATAAAACGGGAAAACCACTGATTCCTGTTCCATTATTTATCTCTTTGGTATCCAGACCCTCCATAATTTCCGGTAATGAGTTTTTTAGGGTTTCCAGGTTAAGCTTCCAGCAAAAGCTATTCTGGTCTTTCCTTTTGACGTTTTTAAGGAGAAATTGCCTGATTCTTTGTGATTTAACATTCTCGGCCAGCATCATATCGATATCCATCCGGTTTTCTGCCTTTGAAAAATCAACTTTCTGTAAGGCCTCGATTATTTTTTCATGGTCTACCGTATGAGGTACAGGTTGATCAGGGTTCTTATATGAACGTGGAGAAATATCCACCACAATAAGATTATCAACTTTTTCAGGATAATCTTTTGCGAAAAACATGGCTACCTTGCCGCCCATGGAATGTCCCAGCAAAGTAGCTTTTTCAAGGGAATGATTTTCCATAAACTCCAGAAGATCATCTTTCAGCAGGTCATAGTTATGTTGCTGGGTGTGAGGTGAGGCTCCGTGATTTCTTTGATCAGGAATAAAGACTTCAAATTTTTCTGCAAGTTCTCTGGCAATGCTAATCCAGTTATCGGAAGATCCATATAGCCCGTGAAGAATAATGAGCGCGGGTCCTTCACCATATTTTCTGTAATTCAGTTCCATAATAATTAACGAAGTTTATCAAGATACATCTGGATAGCATTTTTTAGTCCGTAATAAAGGGCATCTGATATCAGGGCATGGCCAATTGAAACTTCAAGCAGGCCGGGTACATTCTGGTGGAAATGCCTGAGATTATCCAAATTTAAATCATGGCCGGCATTCAGGCCCAATCCCATTTTTATGGCGAATTCTGCCGCCTTGACAAATTTTGCCACTGCATCATCCGGATCTTTGGGATATTCAGAAGCATAAGGTTCTGTGTAAAGTTCAATTCGGTCAGTTCCTGTTTCTTTCGCTCCTTCGATAAAATCCGGATCGGTTCCACAAAAAATAGAAGTACGGATATTATTTGATTTTAGTTCTGTGATGACATCAATAAGGAAATTTTTGTGTTTCCGGGTGTCCCAGCCTTCTGATGATGTTATTGCATCCGGGGGATCAGGCACCAGGGTAACCTGATCGGGAATAATTTCTGCAATGAGATCCAGGAATTTTCTTGAGGGATAACCTTCAATATTAAACTCTGTGGTAATATGAGGTTTGATATCCCGTACATCTTGATATCTGATATGCCTCTCATCCGGACGGGGGTGTACGGTTATACCTTCAGCCCCGAATTCCTGACAGTTAATGGCTGCCTGTAAAACATCCGGAATATTTCCCCCTCTGGAATTACGAAGCGTTGCAATTTTATTTATATTTACACTTAATCTGGTCACGGATTAATTTTTAAATGCGTAAAGTTAGAGTTTTAATCTGAAAATGGGTAGAATATGTTAGCGAAAGATTTGATGTCGGATGTAGTGCCTGCTCTAAAAACCTCTGATACCGGGGTTCAGGCACTTTCATGGATGGATATTTTCAGAATATCGCATCTTCCTATTGTCAATGAAAGAGATTTTCTGGGTCTTATCTCGGATAAAGATATTTACAATCTGAATATGGCGGATGAACCCATTGGTAATCACAATTTATCTCTGTTCAGTCCGTATGTTTACGAAGATCAGCATATTTATGAGGTAATTGAAGTGGCATCGAGGCTGAATTTAACCATTGTACCTGTACTGAATAAATCAAATCATTTCAAAGGACTTATTACACTGACAGATCTGGTGGAAGCATTTGCTGATCTGAGTGCTCTGAAACACCCCGGAGGAATACTCGTCCTTGAGGTAAATCAAAATGATTATTCCCTGAATGAGATTTCACAGATTGTTGAAAGCAATGATGCAAAAATTCTCAGTCTTTATATTTCCAGTTCGGATGATACTACCAGAATGAATGTTACAATGAAGATTAATAAGAATGATCTTACTTCCATCATCAGGACATTCGAGAGATATGAATATGATATAACAGCTTCTTATCTGAAAGATGATGAAGAAGAAAAGTTATTTGAAGAGCGTTATGATTTATTTATGAAATATCTCAATATTTAAAATCCTGTATATGAAAATTGCCCTTTATGGCAAAGCCTTCAAAAAGAGTTTTAATGAAAGTATAAGCTTGCTGATCAGGAAACTGGAAGAAGCCGACACAGAAATAATAATCCATGAGAAGTTTGCTTCCTTTCTCGTTGGTGAGGCAGGAATAAAACCTGCGAAATATACTGAATTTAACAAAGAAACCGGAATTTCCGAGGATACTGATTTTCTGTTTTCACTTGGAGGAGATGGAACTTTTCTTGACACTGTCAGCATCATAAAGGACAAATCCATTCCGGTTCTGGGAATCAATACCGGGAGGCTGGGTTTTCTTGCAAATATTTCAAAGGAGGAAATTGGTGAAGCGATGGACCTTTTATTCAAGGGTGAATATTCTCTGGAAGAACGCTCATTGATTCGGTTGAATACCAGCGAAGGACCACTTGATGATTTTAATTTTGCGTTGAATGAGATCACTATCCATAAGCAGAATGCCTCAATGATAACAATTAATACCAGTCTGGACGATGAATTCCTGAACTCATACTGGGCTGATGGTCTTATCATTTCTACGCCTACAGGTTCTACAGCTTACTCTTTGAGTGTTGGTGGTCCAATCACTTTGCCTGAATCCAGAAATTTTATCATTTCACCCGTTTCTCCGCATAATCTTACTGTCCGTCCCCTTACGATCCCTGATGATAAGATCATTAAGTTAAAAGTAGACTCCCGACGACCGGAGTTTCTTGTTGCTATGGACTCAAGATCCTACCTTGTTAAAACCGATATTGAGCTTATCCTCGACCGCGCTCCGTATTGTATTAAAATGCTGAAATTTCCTTTTAACAACTTTTACAATACCCTTAGAAATAAATTGATGTGGGGAGCGGATAGGAGGAACTGAATTTAATAGTTGTGCAGTTATGCAGTTTTGCAGTTGGATCTCAAATCGTAAAATTCTTCGCTGCGCTCAGAAATTTTTTAGGCAATTATAAATCTAAAGAATCTCATATTATAAAATACTTTTTTTAAAGACCACCGAGTGAAGCGGGGTGCAATTAGGTATTGAATTCCAACTGCAAAACTGTAAAACTGCAAAACTTCTTTATTATTTCTTCGTATAAAAGCTAAAATTGCACAAAAAGGTTAAAATTCTTTAAATTGAATAAGATCTGCAATTGGTTATGGTGTAATTTTATATAAATTTATATCTTTGAAACTGAAAAGATTTAAGTATGAAGAAAACAGCTGGTCTATTTCTTTTAATGGTTTTTTTGATGGTATCATTCTCGGTGGATGCTCAGAGATGGAAATTAAGGAGGTATGAAGCAAGCCTGGGAATAGCCGGAACCAATTTTTTCAGCGATGTTGGAAAGTCAATTGATGATCAGAACTTTATCAATAACTTTAAAACTGTACAGCTTCAGACAACCCGTCCGGGTCTTACATTTGGAATAAGATATAAGATAGCGGGAGACATGGCTGCAAAATTTAATCTGGCCTATGGTTTTCTTCACGGAAGGGATGGTGGAAATCTGGATAACAGGGAATATGTAATGTCTACCACAATAATTGAACCCTCTTTGCAGTTTGAATATTACCTGTTGCCTGAAAGTAGAACAAGATATTCATCTGCTCTTTTTAATCGGCGGGGGATGATAAATAATTATTCAAGGGTATATCTTTATCTTTTTGGAGGAGCAGGAGGTTCATATTATAATGCTAAGGCCCGTGAGAATATTGAATTTGATGAGAGGTTTACAGCGGGTTCGGGATTTGTACCTGTTTTTCCGGTAGGTATTGGATTAAAGTTATCTATCGATGCAGTATGGTCGATAGGATTTGAATACGGAAGAAGGTTTACACTTACAGATAATTTGGATGGAATTACAACACAATTTTCAGAGAACAATGATATATACGACTTCGCAGTCTTTAAGGCAATTTATAAAGTCAGGACCGATCGCCGGGGTCGTCCCATTCTCCGATTCGGTTACGGATACCGAAGATAAACCTTTTTTTTCCAGTTTTTTCCTGAGTTTAACTCTCTCATTTCTGTTCTTTTTCTTTTTAACTTTTGATGCCTTTTCCCAGCGAAAGTCAGATATTGGAATTTATACAGGTACCTCCTATTATATGGGAGACCTAAATCCAGGTACGCATTTTGCTTCCCCAACATTTGCAATTGGTCCTATTTATCGTTATAATTTTCATATGCGAAGTGCGATTAGAATAAGTGGTATTTATCATAATCTTAGCGGATCGGATCCGGAATACAATGATGGAAGAGGAGCCGATTTTTCCGGGCAATTTATCGACCTGGCAGCTACTTATGAATTTAATTTTCTGCCATATAAATCTACAAACACCCGGAAATATAAATATTCACTTTATACAGCAGCTGGAATCGGGTATCATTATCTTTTGAGTGGTGAACCGGCATCTGATGATCCGATGTCCAGCCATTTTACCATTCCTTTTTCAATAGGATTTAAGTTTAATGCAGGAAGAAGGCTTAGTGCAGGTGTTGAATGGTCACCTCGTAAAACGTTTACGGACAGTGGTATAGACGGAATTCAAAATATTGGTGAAGAAGAATCGAATTTACATTTGTTTGGTAACAATGACTGGTATACTTTTGCAGGAGTTTTTATTACCTACAAAATATTTAATTATAGGGAAGATTGTCCAACCTATGATTAGTAATTTATTATTATGGCGACAAAGGATTGTGTGAATAAAGATAAGCTGCCGCTCCATGTTGCAATCATCATGGATGGAAATGGCAGATGGGCCCAAAGACAGGGCAACCAGAGAATTTATGGGCATCAAAACGGTGTTACTGCAGTTAGAGAAACCGTTGAAGCTGCCGCGGAACTGGGAGTTAGATACCTGACTCTGTATGCGTTTTCAACCGAGAATTGGAACCGCCCACGTGAAGAAATTGAGGCATTGATGATGCTTCTGGTTCAAACCATAAAAAATGAGATGGAAACCCTAAACAAGAATAATGTGAAGTTACATGCAATTGGTGACCTGAAGAGTCTTCCGGAGCCGGTCAGGCTTGAACTTCAGACAGCAATAGAAGATACCCGGAATAATTCAGGCCTTAACCTGATCCTGGCACTCAGCTACAGTGGAAGATGGGAGATACTGGATGCTCTCAGAAGGATCGGTGAGGATCTGAAAAATGATAAGCTTCAGCATGATGAACTCAGTTGTGATACTTTCGTGAATTATCTACATACCGCAAATTTTCCCGATCCTGAATTATTGATAAGAACCAGCGGGGAGTACAGGCTAAGTAATTTCCTTCTCTGGCAACTGGCTTATACGGAATTGTATTTCACTGATATATTATGGCCCGATTTTCGCAAGGAAAACTTCTACGATGCTATTGTGGATTATCAAAAAAGAGAAAGAAGATTTGGAAAAATTAGTGACCAGGTCAAAAGTGAATCAGTTAATTAGTTTTGAAATGATCAGGAAATTATCCCTTTTAATCACCCTGTTTTTAGTTTTACCCATTACGTTTTTTGCACAGGAACCGGACTTTCAGGATATGAAAGTCATCGATTACTCTGTGCCTAAAGAATATGTGATTGCGGATGTCACCGTTTCCGGTGTAGAAGAAGTTTATCAGGAAGAAGTGCTTATCAGTCTTTCCGGACTGCGAATAGGAAGCACTATTAAAGTACCCGGAGATGATATTACCAAAGTGATTGAGAAATTCTGGAGCCAGGGACTGTTTGAAGATGTTAAGATCACAGCAACAAAAGTTGAAAATGGAAGGATCTGGCTTGATATTTATTTGAAGGCAAGACCCAGGTTATCCGGATTTATAATCGATGGAATTAGTAAATCAGAGTCCCAGGACCTGATGGAAAAATTAAACATCCGGAACGGAAGTCAGATTACCGATGATGTTTTGAATAACATACGACGAATTGTGAAAGATCATTTTATTGAAAAAGGCTTTCTGAATACCGAGATAAATTTTGAACAAAAACCCGATACCACGCGGGTGAATATGGTTAAACTCCAGGTGGATGTTGGTAAAAATGAAAGAGTTAAGATTGAGGATATAGTTTTCCATGGTAACGAGACCTTTCCCGATAAGAAGCTCAGGAGGGTCATGAAAAATACAAAAAAGAAAAACTGGAATATATTTAAGGCGTCCAAATTAATAAAGGACGATTTTGAGGAAGACAAACGGACGCTCATTGATTTTTATAATGAAAATGGATACAGGGATGCCACAATAGTAAATGATTCCATTACCCGGGTGAGCGAAAAAAGAGTGATGCTTCATATAACTCTTGAAGAGGGATCAAAATATTATTTTGGAGATATTGAATGGATCGGAAACACTATTTATCCGGGCGAGTATCTAGGTGAGGTTCTTGGAATAAACAAAGGAGATGTTTTTGATCAAACTATCCTGGACGATCGTTTATTCATGGACGAAGATGCGGTGAATTCCCTTTATCTTGATAATGGATACCTTTTCTTTAATCTTGACCCGGTCGAAGTCAGGGTAGAAGATGATACCATTGATTTTGAGATGAGGATTTATGAGGGAAAACAGGCCACCATCAATAAAATTATCATTGAGGGGAATACCAAAACAAATGAGCATGTAATACGACGGGAGTTGAGAACCAACCCGGGTGATCTTTTCAGTAAGCAGGATATTATCCGTACAGTGAGAGAACTTGCCCAGCTCGGACATTTTGATCCGGAGCAAATCAATCCCGAACCAATCCCGAACCAGGCGGAAGGTACAGTGGATTTGAAATACTCTCTTGTGGAAAAAGCAAATGATCAACTGGAAATATCCGGCGGATGGGGTATGGGAATGCTTGTAGGTACCATCGGATTGAGATTCAGTAATTTCTCTATTCGTAATTTCTTTAACTGGAATATGTGGAGACCGGTTCCTTCCGGTGACGGACAAACACTCAGTGTACGTGCCCAGTCCAATGGAAGGTTTTATCAATCCTATAATCTATCATTTATTGAACCCTGGCTGGGAGGTAAAAAGAGAAATTCATTCTCGGTATCTTTCTATCATACTAAAATAAGCAGACCCTCAGGAGGCTTTTATAGTTTTGATTTCAATTCCGATGAATGGATGAAAATAACCGGAGCTTCAGTCGGACTTGGAAGACGGTTGAACTGGCCTGATGACTTTTTTAGTCTCTACAACGATGTTTCTTACCAGAGGTATAATATTAACGATTATGATTATTTTATTTTTACTGATGGATTATCTAACAACATCAGTTTTACGACGAGATTTAGTCGAAATTCCGTAGACCAGCCTATATATCCACGTCGCGGATCCAATTTTAGTCTTAGTTTACAATTGACTCCTCCATTTTCACTTTTGAATAACAAAAATTATGAAGGAGTAAGCGATCAGGAGAAATATCGCTGGATTGAATACCATAAATGGAATTTTAAAGCGGACCATTATATTAGTTTGGCAGGAAATTTGGTATTGTATACCCGTGCGCACTTTGGATATCTCGGACATTACAACGATGATATCGGACCCTCTCCCTTCGAAGGATTTGACCTTGGTGGTGACGGACTTACCGGGTATAACCTTTACGGCAGGGAAACCATCGCGTTGCGTGGGTATGAAAACAGTTCTTTGACTCCGGTAATTGATGGAAAGAAATCAGGAAATGTTTATAACAAATATACTGTTGAACTGCGGTATCCATTTACATTGAATCCCTCTGCAACAGTTTTTGGGATTGCATTTCTTGAGGCTGGAAATGCCTGGTACGCATTCGATGAATTTAACCCATTTCTAGTAAAAAGATCCGCAGGAGTTGGGCTGAGGGCTTTTCTTCCAATGTTCGGTTTACTTGGAATTGATTGGGGTTACGGATTCGATGAAATACCGGGAAGACCTGATGCCAATAAAGGACAATTCCACTTTACCATCGGTCAGCAATTTTGATACAATAACATAAAAATTATCCATCATGAAAAAGATAATCTTATCAATTACTGCCATTCTTTTAATGGGAATGACAGTGAATGCGCAAAAATTTGCATTTGTTGATACAGAGTATATTCTGGACAGAATTCCTTCATACAAGGCTGCCCAGGATCAGATAGATGAATTATCTGAAGATTTTGAAGAAGAGATTGAAGCAAAATATGAAGAAGTAGAGAAATTATATAAAAGTTTTCAGAATGAAAAAGTTCTTTTGACAGAAGAACAACAGGTTCAGAAAGAAAATGAGATCATAGAAAAGGAGAAAGAGATAAAAGCGCTTCAGCAAAAGTACTTCGGACCTGAGGGTGAACTTTTCCAGAAAAGACAGGAATTGGTCAAACCTATCCAGGATGAAGTATATAAAGCAGTCAAAGAAATGGCTCTTGAAGGGGGATATGCCGTGATTTTTGACACTGCTTCAGGAGCAGGAATTCTGTATGAAAATGCACGTTACAATAAAAGTGATGATGTTCTTGAAAAATTAGGATATACAAATTAAATCTTTACTTTTGTACAAATTTTTTATAAATAAGGAATAATGAAAAAGATCGTAAATTTATTATTAGTATTGGGTTTCCTGACATTCAGCAGCTTTACTTTCGGTCAGGATTACAAATTCGGACATATTGAATCCCAGCAGATCATTGTTTTGATGCCTGAGTATTCCAAAGCAAGCGATAGTTTACAAACGGTTAGAACTAGATATGATGAACAGGCTGAAAGAATGCAGGTAGAGATCAACAGAAAATACAATGAACTGATGGAACAACAAAATGAACTGGATTCATTGATCCTGGAAAGTATGTTTACCGAAGTTCAAAGCATGCAGGAAAGACTTCAGAATTTTCAAATGCAGGCAGGACAAAAATTAAGGACCCTGGAAGCAAATCTCTTACAGGAGGTTATGGGCAAGCTTGATAAAGCAGTTGCTGAAGTAGCAAAGGAACTCGAACTGATGTACGTATTTGATACAAGTCAAAGAAACCCGGTTTATACTTCGGATCAAAGTATTGATGTTGGCCCGATGGTTAAGGAGAAACTGGATATCCAATAAGAAAAATTAATAGTGTTAGAATAACGGAAGGCCATTTTGAATGATCAGAATGGTCTTCTTTTTATTTAAATAAATATGTTATCTCAGGATGCACCTATAGGATTGTTTGATTCGGGCGTTGGTGGTCTGACCGTCGCTTCAGCTATTAAAACCATTCTTCCTGAGGAGGAGATGATCTATTTTGGAGATACAGCCCATTTACCTTACGGCGACAAATCCCGTGAAACCATTATTGAATATTCCCTGGATATAACAAAATTTCTTCTATCAAGAAATTGCAAAATCATTCTTGTAGCTTGTAATTCAGCTTCTTCCAATGCCTATTCGGAGATCAGGCAATTTGTAGGTGACAGGGCTCTTGTCATGAATGTAATTGATCCGGTAGTAAATGCAGTTGTAAAAGATTCAAGTATTAAAACTCTTGGAGTTATAGGGACAAAAGCTACTGTTAATTCCGGCAGTTATGAACATGCCATTAAGGAAATGCGCCCGGAAGTGGAGGTTCTGTCAATGGCTACTCCTCTATTTGTTCCTATGATAGAGGAAGGGTTCATTTTCGATGACATCAGTAATGCTATTATCAGGTCTTACCTCTCACGAAGAGAATTATCAGGAATTGACAGCCTGATTCTTGGCTGTACTCATTATCCCATTATTAAAAATCAAATCAGCAGGTTTTTTAATTTTAATGTGAATGTACTGGATTCTGCTGTGATTGTTGCTGAAGAACTGAAAAGTATGCTCGGTAAGAATGAATTATTCAAAAAAGGGAGTATAGGAGAAAACCATTTCTATGTTTCCGACCATACCGTTTATTTTGAAGTCATAGCAAAAATGTTCTTCGGTGAGAAAATTTCTCTTGAAAAGATCCGGCCCGGTAAAACGTGATCACTCCTTGTACCATTGAGAATAATAGACATAGTTGTTCGCTATCTTTTCAATCATCTCTTTCGCCTGTTCAGGTTCAACGTCTTTAACTTTTTTAGCAGGTACTCCCGCATAAATACTTCCAGGTTCAACTTTTGTATTTGCAAGAACAACCGACCCGGCAGCTATGATAGAATTTTCACCAATTACAGCATGATCAAGGATGATTGACCCAATACCTATCAGGACGTTATTTTCAATTTTTGCCCCGTGAACTACAACATGATGCCCAAGGGACACATTATCACCAATTTCTACAACTGATTTTTCATGGAGGGTATGCAGCATTGAACCATCCTGTATATTCACCTTGTTTCCAATCCGAATGGGATTTACATCACCCCTCAATACCGCATTGAACCAGATGGAGCAATCCCT
>CAZGTU010000090.1:0-18645 GCA_964528675.1 uncultured Bacteroidaceae bacterium
TAGGTGGTACCGGTTTTTATCCATAGGTGGGTACAGTACTAACCCATGTTAAAATTTATTGGAGAGCAAGGCACATTTTCGAAAATTATAAAGGAGTTTGAACAGAATGTTGAGTATTTAAGAAGGGAATACGAAAAAGCTATGCGAGCAAGAAATGAAAAAACTGCTTCTGTCTTTAATCGAAAATTAGAAAGGTATCAAAAAAACGATTTGATTGATTTTCTTGTTCGTGGTAATATTCTTCCAAAATATGGTTTCCCTATAGATTCGGTAGAATTAACACAAAACATTGCTACGCAAAGTTTCAAATCATTAAACCTAAGTCGAGATTTATCAGTTGCTATTGCAGAATATGCACCTTCTTCAGAAGTGGTTGCCGATGGTGGCTTATATAAAAGCCGTTACATTAGAAAACCTATTGTAAACAAAAGCGAAATGAGCGACTTTGAAACAGCATATCTTTCAAAATGTCCTGATTGTGCGAATATGAATTATTCTAAAATGCCAATAGGTTCAGATGGAATACCTTGTGCCATTTGTGGTAAAGAATTAAAATATAGAGACTTTTATAAAAGTATTGAACCAAGAGCAGGTTTTATTGCAGAAGAGGAAATAAAAGAGGTCCCGCTTAGTTCACAAGAACGAAAATATAAAACAGAAGCCATCTATATTGGTGACAAAACAGCATATCCAATTAGTAAATATGAATATGAGCTTGGAAATATCAAATTAGAAGTTGAATCAACTGCGAATGATTCGCTAGTTGTTAAGTCAACAGATTTCTTCTATGTGTGTCCAAAATGTGGATACTCTATTGCAAGCGATGAAGCAAGTAAATTGTCAGAATATGAAGATTATAGACTGGGTGTTACTAGAATTGAAAAAAATACTGCTGGACATAAAAATCCTTTCGGAAAGGGAAAATGTGTAAATACTTCACTCATAAGATATAGTTTACATCATGAATTTAAAACAGATGTGGCAAAGATATCTTTTGGTTGTGACACTTCAGACTATCCAACAATTTTGTCGGTAATGTATGCTCTACTTAATTCTTTTGCCCATGAACTTAACATTGAAAGACGAGATATAAAGGCTTGTTTAACTTTTAAAATAACTAGCGGCAGAATGGAACATAAGATAATAATATACGATGCTGTTCCAGGTGGTGCAGGGCACTCAAGACGACTTGTAACAGAAGATGGGGAAGTATTAAAATCAGTAATAGAGAGAGCAATAAATTTATTAGATACTTGTGAATGCTCTCCTTCTTGCTATCGTTGTTTACGTAATTATGAAAACCAAAAAATTCATGAAGTTCTTGACAGAGAAAATGCACTGAATTTTTTAAAACAAATAGGATAATCTGGAATTTAAAAAAATGACAATAAAGCCAGCACACACAGTCAGGCACAATTGCAATTCGCACCAGCCAATGCGCAGACAAAAAATTGCAATAGAGCCTGCCTGTTTTCCATCGCTTTTTTGCCCACCTAAAAAACAAAATCGGGACAGTGCTGGAATCGAATATTATGTAGTTCTATGAAAGGTGAAAAGAAAACCCAGCAGGTAACATTTTGTAAATGTCATAGCCGAGCCAGCGCGTATTTGAAAGCTTATATCCCGCATAAACATTGTGGTATGTTGAAAAGAAAGTCGCACGCAATCAGCTACGCCACTTACAATTTACCGTTACCGCCAAGTGTAAAAGACCGAATGAACATTGAAACCTGATTATAAAAATTGAAAAAACAGAATAAAAAAATAGTAGCACTGATTGAAAGATACTGCAAGAAAAAATTAGTTTTTTGCCCGCCCGCTTCTGCCCTTCGGGACAGTTGGGGAAGCCCACGCACATTGCACACATTTGCAAATCGCACAGGCTGACGCGCAAACCGAAATTTGCAAAAGAGTGCAATTTTTGCCATCGCACAGACAGAAACGGAATCTATTTCTGTAAATTTATGGCTTTAAAAGAAATTAAAATATATGGCGAAGAAAAACGGAAACAATAACGAAGAACCTTTAGAAAAACAACTCTGGAAAGCGGCTGATAAGCTCAGGAAAAATATTGATGCTGCTGAATATAAACATGTTGTTTTAGGATTAATTTTCCTCAAATACATCTCAGATGCTTTTACAAAGCTGTATAAAAAATTAGAAGCCGGAGAAGGAGAATATGCCGGAGCAGACCCTGAAGATAAAGACGAATACAAGGCAGAAAATGTATTTTTTGTACCTGAAAAAGCCCGATGGAGTTCTCTTTTGTCAAAAGCAAAACAACCGACTATTGGAAAATCGGTTGACGAGGCAATGGATGCCATCGAAAAAGAAAATCCTTCCTTGAAAGGAGTTTTACCAAAAGTTTATGCTCGCCAAAATCTCGACCCAACCAGTTTAGGAGAATTATTCGATGAAATAGGCAAAATTCAATTAAAAGCGACTAAAGAACGAAACGGTGATGTATTAGGCCATGTATTTGAATACTTTCTTGGAGAATTTGCTCTTGCAGAAGGTAAAAAGGGTGGGCAGTTCTATACACCACGTAGTGTTGTGGAATTATTGGTTGAAATGCTTGAACCATACAAAGGAAGGGTTTTTGACCCTTGCTGCGGTTCCGGGGGTATGTTTGTGCAATCTGAAAAATTTGTGTTGGAACATAGTGGGAAAATTAATGACATTTCCATTTATGGACAGGAAAGCAACCAAACCACCTGGCGACTGGCAAAAATGAACCTCGCCATTCGTGGTATTGACAGTTCACAGGTAAAATGGAACAACGAAGGTTCTTTTTTAAATGATGCCCATAAAGATTTAAAAGCCGATTATATTATTGCTAATCCGCCTTTTAATGTAAGTGATTGGAGCGGTGATTTATTGCGAAAAGACGGGCGTTGGAAATATGGCGTTCCGCCAACATCCAATGCAAACTATGCATGGATACAACATTTTCTCTATCACTTATCCCCAAACGGTCAAGCAGGATTTGTACTTGCAAAAGGTTCGTTAACCACAAAATCAGGTGGCGAAGGAGAGATTAGAAAAACTTTGGTTGAAGCCAATTTAATTGATTGCATTGTAAACTTACCGCCAAAATTGTTCTTAAACACTCAAATTCCTGCTTCGCTTTGGTTTATGAGCCGGAACAGGACGAATGGTAAATTTAGAAACCGAAGTAGTGAGATTCTTTTCATTGATGCCCGGAACATGGGGCATTTAATCAATCGCAGAACAAAAGTTCTTTCCGAAGAGGATATTCAGGAGATTGCCGAAACATATCATAACTGGCGAAACCCGGAAGGCAATTATGAAGACATTAAAGGTTTTTGCAATTCAACACCAATTGAACGGGTAAAAGAACTGGATTATGTACTTACGCCAGGCCGTTATGTGGGCTTGGCAGAGGAAGAAGATGATTTTGATTTTAAAGAGCGGTTTACACAACTGAAAAGTGAATTTGACGAGCAGTTGAAGGAGGAAGAAACATTAAATAATAAAATTATTACGCAGTTATCAAAAATTCAAGTCAAGTAATTATGGCAAACATAAAAAAAAGTGACAATGAATTTATTGACCTGGTTTATACCATTCGTAATAAAAGGGTTATGCTTGACCATGACCTTGCAAAAATGTACGAGGTAGAAACCAGAATATTAAACCAACAAGTAAAACGGCATATTGAGAAGTTCCCCGATACTTTTAGATTTCAATTAACCAAAGAAGAATTTAAAAATTTTAAAGAGAACTTGACATCACAAAATGTGATCTCAAGTTGGGGTGGTAGAAGATATGCCCCGTATGCCTTTACTGAAAAAGGTGTGTTAATGCTGGCCAATGTTTTGCCTTCTAAAAAAGCTGCAAAATTCAGTATCCATATCGTTGAAACATTTGTGGAAATTAAAAATATCCTTGCCGAAAACAAAGCATTAAAATCAAGGATACAAAAGCTGGAAAAAGATGCAGCAGAAAAGAATAAAGTCATTCAAACTTTTTATCACATACTGCAGGAATTAAATAAAAAAGATTAAAAATAAAATCTTGACATCACAAATTGTGATCTCAAGATGAATGGTTAAATTATTGACAATGAATTATGAAAATAGGATAGTAGCATTTATAGATATTCTGGCTTTTGCCAGTATCATTAATAACACTGTCGATGATGAACCGTTTATCACGGAATTATACCGGGTTTTTGAACGTATTCGTTTTTTAATGGGAGTAAGTGAGCCCAGCGATGACGTAGCTGAATCAAGAAGAGTATCACAATTTTCAGATTCAATTTTTATTTCTTTTAACCCTGAAGACGAGACCAAAGAATTTAAATACCTTTTGGGGGAACTGTTGCACTTGCATGTAGAGCTTGCCCAACATGATATTTTAATTCGAGGAGGTATTGCCTATGGCCCGATGATCCACACGAATGAAATAATTTTTGGTCCTGCACTAATCCAGGCATACCGGATAGAAAGCAATGCTGCTAATAGCCCAAGGATAATACTCCCCCAAAGTTTATATAAAATTGATTCCGAATTTAATGAATTGGTAGGAGATAAATCAAATGAATTGGATAATCTTATTTCATTAGATGAAGATGATTTCTATTACCTGGATTATTTCGATAAATGCCAAAAAGTGGAATCAGGTATTTTTACAAGTGATAAAGAATATATTGAACACATGGAGCGCATGCGGATGATAATAACAAAAGGACTGGAAAACAAAGAACCAGGCGTATATAGCAAGTATGGCTGGATGAAAAGCAAGTGGAATAATACCATTAATAAATACACTACAGCTAAGGAATTGGAGAAAATGAATACGAATGGAACAAAAGCGCTATATGAATATTTTGTAGATGTAAAACCAATAGTAACTTCAATGTAGTTTATATATATGATGAGCCATAAAAACATATACAATTTTACAGTAGGCGATTTAATAAAAATCCTCCAGCAATACCCTGAAGATATGCCGGTAGTGGTAAGTGGTTACGAAAGCGGCTACGAAAATCTTTATCATCCGTTGGTAAAAAAAGTAAAACACTTCCGTGACAACCCTTATTGGGATGGCCAGTTTCAGATTGACGAGAATGGAATAGAAGCATTGCTTTTAGAAAGAGAGGTGAGGGATGACTGAGTGGAAGGAAGCAGCATTACAAGATATTGCTTATGTGAACCCTACTGAAAGCATATCTAATGGAACAAAAGCAAAGAAATTTCCAATGGAATTACTAGAACCCTTTACAAAAAGAGTTTCAGGTTACCAAATTGAAGAATATAAGGGCGGCGTAAAGTTTAAAAACGGCGATACAATTATTGCAAGAATTACACCGAGTCTCGAAAATGGCAAAACGGCTTTTATTGACATTTTAGAAGATGATGAAATTGGATTTGGTTCAACAGAATTTATAGTTTTAAGAGAAAAAGAAGGACTAAGTGATAAAAATTTCTTGTACTATTTAGCTTTATCACCTGATTTCAGGGAAACAGCCATACTTTCAATGACAGGAAGTTCTGGCAGACAACGGGTTCAGACCGATGTTGTAAAAGAACACTTGTTTAATATCCCCCCACTCCCCGAACAACGCGTTATCGGCTCTGTCCTTTCCAGCTTAGACGACAAAATAGACCTGCTCCATCGCCAGAACAAAACGTTGGAGCAAATGGCTGAGACCTTATTTAAGCAGTGGTTTGTTTTCAATGCCAGTGAAGAATGGGAGTCCCGGCCATTAAGCAGTATAGCCACATTTTTAAATGGATTGGCTTGTCAAAAGTATCCACCTGAAAATGAAAGCGAAAAATTACCTGTTCTAAAAATAAAAGAACTGCGAAATGGAATTTCTAAAGATTGTGATTATTGTACATCAAATGTAAAACCAGAATATGTTATAGAAAACGGTGATGTTATTTTTTCCTGGTCTGCATCGCTAATGGTTAAAATATGGGACGGGGAGCGATGCGTGCTTAACCAACATCTTTTTAAAGTTACTTCTGATGAATTCCCAAAATGGTACTATTATTTGTGGTGCAAACATCATCTTAACGAGTTTATCAATATTTCAGCCAGTCATGCCACCACAATGGGACATATAAAACGGAAAGATTTGGATGAAGCTATGGTTCTATTACCACAAGATGATGAAATGGAGTATTATTCAGATATTTTTACACCTATAATTGATAAAATCATCTTTATTAACAAGCAAATTGCCAATCTAAAAGAATTGAGAGATACGCTATTGCCAAAGTTAATGAGTGGAGAAGCAAAAGTAGAAATTGATGGATAAACTTAAAAAAGTCATAGAAGAATATACTGATTGGTCTGGATTCAGCATCTACATTGAGCGGATTGAATCGCATATTGAAATTGACTTTAGCCATTCCTTAGAAAATGCAAAAGCTTTGCTCGAAGCTATTGGAAAGGAAGTTTGCACCAAAAATGGTATCGAATTGAATGATACGTCATCCATTAATGGGGTAATGAAGCAATGCTTTAATTCAATGGGATATTTAAACACGTCAATGGTTCGACAAATTTCAAGTTCTTTGGCTACAATAGGTCAACAAGTTGGAAACCTCAGGAATGAAATTGGATTAACTTCTCATGGCAAATCCCTTGAAGAAATAAAACAAAGAAATGATAAGGTTGATGTTTTAGCCCGGGAATTTCTTATTGATAGCATTGAAGCGATTTGTGTTTTTATTATCAGGAATTTTGAAATCAGAAAAACGAAACAGCCCAAAGAAGAATCGCTTGAAGAAACATTAGAATATATTGAAGCAGAGGATTTCAATGAATTTTGGGATGATTCGTTTGGTGAATTCTCAATGGGTGATTATTCATATCCGGCAAGTGAAATATTGTTTTACGTTGATAAGAAAGCATATTTGACTGAATATAAATCATTCATAGAAAACAATGATTAAATGTTTATAAAATCGTTGCATATAAATAATTTTAAATGTTTTAGAAATAAAACAATCCCAGAACTAAGTGTGCCAAATGGAGACAAAGGAAGTGGACTAAATATCCTAATTGGGGAGAATGGAAACGGCAAAACCACATTCTTAGAAGCCTTAAATTACCTGACATTGAACAGTTTTTCTGTAGAAAACAAGCTGTCAATTAACGACTTTAATAATTACAAAGAAGAAATCAAAATTATTGCTGACATTGACGATTTTAAATGCAAATCAACAATAGATTTTTACAAAACCTATCATTTTATCTCTAATGGCATTGAATTTACCGCTAAAAGCAGAGAGGTAAAAGAAAGAAATAAACTATTGTCATCAGCCTTTGAAACGCATTCCTATTTTAAACTTAAAAGCAAATACAAAGATGCCAATGGAGCTGATAAAAAAGATGTTGATTCAAGAGATAAACCGTTTAATAATAATTACATAGATGGCGACGGATTAAATGTCTTTTACTTTGATAAGAATAGAAATCGACAAATAACCACAGGTAATTACAAAACTACGTTTGAAAGAATACTGGAAGATTTGAACTGGAAATTTATTAAAAATCTGGATGAAGAAAAGGAGAGTGAAATTCTAAAAAACATATCAGGAGAGTACTTCAAAACAGTTGATGAGATAACAGCAAGTAATGCAGGAGCAAAAACAGCTACTGATTTAAAGGAATTTTTTGGGAATGATGAATATGTAAATCTAAAAATCGATTTGCTAAACTTATTAATTCCTTATTCAAATGCTTTTTTCACCATAAGAAAGGAAGATGATATAAAACAAATTTCAATTAAAGACTTGGGGTCTGGTATTGAAATAATATTGACTCTTCTATTGTTGAAAAATATTGCAGGAGCATCAAAAGGTAAGATTGTATATTTAATTGATGAGCCTGAATTGCATTTACATCCAAAAGCTCAAGAAAAGCTACTTGAGCTACTATTGGAAGAATCAAAAGATAAACAAATATTTATTTCTACACATTCACCGTATATGTTCAAAGGTTCCATCGGAGCTGGTGCCAATTTATTACTTCTTAAAAGAGATGAATCAAACGAAATACAACTTGTTAATGCAAGAAGTGAAGGTTGGGGTTTATTTGGAGATGTAAGTCCTACCTGGGGTGAAATTAATTGGTTTGCTTATAACTTACCCTCAGTTGATTTTCATAATGAATTATATGGGTTTCTTCAGTCCAACGCCATAGATGAAGATGAAGAGAATTCAAGAGAAGGTCATTTTGACCAGTGGTTAAATGACAAAGGAATTGAAATAAATAAACAATGGATTAAGGAAATCAGAGGAGTTCCACAAGCACCCCAAAACCGCACATTACAAACTTTTATCAGGAATTCTATTCATCATCCAGAAAATGAACACAATGAAAAATACACAAATGAAGAATTAAAATTATCAATACAACAAATGATAGATTTATTATGATTGAAACTACAGGAAATCAAATTGCGACAAATAAAATTACAATCAAAGATACTTTTGCTGAAGATATGTGGTACAGCATACCAGATTATCAACGACCGTATGTCTGGGGTGATGACCAGATAAGTTCTTTACTGGATGATATTGCACACGCTTCAATTAACACTCCTGATTCGCAGTATTTTTTAGGTTCGTTAGTTCTGCATTGCCAAAAGATGAAACTTGATGGAACTTCTTATGTAGAAAATGCAGTGCTTGATGGTCAACAAAGATTAACGACTCTTTACATGCTCCATGCAGTTATAAGAGATTTAACTGACAAAAAAAAGCGTCGGCAATCATGTGCAGAAACCATTTTTCAAGAAGGAAATCCTGATGATGGTATCCCGGAACGATTAAGGTTGGAATTTGCAATTCGTTCTGAAGCAGCCGATTTTGTGGATACTTACATTAAAACTGAAGGGGGCACTCTAAAAAAAGACGATTTAATAAAGTTGTCCAAAGATTCTAAAAATGTTTCGATTAGAAATATGGCCAATGCAATTTTGATGATTGAAAATTGGCTAAACCAGGAAAATAACCTCGAAATTGATACGCTTTATCCATATTTAAGAACAAAAGTTATTCTTATATACGTTGCCAGCAATGAATTAGAGGATGCTTTTAGACTTTTTACTGTACTTAACGACAGGGGAATAAAGCTCAGAAGTAGTGATATACTTAAAGCACGGAATTTAAGTGTGGTTGAAGATGAAAACAAAAGAAAACAATATGCTCTTCTATGGGAAGAACTTGAAGGCGAACTTGGTGAAGATTTTGACCAGTTTTTATCATACATCAGAACCATTCTTGTTAAAGAGAAAGCCCGGAATAATCTACTTAAAGAATTCGAGGACAATATTTATAATCCAAAAGTTTTTAACAAAACAACTAAAGAGTATGAACGCTCTGCCCCATTATTAAAGCAAGGCAAAGAAACCTTTGAATTTATTGAAAAATATAAACAGCACAACGACCAAATATTTTCAGGCAACAATTATTATATAACAGACAATTGGGCATTCGATAATTTAATTAATTTACTAATTGATACTGCAATTTCTGATATTTGGGTGCCTCCACTTTTAGCATATCGGGAAAGTTTTGGAGATGATCATATTTATGAATTTCTATTAAAGCTTGATAATAAATTTTCAGGAGATTGGATTGCCCGTGAGACCCCAACTACACGCATTGAGGCGATGAACAGTATAATAAAAGAAATACAAAAAGTTAAAAAAGACAATGTCCCGGAAGATAATAAAATCTACACCCTTTTAAACTCTAAAGTTTTTGATTTTAATAAAAGTGAATTTCTCCGTCAGCTCTCGGAAAACACAATTTATGGAAGACGGTTTGCCCGTTATGTATTGAGGAAAATTGATTTTCTTTTGGATGCTCCACTATATTCAGAGCGTAGAAATTCATACGGTACAATGTCCGTGGAACATATTTTACCTCAAACACCCAAAGATAATAGTCAGTGGAAAATTGATTTTACGGATGAACAAAGAGAAGAATGGACGCACAAATTAGGTAACCTTGTATTAATTAGTCGTAGAAAAAACACCGGACAAGGTCGCTTAGATTTTGCAGATAAAAAAACCAAATATTTTAAAAATAGTATTGAATCGTTTCCAAATTCATTAAGAATCATGCAAAAACCAAGGTGGAAACAGGATGATTTAGAGTCTAACCACAAAGAATTGATTAATTTATTGAAAAATCATTATGGTATAAGCATGGTTCGTACAAAATTTAATTAAAATCAGGTGCATGGCATATATCAATGATAATACTATCGAAGTCTTCACACAATTAAGCTTTTAAGGCATAATGGCTGCGAATACATTTATGCCTCTGCTGCCAAAGATGATGAATAGTAAAATAACAATAGGTGAAAATGAAAAACAACAGACAATCAGATTTTATCATCTTTAAAACTCAGGACGAAAAGGTTTCGGTTGATGTTCGTTTTGAAGATGAAACCGTTTGGCTTACGCAAGACCAGATGGCAATGTTGTTTGATAAAGCAAAATCAACCATTAGTGAACACATTAAACATATTTTTGAAGAGGGTGAATTAAACGAAAATTCAGTTGTTCGGAAATTCCGAACAACTGCTGCTGACGGAAAAAATTACGAAGTAAATTATTACAATCTTGATGTCATCATTTCGGTTGGTTATCGTGTAAAATCGTTGCGTGGTACACAGTTTCGCCAGTGGGCAACCAAACGCCTCAACGAATACATTCGTAAAGGCTTTACAATGGACGATGAACGCCTGAAAAATCTGGGCGGAGGCGGTTATTGGAAGGAACTGCTGCAGCGCATACGCGATATTCGCGCATCGGAAAAAGTATTTTACCGCCAGGTGCTGGACATTTACGCTACCAGCATTGACTACGACCCCAAAGCCGATGTTTCCATTGCGTTTTTCAAAAAAGTGCAAAATAAAATTCATTATGCCGTCCACGGACATACTGCGGCCGAAGTAATTTTTAATCGGGCTGATGCCGAAAAGCAATTTATGGGTTTAATGTCTTTCCCGGGCAATCGTCCGTATCTGAAAGATGTGGTGGTTGCAAAGAACTATTTAAACGAAAAAGAACTGCGAGCCCTGGGGCAAATTGTTTCGGGTTACTTGGACTTTGCCGAACGACAGGCTGAACGCGAACAGGCCATGACAATGAACGACTGGGCAGCACATTTAGACCGCATTTTGACCGTGAGCGGAGAAAAACTACTGCAAGGAGCAGGAATGGTAAGCCACGACAAAGCCGTAGAAAAGGCCACCAGCGAATACAAGAAATATCAGCAGAAAACATTGAGCGAAGCAGAAAAAAACTATTTGGAGAGTCTAAAAACTATAGAGCAGAAAGCAAAAAAGAAAAAATGAGCACGTACATCAGTGAAAATACCATAGAAGAATTCACTATTAAATTATTGGAGCATAATGGCTACCTATACATTTATGCCCCCAACATAGCACATGACGGAGAAACACCTGAAAGAACAAGCTATGAAGAGGTTGTACTTTCAGGCAGGTTACGTGAGTCGATTAGAAGAATTAATCCCACAATTCCTCCTGAAATACAGGATGAAGCTGTAAAAGAAATGAAACGGATTCATTCACCTGAGCTTATTACGAATAATGAAGATTTTCATCGGATGCTCACCGAGGGCATCATAGTAACTTATCAAAAAGACGGAAACGAAAGAGGTGATTTAGTTTGGTTGATTGACTTCAATACGCCTGAGGATAACGAATTTATTGTAGCCAATCAGTTCACCGTTGTTGAAGATGGTATTAATAAACGACCTGATGTTGTTTTGTTTGTGAATGGAATTCCGTTGGTTGTATTAGAATTGAAAAATGCAGCTGATGAAAAAGCTACGATTAAAACTGCTTTTAATCAAATACAAACCTATAAGTCAACTGTACCTGCCTTATTTACATATAATGCATTTACAATCATATCAGATGGTTTAGAAGCCAAAGCAGGAACTATTTCTGCAGGCATGAGCCGTTTCATGGCCTGGAAATCTGCTGACGGCAAGGAAGAAGCTTCTAATTTAGTTAGTCAGTTGGAGACATTGATTAACGGAATGCTAAATAAAAAAACGCTGTTGGATTTAATCCGGCATTTTATTGTTTTTGAAAAATCGAAACGGGAAGACGCCGAAACAGGCATTGCAACCATTTCAACAGTCAAAAAGTTAGCAGCCTACCATCAATATTATGCCGTAAACCGTGCAGTTGAATCTGCTTTGCGGGCAACAGGCTATTCAGTAGAGAAGGAAACACCCACAAGCATGACTATGGAAGACCCTGAGAATTACGGTCTGCCCGGGGTCAAAAAACAACCCAGGGGCGACCGAAAAGGCGGTGTTATTTGGCATACGCAAGGAAGCGGCAAATCCCTTTCAATGGTTTTCTTTACAGGTAAAATTGTTTTAACTCTGGATAATCCAACCATATTAGTAATAACTGACAGAAATGATTTGGATGACCAACTTTTTGATACGTTTGCTTCATCAACACAGCTATTGAGGCAGGAACCCAAACAGGTAGAAAGCCGTGAAGATTTAAAAGAAAAACTCAAAGTAGCTTCCGGTGGTGTTGTTTTCACAACAATTCAAAAATTTCAGCCGAATGAAGGAAATGTTTATGAAACGTTATCACAAAGGGAAAACATTATCGTAATTGCAGATGAAGCCCACAGAACACAATACGGTTTCAAAGCAAAAACCATTGACGACAAGAATGAAATAGGTGATGTTGTAGGTAAAAAAACAGTGTATGGTTTTGCAAAGTATATGCGGGATGCATTACCTAATGCTACCTATATAGGGTTTACCGGCACACCTATTGAAAACACGGATGTAAATACCCCTGCGGTTTTTGGTAACTATATTGATGTTTATGATATTGCACAGGCAGTAGATGATGGCGCAACGGTAAGAATTTACTATGAAAGCCGTTTGGCAAAAGTAAAATTAAGTGAAGAAGGAAAACAACTGGTTGAGGAATTAGATTCCGAATTAGATGGTGAAGATTTAACCGATACGCAAAAAGCAAAAGCCAGGTGGACACAATTAGAAGCGTTGATTGGCAGTGAAAACAGAATAAAAAACATCGCCAGTGATATTATCCTGCATTTCGGTCAACGACAGGAAATATTTGAAGGGAAGGGCATGATTGTAACCATGTCCAGACGAATTGCTGCTGATTTATATGAAGAAATTATAAAAATAAAACCAGGATGGCATTCTGAGGATTTAAAGAAAGGGGTAATCAAAGTTGTTATGACTTCTTCATCCTCAGACGGCCCAAAAATGGCAAAACATCATACAACTAAACAACATCGAAAGATTTTGGCCGACCGCATGAAAGACCCCGAAGATGAATTGCAATTGGTAATTGTAAGGGATATGTGGTTAACTGGGTTCGATGTACCAAACATGCATACTCTTTACATTGACAAACCCATGAAAGGCCACAATCTGATGCAGGCAATTGCTCGTGTTAACAGGGTTTATAAAGACAAACCTGGTGGATTGGTTGTTGATTATTTAGGAATAGCATCTGATTTGAAAAAAGCACTTTCTTTTTATTCTGATGCAGGTGGAAAAGGCGATCCGGCAATTGCACAAGAACAGGCAGTGGAGCAAATGTTGGAAAAACTGGAAGTCGTTTCAAATATGTTTCATGGTTTCCCGTATGAAGATTACTTTCAAGCCGGCACTTCAAAAAAACTATCTATGATTTTAAGTGCAGAAGAACATATTCTTGGTCTTGAAGACGGAAAGAAAAGGTTCATTAATGAGGTCGCTGCACTTTCAAAGGCTTTTGCCATTGCAGTTCCGCATGAACAGGCAATGGATATTAAAGAAGAAGTCTCTTTTTTCCAGGCGGTAAAAGCAAGACTGGCAAAATTTGATGGAACAGGCACTTCAAAAACTGATGAAGAACTTGAATCAACAATTCGTCAGGTAATTGACCAGGCCTTAATTTCTGAACAAGTTATTGATGTTTTTGATGCTGCAGGAATTAAAAAACCGGATATTTCAATTTTATCAGAAGAATTCCTGTTGGAATTGAAAGGAATGGAGCATAAAAATGTGGCAATGGAAGTTTTGAAAAAGCTTTTAAATGATGAAATAAAATCCCGTTCCAAAAAGAATCTGGTTAAAAGTAAATCCTTAATGGAAATGCTTGAAAGTTCAATAAAAAAGTATCACAACAAGATACTTACTGCTGCAGAAGTTATCGATGAACTTATAAAACTGAGTAAGGAAATCGTAAACATGGATACGGAAGCGGAAGCAATGGGACTTTCGGACTTTGAATATGCTTTTTATACGGCAGTAGCCAATAATGAGAGTGCACGGCAATTGATGCAGCAGGATAAACTGCGAGAATTAGCGGTTAAATTAACAGAAAGAGTAAAACAAAACGCTTCAATTGACTGGACAATAAAAGAAAGTGTAAGGGCAAAGCTGAAAGTAATAATTAAACGGACTTTGAGACAATACGGGTATCCGCCGGACATGCAAAAACTGGCAACTGAAACAGTACTTAAACAAGCCGAAATGATAGCAAAAGAATTGACTGATGAATAGCCAGCCCACACAGCCAAGCACAATTGCAATTCGCACAAGCCAACTCGCAACCAAAAATTGCAATAGAGCTTGTCTGTCTGCCAACGCTTTTTTGCCGACCCTAAAAACTAATTTTTTCGGAAACGGCAGTGCTTCGATTGAGCGGATTTTGGATTATGAAAAACAGATAACTGATTGATAATGAATAAACACCAGGCGGTAACATGCGGTCATACGCAATACGGGGGCTACAGCGTAATTCAGCGTATGTGGCTCGTTTCAGCCTTTCTGCATCTTGATACGGAAGTGGCTTCGAAATCCCGTACTGCGCATACCGCTGACCGTTGGGGGTAATTGTAAAATGACCACCGGATACATAAAACAATGAATAAAATATCATGAAAATAGCATTAACAACAATTGGTTCTCGGGGAGATATTCAACCATATATTGCACTCGGGATTGAATTACAAAAAAGTGGACATTCTGTTACCATTTTGACTCATCCTTGGGCAAAGCAGATTGTGACTTTTTACGGACTTTCGCATATTTCGGTTGGTGATGACATTGATATTAATTATTCTGCTAAACAATTTGTTGAGAATTCATCCAATAATCTCAAAGGATTTAAGTTTGCTTTAACTTTTATTTATGACAACTTGAGAAATTGTCACAAGGACTTTTTATCGGCGTTAAAGGATTTCGACTTAATAATTGGACATGGTATAGTTGGAGAAGCCGAAGCAGAGATACTAAACAAACCCTTTATTACAGTTTCTATAGCCCCTATGGGTCTTCCGAAGGAATACTGGAAATCAAAAAACATCATAAAGGAGTTGAGCGTGTATTTATCTGATAAAATAATGAGAGCAATTTTTGGTAAACCATACATACGTTTTCGTAAAGATGTTGGAGTACCGCATTTGAAAAATAAAAATGAATTTCCATGCCTTGCGATAATTACGATGCCTGGATTTTTACAAAAACCAAATCCTAACTGGAAAGAAACAACTGAAATCACTGGATTTTTCTTTGCAGACACACCAATTGATTATTCTCCACCCGAAGATTTGTTGAATTTTATAAACAATGGAGAAAAGCCTATTTTGGTAACTTTTGGTTCAATGTTTCATAATCAGGAGCAGACAAAAAATCTTTATATGACAGTTTGCGAATCGCTTGATAAGTTGAGTACAAGAGCAGTTCTAATAATGCCTGATATAATTGAAAAAGAAATAACAATCCCTGATAATATCTATATAGCAAAACAAATTCCCTATAGTTGGTTACTTGGCCACGTTGAATTAGTTGTTCACCATTTTGGCTTTGGGACAACAGCGGAAGTATTAAGAGCGGGATTACCATCAATTCCGATACCGCATATTTTTGACCAAAAAATAAGGGCTTCAGTAATCCATAAACTCGGATATGCCTATAAACCACTTAATATTAATCGAATGAATAGTAGTATTTTATCAAATGCAATACTTTCAGTTAAAAACAATCAAAAAATGAAAAAGAAGTGTTTGGAAGCAGGTGTTAATATTTCAAATGAAAAAGGAACCGAAAAGACTGTGAAATTGATTAACAAATACATTGAGGAAATAAACAACTACCCCCAACAAAGTGTAAATGCCATAAGGGTTTCAGAGGTTTTCGAAGGTCAGAAGTCCGCTTTAAATTTTCGTGTAACTTGATAGGAAATCACCCGCAATCCCTTACGGCACTTATACTCCACCGTTGGCGTTCATTGGAGGAGCTCCACCACAGAATGAAACATTAAGTAAAACAGACAGAATAAAATGAGTAATAATCAAAAAGAAGCAGGACAAAAATGCGACACAAACGATTAAAATTAAGTGCCGTACTCTTGTTTGGACTTGGACTAACAGTTCTACAGGCACAAGAATGCGTTAACGCCACAGGCGGTAATGCTTTAGGCAACGGAGGCTCTGCGAGCTATTCCGTTGGACAGGTTATTTACCAAACGCTTACCGGAACAAACGGTTCGGTAGCGGAAGGTGTACAACAACCTTATGAAATCTCAGTAGTAACAGCGATTGATGAAACCCAAGGCATAAACCTTTCGGTTTCGGCACATCCAAATCCTGTAACTGACTATCTTGCGTTGAGTATTAATGAATTTGAAGTTTCAAATTTATCCTATCAACTGTATGATATAAACGGAAAAATTTTACAAAGCGGAAAAATTACAGGCAACCAAACAAGCATTACCATGAGCAACCTTGAGCCGGCTACCTATATTGTAAAAGTAATTCAGGGTAACAACGAAGTAAAAACATTTAAGATAATTAAACAGTAGTATTTACCCCAAATATTATAAGCACATGAAAAAATTATTTACACTTTTGGCAGCCGTATTATTAACGGCAAGCGTGTCAGCTCAAACACCAGAAAAAATGAGCTATCAGGCAATAATCCGTAACAGCAGCGATGCGTTAGTAACAAATACGCAAGTAGGCATGCAGATAAGCATTTTGCAGGGCACAGCAGACGGTTCACCAGTGTATGTAGAAACGCAAACCCCCACTACCAATGCCAATGGTTTAGTAAGTATTGAAATTGGAGATGGGATAGTACTTAATGGTGATTTTACAGCCATCGACTGGGCAAACGGACCATATTACATTAAAACAGAAACCGACCCGGCAGGAAGCACAGATTACACCATAACAGGCACCAGCCAGTTATTAAGCGTACCTTATGCTTTGTATGCAAGAAAAGCAGAGACATTAACAGGTGAAATTATCGAAACTGACCCTGTTTATGGAGCATCCATAGCAAGTGGCATTACAGGAACTGATATAACTAATTGGAACAATAAATTAGACAGCGAAACCGACCCTGCGTTTACAGCTTGGGATAAATCAGCAGATATTTCTATTACCGAAAGCCAAATCAGCGACTTGGGCACTTACATTAAAACCGAAACCGATCCTGTATATGGAGCATCGGTAACAAGTGGCATAGAAGCAAATGACATTGAAAACTGGGACAATGCCTATTCTGACAGACTTAAATGGGATGGAGGAAGTGACGGCATTAATGCAACAGACGGCCGGAATTCCCTTGGCCTGGGTTCACTTGCGGTACTTGACCAAGTTCCCGATGAGTCCATAGAGGCGCAGCAGCTTGCAGAAAATTCAGTTAACAGGGATATAGCTGCACCTGATATTACAAACTACCTTGTACCCGTTGGCACGATTGTAATGTGGTCGGGGGCCATAGAAGAAATACCTGACGGCTGGCTCTTATGTGACGGCACAGAGGGCACTCCTGACCTGAGGGGCAGGTTTATAGTTGGATATGACAGTGAAGATGGCGATTATGATGTCATTAGCGCCGAGGGTGGTGCAAGCACACACACTCTCACATTGTTACAAATGCCAGAACATAATCATACTGCTACAACGGTTGCTGCGGGGGACCATTCTCATTCAGTTGAACTAACAACTTCCAGCGGCGGATCTCATTCTCATTCCGCCACTACCTCCCTGAGCGGAATGACCAAGCCTATGAGATTCGCATCATCATACCGTTCCACAGGCTACAGTTCAGGAACACATTCCACTATAGGCCTGGGGAACAATCAATCCTACACTTATAACCCCGTCGCATCTACCAACATATCTCTTGCCGGAACCCATGTGCATAATATTTCGGGAGATACTGACAATGCGTCAGATCATACTCATACCGTTACAATAGATAACTCAGGCGGAGGGGAAGCTTTTGATAAACGTCCGCCATACTTTGTTCTGGCATATATAATAAAAATTGAAAATTAATTTATTGCAGTAAGGTATTATGCGAAGCAAATTTAACGAAAGCGATCAATTTTCTTGTTAATTTAGGATGAGAAATAACTGAAAGTCAAAAACTAACGAAACGCCAACATCGTGTATAGTGCATTTGGCGGATAGAGCTAATTTCAAGGGTGTTACATCTAATAAACGGTGTAGGGGTTTGACAGATTTGTGCTTCGAATCGCCAAACGACACCATACACGCAAACCGTTTGCAGCAAGCCAGAACTAATTAACATAAAAGTATAATCACAAAATTTG
>CAZGTU010000091.1:0-18632 GCA_964528675.1 uncultured Bacteroidaceae bacterium
GTGGATTCTCCTGGATCTGAAGCAAAAAACTACGGTTGGCATTATCCTCATATACTCTTTCCTTTGTCGTAGCACCTGCCACACATACCGGTCCTTCCACATGCAGATACACCTGTTTGCTATCTCCGGTTCTACTGTTGGTCTTGGTGCTAAAACGGCTGATCTCCTGATTACTCATAAGTTCTCTGAGTGGGAGTAGCGCATTATACGCCCCGTCCAGATCCTCCTGCAAAAGGATCTTGTGCTTTAAAAAGTCTTTCGGGGTATAGTACAGGGTATTTTCGCTAAGTGATGTAGTTACATTTATATGTTGTCTGGGGATCGTACCTGCAACTCCCTGCAGCAGGTGTGTCTTCCCGCTGCCACTGCTTCCCATCACGATTGCATGCAGCGGGTTTTTAAATAGCCGGGTCAGGAAAATAAAAAACAGCAGCGTGGCATTGTCACCCTGACCAACCATCCCAAGGTTGTTAAAAAGATCGTAGGTGAGCTTTGTAAGATCTGAGCTGCGTAAAAACTCCCTTGCCTTTTGCATCTGCTCCTGGCTAAAACGGTCTACGGACTCAAGCTCCTGCTTTTGCTCGCTCTGGCGTTTCTCTTCCCGCTTTGCCTGCCGGTATGTTTCTAATTCCTTGGTCAGGCCCGTTATGGCATGGCTGACTGTCAGTGTGCTAACTTCGAGCTTTTCAGCTGCCTGCTTGATCAGCCGGTCCGTTTGGCTGTGGCTATACAGGTCTGCAGTGTCTCTAAAACTTACGTAATTGTTACCTGTTAGTTGTACGTGCAACGTGGCCCGAAGCCGGCTGACTGTACTTATATCGATCCCGCCCCAAAGGGTGATCTCCAGCTGGTCGGTGGTGTATTTGATAAAGTCTGCAGTTACTTTCAAAGTGTATTCTTCCGGAGGCACTATTGTATTTCCATCCTGGCTTTTTTCTTTTTCAATTGAAGTTTTTGGCTCGGACTCTGTCCTCACCGAGCTCCGCTGCTCTCCAGTTCGATTTGTATTTTCGGATATCTCAGTTGAAAAGAAAAAAGATTTCCGGTTTTCCAGCAGGTGGGTGAAGATTTCAGGATCATGACCTTGCAGCAGGCTGTTTACATCTTCTCCCTCCGGTGTGTCAACTATGGTAATGGTTAGTTTCTCATGGATATGCTTAAGCCTTTCGCTTATTGCTTCTGCCGCTTCCTTCCCGGCATCATCCCCGTCAAAAAACAGGATTACTTCTTTTAAGTCCTTTAACCCTGCGATGGCATCCCGGTGCTGCCCGGTAAAACCATTGGTTCCGTAAAGGGCAAGGATTGTGCAGTCTTTGGTGATCTCCGGCAGCTGCTGCAGGGTCGCGGCATCAATAACCGCTTCGGTCAGGATCAACTTCAGCGTTTCCATATCCGGGTAGCCTGGATAAAGCCCCTTATATTCCCCCTCCAGATAATGATGGCCCTTTTCTGTGTGTCTTCCGTACAGGCTAGCAACATTTCCATCTTTATCAAGTAGTGGGAACACAACACAACCATTAAACCGGGTATAATAGCTGTTCTCCCTGCCGAACTTATCGGGCTTCAGAAGACCGGCCTGCAAGTATTGCTGCTTCTGGACCTCTGTAATCTCCTTTCGTTTGTGCAACGTACCGGCGTCATATCCAACAGATAGTGCTTTGTAATTAAGCTTGCGGGATTCAAGATACTCAATCGCTTTCTTTGGCCTTGCCCCCAAACTTCTTACAAAATGGGTGAAAGATTCGGTGAGGATTCTCTGGTGGTCCTCCGGGGTGAGTTCCGGAAGTTCTTTTGGCCCGGGCTTGCTTTCAGGGCTTGGAGGATCAGGCTGGTAACCCAGCAGATTCTTAGCCTTTAAGATCGCCTCATGCTTGGTAATCTTTTCATATTTCATAATAAAATCCACCTGGTCACCGCTGCCGGCTGAGCAGTTCCCGCTAAAGCAGGTCCAGGTATCGGTCTTGGGATAAACCTGGAAACTCGGGGTTTTATCATCGTGGAAAGGACATTTCAGGCGGTTGTTTCGGTCGGGAGAGAGGCCATAATGGCCTAAAACTTCAAGGATGGATAGTTGCTGTTTGATCTCCTGGATTTCCATAGATTTATTTTTTTCGAAAAGCAATATTGCTAATATTTGGTACAAATCTATAAAATATTACAATGCAACAAAAGAAAATCTAATTTTTATTCATAAAATATTAGCAGTATATTTGCAAATACAGCGAATAAAAACAGGTTTAATACCAAATATTATAGACTTATGGATACTTTTGGTAAAAAATTGAGAGAATGCAGGGAGTCCAAAAAGCTTTCCCAGAATGAACTGGCTAAACTTATTGAAGCACATCACTCCATCATTGGTAAGTATGAGCGTGACGAGGTAAAACCATCTATTGATGTGGTAAAAAAAATAGCTAATATCCTGGAAACAACCGTGGGTTACCTTTTAGGTGAAAGCCAGGATAAAAATATCTTTAAGGATCCAACAATGCTAAACCGCTTAAATGAGATCTCAGCCCTAAATGATTATGACAGGGAACATATTCTCTATGCCATTGACGGACTGATTAAGTCTGTAAAAATTAAGAACATTTCCTCACTCTAAAAAACAGATCATGATACGCACTGTAGTAACACCCGATAAAAACATACTTTCCTTTAACATTCCTGATAAGTATATTGGGAAAAAAATGGAAGTCATTGCCTTTGCCGTAGATGAGCCTTCCGAAGACATTATTTATCCCGGCAGAAGCCATAAGAGCTTTGCTGCAATCAGGTTAAATACCAAAGGCTATAAATTTAACAGGGAACAGGCAAATGAGCGCTAATTGTTTTATCGATACCAATGTCCTGGTTTATTGCTATACCAATGATGAGCCTGAAAAACAGCAAAAAGCCCTGGATATAGCCAACAGCCCTGACACATTTATCAGCACCCAGGTCTTAACGGAACTCTCCAATACCCTGAAAAAGAAATTCAACCTTTCCTGGAAGGAAATTGAACCCGTACTCTCAGAGATAAGTTCCGGATTCAGCGTATATGTAAACAAGCCCGCTACCATTGAGCACGCTTGCCGTATTGCCGATAAATACCAGTACTCCTTTTATGATTCCCTGATTATTGCCGCGGCACTTTACTGTAACTGCAAAACACTCTACTCTGAGGATTTGCAGGATGGCCAAAAGATCGAAAAGAAACTTACCATTGTAAATCCCTTTAAGTAAACAGCCTCAGAACTTTTCTGAGGCTGTTTACTTTTCTTAAAAGCTTTTTAATTCATTAATTGGCCTGGCATTTTTCCTTAAAAATACATTCGCATTTTTATAGGAACTCCGTATGCGATCCCTTTCTTTTTCAATATTCTGGTATTCATTTTTGATGGGTTCATTAATAAAAATCATCGATTTGGTATGGGGATCGCCAGTTAAATATTTTACTTTATACTTCATACCAACAATCGCCTGATCATATTCATATTTTCCAGATAATAATTGATCAGATTTTATCAATTTCCCATCAACGTAAAAATCAAACCAAACTCCAAAAACAGTAATACCGCCATTCCCAATCCCTTGAGTTCTATTCACTACTGTTCCAATAGTCGCAATACCCTTCGTTTTTATCTTACTTTCTAAATTCCTGTTTTTCTGCCCAAAGACAACTAAAAGAATAATTGAAAGGCTCGTTATTGATATATATAATATATTATTGATTTTCAATGTCTTTGCCATTTTTAATATAATCTCAATCTGAGTATATTCTGATACAGAGTAGAGCTATTATATTGATATGGTGCCGGAGGCTGCCAATAAGCATTGGGAACTGCGTCAATGTATACAGTTGAAGTTCCAGCTTGAGTATCATAAACCACTGTTATTTCACCTGTTCCTTGCACATCAATACCAGCACCTTTATTGATTCTTTGCAATCGTTCTAAATACTTCTGCCACCCCTTTGAAATTGCATCTGTATTTTTACTATTTAGAACAGCATTCCTTCCCCATTTTAATTGTGCCTGGAAACCTATTTCTGTTAGAGAACCATATAATAAACCTCCTGCCCCACCATAAGCAGCTCCCTTCCAAATATATTCTCCCAGATTCCATTCTCCTGTCATAATTCCTGTTCCGACTCCTCTCCCCAGACCAACTGTTGTTCCCACCATTACTCCATTAATTGTAGAACCGACTATGTTTCTAGCCGCATTATTCGTTATTCCCGTTGCATCCAAGATTTTTGAAGTAATACCTGTTTTATTGATCGCAGTTCCTACCCCATAAGTTACTCCACCAACAGCAGCACCTAATACAGCTTGGCCTCCAACAGTTCCCCAATTTACATCCCCTAAACCAATGCCTTTCCCAGTTTGACGAATAATTTCATTTCCACCTTGGTTAATTGCCCCTCCTACAGTAGCCCCTAATACAGGATTAACAGCAGTTAAGGTTCCTGTTGTTGCACCAATGCCATATGATGCTAAACCTTCTCCGATATTATCAATATTCTTCCAGTTTGTAGCAGTATTAATAATGCCACCAACATCAGCAGCAATTGCGAATGGTAAAAGAACCTGTGCTCCTGGAATCAGCAAGCAAGCAAGTGTAAAAATAAACTCCCCATCCGGATCGGTATAAATCAGCGGGTTATTGAGGCAATAACAATACCAACAAATTATTCAATGATCTCACATCTTTCATCAAATCTTGGAATATAATTTGTTCCTGCTTTTAACAAAGAATCTTTATTCTTTTCAAAAAAAAGTATTTGACAACTATCAAGCTTATGTTTTTCTAAAATATAATAGTAGTAATACTTCCCTTTTATAAAATCACCATTATTAAGTGAGAAAAAGTCATCTGTCTTTGGTCGTTGATTTATATAAAGAGTATCTCCCTCAATAGTTAGTGAAACATTGATAAGAGAATTATTTAATGGATATTCTTTAATTAAATCATAACCTCCTAAGCCATGTCTTTTATAATGATTATTTTTCCTGAAGTATTCAAAAGCGAGATTTATAATTGTATCATCATTATGCTTTTTAAAATAGTATGAATTTAGGCCTTTATCTTTTTCAAAGGTAATAAGATCCCAACCCCAGGGATTAATAACATCTGTCTTTTTTGCAACTTGAAAAAGTGGGACTCTCGTATTAAAGATGAAAAATGTTGCATAGATCAAAACTCCTAATAGTATTATGAAAAATAAAGTACTAAGAATTTGATATTTTTTTTCCATTTCACTTTGTATTTAAAAATCTTAACCATTGTCGGTAAACAGAGATATTATCAAACCACACAGATATTATTCCTCTCCTTGGGTAACTTGGGTAGTGGGCAATTATCTTATAAGGAGGAGGTTCTGGGATATAAATGCCACCGATATAGTTATTTTTCCAATTCTCAGCGCTGTGATAATTATGATCAATAATTTTAATTCTTACTCCATTGTCATAAATTTTAAAAATGGATGCAGAACCAAAAGCAAAATGTCTCTTCCAGAAGGACGGCACGGGGGTATTTGTATATAAATCAGAGACATGCCAGTACCCGTAAGGATGTGTTATGTTATCATTACCTTGATAAATATGTCTGAAAGCATTCATTGTGCCATGATAAGTCGCAGCTCCATCAGACCAGTCTACCGGCTTGATACCCCGATAATAAGTACCTGAAGCATCAAGGCTTGCAGTGACAGAATAAGGATCATATTCAGGAAGTGATATATCAATAGCTGGTGGTCCCGAAACCATACTAGCTATCCATTCTCTTCCTTCCTCCGATAATAATCCATAGCTAAGCCCAATAATTGAACCTACAGTTGCCCCAATCTGTGCTCCGAATATCCCCGATTGGTGTGAATAATTCCAATTGCCATCACTATATAACATGCCTCCAACAAATCCGGATCCATATCCAACAGCAGCTCCGGCAGCCAAGCCTGTTAATGTATATGCTGACATTGTTGCTGAGAAACTAGAAAAACCGACAGTGCCTCCTAAGGATGTAGGTCCAAGGAAAGTAGCCAATGCAGGTGCCGCATACCCAAATCCAACACCTCCTGCCGCACCTATTACTGCTCCCAAACCTATTCCCTTCCATGTATCACCATCCCATGCCCAATTACCCGGATTAAATTCCCAACCTTCAGCCGCAGATCCTCCGATATATGAACCTACAGCTGCAAATACTGCCATGGCAAGAAATGGAAATTCCCCGCTCGGATCCGTATAAATAAGCGGATTATTCAGGCAATAAGAATACCGGTAAACCCGGTTTTTACCTTAATGCTCCAATTTTTCAATGGCCAGGGACCTGCTTTCATTCAAAGAACTTACATCTAAGATAGTGATTTTCTTTTTTCAATTGAACCGCATTTAAAAAAATCTTCAATTGAAAAAGAAAAAACACCGGCTTGTTTTGACAGACCCCGCCATTTTAACCGCTTAGGCAACCCCCAAAGCCAGCGGGGGCAGGCAAGGTTTTTGGAGAAAAAATTTTTACGGATTTCGTTTCTGCGGGTAGTTTCAGATCCTGGATAATTCCCGGTTTATGCGACATAAAATTTTTTCTTCAAAACCCCTGGGCTTGACCTTGCGCGGGGAAAGGCCGGTGGCTTTACCTTTGCGCTAAGCGGTTAAAATGAGCCTTCAGAGCTTTGACCAAGGTTTGCCGTAGTATTGAACCCGGTTCGAAGTGGTTTTCCCGGGTTTCAGTAAAGGGCCTGGTTCGAAGCGGCGGGCGGGTTGCGCGGCTATTTAACATAGTGTCGCATTATAAGAGCCGCCCCTGCAATAACCCGGGTATTTAAGAAAGACTTCCTGGGGCGGGTTCTATAATGCCGCATTATGTTAACATAGCTTTGGGCAATTTTTTATGGCAGGCCTTTTTGTCTGCAGGGATAGGGCAGCTCTTTGCTTTTTCTTTTTTGCCGGAAGTCATTGTTTATGGGATGGATTTCGGAGTATCGGCTACTTTTATTTTTCAATTGAAAAAAAAGAAAAAGCAATGTGCTGCACGTGGGCAGGACAAAAAGCATGACAGAAAAAATTGCAGAAGGGAGGGGGCGCGGAGGGACAAAAAAGACCGTGCAAGCTTTGAGGAACGAGAAGCGGGTATTTTTTGCCCTTTGGGATGGGTTATTCTTTCGACTTTTTAAATCCTATTTTCGGCCGGTTCTTAAATTCCAGTTCTTCTTGCTTGGCTTTTTCAAATTGCTTCATATACTCGAAAATCAAAACAAATTTGTTCTCGTGGTCGGATAATTGGTTTTTGATTTTATCAAGTTCTGCAAATAATTCCTGATGAGATGTAAGTATTTCCCGCATTTTGTTGAAAATACGTACTAATTGTATGTTTACCTGTATCGCACGTTGACTGTTCAGTACACTTGCAAGCATTAAGATACCGTGTTCGGTAAAAGCAAACGGAGCAATACGCAAACCCATGATTTCTTTGCTTGTCTTTCCAAATTGTTGCCGGAAGGCTTCTAACTCTTCTTTTGTAAACTCAAACATAAAATCCTCCGGGAACCGTTCTATATTGCGCCTGACCTGCTCTTTAAGCCTTCTGGTCTCTACTGCGTAAAATTGAGCAAGATCCCGGTCAAGTATAACTTTCTTGCCCCTTATCAGATATATTTTGGAGATTATTGTTTCTTCCGGTAACATTAATGGATTTTCTGCTTTGCTCATAGCTGTTTGTTTTTAAGTTATCAAAAATAGAAATTATAAATTGGGTGTCGCAAATTGCGATACCCAATTTCATTTCAACGGGTGGAACAGCTCTAACTGCCTGGTTAATTTGCTCAGATCCTGACTTCGATACTGCTCAGTACTGCGGATGCTTTTATGCCCGGCCATATACTGCACTTGGCGGATGTTGTGGATCTTTAGCCAGTTCATGATCACGCTCGATCTTATCTGCCGGGCATCGGTTAGCTCCGGATGGATTTTCTTTGCTTGTATGATCACAGATGCAACCATATCACTGTGCTTTTTGCCGGGAAAGAGCCAGGATTCCTCAGTTTGACAGGATCGAGTCAGATAAATATCGAGATACTCCTGCATGGCCATTACCTGGCCGGCTTGCAGTCTTAAATGCCTGGCATTGCTTTTCCGGGTAGATGGGATATAGATCTTTCCTTCGTTTAGGTTCACATGGGATCGTTCCACTTTGGCGATCTCACCGCTGGTTATCCCCTGATAAATTAGTAGTCCGAGTATCACAATGTTTCTTTGATGTAATCGCATGGATGTTTTTGTCCGGTGTTCCCACTCCGGTAAGCCAGCATAATTCCGGTAGATCTTTTCCAGTTGCTGTTGATTTAGCGTACCAGTATGGATTCTGTTTTGCCTTTGCTTGATCCTGATCCTCGCGATCACATTTTGCTTGAGCTTTCCGCTTTGCACCAGGTAATCAAAATAGATCCTGATGGAGTTGATTTCTCTTATGATACTTTGGTTTAGGATTCCCCTGACTCTTTCACTATCGATAAACTCAAGTGCCTGTGTGTAAGTAATGGATTCGGGATCGATGTTTTGGGTAATACACCAGGATTTAAACCGTTTGATATGACTATTCTGCACCCGGATGCTTTTTTTGGAGTATCCTTTCTTTTCCCTGTATGCATCAAAGCCCCCTGTCATAGCTCATTTACAATGTGCGTGTAGATCTGTGTGGTCTCTAAACTGGCATGGCCTAAAAACTGCTGGATCATCTCGATTTGCATTCCTTGTTGTAACAGGTGAGTTGCAATGGAGTGGCGAAGGGTGTGCAGCGTGGGACGTTTTGCCTGCAGGCTGCTGCTACCTGAGTTTTTAACCAAAAGATCCAGTCTAAGTGACAATGCCTGATCGCTGCAGACCTCTCCGTACTGGTTAATAAAAAAACTTTCCGGGGATGTGGGATTCGGGCTTCTCTCCAGGAGTATCTTTCGACCTCTTTGTAGGTATTCTGTAAGATATACCAAGGTGTTACTGGTTACCGGGACGTTTCGCTGTTTGCTTCCCTTTCCCTCTCTTACAAACACGATCTTTCGCTCTACCTGGATATCAGTGGGCTTTAACCCGGTTCCCTCGCTTTTTCGTAATCCACATCCGTAATACACCGCCAGCATCGCCCTGTCACGCATCTGGATCGCCTCTTCCATCAGTTTGTTCTTAGGCTTTACCTTCGGGTTTTTTATGTAGGTGGCTGCATATAGCTGGTCAACTTCATTTCTCGAGAGCACCTGGATTGGTTTGTAATTTCCGTTTAAATAAGCAAGTTTATCCGGAACATGGGAGATACCGCTTTGGCTTAGGTATTCAAAGAACTTATTTACCGTGCTGATGCCGACATTAACCGATGCATTCATAAGTCCGGAGCCGTACAGCTTGTTTTCTCTTCGTTTCAGGTAACATACATAGCGACTTACTTTGTGTTGTGATGCATCTTCGATGTTATCGATGCCACATCGCTCCAGGTACAGCAAAAACTCACGGATATTGCGCCTGCGGGTTGCAATGGTAGAAGGACTGTAGTTCAGGGTCTCAAGCCATTTTAAAAAGCCCGTTTCCAGGCTTGTAAATTCCTCGCTATATATCCAGTCGGTGATCATTTTTATTTTCAATTGAAAAAAGAAAAGTTCAAAAAAAAGGTGTGCTGCTTGTCCCCCTTGTGAAGGTTGTGAAAGTGACTTTGATTTGCCCTGTATCCCTTTGCTGGCAGGCCCTCTGACTTTCACAAGGCTCTTTGTGAAAGTATGTGAAGGTATGTGAAAGTAAAGATTTACAAAGATTTAGCTCTTTTACTGGTTTCATACTCGAGATCTTTTAGCAGCTGATCCAATGCATCAACTCCAAGTTGCAGCTGCTGGTAATCATCCCATATAAGCACTTCATATTCATTACCCGTTTTCATATGCCGGCTGCGGCATTTGATAAATCCACGCCCCTCGAGCTCATCCAAAAAGCGCTTTATCTGCATCGGGTGCAGCCGGAAGTATTTGCGGATATCTTTGGCATAAAATGCAGCATCATTTCTGCTGGTATCTGCTATAAAGGTTTTTAAAGATTCAAAAAAGCTTCTGGTCTTGCCTGATAATTCATCGGATTTTCTTAAAAGATTCTCCCGGCTTAATTTATTTGCCCAGCGCACATCTTCAAGGGTCGAGACAAGTAATATATTCCCATCATTATCCTTGATGCGCTTTCGCTGCTTCTGGTTCCACAACGTAATTGCTTTTATAAGGGTCAGGTAATGATTCTTAGTACGCATCTTTTTAAATACATGTGGCGGCAGTTCCAGTTTCGGAGCAAAGGGGATCACCACCTCCATTGGCTCCAGTTGCAGCTGAGCGGCTTTCAGCAGATCGATATTTTTCTCATACTGCTTTACATTAATCAGTCCGGCGGCCACTTTTCCCTGGTATTCCAGTACCTGGGCTTCATGCTGTGGATTCTCCTGGATCTGAAGCAAAAAACTACGGTTGGCATTATCCTCATATACTCTTTCCTTTGTCGTAGCACCTGCCACACATACCGGTCCTTCCACATGCAGATACACCTGTTTGCTATCTCCGGTTCTACTGTTGGTCTTGGTGCTAAAACGGCTGATCTCCTGATTACTCATAAGTTCTCTGAGTGGGAGTAGCGCATTATACGCCCCGTCCAGATCCTCCTGCAAAAGGATCTTGTGCTTTAAAAAGTCTTTCGGGGTATAGTACAGGGTATTTTCGCTAAGTGATGTAGTTACATTTATATGTTGTCTGGGGATCGTACCTGCAACTCCCTGCAGCAGGTGTGTCTTCCCGCTGCCACTGCTTCCCATCACGATTGCATGCAGCGGGTTTTTAAATAGCCGGGTCAGGAAAATAAAAAACAGCAGCGTGGCATTGTCACCCTGACCAACCATCCCAAGGTTGTTAAAAAGATCGTAGGTGAGCTTTGTAAGATCTGAGCTGCGTAAAAACTCCCTTGCCTTTTGCATCTGCTCCTGGCTAAAACGGTCTACGGACTCAAGCTCCTGCTTTTGCTCGCTCTGGCGTTTCTCTTCCCGCTTTGCCTGCCGGTATGTTTCTAATTCCTTGGTCAGGCCCGTTATGGCATGGCTGACTGTCAGTGTGCTAACTTCGAGCTTTTCAGCTGCCTGCTTGATCAGCCGGTCCGTTTGGCTGTGGCTATACAGGTCTGCAGTGTCTCTAAAACTTACGTAATTGTTACCTGTTAGTTGTACGTGCAACGTGGCCCGAAGCCGGCTGACTGTACTTATATCGATCCCGCCCCAAAGGGTGATCTCCAGCTGGTCGGTGGTGTATTTGATAAAGTCTGCAGTTACTTTCAAAGTGTATTCTTCCGGAGGCACTATTGTATTTCCATCCTGGCTTTTTTCTTTTTCAATTGAAGTTTTTGGCTCGGACTCTGTCCTCACCGAGCTCCGCTGCTCTCCAGTTCGATTTGTATTTTCGGATATCTCAGTTGAAAAGAAAAAAGATTTCCGGTTTTCCAGCAGGTGGGTGAAGATTTCAGGATCATGACCTTGCAGCAGGCTGTTTACATCTTCTCCCTCCGGTGTGTCAACTATGGTAATGGTTAGTTTCTCATGGATATGCTTAAGCCTTTCGCTTATTGCTTCTGCCGCTTCCTTCCCGGCATCATCCCCGTCAAAAAACAGGATTACTTCTTTTAAGTCCTTTAACCCTGCGATGGCATCCCGGTGCTGCCCGGTAAAACCATTGGTTCCGTAAAGGGCAAGGATTGTGCAGTCTTTGGTGATCTCCGGCAGCTGCTGCAGGGTCGCGGCATCAATAACCGCTTCGGTCAGGATCAACTTCAGCGTTTCCATATCCGGGTAGCCTGGATAAAGCCCCTTATATTCCCCCTCCAGATAATGATGGCCCTTTTCTGTGTGTCTTCCGTACAGGCTAGCAACATTTCCATCTTTATCAAGTAGTGGGAACACAACACAACCATTAAACCGGGTATAATAGCTGTTCTCCCTGCCGAACTTATCGGGCTTCAGAAGACCGGCCTGCAAGTATTGCTGCTTCTGGACCTCTGTAATCTCCTTTCGTTTGTGCAACGTACCGGCGTCATATCCAACAGATAGTGCTTTGTAATTAAGCTTGCGGGATTCAAGATACTCAATCGCTTTCTTTGGCCTTGCCCCCAAACTTCTTACAAAATGGGTGAAAGATTCGGTGAGGATTCTCTGGTGGTCCTCCGGGGTGAGTTCCGGAAGTTCTTTTGGCCCGGGCTTGCTTTCAGGGCTTGGAGGATCAGGCTGGTAACCCAGCAGATTCTTAGCCTTTAAGATCGCCTCATGCTTGGTAATCTTTTCATATTTCATAATAAAATCCACCTGGTCACCGCTGCCGGCTGAGCAGTTCCCGCTAAAGCAGGTCCAGGTATCGGTCTTGGGATAAACCTGGAAACTCGGGGTTTTATCATCGTGGAAAGGACATTTCAGGCGGTTGTTTCGGTCGGGAGAGAGGCCATAATGGCCTAAAACTTCAAGGATGGATAGTTGCTGTTTGATCTCCTGGATTTCCATAGATTTATTTTTTTCGAAAAGCAATATTGCTAATATTTGGTACAAATCTATAAAATATTACAATGCAACAAAAGAAAATCTAATTTTTATTCATAAAATATTAGCAGTATATTTGCAAATACAGCGAATAAAAACAGGTTTAATACCAAATATTATAGACTTATGGATACTTTTGGTAAAAAATTGAGAGAATGCAGGGAGTCCAAAAAGCTTTCCCAGAATGAACTGGCTAAACTTATTGAAGCACATCACTCCATCATTGGTAAGTATGAGCGTGACGAGGTAAAACCATCTATTGATGTGGTAAAAAAAATAGCTAATATCCTGGAAACAACCGTGGGTTACCTTTTAGGTGAAAGCCAGGATAAAAATATCTTTAAGGATCCAACAATGCTAAACCGCTTAAATGAGATCTCAGCCCTAAATGATTATGACAGGGAACATATTCTCTATGCCATTGACGGACTGATTAAGTCTGTAAAAATTAAGAACATTTCCTCACTCTAAAAAACAGATCATGATACGCACTGTAGTAACACCCGATAAAAACATACTTTCCTTTAACATTCCTGATAAGTATATTGGGAAAAAAATGGAAGTCATTGCCTTTGCCGTAGATGAGCCTTCCGAAGACATTATTTATCCCGGCAGAAGCCATAAGAGCTTTGCTGCAATCAGGTTAAATACCAAAGGCTATAAATTTAACAGGGAACAGGCAAATGAGCGCTAATTGTTTTATCGATACCAATGTCCTGGTTTATTGCTATACCAATGATGAGCCTGAAAAACAGCAAAAAGCCCTGGATATAGCCAACAGCCCTGACACATTTATCAGCACCCAGGTCTTAACGGAACTCTCCAATACCCTGAAAAAGAAATTCAACCTTTCCTGGAAGGAAATTGAACCCGTACTCTCAGAGATAAGTTCCGGATTCAGCGTATATGTAAACAAGCCCGCTACCATTGAGCACGCTTGCCGTATTGCCGATAAATACCAGTACTCCTTTTATGATTCCCTGATTATTGCCGCGGCACTTTACTGTAACTGCAAAACACTCTACTCTGAGGATTTGCAGGATGGCCAAAAGATCGAAAAGAAACTTACCATTGTAAATCCCTTTAAGTAAACAGCCTCAGAACTTTTCTGAGGCTGTTTACTTTTCTTAAAAGCTTTTTAATTCATTAATTGGCCTGGCATTTTTCCTTAAAAATACATTCGCATTTTTATAGGAACTCCGTATGCGATCCCTTTCTTTTTCAATATTCTGGTATTCATTTTTGATGGGTTCATTAATAAAAATCATCGATTTGGTATGGGGATCGCCAGTTAAATATTTTACTTTATACTTCATACCAACAATCGCCTGATCATATTCATATTTTCCAGATAATAATTGATCAGATTTTATCAATTTCCCATCAACGTAAAAATCAAACCAAACTCCAAAAACAGTAATACCGCCATTCCCAATCCCTTGAGTTCTATTCACTACTGTTCCAATAGTCGCAATACCCTTCGTTTTTATCTTACTTTCTAAATTCCTGTTTTTCTGCCCAAAGACAACTAAAAGAATAATTGAAAGGCTCGTTATTGATATATATAATATATTATTGATTTTCAATGTCTTTGCCATTTTTAATATAATCTCAATCTGAGTATATTCTGATACAGAGTAGAGCTATTATATTGATATGGTGCCGGAGGCTGCCAATAAGCATTGGGAACTGCGTCAATGTATACAGTTGAAGTTCCAGCTTGAGTATCATAAACCACTGTTATTTCACCTGTTCCTTGCACATCAATACCAGCACCTTTATTGATTCTTTGCAATCGTTCTAAATACTTCTGCCACCCCTTTGAAATTGCATCTGTATTTTTACTATTTAGAACAGCATTCCTTCCCCATTTTAATTGTGCCTGGAAACCTATTTCTGTTAGAGAACCATATAATAAACCTCCTGCCCCACCATAAGCAGCTCCCTTCCAAATATATTCTCCCAGATTCCATTCTCCTGTCATAATTCCTGTTCCGACTCCTCTCCCCAGACCAACTGTTGTTCCCACCATTACTCCATTAATTGTAGAACCGACTATGTTTCTAGCCGCATTATTCGTTATTCCCGTTGCATCCAAGATTTTTGAAGTAATACCTGTTTTATTGATCGCAGTTCCTACCCCATAAGTTACTCCACCAACAGCAGCACCTAATACAGCTTGGCCTCCAACAGTTCCCCAATTTACATCCCCTAAACCAATGCCTTTCCCAGTTTGACGAATAATTTCATTTCCACCTTGGTTAATTGCCCCTCCTACAGTAGCCCCTAATACAGGATTAACAGCAGTTAAGGTTCCTGTTGTTGCACCAATGCCATATGATGCTAAACCTTCTCCGATATTATCAATATTCTTCCAGTTTGTAGCAGTATTAATAATGCCACCAACATCAGCAGCAATTGCGAATGGTAAAAGAACCTGTGCTCCTGGAATCAGCAAGCAAGCAAGTGTAAAAATAAACTCCCCATCCGGATCGGTATAAATCAGCGGGTTATTGAGGCAATAACAATACCAACAAATTATTCAATGATCTCACATCTTTCATCAAATCTTGGAATATAATTTGTTCCTGCTTTTAACAAAGAATCTTTATTCTTTTCAAAAAAAAGTATTTGACAACTATCAAGCTTATGTTTTTCTAAAATATAATAGTAGTAATACTTCCCTTTTATAAAATCACCATTATTAAGTGAGAAAAAGTCATCTGTCTTTGGTCGTTGATTTATATAAAGAGTATCTCCCTCAATAGTTAGTGAAACATTGATAAGAGAATTATTTAATGGATATTCTTTAATTAAATCATAACCTCCTAAGCCATGTCTTTTATAATGATTATTTTTCCTGAAGTATTCAAAAGCGAGATTTATAATTGTATCATCATTATGCTTTTTAAAATAGTATGAATTTAGGCCTTTATCTTTTTCAAAGGTAATAAGATCCCAACCCCAGGGATTAATAACATCTGTCTTTTTTGCAACTTGAAAAAGTGGGACTCTCGTATTAAAGATGAAAAATGTTGCATAGATCAAAACTCCTAATAGTATTATGAAAAATAAAGTACTAAGAATTTGATATTTTTTTTCCATTTCACTTTGTATTTAAAAATCTTAACCATTGTCGGTAAACAGAGATATTATCAAACCACACAGATATTATTCCTCTCCTTGGGTAACTTGGGTAGTGGGCAATTATCTTATAAGGAGGAGGTTCTGGGATATAAATGCCACCGATATAGTTATTTTTCCAATTCTCAGCGCTGTGATAATTATGATCAATAATTTTAATTCTTACTCCATTGTCATAAATTTTAAAAATGGATGCAGAACCAAAAGCAAAATGTCTCTTCCAGAAGGACGGCACGGGGGTATTTGTATATAAATCAGAGACATGCCAGTACCCGTAAGGATGTGTTATGTTATCATTACCTTGATAAATATGTCTGAAAGCATTCATTGTGCCATGATAAGTCGCAGCTCCATCAGACCAGTCTACCGGCTTGATACCCCGATAATAAGTACCTGAAGCATCAAGGCTTGCAGTGACAGAATAAGGATCATATTCAGGAAGTGATATATCAATAGCTGGTGGTCCCGAAACCATACTAGCTATCCATTCTCTTCCTTCCTCCGATAATAATCCATAGCTAAGCCCAATAATTGAACCTACAGTTGCCCCAATCTGTGCTCCGAATATCCCCGATTGGTGTGAATAATTCCAATTGCCATCACTATATAACATGCCTCCAACAAATCCGGATCCATATCCAACAGCAGCTCCGGCAGCCAAGCCTGTTAATGTATATGCTGACATTGTTGCTGAGAAACTAGAAAAACCGACAGTGCCTCCTAAGGATGTAGGTCCAAGGAAAGTAGCCAATGCAGGTGCCGCATACCCAAATCCAACACCTCCTGCCGCACCTATTACTGCTCCCAAACCTATTCCCTTCCATGTATCACCATCCCATGCCCAATTACCCGGATTAAATTCCCAACCTTCAGCCGCAGATCCTCCGATATATGAACCTACAGCTGCAAATACTGCCATGGCAAGAAATGGAAATTCCCCGCTCGGATCCGTATAAATAAGCGGATTATTCAGGCAGTAAGCATACCTATTAAATCCATCCACAAAACCCGGCATTTGAACATAGGGATCCGGACTCAGAAACCTTCCAAGAATAGGATCATAAACTCTACCGTTCATGTTTATAAGACCAAATTCTGAAAGATGTTCATGACCCGTATACCCCCTATCCGCTATTAAATCATCAATGGGATCATCATTTAACCAGTCATTGTGTCTTCTGGGATTTCCCCAGGCATCATAACTATATTCCAGGGTCTCACTTGAGTTATCGGCATTTTCCAGATATACCAAAGAACCTAAATGATCTGTGTAGGTGTGCCAGACTTTTTGCATTCGGGACCCACCCTCATAATAGGTCTCTATGATTGCACACAGACCTGTGGGTGAATTTACAAATAAATATTCCTTTGGACTATTATTATCCGTAATTATTTCATAATCTCCAAAGAAATATTTGGTTTTGCTGGTTCCATCAGAACGGGTTAATACGGATTTTCTTCTCTGGTTGTCGAATCCGTAAGTAATGGCCAGGGTGAGGGTATCTCCATTATCCAGGGTGTCAAGAATATAGGATAGTTTTTTAAAATCCGTATATTCTATGGTCTGGGGTGGCGGGCGGTAATTTGGATCGAGGTTTTTTATCGAGGTCAAAGCATGCGGGCCGGCACTTTCTCCATAATTAATTTCTTCTCCAACATCATTTTTGGATATAATGTTCCCCATACCCGCATTATCATATTCTATCTCCAGATTCCTGGTCCCTGAACCACCATTAATGGTATAAAAACTCTCAGTTAAACGGTTCAGTTCATCGTAGCTGAAGTCTTCTTTTAACAGATAATCATCATCCTGCCTGAAGTCCAGATTCATGTAATCATCAAACGCATAACTAAATTCCTTTCTGCCATTGGCATAGCTCTGAGAAGCTAATATCCCATAATCATTATAGCTTATATTTGATGTGCTCGCTCCCTGTTTATATTGGGTTATCATTCCAAATTCATTCATATCTGAGCATTCCCAGAGGGTTTTACCCTGGAAACTGATCCTTTGAAGATAACCTGACGAATTATAGTGATTCTGAAGGGTCGTATTGCTACTATCGGGATAGGTTGAGCTGGTCATTCTTCCCAGGAAATCGTAGCTGAATTGCTTATTTATGGTGTAACCGTCATAGCTTTCACTCGTAGCTGTAACTCTGCCCAAATTATCATAAGAATATGTTAGGCTGTTTGAAGGAGACGTTTGTTGAACCGAGTATAAGGCCCCTGTGAAATCTGTATCATAAGTGTAGGTCTTTGTATTTCCGTCAAGAGATTCCTGTGTTATTCGGCCTAGTTTATCATATTCATACTCGGTGGCTTTCCCAAGGGCATCAATTTGTTTGACCATCTCTCCATATACATTGAAATATGTATAGATGGTCCCCGCATTGGGATCGACTATCTTTGTTCTATTCCCATATGGATCATACTCCAACTCTACTTTATGCGGGCCGCCATTTAACACAAACTCTTTTGGTAGACCATTACTATAATAGTAGGTATACACTTTTTTTCCCTGGTCATCTTCAGAAACAGTGGTTTCTCCTAAAGCATTGGTGGTTTTAATCGTTTTTTGCTTATTACTTCCTTTCCCTGAATAGGTAGTTGTTATTCTTCCATTATAAGAGTATGCGGTAAATCTTCCATCCGGTGTTGTTATACTATCAGGCCTTCCTAGATTGTCATAAGAGTAATGGTTCCAAAAAATTTGAGAACCTTGGGTATATGGCTGGGAAGTAAGTGAATCTCTATTATTTGTGTCATATACTTTATCAATATAGATTTTTTCACCATTGAATCCTGTTACTACTTGTCGTAATAACTTTCCAGATAGATCAAAAAACTTAAAGCTTGGCTCATTATTAACACCGAACATAAACTTTACCACCAAACAAGAAAAAATAGTACCACCT
>CAZGTU010000092.1:0-18493 GCA_964528675.1 uncultured Bacteroidaceae bacterium
TGATATTTCAGCTATTTTTAGGGAACAAACTCCCTTTTTTTATGAATAATTCAGGTTAGTGTAAGTATGAATCCAGATGGAGGATATTATCTGGATACAACAAATTACTACAATTATTTTTACTATGATCAGGATAAGGTGTATCATTATGATCCTTCCGGGTACTTTTATAAATTATATGATTTCTCTATCAGTGAGGGAGATACAGTTCTGGTAAGAGATTCTTCTTTTGAGGGAGATTTTTCGTACAATAAATTTGAATATATTGTAGATTCAATTAAGAGCATTGATACTGATAATATTACATTGTCTGCGTTTTATACATCTCCTTCCCAGGAAGCGGATTGGTGCTTTTCAAATTTTGTAGAAACTTTACCAATTATCGAGAAAATTGGTTCCACCCAAAAGTTTTTAGGAACCTCGAAAAATATAGGGATATCAAACTCCAGTTGCCTGAATTGTTATGTAGATCAAGAGATTAATTATCGTTCTGAGAATCTGAATGATACTACCGGATGTGATTTTATTGACCTGAGTCTCCTGGGAATCTCAGAGAATTATTCAGGATTGAAGATAACCCCCAATCCCTTCCATGAACATATCAGGCTAGAATGTCCATTCAGTAGAATTAAACAAATTCAAAAACTGGATATTCATGGAAAAATCAGATATCAAGCCAATAACCTGGAAGGACAACTTACTCTAAGATTGGATTACCTTGAAAGAGGGATTTACATTATACGTTTAATATCTAATGAAAGAATATTAAACCGTTCAATTATTAAAATCTAATACGATGAAAAAATTCTTAATAATATTTATAAGCCAAATTCTATTTGGAAATGCTAATTGTCAGGAGTATTCTGATGGAGTACTCCGGTTATTAATTAACGATGAAAAAGCAATACCGACAAACGAACTTAAGACATCTAGCATTATGGTTAATGAGATTCTGACAAAATACAATGTAAAGTCTTATAAACAAGCAATGCCATGGTCAGAACATGAATTACTTAAAAGAGTTTATCTCCTGGAATTTGAGGATCAAAAATCAGAGCAATTGATTCATGAGCTTACAAACACTTTACTGTATGATTTTGTAGGTTACGAAAAAAAAGCCAATAGCAACTTATGATCCTACGGATTATATGTGGACTGCTCATCCTGAATGGTTATGGCATCTTAGTAATATTCGAGCTCCTGAAGCATGGGATATTACTTTCGGTGGTAACTCAACAATTGCAATTATTGATTCACGGTTTGACATAGGCCATCCCGATCTGGTAAACAAATATATTGTTAATTATGATCCTTATTCTTTAGTGAATCACACTACATATTCTTATATTCCAGATCATATTGATAATCACGGTACTTTTGTTGCAAGTTGCGCAATATCTGAAACAGATGGAGGGGGTCAGTTGGCTTCCATTGGGTTTGATACTGAATTTTATGCATACACATGGAATAATGGAATATATAAAGCCCATCATGCATCTATGGTTTTGGATGTCGATGTGATTAGCATAAGTTGGTTTTACGACTGCTCACCTGATCCTTCCGGAGTTGACTCCACAATTATATCAGATATTTTAAATAATAACACCATAATAGTCGCGGCTGCTGGTAATGGATTTCATGGAAGTAGTTGTTCTTCTGGTGGTGGTCCTCCATTTTCTCCTTTATATCCTTTTTCTCCTACCTATGACGATAGGTTAATTTGTGTTAGTAGTATAGGAGAGGATAATAATCATTATTTTGAGGATAATGGTGCGAATCAGACACATTCTTATTTTCCGGAAGTTGATATCTGCGCCCCCGGATATCTGGTTATGGGTGCCCAACCTTCACTAAACAATCAATGGCCATATTATGGTGGTGGTAAAGGGACTTCTTTTGCTACACCTATGGTAGCAGGAGTTGTTGCACTAATGAGATCCTTGGATAATTCATTAACTCCTGCAGAAATTGGAGCAATAATTGAAGAAACCGCTGAGCCTATTCTTGATGAAAGTTCATACTCAGGAATGCTTGGAGCTGGAAGAATAAATGCATATAAAGCAGTTCTTGCCGCAAGACCTGTCATTTACGCTTCTCCTCCATATTTTACAGGATTCGAAAACAAATTTGATCCATCCTGAAAACTTCATAAATCGAACGCATTTGGAAGAATTGAAGCTAATACAGACTTTTCCCCGAAAACGGGTTCTCGTCATTTAACCATGGATGTGTCTATTAACAATAATTATTGTACTAATGAAGCCTGGTTGCACCTCAACTTGTCAGGAAAATCAAATGTGGGTTTACAGTTCTACTGGAAAGAAACATCAGATGAAACACATCCGCAGGATGGTGTCTTCATCTCTGATGATGGTGGCAATAACTTCACCAAAATATATGATTTGGCAGGAGGCTCAAGTACCTATCAGAAAGTGAACATAGATCTTTCTTCCGAAATTAGTAATATAAGTCTTTCACACAGCAGTACATTTGTAATTAAATTTCAGCAGTATGATAATAATTCAATGACAACCGATGGAATGGCCTTTGATGATATAAATATATGTACAAAACCTTCAAGTCCATCCTATATCACCGGGCCATATGAACATTGTGTACCTGCTTGGGAGGAATATACATGTGCTGAAGTTTCAGATGCTGTTTCTTATGAATGGGCATGTGATGATAAAATTAAAACCCAATATGTATCCTCTGCCACGTCCGGATAAATGCTACAATGTCGTTTCGTTTTCTGGCCGAAAGCACCGGATATTCATCATTTTTATATCCCCATGATGGCATTTCCGTGCCTTCTCTTCCAATTGTAATCGTGGCGATCATATATCCGTTGGATGCTGCGCTGAGAAATTCCTGGTTGTTAAGTGCAGGAGCAATAAGTCCCATACCTTCTTCGCCGTGGCACTCCGAGCAATGATTTTGATAGAGATCTTTTCCCGTGGAGGGATTTCCAGGATTAGGTCCAGCATAAATATATTCAGGCGGCAAGCCTGCCTTGTTTTTCATGAATGCAATGATGCTGCTGATATCCAGAATCTCCAGCCTTTCCTGTTTATTCAGGTCTTTTGACCATCCGAACATGGCTGTATGGGTCCTGCCTTCTGCAACAGTTTTATAAAGAAAATAATCTGAGCTAGCATTCAGAAAATTGGCATTAATGATGGAAGGTGCCGAATTTCCTTCCCCATGAACTCCATGACATCTGGAACAATTATAATGAAAAAGGATCTCACCTTTTTCGCTGCTTCCGGGAGGTAAGGTTATGCTTTGTGGATATACAGGTCCGGAATGCCAGCTCCTCAGGTAGCTTAATAAATCTCCAACTTCATAATCTTCAAATTCTTTCCATGCTGGCATAGCGGTATTTTCTCTCCCTTGCATTAAGGTCTTTACTATATACACATCCGATGCCCATTTTAAAAAGCTTTCCTGATTCAAAGCTACAGCAACTCCTCCTTTTCCATTTTGTCCATGACAGCTTGCACAATTGTTTGCAAATATATTTTTTCCATTCTCAGCCTTTCCAGTATTTCTGATGACAGAAGTAAGTTCCCAGTTTGACTTGCTGGCAGTATGGACTTTTTCACCCACTTCTGATAATTCTGTCATCGTAAAACCTGAAATATCCGCTGCCCAGGCAGCCATTTGCCGGTTGCTTCGTCCATGCAGGATGGTGAAATTGATAAAATCTGTTGAAGCGACTCTTAAAAAGTCCTGATTCATGATGGCCGGGACACCGGTTTCATAGTTTTCATAATCTTTGCCTTTTCCATTTTTCCCATGGCATGAAGAGCATGTGTATGAATAGATTTCCTCCCCGGTCAGCCTCTCCCTTATACCTTTGAGCTCTTCCAGCATCTCAATGGAAAAATATTCCAGCGGAATATCTGGCTTTGCCAGTCCCATCACAAAAGTTGCCAGAGCTTCCAGTTCTGATTCAGGGAGATCTATACTTAACATTTGAGAACCGGGGGAAACCATTTCGGGATCTTTGAAATGTTGTTTTAACCAGTTGGATACGGATTGTTCTCCGGCAATATTTTGAAAATCATACTCGTAACGGGTTTTCTCCCCCTGCTCGGTAAGATCCGGCCCCAGGATGCCCCCGACCCCCCTGGCCTTATGACAACCCAGGCAACCTTCCCTGGCAAAGATAGTTTGACCGTGAAGAAAGGTAGTGGTTTCTTCAAAATAACCGACCGGATTAAAAATTGCCAGATGACACTGGCCGCATGATGCCTGAATATAAGGTTGATGGAGTAAAGGCCTGGGCCAGTGGGTTCCTTCTTCCAGTCCATGGGCATTCTTTTTATCCATCGCTCTTCCCTGTCCTCCGTGACAAATCGTGCAGCCATAATCCTCCATGGGATGATGTTCGAGATAATCTCCGGGATGAGATGAGTGAGGCTGGGGTTTTCCTTCCATCAGAGGATTATCCAACCCACGGTGACAGCTTACGCAGCGGTCAACATGATCAAATTGTGGAAGTTGTATTTCGTATATACCGGTTTCTGAAATTATGTCTTCCTTAAATCCAAGACTATCACTAATCCGGGTCATTAATTGAATATATTCTTCCTGCTCCTTTCTCCAATCCTTACCATAAATACTGTTCAGCCAGAGATATGCAAAAAAGATAAGAAGTACTACAGTCAGGCCTGTAACAATTCTTCGGATGTTATATATGTAATTTCTTTCCTGCATTAATTATTATTTAAACGGGCCACAGGGATCTTGACCAGTAAAACTCCCAATCCGGTCCTCGGAACCATATTCCTATAATTGTAAGGATTATAAAAGCTGTCATTGTAAGCGTAAATAATGCTATGGCTGCTGCCCTGGTGGAAGCTGTACGTTTCTTAATCCAGAGAGAATACATGATGAAAATAACACTTATAAGAGAGGCTGGATTGACGATCATCACCCAGACCTGTGAAATCCCGGGAATCCAATCCCTTAACCAGCCGATATCAATGTAAATCCATAACATGATAATTAGCACCAGTGTTGCAAATGCGATGGAATACAGCGTGATTTTGAAACCTGTTTTACCTGAAAACCAGACGCCTGTGTTTTTTTCTTCTTTATCTATATAAGGGATGGAAACTAAAAAAGTAAGGTAGAGTAAAGGAACCAGTATCCCCCCGGTGAAAGCAGAGTAAGAAACCATTTCCTGAATTCCCAGGAAATACCATGGAGATTTAGCCGGATTTTCAGGCACTGCCGGGTTGGCCCTTTCGAGTAGAGGCGCATCCATAAATATGGCCATGATGATCAGTGCAACAAGCAAGGAGAGAAAAATTGCCAGCTCGATCCACATCAACAGTGGCCATGAAAGCCATTCTTTCACCCCGGATTTTTCGACTTTTTCCGGACGGCTCAATCCACCATCTTTTCGAATTCTCCAGAGGTGCACAGCAGTGAGGATTATCAGGGTGACCGGTAAAAATATAACATGCAATGCGAAAAAGCGTGATAATGCGGGTTGAGCTACTGAAACATCTCCTATGAGTAATTTCTTGAAAAATCCACCGATGTCAAGGAAAGCAGTAATTCCAAGAACATCAGTTAATTCATGAAATGAAGCCGCAATGTTGGATCCTATGGTAACTGCCCAGAATGCCAGCTGATCCCAGGGCAGAAGATAGCCGCTAAAGCTCATTAAGAGCACCACCACCAGCATTGCCACTCCGATTACCCAGTTGGTGGATCTGCCTCCCGAATATGAACCGGTGTAAAATACCCTGATCATATGAAGAAAAACGAGGATGACCATTCCATGTGCAGCCCACCTGTGCATATTTCGGAGAATCCTACCCCCGGGAACCACAAAAACGATGTCCTTCACAGAATCATAAGCTCTTTCCACTGAGGGAGTATAATAAAACAATAAGGTGACTCCGGTCAATAACAGGATCATGAAGAGGAAGCCGAGCATCACTCCAAACCCCAGGGTATAGGAGGGCCTTAAGGAAAAAGGATGGATCTTTGCAGAATGTATATGAAGGAAGAAATTACGGGTGATCCTGTTGATCCTTTTCCTTCTGTTCATTCTTTCAGCATCTATACTTTTTCCGGTGCCGGTATTTTCCTGCGAAACCTGATCAGCTTCCTTTTTCATATACTTTACCGGTATTAAGTGAGGTTGTATTTAAATCCCGGTGCAACCCTGCTATCAAGGTCAACTACCAGTTTTCCGTCCTGGGCGGCGTAAAGATTAAACCAGTTAAGATCGGTTGGTGCGGGACCGGATAAGACTTCGCCTTTTTCATTATATTTTGATCCATGGCAGGGACATTCAAATCCATCAATACTTTTATTAAGAATACAACCCAGATGCGTGCATACAGCCGATACAGCACTAACTCCTTCGTGATCGCGATAAATAAAGATCTCGTATTTTTCAATGTAGCTAAAGGTATCAAGGGGGAATTCGTTGGCATCTCCGATTTTTACCTTTTGCTTTCTTACGAATGAAGGAGGGTAGAATTGACGAAGAAGACTAATTCCTGCAATTGCTCCAACTGAAGCGGTGAGCCACAGGGTAAATCGTTTAAAGAAGTGCCTTCTTTTCATGAATGAAAAAATTAAAAACTATTTTTTTGATGCCTAAAATTATTAAGATTCTTTTTGAATAACCTTATTCTCTCAGGTTTTATTGACAATTTATATACATTTGAAATAATTAATAGAGGGTATAGCTCTGTTTATTTGGGCATTTGTTCGTTGCTACTTACCGGTATCACGCCGGGAAAATTCTATTTCTTGAAAATCTGATGCGAAACTATAATTATTTATTTAATGAAATGAAAAAATACCGGTTCATAGTTCTTATTATTCCATTAACACTAATATTTGTTATATTTCTTACTTCGAATTGCAAAAGAAAAGAGACAGATTCAGAGTCAACGGATATCCCCCGGGTGCAATTGACTGCTGAATATGTAGGAAGGGAGAGCTGCAAAGACTGTCATGAATTGCAACATCAATTATTTCAAGGTTCTGACCACGATCAGGCCATGGAGCCTGCAACTGAAGAGTATGTTCTGGGCAACTTTGAAGATGCAAGTTTTACCCATCATGGGATTACCTCCCGTTTCTATAAAAAAGAGGACAAATATTATGTATACACCGAGGGACCGGAAGGCATAATGGAGGAATATGAGATCAAGTATACCTTCGGGGTAAGACCACTACAGCAATATTTGATAGAATTTCCGGGAGGAAGATATCAATGTCTTCCCTTATGCTGGGATACACGACCTGAAAATAAAGGCGGACAAAAATGGTTTCACATTTACGGCGATGAACGCATACCTCCGGATGATGTGCTATTCTGGACAAAGGTTAATCAGAACTGGAACTATATGTGTGCAGAGTGTCACTCAACAAATTTAAGGAAGAATTATCAGCATGAGACCCGGACCTATAACACAACCTGGTCGGAAGTGGATGTTTCCTGTGAGGCTTGTCACGGACCATGCTCCGATCATATTAAATGGGCTGAGATCGTAGAACAGGGAGGTGACCCTGAGACTTATCCGGATATGGGTCTAACTGTTCTTCTGAAGGACAGGGATAATGGTACATGGATTTTTGACCCTGATTCTGCAACTGCACGAAGATCGGTTCCGAGAGAAAATGATGTTCTTGTTCAAATGTGCTCGCGTTGTCATTCCAGACGTTCGGTACTGACCGAGGATTATTTTCACGGAGGTTCTTTGTTAAATACTCATTGGCCGGCTCTTTTGGAAGAGGGGCTCTATTTTGACGACGGCCAGATCCTGGAAGAAGTGTATGTTTATGCTTCTTTTCTGCAAAGTAAGATGTATGAGGCCGGAGTTACTTGTAAAGACTGTCATGAACCCCACAGCGGAAAAGTGTATGTGCAGGGGAATGCCCTTTGCTACCGGTGTCATCTCGCCTCTGAATATGGTACCCGCGAGCATCATTTTCATGATCCCGAACAGGAGGGCGCCAGTTGTTTTGAGTGTCATATGCATGAGAGGACGTATATGCAGATCGATCCCCGGAGAGACCACAGCATCAGGATCCCGAGACCCGATCTTTCTGAAGAGCTTGGAACCCCAAATTCATGCAATCAATGCCACCCAGAGGAATCAATTGCCTGGGCTACGCGCTATCTGAAAGAATGGTATGGAGAGGATCTACTGAACAGCTCTCACTATGGTGAAACTTTTCATGCAGCAAGGATGAATATGCCGGGATCGGAGGATGAACTGATCAGGCTTGCGTCGGATAAGGATAATGCCTTAATGGTAAGGGCAACAGCCATTATGTTAATGTCGAATTTTCCGGGAGAGAAACGCACGAGATTGTTTGATACTACCATCAGAGATAAAGAAGGTCTTGTTCGTTATGCTACTGTTAATGCATTGTCTCAGAGTACAGGGGAGGAAAATATTTCGGTCCTTCTGCAGGGCTTGAAAGATTCGATAAAACTTGTACGCGTGATGTCTGCTTTTAATCTTACCGGAATTCCTGAAAATCAAATTCCTGCCGCTTACAAAACTGAGTTTGAGAACTGTTTGAGTGAGTATAAAAAATCACTTGAAATCAATGCCGATCATCCCAATACCCATATTAATTACGGAAACATTTACCTTCAGCAGGGAGATCTTGCAAAAGCAGAAGAATCCTATAGAGAAGCCATTGAGCTGGGTCCGGAGTTATTTTCTCCCTATATAAATCTTGCTGATCTATACAGAAGACAGGAACGGGATGTTGAGGGAGAAAAGATCCTTAAAGAGGCACTCGAAGAACATCCGGAGATGGCACCTATTCATTATTCCCTCGGTTTACTAAAAGTGAGGGAAGGAAATTATGATGAAGCAATTGAATATTTGGAAAAAGCTGCCACATTGGAATATAGCGATCCCCATTATACTTATGTTTATGCTGTGGCATTAAATTCCATGAAGCGTCCTGAAGAAGCAATCCGGATTCTCGAATCTACTCTAGAGAAACATCCCTATAACAAAGAGATTCTCTATATCCTCACTACCCTTAACTATGAGCAGGGCAATCTTTCGAAAGCCCGGGAATATGCGAACAAGTTAAATGAATATTTTCCGGATGACAGGGATGTGAGGGATTTGATGAATGCTTTTTAGGAATAGTTGGCAGTTGGCGGTTGGCAGTCTATTAGCGGCGGGGCGGCAACTGCCAACTGCCAACTATTCCAAGAACTATCTCCCCCCCACATTGTTATTCAAATAAAATCCCGCCTATGAAAACAATTACCATTTTACTGGCATTCATCATGATATTTGCAGTTCACAGAACGGATGCGCAAATAATGATAGGGAACACCGAAATTGACACTACCTCAATACTCATGGGACTTGATACTCCATGGGAGATTCGCTGGGGAACAGATGATGAGATCTGGTTTACCGAGCGTTACGGAAGGGTAAGCCGGTTTGACCCGGAGAGCAAGGAATTAACTGTGCTTTTGACTATTGATGCTGTTCATGAACAATCGGAAGCCGGTCTGCTTGGTATGGCCTTTCATCCTGACTTTCCGGAAATCTCTTATGTTTACCTGGTTTATAATTATTTTGAAGACAACAGGATAAAGGAACGGCTTGTTCGCTATAATTATACAGGAAGTGAGCTGGTTTCGGAGGAGATACTGATGAATGATATCGGAGGATCGGGAAACCACAATGGATCCCGGCTGGAGTTCGGTCCTGACGGGAAACTGTATATGACTACCGGGGATGCCGTTAATGCTTCCCTGGCCCAGGATCCTGAATCACTCAACGGAAAAATACTGAGCATCAATCCTGATGGATCCATTCCCTCAGATAATCCTTTTGACAACAGTTATGTATATACACTGGGTCATCGTAATCCACAGGGACTGGTTTTCGCTCCTTCCGGAATTCTTTATAGTTCGGAGCATGGTCCGGCCAGTGATGATGAGTTAAATAGTATAGAGGAAGGTAGAAATTACGGATGGCCTGATGTTAAAGGCTTTTGTGATGCTGCTTCCGAAACTGATTTCTGCAATGAAAACAATGTAAAAGAGCCATTAATTGCCTGGACCCCGACCCTGGCGGTTGCAGGTATCGACTATTATGATGATCCGGCCATTCCGGAGTGGCAAAATTCCATTTTAATGACTACCCTTAAGGAGAGCGAATTTGTTGTAATGAATCTTTCGGGCGACGGCAGTTCTGTTATGAATGACGCATATCATTTCGACAACTGGTGGGGCAGGTTGAGGGATGTTTGCATATCACCCGATGGAAGAGTTTTTATTGCCACCTCAAACAGGGACGGCAGGGGAGATGTTCAGCCCGGCGATGACAGGATCGTAGAGATCAAGGCAGTTTCTGATCCTGTAGGAATAAATCGCGATAATCAAAGCATCCGCATATTCCCCAATCCTGTAAAGGACGATTTTATAACTATTGAAAACCCACATTCCTCCGGTCAATTCACGGTAAAGATCTACGACATTTCCGGAAAGCTAATGTCTGTTACCACAACCCAAAAGGAAGAAAGAATCAGGATTGATTTCCCTTTTGAAGAGGGAACGTATTTGGTCAAACTTCTAATGGGGGAGAGGAGTTTTCAGGGGATTGTTCTGAAGCGCTAGGATCGAAAAAAGTTATCCCCTCATCTCCGTCCCCGCTTCTTCTTGTACTTCCTCATATTATAAGGCTTCTTCCTTGCCTTCCACTTCCCTTTATTCGGTGCATACTCCGATTTATCCATAAGCATGAGACCACGGCGCTGGTCGGCCCTTTTGGCTTGCCGGCTTGTTGCACAGGAGGAAATTGAGAGGCTGAGAAACAGGAAAATAGTTGCAATGGCAATTATATTGCCCTTTAGTAATAGTTTCATGGCGTGTAGTTTTTAGGGTTAAAACTATAGAGAAGGGCTTGCTGGATTGTTTATACGGAGATGTTGGGGAAATGTTTTAGGGTTTAAGGTTTAATTGTTTAATCGTTTAAGAGTTTAAGGTTTAAGGGTTTATGGAAGAGGTTTCAGGAAGGGGTTTCAGGTGTTTCAGTGATCCACCCCATTCTCCCACCCCATTCTCTTCCTCTTCCTTTCAGCTTTCAGCTTTGAGCTTTCAGCTTCCTCAGGGTTTCAGGGGATTAAGAAATTTCCCATAACTTCAATCCATAAAACCGTAGTCTCCAGAACTAAAAAAGATCATATTTATTTCACATTTGTTTAAAAATGAGTTATGTTTATAGTGCATTTGAACAACTATTTCTTGACAGATAAATATACCGGCTGATTCATATTTTTCTTTCTTTCTTTCTTTCTTTCTCTGAACAGGTATGATCAAGCTCATTCAAAATATTCAAAACAGATGGTAAGGGTATTAATTTCGCTGTTAATACTTGTGACTCCGGCATCCTGTATTAATAAGACCGGTAAAAACAGCTCAGCAAAAGAAAAGATAAGTATAAAAAAAATCCCTTTCCAGGGAATAAAAGTCAATGTGCATGATGCTGAGACATCCGATGAATTATCAGCCCGCATAGTTATAGAAGATGAAGAAGGAAAAGTAATTGATACATACTATAAAAATCTACCCGGATTATTCACCAATGAGGATGGAGGTTTTGAACGGGAATTATCATCCGGAGAATATACTATCGGTTTTTATCATGGACTCAATTATGAATCACAGGAAATTGAGATTGAAATAGAGGAGAATACCGGTTGGGCATTAGGTGTTAAACTGGAACCGTGGGTGCGCTTAAAAGACCTGGGATGGTACAATGGTGACGGACATGCTCATCTATACACCGAGGAAGAAGCAAATAATGAGATGCTGACTATGGTCAGAAAGATCTGTCTGGCTCAGGGTGTTGACTTCATATGCACTAACCAGGGTTGGGCAGGTTATAATGATAGCACCTGGAAAAAGGGATATGATGCCTTCAGTGATGATCGTTTTCATCTTTATTATGGATCAGAAATGCCGAAATATCGCACGGGTCACACCTGGTGGATAGGACAGGAAAGTACCAGGGGATATTTTTGGAAAACCATGGATGAAAATTATGAACAGAAGTATTATCAATCGGAAAAAGCTGAAGAATGGGATTTTGATAATCTGAAATTCCCTTATATTCCGGACGTTGATGTAGTCCAACGATTCAGGAAGGCTGAAAATGCAGTTGCTATAATGCCTCATCCTACTTCATGGTGGTGGCAGAACCGCGGAGATATAACCAAGTACACCACAAATATTGCATCTTATCTTTCATTTGGCTTGCTGGCAGGTAAAATCTGGGATGGACTTGTTGTAATGGGTTATGATCCCGAGCATTACATGTACCAGCAATTATGGTTCAATATTCTTAACCTTGGCTACAGATTACCCGCGATTGCTGAGCTTGATGGAGGCCTGGGAAAGAATGACCGTTTTTATTATGGTTCCATGCGTACCTATTTCCATATCAATGGAGCCTTCAGTATTGATAAGATTGCTGATGCAGTTAGGAAAGGGAAGACCTTTGTAACTTCAGGTCCCATTATTCTTGCTGATATAGATGATAAGTATAGTATTGGAGATGTTATTCCGTCCGATGGTAAAATTCACAAATTAAACATAGAAGCAAGGTCTTCGGGAGAAAAGGATGATTTTCTTTCATATGTTCTGATATTCAGAAATGGAGAGGTATTCAAGCTCTGGGATCTGCGAGAACGACAGGTCAGGAAATTTAAGGGGAGCCTTGATATAAAAGAAAATGAACAGTCATGGTTTGTTATTAAAGCCTATGGTAAAAATGCATGGAAAGATCCGGCCCATCTGGATGTGCTTACTGTGAGCAATAGCCTGTTATTTGATAGTATAACTCCGTATAAAAGCGGACCTCTTGATGTAGCTATAACCAGTCCATTCTACTTCCGGCAGGAAGACTTGAAAGATAAAGGCGCTATGGAATCAAACATTCATCTTAGACTGATTTCGGAAAATGGTGATTTAATCGAGAATGCGGAAATTGACATACTTGTGAATGATGAAAAGATAAAAACAAAGCATATCTCTGGTGGAGAGCTGAATTTTACAATGCCTGTTCATGGTCTGCTTAGGATCAGACATGCAGGTGATACAATAATCCGGGGATTATATCTGGATTATGCTCCTCACCGTGATCTAATTGAAGATCTTGCTTCAGGAACATGGATGGAAGATTTTGATCCTGAAACTCCTTTTTTTGCAGGGGAGGTGCCATGGGAGGCTTTCAATTACCAGGAAACCAAAGATGTTTTAAGCAATCCTGAATGGGAGATCCTTTTCAAAAAAAATGAACGGGATCACCTCTGGAGTGATTTTGAAGAGCTTTTTGAGCAGTAAAATCATAATGGATTTACTTTATCAGAATGAAGTAAACTCTAATAACTAACACTAAACTTTAAAAACTAATTAAAATAATGATCTACTTATTTATGTTCTTTCGCAGCTTATTCCGGTTTCATCCCGGAATTTCCGGAAGATTTTTAATCGCAGTGCTTATTTTATTTTCTCCCGGAATAATTTTATATGGATCCATAGATGATGTAAAAAGCAGCTTTAATATCAATCAGGGACCGGTTGTGAGCGGAACAATTACTGATGCTGAAACGGGCGACCCAATTCCGGGTGTAAATATAATCGAGAAAGGGACAAACAATGGCACTATCTCTGATACTGAAGGAAAATACAGAATTGAACTTACAGAGGAGGATGCAACACTGGTTTATTCTTTTATCGGATATTTGAAACAGCTTATAAAATATGACGGACAATCAGAGATAAATGTTGAACTTAAGGTAGATGCCCAGAGCCTTGATGAGGTTGTTGTTATAGGGTATGGAACTCAGCGTGCAGAAGATCTTACGGGTTCTATTTCAGTAGTTTCCGTAGAAGATATGCAACAAACCAAATTTCCAACCATTGAAAAGGCACTCCAGGGAAGAGCTTCCGGAGTATATGTTTCTCAGACTTCCGGTCATCCGGGATCAGGGGTATCTGTCAAGATTCGGGGGATAGGTTCCATCAACCGTTCATCGGAGCCTCTTTATATTGTTGATGATGTTCCGACAGGAGGACTGAACGGAATAGCTCCTGAGGATATTGAGTCTGTACAGATACTTAAAGACGCCTCAGCAACAGCAATATTTGGAGCAAGGGGAGCGAATGGAGTAGTAATTATTACTACCAAAAGAGGAAGGAAAAACTCAGGTGTAAAAGCTGATTTCTCCGCCTATACAAAAACATCCGATTTCCCTCAATACCGGAGATACGATATTATGAACGCTGACGAATATGTTAGTCTTACCCGGGAAGCCTATTCACTGACCGACCCCGGTAATGCACCGCCAATTATAGCCAGTGATTCTCTCAGGATGGCTTATGGTGATGTGGATACCCGGTGGCAGGATGAGCTGCTGAGGACTGGATTTGGCCAGAATTATCATGCAGGACTTTCCGGCGGAAATGAGAATAGTAACTTTAATGTTTCGGGAAGTTATTATTCCGAAGATGGAGTAATGATTAATACTAATTTTGAGAGATTAAATCTCAGGGCAAATTCCGATTTCAGTATCCTGAATGATCATTTAAAAATAGGTGAATCATTCCTGATAACCCAGACAAAAAGTCATGGCAGTCAGGGAGGCCAGGGGAATAAGTGGGTGCAGGCTACTTTGATATCACCCCTTATGCCGGTTTATGAACCTTTGAATCTGGGTGGTTATGCGGGTCCAACCGATTCTATCAACGCAAGGAATGAACAAACCAATCCGATAGCGGAACAGATGCTCAGAAATCAGGATTCAAAGGATCTCAGGATTATCACTAATTTATATGGTGAACTGGAGTTCCTTAAAGTCTTTAAATACAAGCTAAACCTTGGTCTCATATATGGTAGTGGACGCTCAACCACCTGGATACCTGAATATGAACTCGGAGATATTGGAAACCGTTCAAATTCAGTATCCGAGCTCAGAGAAAATAGCAGGGATTATAATCAATTTCTTATTGAAAACCTCTTAAGCTATAACCAGGAGTTCGAGGAACATGATATCACCTTCCTGGCAGGTCATGTATTTCAAAGGGATTACAGCAATTCCTTCAGCGCAATTGGGCAGGAGTTCAGAGATCCCGATCATAATACTCTTGCTCAGGCAGAGATCGCATCCAGCCTTGGCTCTTATATTGGTGAACATATAATAGATTCCTACCTGGCAAGATTGATTTATGATTATAAAGGCAAATATTTGTTTACTTCAAGTATTCGTCGTGACGGTTCTTCCAGGTTTGGACCCGAAGGACAGCGTTACGGTTGGTTTCCCTCATTTTCACTGGGATGGAAATTAAACGAGGATTTCCTCAGAGATATTGAGGAGATCAATATCCTCAAGCTTAGATTCAGTTGGGGACATACAGGGAATATGAATATTGGTGATTATGTGTATGAAACATATTTGTTACGACCCAATGCTTCCCGGTATTTGTTTGGCATGGATGAAACAGTTTATCTTGGGGCGACAGATCTGCGGAGTACCGGAAACCCAATGATCCAGTGGGAGCATAGCATTATGACTAATATCGGATTGGATCTCAGTGCTTTCGATAACCGGTTGGAGTTCAATGCAGAATATTACATTAAGAACCAAGATAAAATGTTGACAACCATTGAACTCCCCCTGGTTCATGGCAAAGACTTTGATGATCCTAACTCCAATCCATGGTACAATTTGGGAGATGTTCAAAATAAAGGATTTGAATTCAGCGTTCTTCATCGCAACACTTTTGGGCCTTTCACATACAGCATTGGAGGAAATCTTACCTTGATTAATAATAAGGTAGTCTCTTTACCTAATTCGGTTCCGATATTTACTGATTTTACGATAACCAAAGAAGACCATTCTATCGGAAGTTTTTATGGTTACGTTGCGGATGGCATACTCCAGAGTCAGGAAGAGGTTGATAATCATGCTGAACAGGATGCTGTCCCGGGAGATATCCGGTTCAGGGATCTGAATAATGACGGGATTATTTCCAGTCTTGACAGAACCATTATCGGAAAGCCCCTCCCTGATTACACCTATGGAATTAACCTGGAGCTGACTTACCGGGGATTTGACTTTGCTCTTTTCCTGAACGGCATGCAAAATCTAGATGTTTATAATGAACATTACTCATATATTGGCCTTGCTACCGACCGTGAATCCAAGGATTTCAACAAGCTGAGATCAGTAATGGATTACTGGACACCTGAAAAAAATACCAATACCCAGACGCGCCTGAGTGTAAAAGATGTTAATTACAATGCACGCCACTCCACATGGTTTGTTGAGGATGCTTCGTTCCTTCGTATTCATTCGATGCAACTTGGATATACCGTCCCTTCGAAGCTAATTAACAAGTGGGGTGTAGAAAACCTCAGAGTATATTTGAATGCACAGAATCTTCATGTATTTACAGATTATCGAGGATATGATCCCGAAGTGGGTAGTTCGAATGTATTGTCTATGGGTATTGACCAGGGACAGTATCCTATCCCAAGGAGTTTTATTTTTGGTATTCAACTTGGTTTATGATCAAAACTGAAAAATTTTGAAAAAATGAAAAGCATAAGATACAGTATACTGATAATATTTCTATTTTTCTCGGCATCCTGTTCGGAAGATATTCTCAATGTAGAGAATAAGAATGCCATAACCCAGATGTCATATTATAAAACTGCAGAACACGCTCATCAGGCTCTCGTGGCCGCGTATGATGCAATTAAGGGAAACGGGCTTTACGGTTTACGCCTGGTATGGGTTTCTAATAACCTGGATGATCATACTATTTATGAAAAACCCACTTTCGAAGAGTTTATTTATACTGCTGATGATGATAATATGAAATATATCTGGGGTTATTTGTACCGGGGAGTTGCGAAGTGTAATCTTGCATTGGAAAAGATACCACCGATAGAGGATCCTTCATTAACATATGAATTAAAAGAAAGGTATATAGGAGAAGTTAAATTTCTCAGGGCTCTTTACAATTTCATTCTTCATACCCGTTTTAATGAACCTCCTCTTATCAATGAATTTATTATAGACATGCAGGCTACTTTCGGGAATTCTACCTGGCCGGAATTTCTTGAACAAATCGAAAAAGATCTGCTGGGATATGAGGATGAATCAGGAGATCATATATCCGGAGCTGTGGATGTTCTTCCCGCAGAGTATGATGATGCAAATATTGGCAGGGCAACAAAAGGAGCAGCTTTAACGCTGATGGCTAAAGCCTATCTTTATCATGAAGAATGGCAGAAAGCAAAGGAATGTGCTCAGGAAGTAATTGAGCTTGATGTATATGAGTTGTCTGAAGCTATGGGAACAGATTCTATGGATTATGTGTATGCTTTCCTTGCAAATTCCTCATCGATTGATCTGAACCATAAGGGAAGGGTTTATAAGGCAGAAAACAATAGTGAATCGATATTTTCTATTCAGTATAAAGCTGGTGAGTTTATAAGGAACAATTATCTCCCCGGCTGGATGATAGATGGAAGTGTTTATAATGCCTATAACGGAATAAACGGATGGAAGAATGTATCCTGTTCTCGGGCTTATGCAGAGGAATTTGAAGAGACCCCATATCATGTGTCAGGAATTCAGTATGATCCGAGGAAATACGGAACTATATATGTACCGGGCGATACCCTGACCAATGATAAAACAAGTTTTTATTATCAACCTTTCGTTCCCAGACAACATTTACTAAACCACATCAACAAGGGTTATGGGGTTAAAAAATACCTTTATCCCCTTCACGAAGGCTTGGGAGCACCATTCAATTCGCCGAACGACTGGAGGCTTTTCAGGTATTCTGAAGTACTTCTAATGCTTGCAGAAGCTGAATATCATCTCAGTGGCAGCACAACTCTTGCAATCAATGCCATAAACGAAGTAAGAGAAAGGGCAGGACTTGAACTTTTAACGGAAGTTACAGCAATGGATATTGTTCATGAGCGTTCCTGTGAGTTTGGTTTTGAAGGCGAGCGTTACTGGGATCTTATAAGATGGGGTCGTATTGGAGGAGAGTGGCCCTCTCCGGAAGAATATTTGGAGGGCTATGTACCCGGCAAACATGAATTTTTCCCCATACCCACGTACGAGCTTGCCAAGATGCAGGGTAAGCTGAAGCAGAATCCGGGATGGTAGATGGGCTGCCAATTGCTGAGCATTAAATTAACAACAAATCAAGATAAATGCTCGTATTAAAATAGAAAATTATTATCTTTGCCGTTCGAAAAGGGAGGGTGATAGTTGTGAAACTATTCGGTTATCCTTCTTCACTAAATCTTCGGATTACATGGTCGGTTGGCCGAGTGGCTAGGCGTTGGTCTGCAAAACCAGTTACGGCGGTTCGAATCCGCCACCGACCTCAAAAAAATCCCCGCTAAAACGGAGTTTAAGCGGGGATTTTTTTATT
>CAZGTU010000093.1:0-17937 GCA_964528675.1 uncultured Bacteroidaceae bacterium
AACTTGTTTTTTGGAATTTTTGCCAAATAATGCAAGAATATTAGACATAAGGTAAGTGTTTTTTATGAATTACGGCAGTATTGTGGCAAAAGAGCGTCAAGGTTTAGTCGTCTGTAATTCTGTACTTAACTAACAGTATTTAGATAAAAGTCCGCCACGGCGGGGGCCGTATCACTCGGAGAAGGTAACACCAAGCGGTAAAGAAAATGATTATTAAACAACATTTTTATCATTCCTTTCCTCTTTCCTTCAATTTTAAATGAATTTTTCGGGTATCGGTTTTACTGACATTTCAATTGACAATCCGCTCCGTTTTTCTATCCGGAATTTCCATTCACCGTGGACGTAACCACGGTTAAGGTAATTCGGGTCCTATAGGCCCGTTAAAACATCATCCTAGCCATAAATACATCATCCGCTTATATACATCATCCTGAGTATATCTGTTTTTGTCAACGACAAAAAATACCCTCTGTGCCCTCCCACGAGCACGCGACTCTAATACGTCCTGCTCTTCAATATCCCCTCTGTGGTCCTCTGCGTCCTCTGTGTATACTCTGTGTTCCATCTTCCCCGTGTCCTCCCGGGAGCAAGCGTAAAAATAGACAAAAAGAAAAGGGATAAACAAGTGGCATTTGGTAAATACCCTTCTAAACCCTTACCCCCATTACGAGTATATCATCAATCTGACTGGTGTCAGCCATCCACTCTTCAAGGGTTTTTTCCAGGGATTTTTTTTGTTCATCAACAGGAAGGTTATGAATTTTGCCGAGAAGGGCTTTGAATTTTCTGATCATGAACTTTTTCCCTTTCGGACCTCCGAACTGATCGGGATAACCATCAGAAAAAGCATAAAGCATATCATTTTTTTCAAGCTTTATTTCCTTTCGTGAAAAAGATTTATCGGTACTGGTATAAATGCCGATTGGCATTTTATCGGCTTGCAATTCGATCATCTCTCCATTCCTGAAAATGACAAGTGAATTGTTAGCTCCGGAATATTCAAGTTCCATTTTCTTTCTGTCAATAATGAAGAGTGAAACATCCATGCCATCCTGGCTCTCCCCTTCTTTTCCCGTTTGATGTAAAGAAGTCATGACCTGACTCCTCAACTCATTCAACACCAGGTCGGTGGATAGTTTTTCATGTTTACTGAATATTTCATTAAGAAAGGCTATCCCCAGCATGCTCATGAATGCACCAGGAACTCCGTGTCCGGTACAGTCAGCAACAATCGTTACAACCTTATCTCCTTTTTCCTTCATCCAGTAATAATCTCCACTTACAATATCGCGAGGCCGGTAAATCAGAAATTGTTCGGGAAGAAGCTTATACATATAACTTTCCGGTGGAAGCAAGGCATTTTGAATTCTACTGGCATATTGAATACTATCCCTAATTTCCTGAGTTTGTTCAATAATGAGCTGGTTCTTCTTGGCAAGTTCTTCATTTGCTTTTCTTCTCAGATTATTCTGTCGAATCAACTGAATTACCAGAACGGCAAAAACCAGGAGAATAATAATCGATGCGATAAGTGCTCTACGTGAGTTTTTCAATTTGGTCTCATTGATAAGCTGGTTTTTCCTCAGGATCTCGTTTTCCTTTTCCTGGGCCTCGGTTTCATATTTCACCTGCATCTCATGGATCTGGTTCCTGGTGTTTTCCTGTATGAGAGAATTGTTAACATTATGAAAACGCTTAAAGTATTCGAGAGCACGTTCAAAATTGTTCGTTTTTTCATAAAGATCCGACAGGTTTCTCGCAGCTTCACGAATGTATGTTTTCCTATTTATCTCATTGGCCAGCCGATAGGCATTATTGAAATAAATAATAGCTTGACTGAAATCCTCCTCATAAAGAGCATACCTTCCGAGACCAATATTCACCGACACTTTGGTGTCATCATCCTGAACTTCTTCAGGTAGTTCCATCCATTCCGTAAAAAACTCATTAGCTTTATCGAAATTACCCAGGGATTGGTATACGGTACCCAGGTTGGCAAGTGTAATTGCCACTCCCCTGCTATGTCCTATTTCCCTCCTGAGGTTCAATGCCTGCAAATTATATTCTATGGACTTTTGTCCAAATTCAATCCCGGACTGTAAGCCATTAATATATATAGTATCCTGGTAATTTGGGCCGTATATGGACTCCAGTGAATCATTCAACATCAGGGAGTAAGTCACAGCAATATTGCTGAGGGTATTTGCAAGTTCGTATTTATCTCCTTGCTTTCTCCGGATCTCCAGTACTTCCTGGTAGACATCGAGAACTGAATTAAATTGCTCAAGGCTTTCATAAATAATAGCCATTCCTGTCAATGTCGCGGCAGTTCCTCTGTCAAAATCAATCTCTCTAAAGATCTCTGAAGCCTGTTGATAATAATTAAATGCTTCGTCGAAATTCCCCAGTTGTAAATGCTGATTTCCAAGATTATTCATTACTATACCCAGTCCCCGCTCATTACCCAGTTCTTCATGGATCTTGAGTGTTCTTTCATAATATTCAATAGCATTCTGATAATCGGTCCTTGCAGAATAATAGGATCCAATCCCATTTAAAATGTTTGCTATTTGATTTCTTTCACCAAGTTCTTCATATATCTCCAATGCCTTATGATATCCATCAATAGCCTCTTCACCTTTCCCGATACGATTATAAATCCTGCCTTCATACCATAGTGCTTCAGCTTTTAACTCTTTCCTATTTAAATCCTCAGCTAATTCAATGGATTCCTGTGCATAGTCAAGTGCCTTTTCATAATCATTCTTGTAATAATAAACCATAGACAGGTAATTATTCATATCAGCCTGTTTACTTTTTTCTCCTAACTGGATATAGCTTTCCTTCGCCAGAAGAAGATATTCCATGCTTCTGTCAAACTCATCATTATTAAAATATACTTCTCCTGTTTTTGCATAGGCATCGGCCATATAACTTTCGTTTTGCTGTCTGATTGAAAGCTCAATAGCTGAATCGGCATACATTAAAGCAGTATCCTTGTTTTGTCTGCTGTATTCTTCTGCAATTGATAGATAGAGTGGGATTTTATTGTCTCCTTCTGTAGTTTTAAGGGTCTGAAGCAGGCTGTCCTTCTTTGTTTCCTGGCCATTAAGCGAAACAATTCCAATAAAAATGAGAAAAATGAAGAATCCGGTTCTGTAATTCATTATTACAAAATAAGAAAGTCATATTGCAAATATAAAAATATATAGTTATTAACTCATTTTTTGCGAATTAAATAATAGCAAACATGCAATTCATCCAAAATTTTCATGCTTTTACTAAAAAAGAATTAATTATCAAAACCTTCTTCAATTAGAAGAGTAAAAAAGAATAAAATCTTGATTCTTTGAGAAATAAAACTGCCCGAGCAGAAATATAAACATTTCATTATGAAATCATACAAGAAAAAAGGAACATTGAGTGTGATAATCATTGCTCTCATTCCTTATTTATTAGCAGGAAATATTATTTGTCCTACTCCAGTTGTAGATCTGGGAAATGACACCGTCCTTTGTCCCGGCACGAGTATTTACCTTGATGCCGGAGAATATGACTCATATCTCTGGAATAACGGTTCAAACAAACGATACCTACTTGTTACTGAACCCGGAACATACTCCGTTACCGTAGAAAATTATTGTGGAAATTCTGCCAGTGATGAGATAATTATTGAGGCGGGAGAGGCTCCCGAGCTTAATATCCTGATTCCTGACCGTGAATATTTTTGTGCCGGTGAGAATGCGGAAATTACAGCGGAGGTATCCAACTCGGATGGATCTGTGCTGTATCAGTGGCTGGAGCCAAACTCGAATGATGCTACCGTCCATGTAGACACATCAACAAATTTATCAGTTGAGGTTACAAATGAAGATGGTTGCAAAGCTACTAAAGAATTGTTTGTGGAATTCCAGTTCCCCTTTGAACAGGAAAAAATATTGCTTGCCACCTATGATCCCACAGAAGATAAGAATATAGTTGTTTTCACTAAAACACCTGATAGAAGGACAAGAGCTTATGCCGTTTATAGCGGAAATACAGAAAATGACTTTTTAGGCTATTCCAATTTTGAGAATAAAAATCTTTTTGTTGATAGCGAATCAAATCCCTATGAAGGTCCTCAATACTATAATTTGAGAGTTGTTGACTCTTGTGATAACTATTCGCAATTAAGATCAAACAGAGCACACCGGACAATACACCTTCAGGCTTCCACTCTTAATGAAAGTTCAACACGGCTGGAATGGAACAAATATCTCGGCTTTTCCTATGATTTTTTTTACATTTACAGAGGAACCGATCCGGGTAAGCTTGAAATAATGGACTCAATAAGGAATGATCTTAAAACCCTGAAGTTTTCATACATCGATACAACTGCTAGAAAAGGAATTCTTTATCACTACAGTGTAAGAGTAAAAACTCCTGAAATCATTTATCTTGATGAAGAAGATTCAAGAAAAGCCGGTAGTGGTCCTTTTGTCCATTCCCTGTCAAATCTCGAAGATAATATGATAAAGAGTTCCGGAATGGATGAACTTGAATTCATTGACCAATACCTCAGGGTTTATCCAAATCCACTGGCCACCCAGACAAAAATTTCATATCAGTTGGAGAGTGAAAAAAATATCAGCTTATCGCTATACGACATAACCGGTAAAGAGGTAGCCAGACTGCTCGATTCAAAACAATATCCGGGTGAACATGAGATTGTTTTTTATCCGGGAGAATATAAGCTTCAACCGGGGATCTACCTTCTGAAAATGGAAATCGAAGATAACGGAATTCTCGTTCGAAAATTGATCACAAAAAATTGATAACCCGACGAAAAAAGGATCAGGGATTATACCGGGCTGATTCAAGGATCCCCTTATAATCCTGTTCATTCATAATAGTAGCCAGATCCAGGTCGGGATTACGGTGTGCGTACTCAGTGATAATATTATAACCTATCCACACTGCTGCCCTTCCCGGTGATTCCGAACTGAAAAAAGAGGTGAAAGGAGCCGGATTAATCAACTTGCGGACATCCATTGGGTCGGTGGAAAATATTAACTCATTCTCTACAAGGTAAGTCCACATCACCTCCTCATTGTTCTTGCACCATTTTAGTTGATCTTTTGTATATCCAAACTTAAGAGTATCCGGTTGATGGGGCAGTAATTTATCCAGGAAAAACATCATTTTACCCTCATGAATCAGGCGGGTAAGCACATTTTCTGTTGAATCTTCATAAGGAAAAAGAGCATTGGCAAAATTACCCAGGACATCAGAAGGTATTTTATCCGGATGCATATTTCTCACCTGGTATTGCGGTAGCCCCAGGCGATTATAATATTCGGAATCAACTCCCAGGTACATATCAAGTCCTATCCCGATATAATCCGACACTGTAAAATAAGGATAATTAAATCTGCTGATATAAGTTATTAAGGAAGGGACTTCTTTGTCGGGAAAGTAATACCTAAAATATCGAAAAGCCTCATTGAACCGGTCTTCCAAAAAATCAACATCAGGAAATACCCGATTAACTTCCTCATATACTTCCTGATTCAACTCATCTTTGATAAAAAGAGTTAAATAACCACTGTATGCTTTATCTGCAGGTCGACCCAGGTCGACAATATAATAACTGAAAATATCATAAAAGTCATTATACTTATCATAAAAATAGTCAATAGCTTTGGGAATAGTATCCACATCCATCCCGAAAAGCTCTTGTTCAAATCTTTGAATATTCGTTTCAACCTCAATATCGCTGATGTCCGGTTTTTTGTTCCCGAATTTACACCCTCCAATAAGAAGAACAAGAGATAAAATAATAAAATTTCTGATTAGCTGCATGGTTTAAAAGAATCTCCGTTTTTTTTTCTTTAATTTTGTACAAATGTAACTAAGCTTAATAAAAAACCTTTTATTTAGCTGTTTATTGCATGAAAATATAATACTATCCATACTTATGAAAAAAAATCTTCTTATCTTATTGATACTGCCTTTTACCTATCTGGTAAATGCTCAGGATGTTCGTTTTAGCTTTATGGCAAATCCTCAGCTTACATGGTTCTCCGGAGCGGACGATAATTACCATGCCAATGGATCCTTTCCGTCTCTGAATATTGGTCTTGAGTTAGATGCTTTTTTTACTGAAAATTATGCTTTTTCAACCGGAATTACTCTTAATAATATAAGAGGAGGAGTTATTTACAATGACAGTTTAAGCTATACTATTGCAGATGAACAGAAAATTCTGCCCTCCGATTCAAGAATGACATTTAACCTTCAATATATAAGTGTCCCACTTGGCCTGAAATTCAAAACGATAGAAATAGGCTATACAACTTACTGGATAAATGCAGGTCTCACCCCGATGTTCCTCATTAAATCAAAAGTTTCGGATGAATCTGATACTTTTGAAAAAACCGAATTCAAGGATGAAACAAGTTTTTATAATATGAATTACTTCATTGAAGGGGGGCTGGAATACAGTCTGGGTGGAAATACAGCAATAGTTGCCGGTCTGGGTTATTATTCCGGTTTCTTTGATGTCACCAGGAATTCTTCATACAGGTTAACAACACAGGGATTCGCCATTGTTTTCGGCATTCTATTTTAAATTTTAAAACATAGGAAAGATTATGAAAATTGCTCTTGTGCAACTGGATTATCATATTGGAAACTTTTTAGATAACACCACAAATATTGTAATGGAGATAAAAAAAGCTCAGCAATTCAATGTTGATCTTATTGTTTTCTCTGAGTTATCGATATGCGGCTATCCTCCTTTAGATCTGCTGGAAAGAAAAGATTTTATTCAGAAGTGCATTGATGAAATTCATCGGATTTCACGCATTTGCAAGAACATCGGAGTGTTAATAGGGGGACCTTCATTCAATGAGGATCCCGAAGGAAAAGCTCTGTTCAATTCCGCATACTTTTTAAACGGAGGCAGAATAAAAGAAGTATTTCACAAATCTCTTCTTCCTACCTATGACATCTTCGACGAATACAGATATTTTGAACCCAATCATGAATTTAAATTGCTTGAATTTAGAGGAAAAAAGATAGCTGTGACCATATGTGAGGATCTTTGGGATGACCAACCCTTTGAGAGTGAATTTGAAAGAAGGAGGTTATATAAACTTTCCCCGATGGAAAAACTTGCAAAGTTAAATCCTGATTTTATAGTAAATATTGCTGCTTCCCCGTATTCTCATTCCAGACTTGGTGTTAAAAAAGATATTTTTATCAATAAAGCAAAGAAATATAAACTTCCATTGATTTATGTGAATCAAACCGGTGCTCAAACTCAATTGATTTTTGAAGGGGGTAGCCTTGCTATAAATAACCAAGGAGAAATTGTCGAACAACTTAATTTCTTTTTAAATGATGTAAGGATCGTTGATCTCGAAAATCTAAAAAAATCAAAAAATCCTCAGGTTTTTGAAGAACCTGATCGAATGAAAATGATTCATGATGCCCTGATAACAGGAATAAGAGGGTATTTCAGAAAATCGGGGCTTTCGAAGGCTGTTGTCGGACTTTCGGGAGGCATTGATTCTGCAGTTACCCTGGTACTTGCAGCTCGGGCCCTGAAAGCTGAAAATGTACATGCATTATTGATGCCTTCCGAATATTCCTCCGAACATTCCATTAGCGATTCTATTGAGCTTGCCAAAAACCTGAGTTTGAAATATGATATAGTTAAAATTCATGAAATATTCAATCAATTCAAGAAAGCTCTGAATCCCGTTTTTGGAAACCAACCCGAAGACATTACAGAAGAAAATATTCAGTCAAGGATCAGGGGAATTATTCTGATGGCTTACAGCAATAAATTCGGACATATCCTGTTAAATACCAGCAATAAGTCAGAAGCTGCCGTGGGTTATGGGACTTTGTATGGTGATATGGCAGGTGGATTGTCAGTCCTTGGAGATGTATATAAAACTGATGTTTATGAACTTGCCAAATTCATTAACAGGAAAAAAGAAATTATCCCTGAAAATATTATAACAAAACCCCCATCAGCAGAACTTAAGCCGGATCAAAAGGATAGCGATTCATTACCGGATTATGAAATACTGGATGAAATCCTTTTTGAATATATTGAAAGACAAAAATCAGCCAGGGAAATTGAAGGATTTGATCCCGGTTTAATAGAGGAAATAATCAGGAAAGTAAATATCAATGAATACAAAAGGTTTCAAACTCCTCCGATTTTGAGGATTTCTTCCAAAGCCTTTGGGTATGGCAGAAGGATTCCACTGGTAGCAAAATATTAAAAATTGAAAAAAAATCTTTATATTTAGGTAGGAAGAATTCGAACATTTTTAAAGATAAGTCAGCAAATAAAAGATTAAAATTCATACATTTGTGCCTTATATGTTATATAACCTAAGAAAAAACAATCATGCAGGATAGGTCTTTAAATTGTGATAATTGCATCGACAACCCTAAATCTGTATTTAATGTCCTTACTCCAAAGGAAAAAGATTTAATAAGAAAAAATCATACCTGTGCTCTTTACAAAAAAGGGGAAATTATTTTCAAGGAGGGAGATAAACCTACAGGTCTATTATGTCTTTCCGAAGGAAAAGTTAAGATCTTTAAAGAAGGTGTAGGAGGCAGGGAACAGATTGTACGTATGGCAAAACCTGTAGGTTTTATAGGCTACAGGGCACTCTTCGCAGAAGAGCATCATACTGCTACCGCTGTTGCTATTGAAGACTGTGCAGTATGCCTGATTGATAAAGAAAGTGTATATAAACTCCTGCGAACCAATTCCGATCTGTCTCTGAATATAATCAAAGCATTTGCCACAGAGCTAGGCTTTTCAAATAATCGCACCGTTACACTTACCCAGAAACATATACGGGGAAGGCTTGCTGAATCATTGATATTTCTGAAAGATACTTATGGTTATGAAGATGACGGTCAAACCATAAAAATTTATCTTTCAAGAGAAGACGTGGCAAATCTTTCCAATATGACTACCTCAAATGCTATCAGAACACTTTCAACATTTGCACAGGAAGAAGTGATAGCCATTGATGGACGAAAGATAAAAATATTGGACTTACACAAACTGGAACGAATAAGTGAACTGGGATAGTTCCTCATTTTCTTAATGTTCAATTCTTACCAGGTATAACCTGAGAGCTTCAATCCGGGTTTCAAAACTATGCATAAGCTGATGTGGGGGCAGATTTTCCAGGTCTTCCTTTTCGGTAATATAATAATATCCTGGCAATGCATCTCCATGCCATCTTTCCAATACCTCACCGCGTGTCCGGGTAATATAATATGTTGAAGCATGATGTATTTTCGTATCTTCATATACATATAAAGGCTCTGTCCGGGTCAGTTCACCCGTCACCAGTGCTCCATTCTTTTGATATAAAGCCGTACCATTTGCCAGGCGATCCGGTAAAACAAATAAGTTAAAAGCAATCCTGGCAACCAGTAGAAAAGCTACAAGAATTAAGACCTTCTGCCTAAGCTTTATCATAAAATAGAATACAGGTGCAGTAATGATCAGAACAATAATATATTTGACAAAAAACATATCATAAAGCTCATGGTCAGCGATAACAGGAATAAGAATAATCAAGGCTGTGATCAAAATTCCCAGGAAGATAACCATGGGATGAAAAAATCTTTTTATAAAAAAACTTTCCCTGGAATGAACGTAAATATGAAAAAGCACATAGAATAACAGGGGTAAGAACATAAATAAATATCGGGGGAAGATTGCCGGTGACACCCAGTATACGAGGATATTAAAAATAAATATCAATATTGAAAACCTTGAAAACTTATTTTGCCGGATCATTTTCCCCGAATCTTTCAAAAAGAAAACAAAAATGAGGATTGTCCAGGGTAGAAAATGATAGATAAAATCGGCCGGAAAAATAAAAAGATGTTTAATGCTGTCCCATAAAGAATTGTCCAGGAAAGTACGCTTGGATGACTCGCTCCAGAGGGTTTCAAAATAAATTGCTAATGAATTATACTGACTATAAGCCAGAAAATAACTGCCAATAATAAGCGCAAAGAAACCAAAACCTGCTAGATGAGAGAGAGAAAACAACTTTATAAACTGGCGGGTATAAATAAAATAAACCAGCAGACTGATTCCTAAAAATACCAGTGCCGGCAATCCTTTCATAAGGAAGGCCAGAGTGGCGAGAAAATATGATACCAAAAATAGATTGAGAAATTTCTTCTTTTTGCCATAATAATAAATGGTCCAGAACATAAGGTATATTACCCATGAAAAGGTAATATCGATCAATCCACGAAGAGAATCATATATTAATATCCGTCCACATGTTAATAAAGCAAGGGCACTAAAAAGTGCTACCACCCGACCCCCTTCCCTTTTTTGGGTTTGATAGATTGTAAAGCAAAAAAGGATAAGCGAAATAACGACAGGCAATCGAAAGGATAGCTCTGAATTACTACCGGTTAACCTGACAAAAAAGATCTGTATCCAGTTAAAGAGAGGAGGCTTGTTATAATAAAACTCCCCATTAATAGTTGGAACAATATAATTTCCCGAATACATCATCTCCAGAGCTACATTTGCCCGTGTTGCTTCATCAAGAATAAGAGGCATAAGCCCCAGGTTAATGAATAAAGCGGGGATAACCAATATTAATATATAATAAAACAGAAATTTTTTTCTGTCTTTAAGTGCGATATTCTTGAAGAAGCCTAATTTCATAATTCTGATACAAAAGTAGAAAAAAAATCCCCCCATTAGAGGGCCTTTTTCTACATATACCTATCTTTGAAAATTGAAATGATATTAACTTTCTAATCAGTAATGAGAAAACTTTCTTTTTTTTTATTTATTTCATTTATTCGCTTACTTTCTCTTCTTCCTTTTTCCATACTTTATGGTATTTCCTCCTTACTATACCCACTCATCTATTATATTTTCCCATATCGAAAAAAGATTGTTTTTAAGAATCTGACCCGGGCTTTTCCGGAAAAAACGAAAAAAGAAATAAGAGATATTGCAAAGGCATTTTATAAACATTTTTGCGATTCGATGATTGAATCAGCAGTTTATGGATTTAAACCAAAAAAAGAAATCATCAAACGTTTCAAACTTAAAAATCCTGATATATGTGAAGATCTCTACCGGAAGGACAAAAGTATCAGTTTAATGATGGCTCATTATGGCACCTGGGAATGGGCGGCCGTTCTTCCTGAATACATACCCCATATAGCGCTACCTATATATAAACCGCTAAAAAATAAACAGTTTGACCGATATGTAAGGAAGAACAGAGAAAGATTCGGTACGCGTACGGTACCCATGGAAAAAATTTTAAGGACTCTTATTCGATACGAGAAAGAAAAAACACCAACCATTACATATTTCCTGGCAGACCAGCGTCCCTTGATGGCTAGAATACAATACTGGACTACTTTCCTGAATCAGGATACGCCTGTGGTAATGGGTCCTGAAAAAATCGCCCATCATTTTAACCATGCAGTGTTATTTTTGAAGCTAAGAAAAGTAAAACGAGGTTACTATGAAGCAGAATTCATAAAAATTACTGAAGAAGCAGAAAACTTGAAAAAATTTGAAATAATTGAACAATACCATGCCTACCTTGAAAACCTGATAAAAGAAGAACCTGCCTATTGGTTATGGACACACAAAAGATGGAAACATAAGCTGGAAGACTACCACAAACTAAGGGGGAAAACTGATTATAAATGAGAATATTTAGATATCCTCAGGATATTTCTATAGCACTTTTTGTTTTGGGATGGTGACCATTTGATCCGTTTTCCGTAGAATTTATTAGTTTCTCAACCCTTTCCATGGATTCAGTAAAGGTGAAAATCTTCTCCACTCTTTTTCGTCCTTGTTCTCCGGTTTTTTTTGCTATATCCGGATTGCTGATGAGATAATGTACCTTTTCAAATAAAGCATTTACATTTCCCTTTTCGACCAGGTAACCTGAACTGCCGTCTTCAATAATTTCAGCAGATGAATTTATATCAAATGCAACCACCGGCTTTCGTGCAGCCATGGCTTCTACAAGAACATAACCAAATCCTTCATAAAGTGAAGTCAGGACAAATATATCAATGGTAGCATTGAAACTCTTTATATTGTTTACAAAACCAAGGAAAATAATTTTATCCTCCACTCCTTTAAGCTTTGCATATTTTAAAAGACGGTTTTTCAGCTTTCCGGTTCCTGCTATCAATATTTTAAACTTATAGCCCGCTTCCTTCATCTTAAAAGCAAGATCAATAAGATAATTCTGTCCTTTTTCTTCCGACAACCGTCCTGCATTGCCTATAAGAATTTCATCTTTTTCTCTTTTATAAAGGATATCATATTCCTGTTTATCATAGCCTGAAAGATCTATCCCATTGTAGATCACTTCAATTTTCCGCCTGGGTATCAATTGTTCGTTATTTTGTAATATAGTCCGGCTGGTCTCCTTGGAGTTCGCAATTATGCGGGTAACAATCTTTCGGTAAAGATATCGGTTTAACATGGTGTCACGTATGGCCAGAGCACTCCCCCTTCGATATATGATATTTTCTACGCCTGCCAGCCGGGCAGCTATTCCTGTTACCTTGAGATCGGAAGACAGGTTAATTATTACTGTGCCAACCTTATTTTCCTTGAGAATTCTGTAAATCTTAAAGATTTTCGAGGGATTCATAAATGAAAGATTCGACACTTTTACAGGGATAAACGGGATTCCCTTGCGAGTACTTCTTTTGGCCAGTTCACTTTTCGGATTGGAAATAAGAATAACTTCATAACCCTTCTTTATCATTGTATCGGAAACATCCAGGTGCCAGCGTTCACCACCCCCCCAGCTAAGAACCGAATTGAAGAAACAGATCCTGGTTTTAGCTTCTTTAGCCTGTTCTCTGTATAAATTTTTGAGCTTTGTATATTTCAAAAAAGTTTCATGGGCAGAATTGACGCTGATCACCAGTCCGTAAAAGCCATCCAAAAATCCGAGTTTAATGATATAGTCACGGAATAAACGCCAGATCGGATGGAAAAATATATTAAAATAGCTTGCCTTTCGATTGTCTGCGAAATAGGCTTCAGATACTATCGTTGAAAACTTATTGATCTGCTCGATATGTTCTTTGATGCTGTAATATGAATAATGGTAAAGGTCGCCTTTTAAAAATTTTCTTGAAGATCCCTTTTCTAATATAAACTTATCATGAGGATTGATCCCTCCCCATTGACCTTTACGACTATCCCACAATCTTAATTTTCTTGCCGGATACCAACTGGTATGCCGAATCCATTTCCCGCAATAACTGGTAAGACGATTAAAATAATACCCATCATACTGCCAGTTTTTCTTTACTTCAAGAATGGATTCTTTTAACTGATCCGAGGGCTCTTCGTCAGCATCCAGTGACAGTATATGCGGGTATTTAGCCTGGGTAATGGCCCAGTTTTTTTGCTGAATATGCCCCTGAAAAGGATGCTGAATAAACCTGGCATCATAGGAACGAACAATCGCCTCTGTTCTGTCGGTTGAATAGGAATCCACCACAACTATATCATCAGCAATGTCTTTAATTGATTCAAGACATCTGCCGATGTTCTTTTCTTCATTATAGGTTATTATTACAACTGATAATTTAGGCATACTATTCCTGGTAATAAATTCTTTTGACTCTACGTGAAATACCGGTTAAAATCTCATATGCTATTGTGTTTGCATAACCGGCCATATTTCTTACAGGGTGTTCCTTCCCGAATATAATGACCTCATCACCTTCCGAAACATCAATACCGGTTATATCAAGCATAGTCATATCCATGCAAACACTTCCAATAACAGGTGCAAGATGGTGATTTATCATAAATTTACCAATTCCATTTCCTATCGACCTCGGGATCCCGTCTGCATATCCTACCGGTATTGTCGCTATCTTTCTATATTTCCGCACTTTTCCTTTTCTGCCATAACCTACTGATTCTCCATCTTTCAACTCTTTGATCTGGGATACCCGGGTTTTAAAAGTAGAAACCTCACGAATATTATCTGAAGCAAAAGCACTTACTCCATACAATCCAATTCCGGGACGAACCATATCGAATTGAGCATCCGGAAATCTTTCTATCCCGGAAGTATTCAGAATATGTCTTATAAAACCATACCCAAGCTTTTCCTTGAAACTGATGCAAAACTTATTAAAGCGAAGGATTTGATCATGAGTAAAATCATCATGTTCTTCTTCATCACTTGCCGCCAGGTGAGAAAACACCGAAACAACTTTCATATTGCTCTTATTGATCTTTTCCAGTATCTCATCAGCCTCATCCTTCGAAAAACCCAGTCGATGCATACCTGTATCAATTTTTAAATGAACAGGATAGTATCCAACGGCATTTCTTGTAAGATAATTTCCAAATTCACCCAGAATTCTGAGACTGTAAATCTCCGGTTCAAGGTTATATTGAATTAACAGTGGGAAATCATTTTTTTCAGGACTCATTACCATTATTGGTGTCTTAATGCCATTTTTCCTTAGGCTAACCCCTTCATCTGCATATGCTACAGCAAGATATTCAACATTTTGATATTCCAGCAGATTTGCAATTTCATACCCCCCACTGCCATATGAAAAAGCTTTTACCATGGCCATGACCTTGACTTCAGGTTTTAACAATGACCTGTAATAACGATAATTCTCCAGCAATGCATTGAGATCAATTTCCAGAACGGTTCTGTGTGCAGATTCCTGCAAATATGAGGAAATCCTTTCGAATTCGAATTTTCTTGCTCCTTTTAGAAGTATTGCCTCATCGAAAAAATGACAGGACGGAAGATCCTTGAGAAAACTATCGGTATCCGGATAAAAAACAGTGTTCTTATCGAAATATCTTCTGTTAGCGGAAATTTTTTCACCTACAGCAATGACTTTATGTATTGTTCTTTTGGATATCATCCCGGCAAGTTTCTTATATAAGTCATTGTTATTGATCCCACTTTGAAAAATATCTGATATAATAAGTGTCTTTTTATCATGTTGCACCTGTAATTCAAGATAATCGAGGGCATTGGAAACTGAAACCAGGTCAGAGTTATAACTGTCATTGATAATGGTGCATTGATTACTGCCTTTCAATATTTCCATTCTCATGGATACAGGTTCAAGCGAGAGCACGGCCTTCTGCACAAAGGCAGGTGTGTACCCCTGTTCAAAAAGAAAAACGATCACATGGCTACAGTTTTCAATTGAAGCCAGATCAACAAAAGGGGTATTGATGATGGCACTTACTTTTCCCTCAAAACGGATATTACTACCATCAACCGATATTTCCCTTGTTACATAATAGTCAAAATCACTTGACATTCCCCATGAAATCAGTTTGTAATCGGGGAATATTATCTGGGCCTCTTTATGTACCAGGGAATAATCAGCACAATAGATAATTTTATCGGATTCAATAAATAGTCTTAATTTTTCAATAACCTTTTCACGCAAAGAAGAAAAATTTTCCTGATGCGCTTCACCAAGATTGGTCATAATACCATAACCGGGCCTGATCATTTTTTGAAGCTTCATCATTTCACCGGGCTTTGAAATACCGGCCTCAATAATAGCCATGTTATAGCTATCCTCAAGAAGAAATAAAGACAGGGGCACTCCAACCTGTGAATTATAGCTCTGGGGACTTCTTATTATATGGATTTCCTCACCAACTGCCTGATAGATCCATTCTTTAACAATGGTCTTGCCATTACTTCCCGTAATACCTAAAACAGGATAATCAAAATTACCCCTGTACCACGCGGCAATATCCTGTAATGCATCAATGCTGTTTTCTACTATAATAAAAGAGGAGTTTGTATCTTTAACATTTTCAGGGATTCTTTCCACTATAAATGAACCTATTCCTGCTTGTAGTAGATCTTTTATATAATCATGTCCGTCATTCCTTTCTCCGGAAATGGCAATAAAAAGACTATCCTCCGTAGCGAAGTGTTTCCGGCTGTCGATAAAAATTGTTTTGATAACCCCTTCAGGGTTACCTTTTAACCTGCCTCCTACAACTTTTGCTATTTCCCCGAGCCTGATATTCATTTATTCTCCTTATCCTTTTTTTGTTCCTTCATTGCCTTATTAAAACATCTTCGGCAAAGTGGTTCATATAATTCTGTTTCTCCCAGAACAACAAGTTTATCCCCCGAATGCAAACGATGGGAATGATGTGCCAGATTCCCACAACGAACACAAATAGCATGAACCTTGGTTACGTATTCAGCAGTTGCAAGTAAGCCGGGTATAGGTCCAAATGGCCTTCCAAGGTAGTCGATATCGAGTCCTGCCACAATGACCCGTATTTTCTGTTCGGCCAGTTTATTGCATACTTCAATCAAACCCATATCAAAAAACTGCGCTTCATCAATACCTACAACATCTACATCACTGGTGAGCAATAATATGTTTGATGAGGATGAGACTGGTGTGGAGTGTATGGCATTTTCATCATGAGAAACCACTTCTTCCTCGGAATAGCGTGTATCTATAATGGGTTTGAAAATTTCCACTTTTTGCCTGGCAATGCGGGCACGATTCAACCTCCGTATCAATTCTTCTGTTTTTCCGGAAAACATGGAACCACAGATCACCTCTATTGATCCGATCCTATTATCTTTATTTATTGAATATTCAAGAAACATTGAGCAAGATAATACTGATATTATCGTTATTTTTGCAAGAACAAATTAATGAGAACCTTTTACTTACAATGAAATATGGGATTTAAAAACACTATCGAAATCATCACTAAAGATATACAAGAATTAGAAAAGATTATCAGAAATTTCGAAAATTATTCCCGAATACCCGGAATTGAGATGGATCTGGCACTTGATAAAACAAGGAATCTCTATGAGTTACTTCTGATGATTAAAGATTTTAATAACCAGAATCTTTCCGAAGAATCGGGTTTAACGGAAACTCAAAAAACTTCTGAACAGGCTGAATCCACCCCGACGATAAAAGAAGACGATTCACAGAAAACTGCTCCAATTCAAGAGGATAAAGCAGAGTTTATTCAGGAGACTGAGAAAGAAAGAGACAGAGATGAAGAAATAAACAAAAAGCAGGAAACAACCGGAAAAAACAAGCAATACACAGAAGAAGAGATGGTTAAGGATAAAGAAACAGAAACTGTTTCACAGAAGAAAGCTCAATCCATGAAGGAAAAAATTCTTGCAGAAAAATTTCAAAAACCCGGTGATTTTTTGAATGAAAAAATAGGCGCAGAAAAGACCAAAAAAGACCTGTCAGCAAAAATACAATCCACACCCATTAAAAGTATTTCAGGAAGTATGGGTATCAATGATAAGTTCTTTTTCATTCGCGAACTTTTTCATGGAAATGCTGATAATTTCAACATAGCAATGAAAACCCTGGATGATGCTACTAATTTTAATGAAGCCTATAATTATTTGCTGAATACTTTTGAATGGGATATGGACAGTGAGGAAGTACAGCAACTATTAAATCTCATCCGTAGAAAATTTATAAGCTCGGGGAATGAGTAAAGTTTACCTTGTACCCACACCAATAGGCAACCTTGAAGATATTACCTTCAGGGCGATCAATATCCTTAAAACTGTTGATCTCATCCTCGCAGAAGATACCCGAAAATCCTCAATATTACTGAAGCATTACAGTATATCCACCCCAATGAAAGCTTTTCATAAATTTAATGAACATAAAACACTCGCAAAGATAATCGCGAACCTGGAAGAGGGGAAAACTATAGCTCTTATAAGTGATGCCGGAACACCGGGTATATCTGATCCCGGGTTTTTACTGGTGAGAGAATGTATTAAAAATGAAATTGAAATAGAAACACTTGCCGGCCCCACTGCTTTTCTTCCTGCACTTATTAATTCAGGT
>CAZGTU010000094.1:0-17741 GCA_964528675.1 uncultured Bacteroidaceae bacterium
AGACCATCATAGGCATAATTAAGGTCTTCCGGAAGGTGAATCTCCATTCCGAAAAGACCAAAATCTTTGATCACCTGTTCGGAAGTTTCCCTGATGATCTGTTCATTCAATTTTGATTTTTCAATCTCACTTTTGGGGATAAGTTTGTGGACCATTAATCGACAATTTCCATGGAATATACGATTGCTTCGAGCTGCCTCATCATATTCCTTTTTTTATTATTGGGATTATATACGTAACCTTCAATTACCACAACTTTATTTCTGTTTTCATCAACAGTGGAATGACTTAAAAAAGGGCCACCCATATATCCATTATGCAATTCCCACCAGCCTCTGACTTCAACATATTTGCGACCGTTCTTTGTTATGTCGTAGGTTTCCGGGGGAAATAATTCTGTGGTTTTTATGTAAGAATCAATGCGGGTGCCCCGGGTATATTTTTTCAGGAATTCATCTCTTTTTTCTATGATATCATTAGTCTGAAGCACTTCTGAACCATCCCATGGATATTCATATACAAAGATGACCTGGCTGGTTTTTGCAGTTTCGATGGAAAAGGATGCAAACTCTTCTGTTGACAGGTCAATATTATATCCCCTGGGGATTGCCAGCTTGATATCATATTGAGATACAATTTCGGCAATTTCCGGATCTTTACTGTCATTGTAAACATCCTGAATTCTTTTCCTGTCGTATGTCAGGATATTGTTCCTGATGTTGTCTTTTTCTTTTTCCAGAAGTTCTTCGAGGGCATAACTATCAGGAGCTTCAAGTCTCAAAACCAGTTGAGGCCTGGCCCATACATTTTCGCTGTAAGATATTTCAGCTTCTTCTACTTCTTCATCTACATTAACGATCATAACGGTTCTGTGAATCTGGAAAATGTTTTCAAAAGCACCTGCGGTAATATGGATAAGGTCGAAAAGGGGCTCAGGTTGGGTTAGTGCAGGATATTCTGTTTCGAGAGTTTTGCGAAGTATTTCCCCTGCTTTGTTTTTCCAGTTGAAGTTATCCATCACTACAAGAACCTCTCCGGCAGTACCTGATACATTCGGCAGTATCATCCTCCCCCGTGCAGATCTTTCTCTGCCATCATTAACACGTTCATTCTTACAGGAGTTAAATCCAAGCAAAAGACTGAATAAAATTAGTAATCCAAATATTTTCTTCATTATTTTTTATTTTGCAAAATATCTTAAAAACTGATCAATAACAAATTATGTATTGTTTTCAAGTGTTCCGTTATACAAATTTTGTGCCTTAAGTTTAAAGTCCGCCATGAAAAATTCATTACTCACTGAATTCTCCCGCTGAAGCGGGTCTCGAAACAAGGAGGACTTTTGGTAATATTTTATTAATTAGAAATATATCCGGCAGAAGCGAATTACAGAAAAAGATTGTGTTATTTACATTTTGGTTTTGGGCTTATTTCTTTAATCAGAAATATATTAAACCTAATAATGCATTTCAAAATTCTCAAAAAGATAAATTATTGCCACAAGTGCAGGCAAGTACCTTTGTGCCGGGGTTGAAAGGAAGGAAACAACAGAATGATAATCCGGGGCAATCTGGTTTTTATTAATGATCTCATTGAGATATGTAGGTCCTGCATTATACGCAATCAGTGCAAGTTCCCAGCTTCCAAAAATCCCATAAAGAACCCTGATGTACTCACAGGCTGCAATGGTTGAAGCTTCCGGATCAAGCCTATCGTCACGAAAATCATTGATGATCAAGCCGTAATGACTTCCAGTTTTTTCTTTAAATTGCCACAATCCAACTGCATCGGAAGGCGAACGGGCATCGGTTCTCAAACCTGACTCAATTACTGCCAAATATTTTATTTCGTTCGGAAGATTATATTCTGCGAGGTATTTTTCAAATAAGGGGAAGAAGAACTCAGATCTTTCCATGAAAGAAAAGTATTCATCTTTTCTGGTAGTCAGGAAAGCATCGATATATTCCTGGACAGTTTCATCATAAAACAGTTCAATGGAAGTATTCTGGTTAAGTCTTGCAATCTGGATTTCATAATAAAGTCCAGGGTAATGAGCAGAAGGAGAGGAGCCACTCATCAATAAACTTTCTAGTTTCAGGTTTTGTGCTGAAATTATATTGCCAATTATATGAAGGACTAATATTATGATCAGTTTTTTCACCCGGATTGACTGTTAATTCAAAAATATACCTATGAAAGTACGGTTTTAGGGTTAGGGAGTTTCAGAAAAATGACGGAATTTTCTCACAGAACTTATTGAAGTATGTATTAGTGAGTCCATACCGATAAGTCGGTATTTGGATAATATGGGGTTTTGGACTGAAGGCATTTTTCGGTATAGACTCAATTCTGATGTACTCAAAAAATTATCCTAAGATTATTCTCAAGATAATTATTTATCTATTTTTGAGGCTTAAATTTATATGTGTGATTCAGTATGAAAAAGATACTTAAGGCATTTTCGCTTCTTGTTATCTCCTTATTTACATTGTCGATATTTGGCTGGATGGTTTTTCATATCTCGGAAGGAGACAAGGAATTTGGGTTTTTAACAAAACCGGTGAAATTCATGTATACTTTTCCCGACCTTTTCGCCCGGTCTGTAGAAGAAGTGAAAAGCCTTCCGGAAACATTCATACCCACTCCTGCCGATTTCGAGCCGCTAAATAATCTTGATTCTGACTTTATTGTTTTGACATCATATTCAGATAAAAATGATACCCGATCCATCGTATTGTTAAATTTGATGAACGATTCTGTTCTATACAGATGGAATGTCGAAAATCCACACCAGGTTCACGACCGGATAAAGAACCCTTTACTCTTTCCGGATAAAAACCTGGTGTATTCGTTTGCCCGAAAGGGGTTAAGAAGAATTGACTCTCTCGGGAATGTAATCTGGAAACAGGATACTGTTTGGGCTCATCATGCTATGGAACTGGACAGTAGCGGAAATATCTGGACCTGTTCTTATGAACCGGTTTATTATCCGACCGGACTTTATAAATTGAACGGGAAAAGTTATTTTTTCATGGATAATCATATAACAAAGGTTGATCCTGGAACCGGGAAAATATTATTTCATAAATCCATAACCAATATTTTAACTGAAAATAACCTGTCAAATTACCTGCTAAAATCTGCAAACATCTGGGATCCTATCCATCACAATGATGTTGAACCGGCACTTAAGACTACAAAATATTATAAAGAAGGAGATGTCTTCCTTAGTTTCAGACATCCTTCCTTAATTTTACATTACAGACCTGAAACCAATAAGGTTCTCAAAGTTATTGAAGGTCCCTTTATCAGTCAGCACGATGTGGATTTTTTAAATGATAGCACTCTCGTAATTTTCAATAACAATTTTTATACAATAGGAAAGGATTATTACAGAGAACCACCAAAGGATTCCAGTAGGCTTGAATATGCAGGTGATTTTTATTCAAATATTGTACAATATGATCTCAGTACCAACAGTTTTTCATTTATAGGGGATTCCATTTTCAGAGCAAATGAAATATTTACTTATACTGAAGGTCTTATGGAGTTTGTAGATCCTTACACTTTTTTTGTTGAAGAGCAAAACACAGGAGTTCAATGGATATTAACTAAAGATAGTGTTATATATAAAAATGTATTCAATTCGCAACACGAAGGATATCATCATTTGTCAAACTGGACAAGAATAATTGATTATGAGTGATTTATTATTATACATAGGGCCCGGGCTAGGTATAGGAACTATTATTCTGATATTTGTAATCGGAGGTATTGTATTATTTTCTTTTGGCTATATTTTCTGGCTAAAAATCAGGAAATTGTTTAAGAAAAAGGACAAATGATACTTTATTATTCGGTTCTTTTTACTGCTTTTTTCCTGCTTGCCCTGGTTATTCGGATAAACAGGTTTGTTTTTTATGCTCTGGCCGAAAATAGTGTGAACCTGGTTAATTTTTTAATATCTGATATTGAGGAAGATGTAAAGATCAACAAGGTGCAGAAAACAACCAACAGGTTGGTAGTTTCACTCTTAAAGATGTTCCTGGTCTTTTTACTTTCAATCGCTATTGGAAGCATTCCTGTTGTTATTTATGTTCTCCTTACGCAAAACGAATTTCAGAACCTGGATTTCACTTCATTCTATTCGATATTGTTTATTTCAGCAGGAGCTACGCTGGCCTTTATCATTCCCCTCGGCAAAAAAAGTGAAAGCCCTTATTCCGAGCTTTCTCAATTGCTGCATAAACTGGCATTGGATAATTATTACATTGCCAATAAATTGTTCAACAGGGAGACCAAAAAGCTAAAGCGAAAGAAAATTACACAAGGAGAGAAATTTGTAATTGTATCAGGATTGGCGAGAGCAGGCACCACGAGTTTGATGAATGATTTAGCAAAAATCGACGATTTCGTATCCCTGAGCTATGCAAACATGCCTTTTCTTCTATGCCCGAATATCTGGGCAAAATTTTATAATCCCAAAACTAAAGAGTTAGCGGAGCGAAGTCATAAAGACGGCATAATGATTGGTTTAAATTCCAATGAAGCCCTCGAGGAATATTTCTTCAAAGTAAAAGCCAATGACGCTTATATAAAGAATGATCATCTGTCGGAATATGAGATATCACCTGAGGACTACTGCGATTACATGGATTACCAGGGCATTATTAAGTCTGACGAAAACAAGATTTACCTGGCAAAAAATAATAATTTCATACTGCGATACAAATCCGTAAGAGAGTTTAATGATGATTTTGTCATGGTGATATTGTATCGCGATCCCCTGAGTCATGCAGGATCATTAATGGAAAAGCATCGCGATTATAGCAGGCTCCAGGGTAAAGATCCATTTGTGCTGGAATATATGAACTGGCTGGGCCATCATGAGTTTGGAAAGAACCAGAAGCCATTTGTATTCAAAAACTCAGGTTACATACCGGAAGGTGAAAAAGAATCACTGGATTATTGGTTAGAACTCTGGATAAATCTTTATCGCTATGTTTTGACCATAGATCATCCAAACACAATCCTGATTAACTACGATACATATTGCAATAAGCCGGGCAAAACCCTTGAATCGATACTTGAGAAAGCCGGCATAGATGCAGAAGTTCCGGTTATTCAGCCCTTCAAAAACCAAAGAAAAGTAAATGCCGATTTTTCGGATGATGTTTATGAAAGTGCAATGGAGATTTATGATGAATTGAACCGACGGGCTTATATTTCTTAGGCCGGGATAATATCCTCATGTTTTTCTGCTCAGAAGAGTATTAAATCTGTTAAACTTAAAAAATTACCTTAATGTTTTTTTTAATTAACAAAAATTTTATTTGCTTTATAAAAAAAGCAATTTATATATTTGCTAAACAAATAAAGCAAAATGAACAAATTAATTAAATTCTCACAGAGAAAAGTCAATTTAGTAAAAACTGACTTTAAGCGGTATCTTTATGAAATTGATTGGAATCAGCCTTTAATAATTATAAAAGGCGCCCGTGGAACAGGAAAAACAACGCTGTTACTACAAAGACTTAAAGAATTAGGGAACAAAGGAATCTACCTGAGTTTGGATGATATCTATTTCGAAACTTACAGGCTGGTAGAATTAATTGATAGCCTTTATGATCAGGGATACCGACATTTTTTTCTTGATGAGGTACACAGATATTACTACTGGTCTAAAGATTTAAAAAATATTTATGATAATTATCCTGATGTTTATCTGGTTGCAACAGGTTCCTCTATATTGGAAGTTAGCAAGGGGCAGGCGGATCTTTCTCGAAGAGCTTTAGTTTATTATCTTCCCGGATTATCTTTCCGGGAATATCTTGATCTGGAATATCAAGTGAAATTTCAATCAATAGCCTTAGATATGATCATTAAACATCACCATGAGATTTATGTGGATTTTTATGATCAGATTGATATTGAAACTAGCTTTAAGGAATACTTACGGTATGGTTATTATCCATTTTATAAAGAGGGAATAAAAATCTATAGTCAAAAATTAAAGGAGACTTTAAATCTTGTATTAGATGTTGATATAGCTATATTAGAAGATATCTCATATACAACTTTACGGAATATGAAAAAATTGCTTTATATCATCAGTCAATCTGTACCTTTCACTCCTAATATATCGAAAATTTCAGAGCGCATAAATGTTCCACGAAATACAATACTTAAAATTCTTGATCTGCTTAATAATGCAGAAATTATATCTTTGTTGAAGCGGGAAACGAAAGGAATAAGTTATCTTCAAAAACCCGAGAAAATATACCTTCAGAATACAAATCTTGTATGGATGTTATCTGACAATAAGCCCAATGTTGGCAATTTGAGAGAAACATTTTTTTTCAGTCAAATAGAAGTAAATCATAATGTAACATCATCCAGATATAGTGACTTTTTAGTAGATGACACTTATACTTTTGAAGTTGGTGGACCTTCAAAGACTTTTGAGCAATTACAGGGGATACCTCAGGCTTATATAGCTGCTGACGGAATAAGCGGAGGAGCCGGAAATAAGATACCATTATGGCTTTTTGGCTTTTTATATTAAATATCAGAGAAAGAAATTGGGTTAATCTGAAAATTTATGTATCTGTTGTATTATTGGTGTAATAATTATCTTCAATTCATTTTGTTATTTTCAGGCTCTTTCACAAAAGGATGATATTCCTATTCTTTTTTCTATTTTTACCCCATATTCAGAACCGGTTTTTTTATTGAGATAAATGAAACGCAGAGATTTTCTGAGGTATAATGCCCTGGTTGCCGGGGGAACCCTGGCAGGCGGATCATTGATAGCTGAATTGATGGCTGACGAGAGGGTCCTGGAAGCCGCCCGGTCCCATTCTTCCGCAGAGAAAATGATTAGAGTGGGGTGTCCGGCTCATAATTGCGGGGGTCGATGTTTGCTCAAGGTTTTTGTTAAAGAAGGCGTGATCGTAAAGATTGAAACGGATGATAGGCCCAATGATTCCATTGAGGATCCTCAGCTAAGAGCATGCCTGCGGGGGCGAGCTTACCGGCACAGGCAATATCATTCAGACAGGTTAAAATATCCCATGAAAAGAACAGGGAAGAGGGGAGAAGGAAAATTTGAAAGAATAAGCTGGGATGAAGCCACCGGTATTATGGCTGATAACATTACCAGGGTTAAGGAGAAGTACGGAAATGAATCCATTTATGTACCTTATGGCACGGGAAGTTATAATCAGATCAACGGTAAGTCAACAGCCAGTCGCCTGATGAATCTGATGGGAGGGGCCCTGGGCTTTTACAACTCCTATAGCTGGGCGTGCATCAGCAAGGCCACACCATATGTTTACGGCACAAGCATTACCGGTAATCAGCGTCAGGATTGGGTAAATGCCAAATATATTCTCATGTGGGGATGGAATCCTTCCGAAATGAGAGATGGCACCAACAGCGAATTATTTATCAAAAAAGCGAAGGAAAACGGAGCCAGAATTGTTTGCATAGATCCCAGGATGACCTTAAGTGCCGTTGCTCTTGCTGATGAGTGGATACCAATTAGACCCGGGACAGATACAGCCATGATGAGCGCTATGGCATATGTTATGATCACAGAAAACCTGTACGACCGGGATTTTGTGGAAAGGTGCTGTATAGGCTTTGACTCGAGTCAGATGCCCGGGGGACTTGAAAACGAGGAAAGCTATAAAGATTATATTCTGGGGAGCTTTGATAATGAACCCAAAAGTCCGGAATGGGCAGAAAAAATCACTGCCATACCCAGGGAAACAATAGCACGGATAGCAAGAGAATATGCCACCACTAAGCCCGGTGTTCTGTACCAGGGATACGGTATGCAGCGCAGGGCTTATGGCGAACAGCCTGTGCGTGGAGGATGTGTACTGGCTGCTATTACGGGAAATGTTGGTATTTCCGGTGGCTGGGCAAGCGGATTGGCTTTGCAGGCAAAGGACGGGGGACCGCTATGGACGGTGTTCCCATCTTTATCCAATCCGGTGAAAGCCAGAATACCTAGCTTTTTATGGACCGAAGCTGTTGTAAGGGGAACTCAACTTTCAGAAAAAGAAGGATTGGTGGGTACCGGCAAGCTTAAAAATAACATTAAACTTATCTGGGCTGTAGCTTCAAATGCAATAATAAATCAGCATGGAAATGTTAACCGAACGGCAGAAATAATGAAAGATGAGTCGCTGGTTGAGTTTTTTGCTGTTCAGGACAACTTTCTTACCCCAACCGGAATGTTCGCTGATCTGCTTTTACCTGCCTGCACCCAATTTGAGACCTGGGGTGTTGAGGACGGATGGAAATACGGGGATGAGGTGATCCTTCAACCCAAAATTGTTGATCCACCCTGGGAAACAAAAAGTGATTACCAGATTTGTGCCGATATTGCCGAAAAACTGGGAGTGAAAGAAGCCTATACTGAAGGAAGGACGGAAAGAGAGTGGGTAGAGCAATTCATTGAAACCTTCAGAAAGGCGCGTTTCCCCGATATACCGGAACTGGATGAATTTGAAAAGTCGAACAAGGGAGTTTATTCGGTGCCGGTAACCAAACCTGAAATTGCCTTTGAAAAGTTCAGGGAAGATCCCAAAAAGAATCCTCTTCCTACGCCTTCGGGTAAGGTGGAAATATTCTCACAAAGATTGTTCGAGATGAATAATCCAAAAGAGATACCTGCTGTACCCAAATATATTACGGAATGGGAAAGCCCTTTTGGAGAAGAATCAAAAAAGTTTCCTCTGCAGGTCATTGGTCCGCATTACATGCCCCGCGTACATTCTACACATGATAATGTTGATGTGTTGAGTGAGGCATTTCCACAAAGGATTTTCATTAATCCGATAGATGCTGAGCAACGGAAACTGAAAAATGGACAGAAGGTTAAGATATATAACAACAGGGGGACTGTTATTCTTCCGTGTCGTATCACTTCCCGCATTTTACCCGGCGTAATAGCAATTCCTCAGGGAGCATGGTGGAAACCAGACGACAAAGGATATGATGTAGGAGGTTGTGTAAATACACTGACCTCAGAAAAATGGACACCCCTGGCTTATGGCAATGCCCAGCATACCATAATGGCTGAAGTTGAACTTTATGATGAATGAGATGAAAAGACCGGCATTTTATTTTGATTCGGATGCTTGCTCGGGTTGTAAAACCTGCCAGATCGCCTGCAAGGATAAAAATAATCTTGATATCGGAGTGAACTGGAGAAAGGTTTACGAAATCACAGGCGGGAGCTGGGAAAAGGATGGAGATGCCTGGAGGTCAAGCGTAATAGCCTACAATGTTTCAATGGCATGCAATCATTGTGAAGATCCCATCTGTCTGAAATCATGCCCTGCAAAAGCCATCATAAAAACTGAAAACGGCATTGTGATAATAGACCAGGAGAAATGTATGGGATGTAAATATTGCTCATGGACCTGTCCATATAGTGCACTTCAATATGATACTATAAATGGAGTAATGACCAAGTGTGATATGTGTGAGGATTATGTGAGTGAAGGTAAAAATCCCTCATGTGTGGATGCCTGTCCAACCAGGGCCCTGGATTTTGGGGAGTATGATGATCTCGTTCAGAAGTATGGGGAAATGGCGCATTTGCATCCTCTTCCTGACCAGAATATTACAAGACCTTCCATTCTTATTAATCCCCATAAGAATGCATTTAAGGAAGAAAACAAAACAGCAGAAATATCAAACAGGGAGGAAGTAAAAAATGCATAACGAAGGATCACTTATCGCATTCACCTTACTTGGCCAGCTGGTTGTCGGATCTCTATTATTTTATTCCTTTATCTATTTTAGTGCCAGGAGTGTTATCAGGCAGATGCCATCCGGTTTCAGTATCAGAACTCCGGAACTGCTCTTACTGGCGGGTATGATCATTGGCACGACAATTTCTTTTCTTCATCTGGGTAGTCTGCTAAAGGCATTTAATGCCCTGAATAATTTAGCTGCATCGTGGATTAGTCGAGAAATATTGAGTCTTTCCGTCTTTTCTTTAAGCCTTTTTCTGTTATTTCTCGGCCGGTGGCTGATGAAATCAAGAGAAAGGATTATTTCATTCCTGTTTCTTTTATCATCTGTAACGGGAATAATTTTCATTATAGTCATGATTGGCTTGTACATGATCCCTACGGTTATTACCTGGGCTACATGGTATACTCCATTAAGCTTTGTATTCACCACTTTCATATTAGGGATATGCGGCATACTGGCTTATTTTGTGATATTCAATCTGAATATGGAAAAAATCAGGCCTCTTCTCCACTTGCTTATTGTTTTCCTGTTTTTTGAAGCATTAATCTCAGTGCTGAATCACAGTATGCTAAGCAATATTTCAATCCCGCATACCAATCAGTTCTTATCAGAGAATCTTCATTTTACATATACTATAATTCGCATTGCGCTAATAGCATCAGTTCTTATATTTCTGGTTTTTATTTCGAGAATAAAACTGAATTGGGGAAGCCTTTCTACAATGAAACTGCTGGTACTATTAGCCATTATCCTGGTGTTTTTTGAGCAATTTGCAGGAAGGTATATGTTTTATGCGAGTTTTGTGAAGATGGGGTTGTAGAGAAGGCAGTGATCATTTTCGATTGGGATTTGCATGAAGGGAAAATCTAAAAGAATATTCTTCCTTTAAAATAGAGCGGAATAAGTTATCAGACATTTGAGTAATCTGACATTCTAAAAAACTTTTACATTGTAGTTTTTGTTATTGAGGCTATGGTAAGAAAACAAGCTTCGGGCCGGGAAGAGATTGAAAGTAGATTTAAGATCATTCTGACACTTGGAATCCTTACGGCTTATGTGCCATTTTCGGTGGATTCATATCTGCCTGCGATGCCCAATATCGCAGATTATTTTGATACGAGCTCAGCACGGATGACCTTTTCTCTTTCTACTTTTTTTATTGGTTTTGCCTCCGGGCAAATTTTGTATGGTCCACTGCTGGATCGTTTTGGAAGAAAAAAACCCCTCTATATTGGTGTATTCATAAGTATTCTTGCCAGCATGGCCTGCATTTTCGCATGGAATGTAGGCTCCTTTATTATATTCAGGTTTTTGCAGGCCCTGGGTGCATCAGTAGCTACTGTTTCAGCCCTGGCCATGGTACGGGATTTTTTTCCTCCTGAAGAAAGTTCAAAGATATTTTCCATGCTGGTGCTCGTAATTGGCTCATCACCACTGCTTGCTCCCTACCTGGGAAGTCAAATTATGACCATATTAAGCTGGCAGTGGATCTTTGTATTTCTTATACTCCTTGGGCTTGCGATAATGATACTGGTGCGCTTTTCACTGCCAACCCCCTATGTACCGGATAGGGATGTAAGTTTAAAAATAAAGTCCATCATAAGAAACTACCGGAAGGTATTATTCACCCCCCAGTTTATCACTTATGCTGTTGGTGGTGCGCTTTCATTTTCTTCTTTATTTATTTATGTTGCCGGTTCTCCTATCATTTTTATGGAAAATTACAATGTTTCTCCTAAAATATTCGGCTATATATTTGCTGGATTGTCGGTAAGCTTCATTGGTGGAAGTCAGTTAAATATACTTGCCCTGAAACATTTCAGCAGTAATAAGATCTTCTTTTTTGCCCTGGTCTCCCAATTCATTTTTGGTACCATCTATTTCACCGGAGTAATAAACCAGTGGTTTGGCCGGGATCTCAATATAATGTTTCTTTTTTTAATACTGCTGTGTATTGGATTTACTTCACCCAACGGCATAGCTCTTGCACTTGCACCCATCCGCAAGAATATGGGAACTGCTTCTGCCCTGCTGGGGATGATCAGAATTGGGATTGCCGGTTTATTTTCTGCCAGTATAGGGGTGCTGAAAGCGACCAACAGTGTTCCTGTGGCCGGGATGATCACAATCACCTCTTTAATGTCATTAATAATTATTCTGATTGGCCTGAGAGGAATGAAGAAGAATAGAAGGGAACTGGTTTTTCAATAAATGAATTTTATTGTGATTTTACAAACATTTTCCGGTTATAACAATAGCTTTTCTAATTTTACAGGATATTTTACTCTCTTTTTTATATATTGAACTCCCGAAAAACATTTATTATAATCCAAAGTACAATAAACATCATGAAAAAAAAGAACCAGCAAAATAACATCTCCCGCCGCCAGTTTCTGAAGGTAGGGACAGGCATTGCCGCCGGCTCAGTATTCATGGGCCTGGGAACATCCCGACTATTTGGTGCAGCTAACTCTCTTCAATCAAAAACTTTTATTGAAGCAGTTACACTGAATAATGGTGTAAAAATGCCCATCCTGGGATTCGGAACCTTATATCTTAATGATGAACTTGGGGTAAGATCCGTCTCGGATGCTATTTCTCTCGGCTACCGCTTAATTGACACAGCAACCATTTATGGAAATGAAAAAGCCGTGGGCGAAGGCATAAAGAAAAGCGGTATAAACCGGGAAGAGCTCTTTATCACATCCAAAGTCTGGGTAGATGATTCCGGATATGAAAAGGCAAAAATAGCCTTTCAAACCTCTCTTGATAAGTTAGGTACAGATTATCTGGATCTGTATCTCATCCACCGACCCAGGGGAGATGTAAAAGGTTCTTGGCAGGCCATGGAGGATCTGTATAAGGAAGGAAAAATCAAAGCCATCGGTTTAAGTAATTTTGAGGACGACCAGCTTGAGGAACTGATGTCTTATGCAAAGGTTAAACCAGCTGTTAACCAGATTGAATCCCATGTCTTTTTTCAGCAAGACAAAGCGAATGAAAACCTGAAGAAACATAATATACAGATGGAAGCCTGGTCTCCCCTGGCACAGGAGCGTAACGGGCATTTTACCAATCAGATCCTTGCCAGTATCGGGGAAAAGCACAATAAGTCGAATGCACAGGTGAGTCTCAGGTGGCATTACCAGAGAGGTGTGGTTTCCATCCCGAGAACATCCAAAAAGTATCATATGATGGAAAACCTGAATATCTTCGACTTTGAGCTGGACGAATTTGACCTGAAGAGAATTGATACCCTGGATCTGAACAGGACGCAGTTCCCGGAATGGGAGTAGGAGAGAGGGAGAGTGAGTAAAAGTGAGGGTGGGAGCGAGAGGCTCTGATATATTCAGACCCCGCTTTATTAAGAGTTCCGGGTGGGAAAATATCATCCCTGTGAGATTACATTGGCAGGCAATCCGGCCGTATCCAGGTTTAATTCCCCGTTGATTTAAGGCAGTAAATGAAAAAGTGATGGTCCGTGGGGTTCATTTTTTTCGGGAAACCGTTATTGTTTTATGAATTTCCCTGAATAAATTTTATCTCCGGCAACAACAAGACAGTAGACTCCAGGGCTTAAGTTTCGGCAATCAATTCTGAATTCCGGTCCTGTGATTATTTCTTCCTCCAATATCAGGATCCCTGCAGAATTGTAAATTTTATAGCTCATTTTACCTGTCGATTTAATATCTCGTAAATCCATTTTTAAATGATCAATTACTGGATTGGGAAAGATCATCAAGTTTTTATTATTGAGACGTTGGGTTTCATGATTGCTCAGGGGTATTCCCCATTCTTCTTCACCTTTTTTGAAATAAATTAGTTTTTCTTTGTGCAGTATACCTCCGTAACCTTCACTATAAGCATAGGTGTAATAGCTACCACAACCGTATATCATATGATAATAATCCCCTCCCCAGGTTAACATACTTTTATGGTCGGTTTCCCACAAATGCAAGCCAAATTCAGAGGGAAACAGAATTACCTGAAATCTTCCTCCATATTGTTCATTCCGGAAAAGTACATAACCGAAATCCAGAAAATTATAGGAAGGGAATATTTCCAATGGTAAATCAATTGTATAATCCTCATTATAAGGATAGTTTTCTAAGTATGTTATTATTGGAGAATTGATCCTCTCAATCCATTCTTTAAGTGTATCAATATATGGATTTGAATCATCGTGATTAAAATGCATCCGTACTTCTTTTTCCAACCATAAACTATCCCCGCCTCTGGATAAATTACATTCATTGATAGTCAGGATATAGTCATGGGTATAATCCATGCTGCCTTCAATATCAGCGGATTCATAATAACGAATTAGATCGTTTATCTGAAAATCGAAGATGTCTTTAATCATGGGTTTTCGAAGGCCAACTTTTTTTGAAGTGTTTCCAATTAAATTGTATGTATACAATCGTTCTTCAAAGTAAACATAAGGCGATTTTTTATATATGAATGGAAATTCCCTTATGTTGAAAATCTTACTTAGGCCATGGTTTTTTGATAGATGAATCTCCAACTCGTTTACCCGACTATCTTTCTTGTTTCCGTTACTGTAATAATGAGTTAAAGAAATCAATTTAACAGAATCAGTTTCACCAAGAACAGTTTGCAGTTCTGTTTGAATTATCTTTGCCTCAATATATTCTCCAACGGAATTTTCCCATAATATCCAGGTGCTGTCCAATTTGGCTTTTGGAAGTATTTTTATTTCCTCATCGGCGATATTAAAAAACACCTCAGAACCATCTGTTCGTTTTTCGATTCCTTTACCAAAAAGTGACGGACCTTTATTGTTATCTAGGATTAATTTTTCAAACTGGAAATGAAAAAAAGTATCTGATTCAGAAATAATTGTATCGATTACCTTGATTCCGCTAATATATTTTTCTTCTGGTAAGGGGAGATTAATGGGTAACTTTTCTTCCGGTTCGTAAAATAAAAGGCCCCTGGGAACAGTTGAGTAATCCTGTGAAAGTGCAGAATTATTCAATCCTGCAAGACTAAGAATTATCAGGATGCTTTGAAATAAACGATTGACTCTTTTGTACATCTGAGGTGGTGGTGTTGTATAAAGTTAGTAAATAATACTAAACATAATTAGTAAAAACAATATTAAATACGAAGTATAATTAGAAAAAAAAGTATAAATACGAATTATGTTTAGAATTATATTATTTGTGTCAAAAGCAGAAAACCCGAAGTAGAAACTGGATTTATTAACTTTTCGGACATCCTTTAGTTCTTGTTGGATTTTATTTTTTTTTGACATTATTATAAATTATTTGTTGAATTAATGATGTATTTTGGTTTTTTAACTGTAGTAATTATTCTGAATAATACTTTTTTGATAAATTAGTATTTACTATTAGGTTTACTTGAAATTTCATTAATCAATCTGTTTATTATAAAGAGGAGCGGAACAAATGAAGAAGATCGTTTTTAATATTGTTTTGGCAATGATATCTGTGGCTTTGATAGGCCAGGATATCAATACAGTATATGAACCTGGTAATTCACTGAAAGCCGGTCAAAGTGAGGATAATCTGATATGGGCAGATGAATTCGATGCAGACGGGGCATTGGATAGCGAGAAATGGTTTCATCAGACACTGCTGCCCACAACAAACAGCTGGTATAATGGAGAAATTCAGCATTATACCGATAGGCTCGATAATTCCTATGTAGAAGATGGTGTGTTAAAAATAGTCGCCAAAAAGGAAACCTACACCGACCAGGGAGTTACCAAGACTTACACCTCTGCTCGTCTTAATTCGAAATTTGCCTTCACCTATGGCCGTGTAGAGATCAGAGCAAAGCTTCCCTCGGGTGTGGGGACGTGGCCGGCATTATGGATGCTTGGAAAAAACATCAATGAAAAAGGAGCATACTGGTATACCCAGGGATTTGGAGAAGTCAACTGGCCTGCCTGCGGCGAAATTGACATAATGGAACACTGGGGGACGAATCAGAATTTTGTGCAAAGCGCCATGCATACTCCATCAAGTCATGGTGGTACTGTGAATAAGGGAGGACAAACGATCCCTACTGCTTCAAGCGAATTTCACGTATATGCAATGGACTGGACACCCGAAAAAATTACATTCAGTGTTGACGGCAATGTACATTATACCTACAACCCTGCAGTTAAAAATGCAGATACCTGGCCGTACGATAAGGATCAATACCTTCTGATGAACATTGCGATTCAGTCATCTATTGATGAGAACTTCACCGAAAGCGCTATGGAGATTGATTATGTGAGGATCTATGATAATGGTTATGTATCCGTTCCCCAAGATGAAAGTCTGGAAAAGATCCGTTTCTATCCCAACCCGGTGAAGGATAATTTAACTCTTGATCTCCCTGCAAAGACCGGAGCAGAGAATGTAAGTATCTATAGCATGGAAGGCAAACTGGTTAGATCATACCACGGAGTTTCGGGGAAGCGCGAAATAGTTCTGAATGATATTTCTGATTTGCATGAGGGAATATATTTGTTCAGAATTATTGGAAACGAGCGGGCCCACGATTTAAAATTGGTTAAGATTGAGTAAAGTATTCGGGTCTTTCATCCAAAAAATATGCCTTTGCCGGGCACATCAAAAAATGACATCCCATTGAAAATAGTGATGAGTTCTTTTCAGGAGCGGGAACAGGTTGAATATTTCACGTCGAAAAGGATCTGGCAAAACTGGTTGTGCTTCTGAAATTCAAACAATAATCTTTTCAGCATGTTACTATCTCATGAAAGCATCATATCTTGTTTCCTACGGACAGCCCGAATCGCTTCAATATGGAGAAATGCCCGGACCTGTTATTCAAAAAAATAGTTTACTGGTTCAAGTAAAAGCAGTCTCAGTAAATCCGGTTGACTGGAAAATTCGGCAAGGAGTTCTCAAGCTTATCCAGGGATCTAAATTCCCTAGGATCATTGGTTCCGATTTCGCGGGGATTGTAAAAGAAGTTGCCCCGGGAATAGTTGATTTCAAAGCCGGCGATCGTGTTTACGGCGTTATTTCTGCTTTTTCGGGAAAACCTGGTGCACTGGCTGAGATTGCAAACGTTCATCAAAAAGACGTCCGGGCAATGCCAGAATGGCTCTCGTTTGAAGAGGCTGCATCATTGCCAATAGCGGCACTTACAGCACTCAATGGTTTACGCAGATGCGGCGTTCAGGAGGGTACAAAGATTCTTGTTAACGGAGCCACCGGCGGTGTTGGACATTTCGGAGTTCAGGCAGCAAAAGCAATGGGGGCGCACGTAACTGCCACCTGCAGTGAGGAGAATTTTGAGCTGGCCAGAAAACTGGGAGCAGATGAGGTGTTCGGGTACAGCGGTGATAATACAATCAGTGAAGGAACTCAGTTTGATGCTATTCTTGATGCCTGGGGAATGATGGCGAACAAAGATATTCATCGTCTTCTTAAACCTGACGGTATTTATGCTTCACCATTATTTATGCCCTGGACGATCTTCCGGGCATTCTGGGTCAGGATCCGTTATGGAAGGAAGATGACTTCATCCCATATGCGGAAAAAGGCTCAGGATTATGATGAGCTCGAGGCATTGATTGAGCAGAAAAAACTGAAGCCTGTAATAGAGAACGAATTCCCATTGGAGAAAGCATCCGAAGCCTTCGATAAGGTTGAATTTGGCAAGCCACGAGAAAAAGTGATTATAAAGGTATGATCTGGGTAGAACCTCAGGAGTATCATGTTTTGAGTGCCATGGCAAAGAATGGTGAGTGGTTATTCCTGGAGACATGGGACGAAAATTACTTTAGTACGAGTGAATTAAGCTATAATTTTGTTTTTCATTGAAAACAACAAAGATGGACTTATAAAGTGGAATACTAAAGCTTTCCTTGCAAGATTGTAAATCAAATGATTATCTTTGTGGGCAAATAACCTCCCTGGATTTTTCTCACCGTTTAGTACAGGAAGTACAAAAAATTA
>CAZGTU010000095.1:0-17064 GCA_964528675.1 uncultured Bacteroidaceae bacterium
TTAATATTTTGTTTAAAATGAAAATTCTTTCCCGGAAGAATTCAATTAAATACTTTTTCAATTAACTGCTCGAGTTTTTCTTCGAGGGTGTCATAAGAAAAATATTTTTTACCGAGATCAAAGTTATATTCAGCAATTTCTTTAGCCAGTGACTTGTTCATTATGATTTCCTTCATTTGCTTAACTTTGTAATCTGTAAGCTTGTTGTCTTCGAGCATTACTGTCCGGAACCCTTTGGAGCCGATGTCAGGCCAGTAGACCGGCTTATAATTATTTACGAAAATCGGTCTTTTTGCAAGAACTGCTTCAACAAAAGCATTTCCAAAACCTTCATAAGTACTGAAATAGGTACAGGCAGTAGCCTGGGCATAAGCATCGGAAAGAGAAAACTGCACATCACCATTCTGAGAAAGTCCCTTATTATGAAAAAGATCGGAGGCAAACCTTACCTGTTCTCCAAGTTTTAATTCATGGATAAGATTTACAAGTTTATTGTAATAAACATTTCCTTCATCATCAGCTGCACTGCCGGTAATTACCAGTTTGATATTTTTGTTATCTAGCTTATGAACTAATTGAATAGCAACTTCAATCGCCTTCCTGCTCACTATTCTTGTAATCTGAAACAGTAGTATATCTTTATTGCAATCGTACCCCAGGTATTTGTGTAAACATTCATTCTTTTCCGTTTTAATGCCAAACGGGACCTCAAAATTCATAACATTCGGAACGACAATGGATTCCCTGTTAAATTTTTTTTTCAGGCTGTTTTTCGCATTGGTATTAATAACTGCATGAAAGGAATATGGAGACCTTAAAGGAAATACAGTTTCCACGAAACTATTAATTTCATCATGAGGAGAAACATAGCGTTCATTTCTTTCCCAGGCAAAATCATGATCGTGGGTGATGGTTGGTATCCCGACTTTTTCCACAGCATTTTTTATGGCAATGCCCATTTCAAGATGAGAGGGGAGGGAGGAAGCATTTTCTGAGATAATAAGATCAATATTATTCTCCCTTATCCAGTTGATGATTCTTTTATAGATGATCTTGGAATACAGGTTAATATGTTCGATAAGCTCATCAGGATTTGTTTCCGGGAAAAAGAAAGCCTTTTTCTGACTCCAGAAGCTTTCCGGGGAATGAAAGGACATTTCCGGTACAAGGGTTTCAGTATCGTGATCCATTTTTCTTCCCTGGTACTGCCCGGAAATGATAAAAACCTTGTGACCCATTCGTTTCAGGACCTCAATCCATTTTTCGGTTTCCAGTGCTACACCATCCACCCCTCCTATTCTGCCAATGATGATACCTATTCTCATTGATTTAAAGGATTAAGAAGAAATAGATAAATTATCGCAGGCTGAATTCGGTTTCACCGATCAATTTGCCATTTTCATATAATTCCGCTTCGTAAGTTCCAGCTACAAGGTCACCATTATTATCCCAATAGATAGAAACAGGAATATCGTCATTTTCATAAATGATCTCACGGCTGGCTGAGAATGGAATTTGATCTTCTCCCACTTCAATAACTCCAGACTGGGTAGATCCTAAAACCACACCATCAGGGCGTATCAAACGCAAATAAATGGTACGGGGGCCTGGTTCTGCAACCATATTTTTCCGGACGATGAAATCTGTTCTCAGTTTCTCTACTTTATTAAACTTATCTTTCTCACGGCTTCTTTTATTCAAGCCTACGGTGTTGATCTCCGAGGCAAGAAGTGTTTTTGCATCATCTGTTATGGCCATGAGTTCTTCTTTTTCTTCAGACAATTGCCTGTTTACATTTTCAACCTCCGTAGAACGGTTTCTTAGTTCTTTATTTTCGGCCATAAGAATCTGGTTCCTGGTATTCAGTGAGTCTATTTGTACAATATAACTGCGAAGCACTTTTCGTATGGTACCAAGCTCTTTTTCATATTTTCGGATTTTCTCTGCATCACTCATTCTCAATCTGAGGAGACTTTCTATTTTATCCTGTTGAGCCGTAAGTTTCATATTAATTGTATCATTCTCTGTCATAAGAGAATCGTATTGCACAATGATATCTTTGAGCTCCATCTCAAGAGAATCTTTCTGTTCTTCAATAAAAGCTGAATATTCTTCAAGCTGAAGAATGATTTGATCGCTTTCCTGTTTTTGATTATACCAAAGGTAGCCAACTATTATGAAAGCAATACCAAGAGCTACAATTAGTATGGTCAGATAAGTTACTGAATTACTCTTTTTTTCCATTTTCTATTGATTTGTGAAAACAAATATAGTATTCTTCTGAACAGTCTTCAATAGTTGTATCGAAGAAATAATTCACTCTAAAACGCAAGAAAATTCAATATATTTTATTGTCGGTAATATTATTGGTCTTCGGTAATATTCTTATTCTTTAAATAAGCATTCAGGATCATATACAGTTTTTTCATGGAGATGGGTTTTGTAGTATGAAAATCAAAACCACTGGTATGGCTTTTTGCTTTATCCTCAGGCATGGCATAAGCAGTTTGAGCTATGACAGGAGTTTTATGATTTGTTTTTTTAATGGTTTCGAGAACTTCATAACCATCCATTTCCGGGAGGCGAATATCAAGAAATACTAGATCAGGCTTATGGTTCTTAAAGAATTCAACGGCCTGTTTTCCGTCCATAGCATGGACTAATCCGGCGTTTGTCGGAGAGATCATTGCTTCGAGTAAACTATAACTGTACTCATCGTCTTCAGCAACCAGAATGGTTTTACCGGTAAGGTCCGGTTGAACAGTTTCAGCTTCCTGCAGGGTTGCTTTATCATTTTTGTCTTGTGGAATTTCTTCGAAAGGATAGGTAAAAAAGAAAGAGGATCCTTTTCCCTCGGTGGATTCAAACCATATTTCCCCTCCGAATAAATTAACAAGGTGTTTACAGATAGCCAGTCCCAGACCGGTTCCATGCAACTGCTTACGATCGGTTTGATGAAATCGTTTAAAAATTAGTTGTGCATATTTTTTCTCTATCCCTATACCCGTATCCTTAACAAAAAACATAATGCGATCGGGAGATTCCAATACTTTATAACCAACTTCAATATATCCTTCATTAGTATATTTTACGGCATTACTTATTAAATTATTCATTACCTGTGATAATCTGTGCTGATCTGCATAAATTGATATATCCCGATCTTCAGGTTTAATATTGAGCTTGAATGAAATGTTCGTCTTTTTAAAATGTAATACCAATGCTTCAAATTGATTTTCAAGTTCCTGAAAAAGTTTTTCTAAAGAAACTGACTCATAAGAGAGTTTAAGATCTTTTGAATCGAGACGGGAAAAATCAATTATGTCATTGATTAATGTCAGCAACTGTCTTCCATTATAACTAATAGATTCCAAGTACTCTTTATCTTCAGGATTTGAAATGGATTTTTCAAGGAGTTCCGTAAAACCCAGGATAGAATTCATGGGAGTCCTGACTTCATGAGAAATATTCTGAATAAAAGTTTTCTGCATTAAAACAGCGTTTTCAGCTTTTTCATTGGCTTCGATCAGCCTATCCTGAAGATTTTTTAATTCCGTGATATCTGTATTTGTCCCAAACCAGCTTTTAATTTTACCATTTTCATTTTTAATTGGCAATGCACGGGAAAGGAACCAACGATACTCATCATTTTTTCCTCTAATAGGAAATGAGTCTTCCCATATTTTTCCTGTTTGTATACAATTCTGGTAAAATGATTCAACCTGTTTCTGGTACCTCGGATGAATTAATTTTTTATAAGCCCTTCCCCGGCTTTCTTTCAGACTTTTTCCCGTATAGTCGAACCATCGTTTATTATACCAGAAAATATCCCCATTTTCATCTGCAATCCAGGCCAATTGAGAAATATTATCAGCCAGGTTTCGGAATTTTTCTTCGCTTTCCTTTACCTGCTTTTCTATTTCTCTTTGTTTGTTTATATCCAGACCTATTCCTATCTGTCTCCCGTCAGATAATTTTACATTTGCCCAACTGGTTATAATATCTCTGCCATCCTTTGTACGCATAATTATATCTGCAAATCCCTCTTTTGCAGATCTCATATAAGCTGCAATTTTTTTCCGGTATTCCGGATCAGGGTATGCAAGGTTCATAATGCTTTTGTTTTTCGTATCTTCATTCGTCCATCCGATTATATCTTCGATCGCTTTATTAAGATAGATTTCATCCAGTTCAGGATTGTAAATGGTAAGCATCACAGGCAGGGCATTTATAACATCATAAAAGAATTTTGTTTCGGTTTTTAACTTTGCTTTTGCAAGATAACTTTCGCTGATGTCATCCACATAAATTACGTAATAGCTTTGATCCCCTATCTGAATTAATTCCCCTGAAAAATTGCCATACCAGCATTCCCCGTGCAGATTGTCTGTTACCTGCCAGACTTCATTTTCAAACTCCTGTCGCTCAAGGATTTTTTTGGCAGGTGTTTTTATTGAAGAAATAATATCTTTTTCGGGATAAGAAATGAGTAAGGCATGTTGGTCCTTAAGGAGAGCTAAAAAATTTTGATGATTTGATTTGTTTAATCTGAAAAGATTTTTGAATGCTGTGTTTTGCGCGTAAATTCTTTCTCCCTGAAAAATGGCTACTCCTTTTTTTAAACTGTCAAAAATTGCGAGAGATAATGTTATGTTTTCGCGCATTTTCATATATCCGGAAGTTTAATTTACTACAATTTTTGCTAAGGTAATTAAGTTGAATTTTTTAAAAAAATATAGATCTCAGCTCTTTCAAATCTTTTTGAAGTTTATAGCTGGGCTCACTTCGAAAAGTATTTATCTTATTTTGGAAAGTTCTTTGTTTCCATTAACAATTAATCTTACATAAGGATTGTTCTGCACAATATTTAACTTTTATGGCATATATTTATTCTTTTATTTCTTCAAGACTTACAAGGTTGTTCAGTATGGCATATACAGTAAGACCGGAGATAGTTTTAATACCCAGTTTGGCAGTAATGTTTTTTCTGTGGGTAATTACCGTATGAGTTGAAAGAAAGAGGTTTTCAGCAATTTCTTTATTTGTTTCTCCCCTGGCTACATGTTTAAGAATGGTTTTTTCTCTTTCACTTAGTTCCGTATTCTGTTGAGCAATGCTTCTATGAGAATTCGAATTATTTACGAGGGAGTCGAGTTTTTCAAAGAGAATTTCTTTGGGATCATTTATATCCAGGACAAGAGCAAACTTTTCAAGAAGTCCTTTCCTGAAAGGAGGAGAAGAGCTCAAAGCAATAACGTTTGTTTTAAGATCAGTTTTTATTTCAAAGTTCATGTATTTTTTATTGTCAGGTAGCAGATTTGGGTTTAAAACGATAAAATCAGGATGATAGGCGAGAATTTCTGAATTTATCTGACCAAGATTATCAAGCTCTCTTACCACCGTTGCATGGTCAATTCTATTGATAACCGAAACGATACCCTTACGCAAAAGATAAGACTTTTCCGCCACTATAAATTTGATCCTGTTCATTTTTTCAACCCTTCTTTAATAGTTCTTCTTCCATGATCGAAACTTTTGGGATCAGGACTTTATCTTCCAGCTCAGCATGCGCGTTAAGATCTTTTTCAAGTCTGAATAGTTCCATAAGGATTCTGTTGGTAAGAGCTTTATCCGGACATGGAGGCATGTATTTAATGATAATGTTGGTAAGGTCATATAGTTTTTCTTCCACATTATCATGCTCATTGGCAAAATCATTTATGGAATAATTTAAAATAGCTTCCTTTAGGGGTTCATTCAGCATTCCTTTTTCATAGGCTTTTTCGATTTCAATAATGTAAGGTTGAACTTTTAATTCCTCTTTTTCAATATGATTCTTTAATTCTTCTCTGTACTCTTTAAAAAAGTTCATCAGCAATTCTGACTTTTTAGCATCTGCGCCCGAAAGTTTGACCATACGGTCTATCATTTCTTCCAATTCCGGGACTTTTTCACTCAGGTAATAATCGTGGGTCTTTTCGAGATATTTAACGATGAGGCTAAGGGGGAAGGAGTCGAGTTCCTTTTGAGGAATATAATCCTCGTTAATGAATGAGTTTGTTATTTCAATAAAGAAATCCAGGTTAATCTCATTATCACGGCAGACTTCTTCCACTGTTTTATCCCCAAAACCAAGGTCAATATCAAATCTTGTAATCACAGGCAGAAGTGAGTAGTTCAGATGGATCACCTCTGCCATTTTCATATCTTTTGTAATATTCATTCACTAATTATTTATAATTTTTTAGAGTTAGGGCAACACCCTGCTTATTTAGACTTGATAAAAGTAAGAAATTAATAACTCAATGTAAAGAAAGGAATTAAAAACAGGGGTATCAATCTCCATTATTCAGATCTTCAACATCTTTTTCTCTCAACCCGAACTTTTCTCCTTTCTCAACATTTCCGAGAGGTTCAATGTGGACTACGATATCGTAAACATTGGGGAGGTTTTTTTTGATCTCATGCTCTACTTTTTGAGCAATTTCATGGGCTTTATATACCTGAAGAAGAGGTTCAACTTCTATATCCATGGATATCATATGATAGTTACCTATTTTTCTTACCCTTACGCGATGAGGGTTATGGGCACCCTGAACTTTTTTAACCGCATTGAAGAGTTCACAATACAGAACGGGATCTTTCAGCCCGTCCATAAGTTCAATATTGGTTTTAAAGAAGATCTGTATGGCAACTTTCATGATCCATACACTCACGGCGAGGGCGGTTATCATATCAATTACAGGCAAATCAAAAATAAAAGTGAAGACCAGGCCGGTAAGAACGGATAAGGAAATGATCACATCATTTTGCATATTTTTACCGTTGGCTTCAAGCATAGCTGAATTATTGTTCTCACCTGTTTTAACAAGGTATCTTGAAAGGATGAATTTTGAAACAATTGAAAAAACGGTCACATAAATAGCCAGCATGGAGGGAAGGTCTGGAATTTCACCGCTAATAATCCTCCTCACGGTTGAAATTGCCAGTTCTGCCCCTGCAAAGAAAATGATGAAGGATAAGACTTTGGTAGCAACAGTGTCTGCCTTTTCATATCCATAAGGGAACTTAATATTTGGAGGCCGGTTTAATAATCTGGCTGTCAGCAGGGTAATAAAAGATGTAGCGATATCCGAGGCAGAATCAATGCCATCGGCCACCACAGCCAGACTTCCTGAAAGTAAACCCAGAAAAATCTTTAGGACAGCCAGAATGAGGTTTCCAATGATGCTGACCCACGATGCCTTGATGATAACTTTTGGTCGTGAATTCAAAAGTTGATTTTTTTGCAAAAATAGTTTTTATATCCGAAAGTAAAAAAGAACAGACCCCAGGGGGTTTTCAAAATCCCTGGGGTCTGTTCTTTTGATAAAGCAAAATCACAAAAAAGAATTTATTTCTTCGCTTTTCCCTGATTAGCAACGGCTTCCATTGCTTTTTTCACCTCTTCTTCATCACCTATATAATAGCTCTTAATAGGGTTAAGATCTTCATCAAGTTCGTAAACCAGGGGAAGCCCGGTTGGAATATTTAATTTGATCACTTCCTCTTCACTAAGATCGTCCAGATATTTAACAAGTGCACGAAGACTGTTACCATGAGCGGCAATCAATACTTTTTTTCCTTCTTTAATAGCAGGAGCGATGGTTTCGTGCCAGAAAGGCAGAAATCGCTCCACGGTATCTTTAAGGCACTCGGTTGTTGGAATATCTTTTTCGTCCATATCTGCATATCGAGGATCGTTACCAGGGTAGCGCTCATCGGATTTTTCAAGTGCAGGGGGAGGAACATCATAACTTCTTCTCCAGATAAGAACTTTTTCCTCTCCATGTTCTGCTGCAGTTTCTGCTTTATTTAACCCCTGAAGAGCACCATAATGCCTTTCATTTAACCGCCAGTTCTTCACAAAGGGAATCCAGAGAAGATCCATCTGATCAAGTGCAATCCACATTGTTCTGAGCGCTCTTTTCAATACCGATGTATATGCAATATCAAAGGTAAAACCTTGTTCTTTTAATGTTTTTCCTGCATCGGTTGCTTCTTTTATTCCTTTTTCTGTAAGGTCTACATCGGTCCAGCCTGTAAAACGGTTAGAAAGGTTCCATTCGCTTTCTCCGTGGCGTAAAAGTACTACTTTATACATGATTGTAGGATTTTATGGTTTCGTTTTTAGGGACGCAAAGATAAGGAAAAAAGGACTTCCGTCAAATGAACAAAAAAATTAGAAGCTGTCCCTTCAAATTTTTCCTGCAAATGTATAACCCAGGTCATTTACCTCTTTCTGGATTTTTTCCAGGTCATACTTTTCTCCTTCAATCAGTACTTCACCATTATTTATATTTGCTGAGACTTCTTTAACGCCTTCAATTTTTTCTATTCCTTTTTCGACATTCATTTTACAATGATTGCATGTCATTCCTTCTACTTTGATTTTTGTTGTCATATTACTAAAATTTAAGGTTTCTGGTTTAATTATGGGTTTTTCGAAGCGAGGAAGAATGTATTTCCGGTATAATCCATTGATAATCGCAAGAGTTAAAAGGATAGCGCTCCCCACCTGTAACCAGTAAGGTAATATATCATGATCATGTCCTTCACCATGGAGGTGTTGAATCGCTGAAGTGAACCATTCCCTTGGGAGTAATTCATTTACCAGTATACCGAATAAAAGGGCACCTCCGATTATGGATGCGAGGTAACGGAAAAGGGTTTTTCTTCCCAATGAATTTCCAATTACCGAGATGGTTGCTGCATTAGTTGCCGGACCCGCCATGAGGAAAACAATTGCAGCTCCGGGTGAAAGTCCCTTCATCATTAAAACTGCTGCAATAGGTACTGACCCTGTAGCACAGACATAGAGAGGTATGGATGCCACCAGGATTATAAGCATGCTGAGGTAATCATTAGACAGGTATCTAAGGAAAAAATCATCAGGTATGATTACTGCAATGAGAGCGGCAATTAACAGTCCAATTACCAGCCATTTCACAATATCTTCCAAAAAATCCCCAAAGGCATACCTCAGCATTCCTTTTATTCCGATCTTTTTCTTAGGTTCAATGCTTTCTTCGATGGAGTCACCGGGTATGCTTTCCTTTTTATTTTCAAGCCTGTTGGTTAATATACCTCCAAAAACACCTGTAAAAAGTGCAATAATAGGTCGGATAATAGCCATTGGTAAACCCAGAAGAGACCAGGTTACCATAATGGAATCCACACCGGTCTGAGGTGTAGATATAAGGAAAGATACCGCCGATCCTTTGGATGCTCCGTTTTTATAAAAGGAAACTCCTGTTGGGATGACGCCACAACTGCAAAGCGGAAGAGGAACTCCCAGTATTGCTGCATTAAGGGCTGAGGCTGCATTATTTTTCCCCAGATATTTCGTCATTTTAGCAGCCGGAAACCAAGCATAAAGCATTCCTGCGAAAAGAAATCCCAGCATTAGATAAGGAGCCATCTCTACAGTTAAATCAACCAGCTCATTCCAAAATCTGATAATATATTCCATATAACCACCCCCTTATTTTTATTTAAACCAAATTAATGCAAAAAACTAAAATTTCTGAATTAATGCAATTATTGTGCCTGAAAAATTTGTGTAAAGAGTATTATAATCTACAGAAACAATAACAGGCTGATTGCCATAACAACCATCCCGGATATTAGACCATAAATAGCCAGGTGATGTTCACCATATTCCCGGGCTGTGGGGAGAAGTTCATCGAGAGATATAAATACCATAATTCCTGCGACCATTCCAAAGAGTACTCCGAAAACCGTATCATTGAAAATATTTCTTAGCAGGAAGTAACCGACCACTGCCCCAACGGGTTCAGCAAGACCTGACAGGAATGAAAGAAAGAATGCTTTTTTTCTGCTACCGGTGGCATAAGAAATAGGAACTGAAACTGCAATTCCTTCGGGGATATTATGAATAGCAATGGCCACAGCAATAGGTATGGCAATGGTTGGATCTGTAAGGCCTGCGGCAAAAGTGGCAAGGCCTTCCGGGAAATTATGAATAGCAATGGCCAAAGCAGTGAATACCCCCATTCGATACAATTTCTTGTCATTTTCGGTTTTTGAAGGATCTTTTACATCCTCTACTTTTCGGATTTCGTGTGGATTTTCGGCGGAGGGTATGATCTTGTCTATTAATGCAATAATAGCTATGCCGGCAAAAAAAGCGATAACTGCATATGTGGTGCCTGTTTTTTCATCAAATTCCGAGATGAGTGATTCTTTTGCCTTCTGGAAAATCTCTACCATGGAAACGTAAATCATGACTCCTGCAGAGAAACCAAGAGAAATAGAAAGGAATTTTGTATTTGTAGATTTGGTGAAAAAGGCCATAGCACTGCCGATTCCGGTGGACAAACCGGCAAATAATGTCAGCAGAAATGCAAATAATAATGTTGAAAATTCAACTTCAGAAGCACCCATAAAACTTCTATTTTCCTGATGTTTTTAAGCCTTTTTCGGTTTTTGTGTATATTTTCCTTTTTTACCTACCCAGATAAGTAGACCGATACCGAATAAAACAAAGGGAATACTTAAAAGTTGCCCCATGTTTATATTAAACTTTTCAACCATATTGATTTCAAAATCCGATTGTTCAAATTTGACAAATTCGATAAAAAAGCGTGCTGTGAATACAGAAATCAGAAACCAGGCAAAAACAACCCCTTCTTTTAATTTGTTGCCATATCTTCTTAATAACCAAAATAATACTATAAAAATAAGGAGATAGCTCAGTCCCTCATAGATTTGAGTCGGATGACAGGGGAGATGCTTTCCAAGTAACTCCCCTGTTTCAGAATCATAAAAATTAATTCTGCTTCGATCGTTTACGAATTTGAACCCCCAGGGAAGATCTGTTGGTCTTCCATATATTTCGGAGTTCATAAGATTCCCCATACGAATGAAAAATCCGCCAAGTGCTGCAACCACACTTACCCTGTCAATTATCCAGAGGAAAGAAATACCGGTATGTTTGGTATACAACCATAATGCAATCAAAATGCCTAATGCTCCCCCATGGCTTGCAAGTCCTCCTTTCCACACCATTAAGATCTCGAGAGGATTTTGCAGGTAATATTCGGGATCATAAAAGAGGCAATGTCCCAGTCGAGCCCCGATTATTGTACCTAAAGCAACATAGATCGTAAGTTTATCAAGTAGTTCAGTTGAGAACCCCTGTTTTTTAAAAAAGCGGTTAAAGATTATATATCCAAAAAGGAAGGCACTGGCGAAAAGTAATCCGTACCAGCGGATTCCAAAATTATCACCGATTTTTACCAGCCAGGGATCAACATCCCAAACGATACTGCAAATTAACATAGCTCAGGTATTTTAATGACGTTGGCAAAGCTACGAAAATAATGATTTGTGAATAAAAAAATTAATTAAAAATGTAACTATATTGAAGTTATTGATTTACATAAAAAAATAATTGCAAGCAAATACAATTTCAATCGATCTTTCGTTAGTACACCATAAAGAATTATTGTCTTTACAAAAATTTGTAGTTTTGTCTTTCATAAAAAATTATTCCAGGCCTTGAAATTCTTTATTAGATATTTACCAGTTCTGTTAGTTTTCCTTTTTATAGCCGGTAGCTGTGCAAAGATGGGTTCTTTAACGGGAGGACCCGTTGATGAAGATCCTCCTGTAGTAACAGGTAGCGAACCGGAGAATTATTCCGTTAATTTTGAAGGTCAGAGAATAGAAATAAACTTTAATGAATTTATTCGACTGGATAATGTTAATCAGGAACTTGTTATTTCTCCACCCCTGGAAAACCGGCCAGATGTGAGGATGAGAGGGAAATCAATTTTAATTGAATTGGAAAATGAATTGAGGGACAGTACAACTTATACTTTAAATTTTGGCGCTGCGATAAAAGATAATAATGAAGGGAATGAACTAACAAATTATGAATTTGTATTTTCCACTGGCAATTATCTTGATTCTCTGTCAATTGGAGGGGAAATACTAAGGGCTTTTAACCTTGAACCCCCGGAAGAACCCGTGACCATAATGCTTTATGATAATCTTTATGATTCTGTTGTTTATAAAGAAATACCTGTTTATATTGGAAAGTCTACAAAAGAAGGAACATACAGGATAAATAATCTGAAGCCCGATACTTTTAAATTATTTGCATTGAATGATGCGAATAATAATTTCCTTTTTGATCTTCCGAATGAGCAAATAGCATTTTTGGATACTACTATTATTATTAACCCGGAATTTTTTTCAAAGATTGAGGAAGTTGACTCACTTGTTTTAGATAGTATTCCTGATCCCCTGGCTGATACAGTAACTCTTTCCGACACGGTTAATCTCGTAAACCTGGAAGAAGACAGTTTGATGATAGAAACAGAAAAGCCTGCTTCGGACAGAATTTTCGTCGATCTTTTTTTATTTACCGAGGATAGTGAAAGCCAGTTTCTATCAGATTATAACCGTGAAACAAAAAGGAAAATAGATTTTAACTTTAATCTGCCGGTGACCGATAGTTTTTCATATCGTTCATTAAAGCCCGGGAGTCAGGATTGGTACATGGAAGAAACCGGTGAAGAGAAAAAAAAGTTTGTTTTATGGGTTGTAAATGAAGAGGTAATACAAATGGATAGCATCCAGATATTAATGAACTATGTTGTAACAGACTCTATGAATCAAAAAGTATGGCAGAAAGATACCCTCAATTTTACCTACAGGGAACCGGCTCGTTCCAGGGAAGAAGAAATAGAAGAAGAACAAATGAAGATTGAGACCATTCGTAACCGGGCAATTCTTGAATTAAATGCCACATCGAGATTTATTTCCGAAACACCGGTGAAAAGTATTGACTCCAGCCGGATTGAATTTTATAAAATTGTTGATGATACCCTTGAATTCAGGGAGCCTTATGATATTTATAAAGATTCCTTAAACATCAGAACCGTGATCTTTGATAAGGACTGGGAGCCACAAACCAGCTATCATTTTGTTGCTTATCCCGGTGCTTTTGAGGATGTATATGGAGCTACCAATGATACCATTGATGTTGGATTTTCAGTTCGTGAAGAAGAATATTACGGAAGCCTAATTGTTAATCCGGATACCGTAATCACACCTCTTGTTGTTCAGCTTTTGGACACCAATAATGAAATTTTAAGAGAGCAAGCATTACCAGTTAAAGAGCAAGTAGTATTTGATTACATGGAGCCTGGCAAATATAAATTAAAATTAATTTATGATCGTAATGAAAATGAAGAGTGGGATACCGGGAATTATCTAAAAGGAATCCAACCGGAAAAAGTCCAGTATTATCCTGGTGAAATTAATGTCCGTGCGAACTGGGAACTTGAAATCAATGTAGAAATTAAAGAATCTACAGAACCCTAAGACAATTCATTCCACATCAATGCAGCTGCACCAAGAATAGCAATATTCTTGCCCTGCAGAGCTGACAGTTGAATAGCAGGTTTTCCCTGATAGATTTTTAACACGTAATGGTTAAAATACTTTTTGGTTGGTTCCAGAATGAGGTCTCCTGCTCCTGCGAGACCTCCAAAAATGAAAATTGCTTCCGGACTTGTATGAGCCATGGCATCTGCGAGTTTCAAACCTAAAATACGCCCTGTTTCTTCAAAGGCTTTTAAGGCCAGCTTATCCCCTTTTTCTGCAGCATTACTGATCATGATAGCATCTAGTTCATTAAAGCTGTATTTTCTTAGTTCACTGTCTTCCGTCTCGTTAGCAAGTAATTCAAAAACTGTTCTTTCAATTCCTGTAACAGACACATAAGTTTCGAGACACCCTTTTCTTCCGCAGTTGCACTGCCTGCCATCGGGATCAACGGTTGTGTGCCCCAGCTCTCCGGCAAAACCATCATGTCCGTAAATCATTTGACCATTGGCCACAAAACCGCTACCTAACCCTGTTCCTAAAGTCACCATTAAGAAATTTTTCATTCCTTTTGCTCCTCCATATAGCATTTCTCCCATAGCTGCGGCATTGGCATCATTGGTGACAACTGTCGGCAGGTCGAATTTTGATTGGAAAAGTTCACTTAATTTCACCACTCCTTTCCATTTTAGATTAGGAGCATATTCAATTGTACCCTTATAGTAGTTTCCGTTGGGAGCTCCGATACCTATACCCTTGATTTTATAACTATCTTTTGAAAATGTTTTGTCAATTGTTTTTTTCAACTCATCAAGGTAAGGTTCAATATCATCATGTTTATCAGTCGGAATAGAATTTTCTTCAAGAATTTCTCCATCCAGACTAACCAAACCAAATTTTGTAAAAGTTCCTCCTATGTCAATGCCAATAACTACTTCTTTCATATTGAGAAAAATTATTAATTTCAATAGTAATCCAGGATGTGAGGCTTGTTTTTCAATAATTTAAAGTGGTAATAATTCACTTTTTTATATAAAATCCAGCGATTAAGAATTATCGGATGGATCTTATTTTGCCCATTTTCCTGTTTGGGAGCGTAAAAATAGGAAATTTTGGCGGAAATTTTGAAAAGAATTGAATTAGAATACAGGAAAAAGGAAAGCTGTGGATAAACTGATTTGCCATTTTAAGGGCGATTTTTAAAATTATCCGTAACTTGGCGAACAGCTTCTGTGAACCTTGGTAATACATGTTGATGATTATGTAACCTGTTTTGTTTTCATTTCGTTAACATATGATAGGGTTTTAAGAATTCTGTAATTCTGAACCTGATAAAAGAAACATAATCCTGAAAAAAAATCAAACAACGATGAAAACTATAATTGTACCGGTAGATTTTTCTGCTGAATCAATCCAGGGACTGGAAATGGCAATTTTATTTGCAAAAAAAACCACTGTGAACATTCAAATGGTTTATGTACAGAAAAGCAGCGGAGATTATCGTCCGGGAACTTTCGAAGAAGAGCACAGATATGCTGAATATGAATTTGAGAAATTAATAGAGAAATATCGACCTGGGTTATCTCACGATTCAAAATTGAGATTTATTATCAAAAAAGGGAAAATATACCAGGAAATTGTAGAACAAACGGAATCATACAAAGACAGCATGATCTGTGCTTCTACTCATGGTGCTTCCGGATTTGAGGAATTTTTTATCGGAAGTAATGCATATAAAATTATTTCTTCCACTGAGGACCCTGTAATTACGGTACGCAAAAAAACTCCGGAAGATATTAAGAGAATCGTTATCCCGGTGAGATTGCACGTGGATACCCGCCAAAAAGTCCCAAAGGCTCTTGAACTCGCAGAAATTTTTAAATCTGAAGTACATCTGATATCTGTAACAACCTCGAGAAACAAACAGGATACCAGCAGATTGAATGCTTATCTTCAGCAAAGTCATGATTTCGCAAAACGCAAAGGATTTAAACCCGTGGTTAAAAAACTTGTTGGAGAAAGTACAGTTTCACTGGTACAAAACTACTGCAATGCCGTTGATGCTGATCTTGTGGCAATAATGACCAGTCAACGGGGAAGCATGGCATTGCTTACCGGAAGTTATGCTCAACAAATGGTATCAAGATCAGATATTCCTGTATTGAGTATAACAGCCCGAGAAAAACATATACCTGCGGGATTTGCTACCCGGGGTTATCGATAAAAAACATTAAAATTCAGCCTAATGATTCACCTTATTGCAAGCCCGGATAATTATTCAGCTCTTGTTTTTTTACAACAGGAAAATCAGGTTTCCGGATATGATAACCTGATTTTAATAGTAGCTGTTATTATAATCTTAATATTATTGTTTATAATCCTTAAGTATTATAATGACAGGAAAAGAGCCAGTATTCTATTGAGAAAGCAAAAAGCTGAACTGGACGGAATGAACAGGAAATTAACCGAAGGCTATGGATATGCTGAACGTATCCAGACGGCTATTTTACCTGCTCCGGATAAAGTACAGGAAATACTGAAAGATTATTTTATTGTTTTTCAACCCAAACAAATGGTTAGTGGTGATTTTTACTGGGTTGAACAGAGAGAGCAGAGAGGTATAAAAAAAATGTTCGCTGTGGTAGATTGTACAGGTCATGGGATACCCGGGGCTTTAATGAGCATTATTGGTTATGATGGTTTGAACCGGGCAATTATTGACTACGAGTTGACCAGGGCAGATAAAATTGTGAGTGCCCTGAATGAATATCTCACAGAGACTTTAAAACTTACCGGTTCTGTGGATGTTAAAGATGCAATGGATATTGCTCTCTGTGTTTATAATGAAGATAAATCACAAATTGAATTTACTGGAGCCCGCAGTCCCATGTATCTCGTAAGAAAATCTGAAAATATGCTGGTTGTTAACGGAAAGGAACAAGAACCTGCACTTGAATCAGAAAAGTCCAGATTATTTGTTGTGCAACCTGACAGAAAATCTGTTGAACCTACAGATAAAGCCGAGGATTTTACCAATAATCATATTGTAGTTGAAAAAGGAGATGTGGTGTATATATTTTCCGATGGTCTTGCTGATCAGTTTGGAGGCGAACACGAAAAGAAATTCGGCTACAAACGATTGAGAGAAACTCTGCTTTCTTTTGAGAGTATGCCTATGAAGGATCAGAAGAAAAACCTGGAACAGGTCATTGCCGGCTGGAAGGGCAAGCTTGAGCAGGTAGATGATATCACATTTCTGGCTATAAGGATTTAAAAATCGTTTATGAAAGATAGAAAATATTGCTATGATTACCCCCGCCCGGCAGTGAGTGCCGATTGCATCATCATTGATAAAAGCAAAACTCATTTAAATATACTTCTTATAGAACGAAAAAATGATCCTTTCAAAGGCATGTGGGCTCTTCCCGGAGGTTTTATTGAGGAGGATGAAACAGTGGATGCAGGTGCCCACCGTGAACTGAAGGAAGAAACCGGTCTTGAGCTTGACATGGAACAATTCAGGGTTTATAGCGAACCTGACCGGGATCCGCGGGGAAGGATAATCACCGTTGCTTTTCTCGCATTAACAGGTGAAGGTAACCTGGAACCCAAGGCTGGCGATGATGCTAAAAATGTCAAATGGTTCAGTATTTCAGAACTCCCTCT
>CAZGTU010000096.1:0-17001 GCA_964528675.1 uncultured Bacteroidaceae bacterium
TCCGCATATCCAGGTATCTAACTGTTATTGGCAGTGTTCAAAGTAAGCGGTAATCAGTGGGTATCCACGATGGCCGGAACCGCCCTGGATTCAACTACTTTTTTTTCAGGCTAATTTACGACATTTTTTGTCTGCGATAAAGAAAGCGTAACTACCTGATCCCTTGAGATGGGGTCAGGAGTTCTGAACTTATAAATATTGTTATCTGATAGTAAGTCCATTAATGTATACCCGCTCTCTCTTCACCCCATTAACCCACCCCATTATCCTACCTCATTATCTTCTCCCCCTCACCCCTCCTTCCTCTATTCAATTCATAGATACCATAAACCGACACTCCCGTCCAGGCGCCCTCCAGTATTATAAACGGCCAGTAATTCAGTAAAATTGAGGCAGTACAGGCCAGACCTGCCCCTATGGCATTCATCAAAAGATAGATCATACTTTCTTTATGTAATCTCTTTGTAATAAGGAGAAAATATGCCAGAAGTATAAGGAACACGCCTGCAGCGCCGGTTATGTCAATTATGTTCATATTCGTGGGGCTTAAGTTATAATGCCTTCTAATATAGACAATGCTGTGTTTTAAAAAAAACGATTCTCTTTTAATCCTCCTCCGCTCCGATAGCAATCGGAGCTGCGGTTATGAAGCTCGTAAACTCGGTACCTTGGAGTTCTACGCCGAAAATAAGGCTCAGGGTCCTAGACTGATGTCTAATGCTATTTATTAAAATCATAAATTTTTTATACTGCCCCCTGAAAAGATTGTTAATTCATAAAATATTTTTAAAAATTATGAAAAAACATAAGAAAAAGGATGGGTATGGTAAAAATCTATATCTTTACGCTCAATTTTAACTTCATAAAACTAAAAAATTATTAACCATGGCCCTAGTTCGTTTTGATGCTTTAAAAGAGGCTTTCAATCATGAGCCGAAATTTGTTGAATCTCCATCTCCGAAGATTTCGGATTACTTTGGGATCAGTGTTTTTGATTATCATAAAATGAGGAAATATCTTTCCGAAGAAGCTTATTCAAAGGTAATGGAGGCAATTGAAAAGGGAACGAGAATTGACAGGAAGATTGCCGATCAGGTAGCTTCCGGAATGAAGGCCTGGGCTATGGAGCGCGGTGTTACGCATTATACTCACTGGTTTCATCCACTAACCGACGGAACTGCAGAAAAGCATGATGCATTTATTGAACATGCTCCCGATGGAGGAGTTGTAGAAAATTTCAGGGGAAAATTGCTGGCACAGCAGGAACCTGATGCATCTTCCTTCCCAAGCGGAGGATTGAGAAATACATTCGAAGCCAGAGGATATACTGCATGGGATCCTACTTCTCCTGCCTTTATTATTGGAAATACCCTTTCCATCCCTACTATTTTTGTTTCCTATACCGGCGATAGTCTTGATTCAAAGACACCTTTGCTCAAGGCATTGTTTGCAGTTGATAAGGCTGCTACGGAGGTAGCTCAGTATTTCGATAGAAATGTGACCCGTGTAAATTCAAATCTTGGATGGGAACAGGAGTATTTTCTGGTCGATGAGGCATTATTCCATGCACGTCCAGATCTGATGCTTACCGGAAGGACCCTAATGGGACATGCTTCTGCCAAGGATCAACAACTTGATGATCATTATTTCTCCTCCATCCCGGAAAGGGTGAAAGCTTTCATGTATGATTTTGAGATTGAGGCTTATAAATTAGGCATTCCGGTAAAAACCCGGCATAATGAGGTAGCACCGAATCAATATGAATGTGCTCCGATATATGAGGAAACAAACCTGGCTGTTGATCATAATTTATTGATCATGGACATTGCCAAGAGAGTATCCAGAAAGCATAATTTTCGGGTACTGTTTCATGAAAAGCCTTTCAAGGATGTGAATGGATCCGGTAAACACAATAACTGGTCTCTTTCAACCGATACCGGGACAAACCTTCTCTCACCGGGTAAAACACCCAGAACTAACCTGAGATTTCTGACCTTCCTGGTGAATACTGTGATGGCGGTGTATAAAAACCAGGATCTTCTCAGGGCAAGTATTGTATCAGCAGGAAATGCACACCGCCTGGGTGCCAATGAAGCCCCCCCGGCTATCATATCTACTTTCCTCGGATCACAGGTGAGTGCAATGCTGGATGAAATTGTAGAAAAAGTTTCATCACGAAAGATGACTCCGGATGAAAAGACTGAGCTCAAGCTTAATATTGGTAAAATTCCTGAGATATTGTTGGACAATACCGACAGAAACCGTACTTCTCCTTTTGCTTTTACCGGTAATCGATTTGAATTCAGGGCAGTGGGATCTTCTGCCAACTGCGGAAGCGCAATGATGGTTTTAAACACCTGTGTTGCCGATCAGTTGACAGATTTTAAAAAGGAAGTGGATGCGATAATAGATAAAGGTACCAAAAAGGATGAGGCTATCTTCCAGGTGTTGAGAAAATACATTATTGAATCTAAAAATATTCGTTTTGACGGCAATAATTACAGTGAGGAATGGATAAAAGAGGCAGAAAGAAGAGGGCTTACCAATGTGCAAGATGTACCCACTGCATTGAGAGCCTATTTATCAAAAGAATCTATTGAATTGTTCGAACGGCAGGGAGTTATGACTAAAAAAGAACTGCATGCCCGTACTGATGTTAAACTTGAAACCTATACCAAGAAAATCCAGATTGAATCAAGAGTTCTGGGTGACCTGGTTATGAACCATATTGTACCGATTGCTATTGAATATCAAACAACACTGATCGAGAATGTCACCGGCTTAAAAGAACTTTTTGATGAAAAGGAATTCAAAGAAATTGCCGGTGCCAGGATCGAATTGATCAAAGAAATATCGGGTCATATTTCTTACATCAAGGCCAAAGTAAAGGAAATGATAGAAGCCCGTAAGGTTGCCAATAAGATTATGGACACTGAAGAAAAAGCCAATAAGTATTCAGAAACCGTTCTTCCTTTTCTCGATGACATTCGTTACCATGTTGATAAACTTGAATTGACTGTGGATGATGAGATCTGGCCCTTACCTAAATACAGAGAATTATTGTTTAGCCGATAATTTTTTAAACAACATTTAGGCTCTCTTATCGTTAATATTCAACGATGAAAAACTTGTTTTTTCAATCGTAAAAAAAGATTTATTTTTACCAATTATTATGGTATGGAGATGAATGGTATATAGTTCATCAGTAAGGACATGCCGCTAAATATACATTAACGATATGAAAAATATCTTCAGGTTTTTACTGATAGTGATCATGCTGTTTACAGCAGGAGAAGCCTATTCGCAGAGGAAATCGAAAGACTTCAAAGCTAATGCTGCTTATGAGGCCGGAGAATATTATGAAGCGATTGACCTGTATAAAAAGGCTTATAATAAGATTAAGGAAAGGACTAAAAGAAGTGAAATCGTTTTTAAGATTGCGGAATGCTACAGGATCCTCCGGGAAGCGAGAAAAGCGGAGGTATGGTACCGCAAGGCCATTAATCTGGATTTTCAGGACCCTCAGATATTTCTTCGTTATGCAGAAATGTTAATGATGAATGAAGAATATGAAGAGGCTTCTGAACAGTTCAAGAAATATAAGGAACTGGTTCCTGATGATCCGCGTGCTGAGAATGGTATCCGATCCTGCCAGCTTGCTGTGGAATGGATCGAGAATCCTCTCGGATACGAAATCGAGATCATGCGGTATTTTAATTCCCGTGAAAGAGACTTCAGCCCTGCTTTTGGAACTGATGATTATGCTACCGTTTACTTTACATCTACAAGGGATGATGCAACAGGAAAAGAAACTCACGGAGCCACTGGTGAAAACTTTACGGATATTTTTGTGAGTCGACAGGATCGTAAAGGAAAATGGAGTACACCGGTACCTATGGGTGAAGAATTCAGCACCCAGGCTGATGATGGTACACCCAATATTTCGCATGATTTCACAACCCTGTATTTTACCCGTTGTCCAAAAGGGAAGAACGAACAACTGGGATGTCAGATCTATACCTCAAGAAAATCCGGGTTGGAATGGACCAAACCCAATAAAGTCCCTATTCTTACAGATAGCATAGTGATTGCACATCCGGCGATTTCTCCCGATAATCAGACCCTTTATTTTGTTTCTGATATGAGTGGTTCTGTGGGGGGAAAAGATATCTGGATGGTTACCCGTGCAAATGAGGGGGATGAATGGAGTGAACCGGAAAATCTCGGACAGGATATAAATACTCCCGGAGATGAGATGTTCCCATACGTTCATGCAGACGGTACTTTGTATTTTAGTTCAGATAGTCATATTGGCCTGGGAGGACTGGATATTTATAAAGCAGAAAAAGAAGAAAGCGGCAGATGGAAGATTGAGAATCTCAGGGCTCCTATTAATTCTCCCCAGGACGATTTTGGGATCGCTTTTGAAAATGATGCAGAAAGAGGTTTCTTCTCGAGCAGCAGGAAGGGCCGGGGAAATGATGAATTATATTCTTTCCACCTCCCTCCTCTTAAGTTTAATATTTCCGGGGTAGTCAGAGATGAAAAAACCGACCAGGTAATTCCTGATGCCACAGTAAAGTCTATTGGTAGTGATGGTATTACTATAGAGACAGAAACCGGACAGGATGGAAGTTTCCGCTTCATGCTGAAGCCCAATACCGATTATATTTTTATAGCTTCCCAGGAAGAATATCTCAACGGTAAAGAAAGGGAAACCACCAAGGGCAGGGAAAAATCGACCGATTTTGAAACGACCATATACCTTGCTCCGGTTGACCAGGTAATTGAAATTGAAAATATTTTCTATGATTTTGCACGCTGGGATCTTCGACCTGAATCGATGGTTTCACTTGACAATCTTGTAGAAACCCTGAACGATAATCCGAATATTACCATTGAGCTCAGATCGCACACCGACTCCAGGGGTACCGATGAGGATAACCAGGTGCTTTCCCAGAGAAGAGCCCAATCGGTTGTGGACTACCTGATCTCCAAGGGAATTTCTGCTGACCGTCTTGAAGCCAGGGGTTATGGTGAGACAGATCCAAAAGTGGTGGATGAAGATATTGCAGAACAATATCCATTCCTTGAAGTAGGTCAGACACTCACCGAAGAATTTATAGAATCCCTTCCGGAAGATCAGCAGGAACAGGCTCACCAGGTGAACAGGAGAACTGAGTTCAAGGTGTTGAGAACGGATTATATTCCCCGGAATTAGAAATTGAAAAAGTCCTAAAAAATAAGCCATGTCCCAATCCCGATACCAGCAAAGAGGCGTTTCTGCACAAAAGGAAGATGTTCACAAGGCCATTCAGAATCTTGATAAAGGAATTTACCCCAATGCATTCTGTAAAATATTGCCTGATATTCTCGGAAAAGACGGAAACTATTGCCTTGTAATGCATGCTGACGGAGCTGGTACCAAGTCTTCACTGGCTTATGCCTACTGGAAAGAAACCGGGGATTCTTCTGTCTGGAAGGGAATTGCACAGGACGCTATAGTAATGAACCTTGATGACCTGCTCTGTGTCGGAATCACTGATGATATTCTTCTTTCATCTACAATTGGCAGGAATAAGAATAATATTCCGGGAGAAGTGATATCAGCAATAATTGAAGGCACCAGGGAATTTGCTGAAAAAATGTCGGATTATGGGGTCCATATTCATCTTACCGGCGGTGAAACAGCAGATGTTGGCGATCTTGTAAGGACAATTATTGTGGATTCAACCGTTACGGCAAGGGCCAGAAGAAAGGATATAATTGAGAATAAGATTCTTTCGGGTGATGTAATCGTTGGCTTATCTTCTTCAGGTCAGGCTTCCTATGAAGATGAGTATAATGGCGGAATGGGTAGTAATGGATTGACCTCTGCAAGACATGATGTGTTTTCTGATTATTTGGCGAAAAAATATCCTGAAACTTATGATGATAATATTCCTGAGGATCTGATCTATTCCGGGAAAATGAAATTAACCGATCCTGTTGAAGGAACAGGTCTTGATGCAGGAAAGCTGGTGCTTTCTCCAACCAGAACCTATGCTCCGGTTATAAAAAAGGTGCTTGAAGAGTTCAGGCAGGATATTCACGGTATGATCCATTGCTCCGGGGGCGCCCAGACAAAAGTTTTGAATTTCGTTGATAAAGTTCATGTTGTTAAAGATCAGCTATTTCCGGTTCCTCCATTGTTTGAAATGATCCGGGAACAATCAGGTACAGACTGGAAGGAAATGTATGAAGTCTTTAATATGGGACACAGGATGGAATTATATGTTGCTGAATCGATAGCCGGTCGTATAATCGAAATTTCTGAATCTTTCAATATAGAAGCAAAAATTATAGGTAAATGTGAGGGTCATAGCGGTAAGGCATTGACTATTAAAAGCGAGCATGGAAAATTTGAATATTGATAGTTGGTAGTCCCTAAGCGGCGGATCCGCATATCCAGGTATCTAACTGTTATTGGCAGTGTTCAAAGTAAGCAGTAAGCTGTAAACGGTAATCAGTGGGTCTCCACGACACAATAGTTTTATTTTATGAATTATGGCAGTTGAGTGTTAGGAAGTTGTTGAATATTTATACTGCAATAATTCAGTTCTTTACAGGATTTAGTTAGATACAAGTCTGCCACGGCGGGTGCCGTATCACTCGGAGAGGATAACAGGCAGGATTGTTCTCATCTGCCATCGCTTTGGCTTATGTGTTGGCGGGCAGGTAGGTACTTCATTAGCTTATGAATGTCCTGATTATTTTTTGATCATCAAAAGCTTAAATGACTATCTATTTGATGCTTGTGGAATTTGTTTTATGATAGTGGCAGTGATTCTGCATAGTAACGGAGAGTTTTTCATAAATTATGGCGGTTAGGTGTAAGAGGTAAGAAGTTATTTAAGCGCCTGGATTTTTGCACCTTATAAGACGTAGTTAGATAAGACTATTTATTTCTTAAATTTGTAGCCGCAAAAGAATTTGATTAAATACAATGGCAAATATAATACTGGAAAAGCTTGAGGGTGTAAAATCACGATTTAACGAGGTCGGAGAACTAATTACCAATCCGGATGTAATCTCCGATATGGATCGTTATGTAAAATTGAATAAGGAGTACAAAAACCTGGAGCCCATAATTGAAACTTACGAAAACTATAAAAACATTTTAAGTAATATTGATTCTGCCAGGGAGATTCTCAATACCGAAAAGGATGAGGAGATGAGGGAAATGGCCAAGGCAGAGCTGGATGAGCTGAATTCAAAGATTGGTCCGCTCGAAGAAAAGATCAAGCTCTTATTGCTTCCTAAAGATCCCGAGGATGAAAAAAATGCTGTTGTCGAGATTCGTGCCGGTACCGGAGGTGACGAGGCCAGTATTTTCGCGGGAGACTTGTTTCGAATGTATACCAAGTATTTTGAGACGAGAAAATGGAAATACGAAGTTACCAGTTCCACGGAAGGTACGGTTGGCGGATTCAAGGAAGTAATAATGAATGTTACTGGCGAAAGTGTTTACGGAACCATGAAGTATGAATCGGGAGTGCATCGGGTACAAAGAGTTCCTCAGACAGAAACTCAGGGTCGTGTGCATACTTCTGCCGCGACGGTAGCAGTGCTTCCGGAGGCTGAAGACTTTGAAGTTGAGATCAATGAAAATGATATCCGAAAAGATACTTACTGTTCATCCGGGCCTGGCGGACAATCGGTAAATACAACTTATTCCGCCATCAGGCTTACACATATTCCTACCGGTATCGTGGTTACCTGCCAGGATGAAAAATCTCAACTGAAGAATCTTGACAAGGCAATGAAGGAATTGCGTACCCGGATATACAATATTGAATTTCAGAAACGCATGGATGAGGTTGCCTCGAAAAGAAAAACCATGGTTTCTTCAGGAGACCGGTCGGCAAAAATCCGCACCTATAATTATCCACAGGGAAGGGTAACCGACCACAGGATAAATCTCACATTATATAACCTTCAAAATATTATTAATGGAGATATAGATGAAGTAATAGAAAAACTGAAGGTTGAAGAAAATGCTGAAAGATTGAAAGAAAGCGGATTTGCATAAAACATAGAACTTTTGACATTTTTCGAAATTGATAAATAATAAATAACTTCAGTAAAAAATATTCAGTAAATCTTTTTCAGTGAAATCAAGCCAGTTATTTAATCAGATCCGGGAGAAAGAGAGTTACCTCTGTATTGGGCTTGATACCGATATCAACCGCATTCCCAGGTTTATGCTCGATAAGGAATACCCAATTTTCGAATTCAATAAAAGGATTATTGATGCTACCACCGACCTTGCAATTGCATATAAACCCAACCTTGCATTTTATGAAAGCCTTGGAACGGCAGGGTGGATGAGCCTGGAAATGACTGTCAATTATATCCGTGATAAGTATCCTGATATTTTCATTATTGCAGATGCCAAGAGAGGAGATATAGGGAATACTTCAAAAATGTATGCCACTGCATTTTTTCATCATATCGATTTTGATGCTGTGACCGTGGCCCCTTACATGGGCAGAGACAGTGTAACACCGTTTTTGCAGTATGCTGAGAAATGGGTGATCCTGCTTGGCCTCACTTCAAACATAGGCGCGGAGGATTTTCAGTTGCAAAAACTTTCCGGGGAAAAGACTTATTTATTTGAAGAGGTCTTAAAGACTGCTTCAGGCTGGGGTACAAAAGATAATCTTATGTTCGTAATTGGTGCAACCAAAGCGGAATGGTTCAAAAGAGTCCGTAGAATTCTTCCCGATAATTTTATACTGGTGCCAGGGGTCGGTGCCCAGGGAGGAAGTTTAAAAGAAATATCAAGGAATGGGATGAATAAACAATGCGGACTAATTGTCAACTCCAGTCGATCTATTATTTATGCCGATGTAACTGAAAAATTTGATGAAGTTGCAAGGGAAAAAGCACTGGAAATCAGGCGGGAAATGTCCTCTTATCTGAAAAAACAAAAAATAATCTGATTCTACAGGCTGATATTTAAGCCTTTTTTTCATTAATGGGTAGAAAACCATTAATGTAAAAAAATATGATCAGGGAAGAATTTCTCCATTTTATTTGGAAATATGAACTATTTGATTCGGAATATCTATATTTTCAGGATCAAAAAATTGAGGTCATTGACCCCGGTCAGCATAATTTTAGTTCCGGACCGGATTTTTTCAATGCGAAGATCAGGATAGGGGAGACTCTATGGGCGGGGAATGTGGAAATACATGTTAAGGCATCTGACTGGTTCGCCCACAATCATGAGGTGGATCCTGCCTATGATAACATTATCCTTCACCTGGTTTATGAGCCTGATATTGCTGTGTACAGGAAGAATGGAGAGGAAATACCATGTGCACGGCTGGCATTTCATCCGGCTTTAATTGAAAAATACCAGTCATTGACAGCTAAGAAAGAAGACAGGGAGTGTTATATTGAATTCAGCAGAGCTGAAAGTGTATTTTACCAGGATTGGATAGGGAAGCTTGGTATTACACGTCTGGAGAGGAGGGTTAGTGAAATTAATGAGAATTTAAATAGTACAGATTTCGACTGGGAAGAAACTTTTTACAGATTACTGGCCGGAGCATTTGGGGCCAAACAAAACTCTGAGCCATTTCATTTGCTCGCAAGAGCTGTTCCCTTGAAATTCATATACAAATACAGGCAGAACCCGATAGTGCTTAATGCAGCTTTTTTTGGACAGGCCGGTTTTTTGGATGAAACACTAACGGATGACCATTATTACTCAAAACTTCAAAAAGAATATTCCATACTCAGGGAAAATCTTCCTGAGGCATTGCCGGGGAAACATCTCTGGAAGCTCATGAGAGCAAGACCTCCCGCATTTCCATCTGTAAGAATACCGCAGTTTATCAGTCTCGTGAAGAATTCTTTTCCTTTTGTTGAGAGAGTTAAGAAACTAAAATCAAGAAAAAATATTAAAGAATATATGGAAAATGCAATCGAGAATTACTGGATTGATCATTTCCTTTATGGCAGTTCGGGGAGGAGACCGGAATATATGCCATCAGACAGCACCTATAATCTCTGGATATTGAATGCGGTTATTCCTTTTCTGTTTTCTTTTGGAAAAATCAGGAACCAGGAAGGCTTTAAACAGGATTCTTTGAAATTAATGGAAGAACTGCCCCCGGAAAATAATGAAATTTTAAAAAAATGGAATATTTTTGGCATTAAAGCAGATCATGCATTCGATTCACAGGCGCTTATTGAATTAAAAACGCGTTATTGTGACCAGGCGAGATGCACAGAGTGTATGATCGGTCACAAAATAATGCTTAATGCAGAAAAGAAGAGATAGACTGAATACCGGATATTTGTTTTAGGTACTAAACGCCAGGTAATGCGACTTAAGAAGATAATATCGGGAGAATTAGCTTCATAAGCCATATAAGTCATACAAACAAATAATGTTACTGCTTGTTATTTACACTAATGAGCTTATAATTATGAAGTAATATATTGTGAAGTAAAAAAAATTACATATTTTTGCAGTTCTTAAAAAAAATGCAATAACATTAAAAACTGAGATAATGTATTTAACTGCGGAAAAGAAAAAGGAGCTTTTTAAAAAATTTGGAAAATCTGAAAAAGACTCAGGTTCTACCGAAGGACAGATTGCGCTCTTTACACAAAGGATCAATCATCTTACCGAGCATCTTAAAACCAATAAAAAAGATTACAGTACACAAAGAGCACTCTTGAAACTGGTTGGTAAGAGAAGGCGTTTGCTTGATTACCTAAAAGAAAGAGACATAGAAAGATACAGGAGTATCCTAAAAGAATTAAAACTCAGAAAATAAAAGTAAAAAGGCAATTTTATATTGCCTTTTCGCTTATATATATGGATATAATCAGGAAATAAACGAAATGTACGATTTAAAAGAAAAAATTATTGATCTGGGTGATGGACGGTCCATTACCATTGAAACAGGAAAATTAGCAAAACAAGCCGATGGTTCTGTAGTTATTAAAATGGGTAATACCATGTTGCTGGCCACGGTGGTTTCAGCAAAAGAAGCAAGGGAAGATGTAGATTTCATGCCTTTGTCAGTTGAGTATAAAGAAAAATTTGCTTCTTCAGGAAGATTTCCCGGTGGATTTTTAAAAAGAGAAGCTCGCCCCTCCGATTATGAGATCCTTATCTCAAGATTGGTTGACAGGGCTCTCCGTCCTCTTTTCCCTGAAGATTATCATGCAGAAACTTTTGTTACGATAAACCTTATCTCAGCCGATCCGGATATTATGCCTGATGCGCTCGCAGGGCTGGCAGCTTCATCTGCAATATCAGTGTCAGATGTCCCATTTAATGGTCCTATCTCGGAAGTAAGAGTTGCCAGAATTGATGGCGAATACATACTGAATCCTACTTTCTCCCAACTGGAACAGGCTGATATAGACATGATGGTTGGAGCCACAAAGGATAATATTCTTATGGTAGAAGGTGAAATGGATGAAGTGTCTGAGGATGAAATGATCGAAGCCATCAAGTTTGCGCATGATGCCATTAAAAAACAATGTGAGATCCAGGAAGAACTTGCTGCTGAGCTTGGAATAGAAAAAAGAGAATATGAGCATGAAGTAAATGATCCCGATCTGAAAGAAAGGATGGAGAAAGAGCTTTATGAAAAAGTGCTGGAAGTAGCTAAATCCCAAATAGATGACAAACATGAAAGAGGAGACGCGTTCAGTAAGGTAAAGGATGATTTCATTGAAAAACTTCAGCAAGAATTAGGAGAAGAGGAGGAAGTAAATGAAATGCTTGTAAGCAGATATTATCACGATATCGAGAAAAAAGCTGTCAGGAATTCTATTCTTGAGGATGGAGTTCGTCTTGATGGACGGAAGACAGATGAAATTCGTCCTATCTGGTGTGAAGTGGATTATCTTCCTGCTGCACATGGATCAGCGGTTTTTACCCGCGGAGAGACTCAATCGCTCACAACCGTGACGCTTGGAAACAAGATGGATGAAAAAATCATCGATGAAGTATTGATAAGAGGTACTGAAAAATTTGTATTGCATTATAATTTCCCTCCATTCTCTACCGGAGATGCAAGGCCTGCCAGGGGAACAAGTCGCCGGGAGGTAGGACATGGAAACCTTGCACACAGGGCCCTGAAACGAATGGTGCCGGGTGATGATGAAATTCCTTATGCAGTGCGTGTAGTGTCCGATATACTTGAATCTAATGGTTCATCTTCAATGGCTACCGTTTGTGCCGGTACGCTGGCGCTTATGGACTCAGGGGTTAAGCTCAAAAAGCCGGTATCGGGTATTGCAATGGGATTAATTACAGATCTGGAAAGTGGTAAATATGCTATTCTGTCTGATATTCTGGGCGATGAGGATCACCTTGGTGATATGGACTTCAAAGTTACCGGGACTCGTGATGGTATAACCGCAACCCAGATGGATATCAAGGTGGACGGCCTTCCTTACGATGTATTGGCCCAGGCGCTTGACCAGGCAAAAAAAGGCAGGTTGCATATACTTGATGCCATGACCGAAACCCTAGCAGAGCCAAGGGAAGATTATAAACCTCATGCCCCAAGAATTGTAAGGATTGAAATACCGGGTGATATGATTGGTGCGGTAATTGGGCCGGGTGGAAAAATCATTCAGGATATCCAGAGAGAAACAGATTCGGTAATCGTTATTGAAGAAGAAGATAATATGGGTATTGTTGATATTTCTGCCACCAATAAGGAATCCATCGATGCAGCACTCGAGAGGATTAAAAGAATCACTGCTATGCCCGAGGTTAACGAAGTTTATAAAGGTAAAGTTAAATCTGTAGTTCAGTTTGGTGCTTTTATTGAGATAATGCCAGGCAAAGAAGGATTATTGCACATTTCTGAAATCGACTGGAAACGTACCGGTAAGGTTGAAGATGTTCTGCAGGAAGGTGATGAGGTGGAAGTAAAACTTATCGATATAGATCCGAAAACCGGTAAACTTAAACTTTCCCGTAAAGCGCTTCTGCCAAAACCTGAAGGCGGAAGTGCTGAACAGGGTGGTGGTGACAGAAGAGGTGGCAACGATCGCAGAGATAACCGCCGAGACAACAGGCGCGACCGGAGGAATGAGAGATAATTTTTCATGCTAAAGGCGGATGGGGAAGTTAGAAGGAAGAAGCTGAAAGCTCAAAGCTGGAAGCTGGAAGGAAGAAGCTGAAAGCTCAAAGGCCCCATAAACCATGCCTCGACTCCGCTCGGCAACCGTTAAAGCTATAAACTATAAACCCTTAAACCAATGGAAAGGTAAACAGTAACCAGTAAACGGTAAATAGTGGGATCTATCTCAATCCCTTAAACCTTAAACCTCTTCAATACCTGCCCGCCGAAGCATAGGCCAGCTCCCCGGCAGGCAGGAACCCATAAACCCATAAACCCATAAACCCATAAACCCATAACCCATAAACCCATAACCCATAAACCCATAAACCCTTAAACCTTAAACCTCTTCAATACCTGCCCGCCGAAGCATAGGCCAGCTCCCCGGCAGGCGAGAACCATAAGCCCTTACCACCCCACACTTCCTCCCAACTCCCAACTCCCAACTCCCCAAATACATTTCTGCTTAAAAAACATATCCCATCCATTCTAAACATCAACGATTAATGTTATTTTTGGTAAAATTTAAAACTCCAACAAAATGAAAAGAGCAGTTTTACCAATTGTCATTATTATTTCTATGATTTCATGTAAACAGAATAAACCTGAATATCCGGAAACCCGGAAAACTGATGTTGTGGATAATTATCATGGTGTTGAGGTGCCGGATCCTTTCCGCTGGTTGGAAGATGATATGTCGGAAGAAACAGCAGAATGGGTCAAGGCGCAGAATGAAGTGACATTTAATTATCTCGACAAGATCCCGTTTCGGGATACAATTAGGGACAGACTGGAAGTATTGTGGAATTATGAGCGTATGGGTGTGCCGAATAAAGAGGGGGATTATTACTTCTATTCATATAATAATGGCCTGCAGGATCAAGATGTAATTTACATTACAAAGGATGTAAATGAAAAAGGCGAGGTTTTCCTTGACCCGAATAAATTATCCGATGAAGGAACTGTGGCACTTACAAATTTTTCCGTTTCAAATGATAGTAAATATGTGGCTTATGGGGTTGCCCGAGGGGGATCGGACTGGAATGAATTTTTTGTGAAAGAAATCGAAAGCGGAAAACAGATGGATGATCACTTGAAATGGATCAAGTTCAGTTCCATAGCATGGTATAAAGATGGATTTTTTTACAGTCGATATGACGAACCTGAAGGCTCGGAACTCAGTGAAGTTAATGAGAATAAGAAACTGTATTATCACAAAGCCGGTACTTCCCAGGAAGAAGATGAGCTCATATATCAGGATCCTGATAATCCGGTTTGGAGTTTTAACGGCGAAGTCACATCAGATGAAAAATATCTTATAATCACAGTATATGAATCGACCACCGGGAATGGTATTTATGTTATGGATCTCTCAAAAGAAGACAGGGAAATGACCAAAATGGTTGATAATTTTGACAATGATTATATGTTTGTGGGGAATGAGGGAGATGTGCTTTATTTTCTTACCAATCACAATGCTCCCATGTACAGAGTAATAGGTGTTGATTTAAAAAATCCTGATGAAGAGAACTGGAGAGACTTAATTGCTGAAAACCCGGATCAGGTTCTTAAATCCTGTAAACAGGCAGGTGGCAATTTCCTTGTTCAGTATGAAAGAGATGCACATAGTCTTGTTGAGGTATTTTCACCGGAGGGAGAAAAGCTTCATGAAATTGAATTACCCGAGCTGGGCACGATTACAGGATTAACTGCCCGCAAAAAAAGCAATGAAGCATTCTACGCTTTCACTTCTTTCACTGTTCCCACAGAAATTTATAAATACAATGTAGAAAAAAATACATCAGAACTGATATTTAAACCGGAAGTGGATATAGAAACAGACATTTATACCACAAAACAAATTTTTTACGAAAGTAAAGATGGCACGAAGGTTCCGATGTTTATAGTTCACAAGAAAGACATCGAACTTGATGGAAAGAGACCAACCTTACTTTATGGATACGGTGGGTTCAATATCACTTATACACCTTCTTTCAGTGTAAGAAATATGATCTGGCTCGAAAACAATGGTGTGTATGCACTTGCGAACATCAGAGGGGGAGGTGAATACGGGGAAGCCTGGCATCAGGCAGGAACGATTTTTAATAAACAAAATGTGTTCGACGATTTTATTGCCGCTGGAGAATATCTGATCAAAGAGGATTATACTTCATCCGACCGACTTGCGATTTTCGGCGGTTCAAACGGAGGGTTGTTGGTTGGTGCTGTTACAAATCAAAGACCTGAACTTTTTGCGGTGGCACTTCCTGCTGTCGGGGTTATGGATATGCTCCGTTTTCATAAGTTCACCATAGGAAAATACTGGGTAACTGATTACGGGTCAAGTGATGATCCCGATCAGTTTGCATATATCTATAAATACTCTCCATTACACAATATCAGGGAAAATGTGGATTATCCGGCTGTACTTGTCACCACTGCCGATCATGACGACAGGGTGGTTCCGGCACATTCTTTTAAATACATTGCGACACTGCAGGAAGTTTACGAAGGCGATAATCCTGTTATGATACGCATAGAAACAGATGCGGGTCACGGAGCCGGAAAACCGGTTTCAAAAGTGATCGATGAATATGCGGATAAATGGGCCTTTGCATTTTATAATATGGATTTTGTGCCTGATTATAAATAAGACTTTTTCATAAAATAATTGTGGGAGCATTTTGAATTATTTAGTCATTGAAGGAAATATTGGAGCCGGCAAAACCTCCCTGGTGGAGAAATTATCATCAGATCTTGGAGCAAAGGCTATATATGAACAATTTGCGGATAATCCTTTTTTACCAAAATTTTATAATAATCCGGATAGATATTCTTTTCCACTTGAGCTGTCTTTTCTTGCAGACCGTTACAAGCAGCATAAAGAAGAATTGAGTGACAGGGATATTTTCACTCCCCTGAGTATTGCGGATTATTATTTTTCCAAGTCATTGATTTTCGCCGGAATAACACTGGCAGAGGATGAGTACAGATTATACCGGCAATTATTTAATATTATCCTGCAAAATCTTCCTAAACCGGATCTTTATGTGTATTTGCATGCAAGTGTGGATCAGTTGATTGACAATATCAAGAAAAGAGGGAGAGAATATGAAAAAACTATTTCGCCTGATTATTTGTTAAAAGTTCAAAAAGCATATTTTAATTATTTCCGAACGGCAGGAGAGTTAAAAATTGTTATTATAGATGTTCGAAATATGAATTTTATTGAAGATAAAAAGGATTATAATTCCATAAAAAATTATATTTTTGAACGGGATTATGATTATGGTATTACGAGGATTTCTGAAGGATGATATTAAGGAAATGCCCATCAGGTCTTGTATTTACCAAAAAACATTATTATGTTTGTAAGATAAATTAAAAAGTTAATGAATTTTAAATCAATAACTAATAACCAGTGCATTATGAAAAAATTAAATTACTTAGCGCTTTTTGCTGTAACCGCATTTTTCTTAAGTAGTTGTGGTGGTCTCAATAAAATGCAGGAAAACGCAGGAGAAGTTTCCTACCAGGTCACCCCCGATCCTCTTGAAGTTCATGCTGATGAGGTTGATGTTAAGGTCGATGTGAAATATCCCGAAAAATATTTTAATAAGAATGCGATCCTAACAATCACTCCGGTACTTAAATATGAGGGTGGAGAAACCGCTTATGAACCTAAAAAAGTGCAGGGTGAAAAAGTTGAAGCCAATAACCAGGTAATCAGTCAGGATGGGGGTTCTGTCAGTTATACCGGAACCTTGTCATACAGTGAGGAGATGATGATGTCAGATTTGGTTGTCAGGGTGGATGCCGAAATGAAAGGCAATACCATGACATTTGATGATTA
>CAZGTU010000097.1:0-16896 GCA_964528675.1 uncultured Bacteroidaceae bacterium
CGATTACCGATCACTGATTACTTTTTAAGGGTTTATGGGGTGATGGGTTGATGGGGTGATGGGTTTAATCGTTTATGGGTGAAGTCACCGATTACCGATCACTGATTACTTTTTAAGGGTTTATGGGGTGATGGGTTGATGGGTTGATGGGTTGATGGGTTTATGGGTTTAATCGTTTATGGGTTTAATCGTTTATGGGTGAAGTCACTGGTGAAAGACCCTAATATTATTTGAATCACAGAGAGAAATTTTTGAATCACAGGGTACACAGGGTGATTTCACAGGCCCGCCTGCCGAGGCGTGGGCTTGTGCTTCGGCAGGCAGGGGTCACAGGGAAATGATTGAATAGCAAAACGTTAGCGCACAGGGATAAAAATGATTGAAATCATTTTTTGGCTCGCCAAAAAATACCCTGTGCCCCAACGTCATGAATTCCTCGTTTTCTTTATTTCCCTGTGTGCCCTGTGAAAATAACCCTGTGTACCCTGTGATTCAAAAACATTTGTAGGACAGATGGTAATCTCTTAAGTTGACGTATTTGCCGAATGGGGTTAAGTAGAATAACCACGGGTGGGAAACCGTGGAAAAAGATAACTTACAAAATAAATACTCTGAAGTTGGAAAAATGCTGGGAAGTATGATAAACAACCCGGAAAAATTTAACCGATAACAACCTTAAACTGTTTCTATGCTAATTATAAAAAAAAAGATACACCAAAATCATCATTTACCCCAGAAGATAGCCACACTGCCCCCTGCCTCCTGCCTCCTGCCCACTGGCTACTATCTACTTAAAGCAATGATTCATTAAAAAACACTCAGAATTATGAACAAAACCTCCCTCCTCCCCCTCACCCTCGCTGCGGTCGCCATCGCTTCACTTGCATGGTGGATCAACAAAGATCCTGTGAAAGGACTTTCCACCAGCGTGCCGGGAATGGATAATCGCGGGGAAGGTATGGCAGTTAATCTGGATGTGGAGATCGGCGAGTTTTATGAGCAACTGAATAAAAAATCAACCGACCTGAAAGATTCATGGCCCCGGTTCCGTGGAGAGGATTTCGATAACATCAAAGAATCGGGGATGGAACTGATAGATGAATTCGGGCCCGATGGTCCTGAGATAGTCTGGCATGTTGAACTGGGTGAAGGACATGCCGGACCGGCCGTTTATGAAGGAAAAGTTTACCTTCTTGATTATGATGAAGAGAAAAAAGCAGACATGCTCAGGTGCTTTTTGCTGGAAGACGGTACTGAATTGTGGCGCCGCTGGTATAAGGTACATGTGAAAAGAAATCACGGGATGTCCAGAACTGTTCCGGCTGTCACAGAGGATTTCATATTGACTATCGGCCCCCGCAGCCATGTGATGTGCGTGGATCGTGAAGACGGAGACCTCAGGTGGGGACTGAATGTGGAAGCTGAGTATGGAACTGAGAGTCCCTTATGGTACACAGGACAATGTCCGCTGATTGATGATGGAAATGCCATCATCGCTACAGGGGGCAAAGCCTTGATGGTAGCCATCGATGGTGAAACAGGTGAAAAAATCTGGGAAACTCCCAATGAAAAAGGATGGAAAATGTCCCATTCTTCAATTATGCCCTTTACTTTTAAGGGAGTGAAAATGTATGTATACAGCGCGGTGGGAGGTGCATGTGGGATTGCTGCAGAAGGTGAAAATGCCGGAGAAATACTCTGGCAAACCTCTGAATGGAACCATAATGTAGTTGCTCCCTCACCGGTTTGCCTTCCTGATGGCACAATATTCCTTTCAGCAGGCTATGGGGCAGGAAGCATGGTTCTTCAGCTTAAAAAAGAGGGTGAAAATTTTTCTGTAGAAGTTATTGATGAATATAAACCTGCTGAAGGACTCGCCAGTGAGCAGCAAACTCCAATAGTCTTTAACGATCATTTCTTTGGAATTCTGCCGAAAGATGCCGGACCACATAGAAACCAGATGATCTGCGTACATCCGGATAATTTTAAGGAAGTTGTATGGTCGAGCGGCCAAACCGTCCGTTTCGGCCTCGGACCCTACATCCTGGCAGACAATAAATTTTTCATACTCAGTGATGACGGAACTCTCACCATCGCTCTTCCTTCAACGGAAAGATACATCGAATCCGACCGCTACAAAGTAATGGACGGTCAGGACGCATGGGGGCCTCTCGCCATCGCCGACGGCTACCTTCTCATGCGCGACTCCGAAACCATGCTCTGCCTCAACATCGCAAAAAACAGAAATTGACATGAGAATAAAATTAAAATCAAATAAAAAGCTGTTTTCTATCTCTCACTCCCTTTACCAGAAAGTAATGTCATTTCGACTGAGAGTCCCTTCGCTATCAAGCTCACAATCACTTTGTTACCGGGATAAATCTCAAAATTTCGCAAGAAATTTTGCTTTGCCTGGAACTAACTGTTTCGTCCTTAATTTGACGCGCATGCTCTGGAGAGGACCAAGGGGGGCATCCCTCTTCCCCAATCCCCTTTCCCCAATCCCTAAACTCCCTATTCCCCATACTCCCTATTCCCCAACCCCTAACCCCCAACTCCCATGAAAAACAAAACCCTTACCATAATAATTCTGATAGTCATAACAGCCATCATAGCTATCATACTCATCGATTTCCAGGGCAACAAACGCGGGAAAAAGGAAGGAAACCCATACAAATATGAAATGGAAGACCTCAGCTATGTTGATTCTTCCTTGATCCATTACCGGGAAACCAGGAACATATCTCTTGAACAGATGAAAGCCCGGGGATTCGACCTGAAAGATGATATTCTCTATATCACTGGTGAAGGATTTCTTATGGCCCTCCGGCCCGGCGGAAATCAAGTGTTTTTCGGAAGCCTTGAAGATACCGGAACCTGTATTGAAGTTACAGAAGATTTTATCTACGTCGGATTCGAAGATCATATTGGTAAATTTAAAAGAGATGGAGAGATGATTGAGCGCTGGAAGAAACCTGATGACAGGACCATTATCACCTCTCTCGCGGCGAAAGAAAACAGGCTTTATGCAGCTGATGCAGGAAACCGCAGAGTTTTAATATTTAAGAACGATGGCTCCATCCTGGGTGAGTTCGAAGGAAAATCGGAAAGCACAGCAGGCCACGGCTTTATCGTACCCAGTCCCTGTTTCGATCTTGTAGTGAATACCTGGGGGGATCTTTGGGTGGTTAATCCCGGTGAACATGCCATCGAAAATTACACAGACAATGGTGAAATAAGAGGCTATTGGCAAAAAAGATCTGCAAAAACAGAAGGCTTTCTGGGTTGCTGCAATCCCGCTGAGATCGCTGTTCTCAGTGACGGATCATTTGTAACCAGTGAAAAAGGCCTGGTAAGGATCAAGGTGTATGATGAGTCAGGAAAGCTTTTGAGTATAGTGGCGCCTCCTTCAAAATTTAAAGAGGAAGGGAAAGCTCCCGAGGTGGTTGCAGATGAGAAAGGATTGATCTATGCGCTGGATTTTGACAGGAATACCATCAGGATATTTGAAAAAAATAAATAGAATATGAATCGTAGAAATTTCATACATGCACTCATCAGGACCGGCATCCTTACAGCAATGGCCATTATGGTTGGTTTATTTGCATCAAAGGGGAAAATTACACGACCCGGAGACTGCATTTCCGGATTTCAGTGTAATGGTTGTTCCAGCCTGAATGATTGTAAACTTCCCGAATCAAATAAATTCAGGAAAAATGTCAGAAGATAAAAAATACAACAGAAGAGATTTCATAAATAAGGGAGCCCGGATCACACTTGGACTATCCCTTGCAGGCATAGGAGTTGCAGCTGTGGCAAAGTCCAGCTCTGAAGAATGGGTATGGCAGATCGACCCTTTTAAATGCACACAATGCGGAAGATGTGCAACCGAATGCGTAAAGTCACCTTCAGCAGTCAAGTGCGTACATGCCTATGATCTTTGTGGTTATTGCGATCTCTGCGGAGGTTATTTCAAAGCCGGAGTGAAAGAACTTGAAACCGGCGCTGAAAATCAGCTTTGCCCCACAGCAGCAATAGAGAGACGCTTTATTGAAGAACCTTATTTTGAGTACATAATAGACGAAGACCTGTGCATTGGTTGTGCAAAATGCGTTAAAGGATGTACCTCTTTCGGGAATGGTTCATTGCATCTTCAAATCAGACATGATATATGTGTAAACTGTAACGAATGTTCTATTGCAAGAGTATGCCCCTCTGATGCTATAAGCCGTGTTCCCTCAGACAAACCCTACATTATAAAAGGAAATTTTACTACCGGAGATGAAGAATAAACTATGAAAGGACTGCTTAGAAATATAATATTATTTTTATTATTGATAACTGTATTTTCCGGGACATACGCCCAGCAACAGCGTTTCCCCAAACCGGAGTTTGAATCAGGATACGAACAACCCGATCCCACCACTCCTGAGCCCCGAAATGCAGCAATGGAATGGTTCGACTTTGTTGTTCTTGCCGGAGTCCTGGGCCTTGCCGCATGGCTCGCGATCAAAAAAAGATCGCGCCGTGGAATACTCTGGTTATCCGTTTTTGCCATGATATATTTCGGATTTATAAGACTGGGGTGTATTTGCCCGATAGGTGCAGTCCAGAATGTTACTCTTGGCCTGTTCGATCCCGCATACAAAATATCCCTGACTATTTTGGTGTTTTTCCTCTTACCGCTTATTGTTGCACTTTTTTATGGCCGCGCTTTCTGTGGTGGGGCATGTCCTCTTGGAGCTATCCAGGATCTGGTGATCATAAAACCTGTTTCTGTTCCAAGCTGGGTCAGAAAGACCCTGGCATTCATCCCTTATCTCTACCTCGGACTGGCAGTGCTATTTGCTGCCACCCGCACAGATTTCATCATCTGCAGGTACGATCCCTTCATCGGTATCTTTCGTATGGACGCACCTTATCTCATGATCATCCTTGGAATATCTTTTCTGCTCCTGGGTACGGTTTTCGCCAGACCCTATTGCAGGGTACTCTGTCCGTATGGAGTGATATTGAGCTGGATGTCCCGGTTCTCTGGTAAACACCTCACAATTACCCCGGATGAATGTATTAATTGCCGCTTATGCGAAAATTCATGTCCCTTTGATGCTATCGATCATCCCATAGATAAAAAACTGAGAACTGAAGAGTCTGTGAAGAAAAACCGGAGACGCTTCACCCTGTTTCTTTTCCTCATCCCGGTCTTTATGATGATAGGCGGATTCGCCTTATCAAAAGCTCATATTTTTCTTTCCAGGGCAAATCCTGATGTGTATCTTGCAGAGTTAATGATAGAATATCCGGAAGTTAAAGAGGATCCTGACAATATTGACGTCCAGGAATTTCTTAAATCCGGAAAATCAATGGATGAACTCGTTCAGGAAGCCTCCATTGTGAGGGGAAAATTTAAAACAGGAAGCTGGATACTGGGTGCTTTTCTCGGCCTGGTGATCGGTGTAATGGTCATGAACCAGTTTGTTATGCGTGAAAGAGATACTTACGAACCAAATAGATCGAATTGTTTCAGTTGCGGACGGTGTATGGAATATTGTCCCGTTAAAAAGAAGTCTACATAAATGAATCAGGAATCAAAAATAAAACTCTCACAACAGGTGATGCTTATTTCCGGCATCTTCTGCCTTATTGTTGCTGTGCTTCTGGTAGCTAACTTCTGGCAGTTGAAAAAAAGCGACCCCATTGAAAGTCAAACAATGGAAGCCCTGGTTGAAAGACTGGAATCGGAACCCAATAACGAAGAATTAAGGGAAGAGATCCGCCAGTTCGACCTGCTGGCACGCAAGGCATATTTTACCGGTAACTGGCAGGTACAAACCGGTGGTATTCTACTGCTTATAGGGGCAATTGTATTCGCAATTGCCTGGAAAGTTCATACCGATACTCAACATAAAATCAATCCTCCGGAACGAAACAAAGAGCATCCGCTGGAAGCAAGGCTTATTTCCTCGAGGTGGCTCCTGATCAGCGGAGGATTATTAGTCATCCTTGCCCTGACAGCCGCATGGTTTACTCAGGATCAGCTTCAAAATTACCTGCCCGGGCAAACGGCGGATGCAAATCCTCAGGAGAATGATGAAGAAATAGAAATGATCAGCATTTCTGCTCAGGGTCCCTCGGGAAATGAAATAACAGATACAACCGCCTCATCATCGAATTCTTCAACATCTGAAAACAACGGGATTGTTGAAGAGGACGAGGTAAACCCGGCCCTGACAGAGGAAGAAGAAAAAGCTGAACCGGCTATCAGGTTCTATGGTCTTGAAGCATTTAAGGAAAATCAGGCAACATTCCGCGGCTTTCTCGGCCATGGTATTTCTTACCATAAGAATATTCCTACCGATTGGGACGGAGCAAGCGGTAAAAACGTAAAATGGAAAGTGGCCCTGACAAAACCGGGATATAATTCCCCCATCATCTGGGGCAATAAGATCTTCGTTGCAGGCGGAGATAAAGAAGCACGGATTGTAAGTTGTTTCGACAGACATACCGGGCAACTTCTCTGGGAAAAAGAAGTTACTGATATTCCGGGTGCCCCCTCTACCCTGCCCAATCCTACCGAGGATACAGGCTTCTCTGCCCCCACCATGGCTGTTGATGGTAACAACGTTTATGCTATTTTTGCTACCGGCGATATCATAGCCTTTGATCTGGATGGAAACAGGGCATGGGCAAGAAACCTGAGCCTTCCTGCAAATCATTACGGACATTCATCATCTCTGATTGCCTGGCGGGATAAACTTGTTGTACAATTCGATACAGGAAAAGGAGGAAGAATGCTCGCCCTAAACATAAGCGATGGTAAAACAGCCTGGGATATTACCCGTGATAATATGATCTCCTGGTCTTCTCCAATTTTGATCCAAAAAGGTGAGAATATGCAGATCGTAACCACTGCCGATCCTTATTTGGCAGGATACGATCTCAAAACAGGAGATGAATTGTGGAAAGTGGAAGCCCTGATGGGAGAAGTTGGACCTTCGGCTGCTTATGATAAGAGTCTGGATTTGGTTTTTGCCACCAACGAATATGCCCGTACCGTAGCTGTTAAACCTGAACCGGGTGCTGAAATAATATGGGAGGACGATTATTACCTCTCCGAAGCTGCCAGTCCCGTGGCTGATAATGGTTATCTCTTTATAGCCACAAGTTACGGTGACCTGATATGTCACAACGCCCAAACCGGAGAAATGCTATGGGAACATCACTTTAACAGCGGGTTTTATTCTTCTCCGATGATTGCCGAAGGAAAAATTTATATTGCAGACATGGGAGGAGCGATGCATATTTTGCAGGCAGACGAATCCGGAGAGATCATTAATGAACCGGAACTCGGAGAACCGGTATATGCAATACCAGCATTTGCCGATGGCAGAATTTACCTGAGAACGAATACCGCACTTTATTGTATTGAAGAGGAGTAAGCATGAGTGAGTTAATACATGAAACAGACATTATTGTAGAGAGTCTGGGGAAAGAAAAGAAACACGTAATTCCCATTCTGCAGGCTATCCAGAAGAAATATAATTATCTTCCGGAAGAAGCACTCAGGAGAGTATGCGAAGTTTCTGAGATTACTCCCGCCATGATAGTAAGCGTTGCAAGCTTTTATTCGCAATTTCGTTTTAAACCCGCAGGCAAGCACATGATAAAGGTGTGTGTGGGTACCGCCTGTCATGTAAAAGGTGCTGAGCAGGTTTACGATTCCATGAAGAGAGAGCTAAAACTGGAAAAGGACAATGATACAACATCCTCGGGAGATTATACAATAGAAAAAGTGAATTGCCTGGGATGCTGCACTCTGGCGCCTGTTGTTCAAATTGATAATGTAACATACGGACATGTCACAACGAACAACACTGCCGATGTACTGAGAGACTTTGCCGGTAAAGGTGAAAAAGGAGCCGGCAAAAAGTCCAAAGAAGGATTTATAAAGGAATTGCAGGGTGAAATACGTATAGGTCTCGGATCCTGCTGCGTGGCAAGCGGCAGCGATGAGATCAGAAATGCAGTCAAAAACACAATTGAAAGTAATAACCTCAATGTTAAACTCAAGCATGTAGGATGCGTGGGGATGTGCCACCAGGTCCCTCTTGTTGAAGTTGTTCCTTATAAAGATAATGAAACATCTTTGTACTCAAAGGTCAATGCTGTAGATGTTGAGCAGATCATACAAAAGCATTTTCAGCCACAGGGTTTGCTGAAGCGAATCAGCAACCGTATTGTGAACGGAATTTCCAATATTGTGGATGACGGCCGCTGGATAGGTCCGGAACGTTATTCCCTGAATGTAAGAGAGAAACATGTATCTTCTTTCCTTGGACGACAGGTTCCTGTAGCCACTGAATTTCGAGGCATCATAGACCCTGTGGATATGGAGGAGTATATATCAAGGGATGGATTTACCGCCCTGGAAAAGTGTCTGAAGGAAATGAGGCCTGCAGATCTTATCAGGGAAGTGACCGAAAGTGGCATCCGTGGACGTGGCGGTGCAGGTTTCCCCACCGGTAATAAATGGCAGATGGTAGCAGAGCAAAAAAGTGATAAAAAATATATTATCTGCAATGGAGATGAAGGGGATCCGGGTGCTTTCATGGATCGTATGCTTCTTGAATCCTATCCTTACCGGATCATAGAAGGTGTAATACTTGCTGCTTATGCTACAGGAGCCAATGATGGGCTTTTTTATATCCGTGCGGAATACCCCCTGGCTGTTACCAGGATGGATGAGGCAATCAGGAATTGTTACCAGGAAGGTTACCTGGGGAAAAATATCAGGGGAAGTAATTTTAGTTTCGAACTATCCATTTACCAGGGAGCCGGAGCTTTTGTTTGTGGTGAAGAAACCGCATTAATTGCTTCTATTGAAGGTGACAGGGGATTCCCGAGGATACGTCCTCCATTCCCGGCTGTAAAAGGCCTTTTCGGGAAACCTACCCTTGTGAATAACACCGAGACTTTTGCTCAAATTGCCTACATTCTTCGTCATGGCGCAGGCTCATTCAATAAAATGGGAACGGAAACCTCGAAGGGAACCAAAGTATTTGCCCTTGCCGGCAAAGTGGCCCGGGGAGGTCTTATCGAAGTCCCCATGGGCATGACGATCAGGGAAGTAGTGGAAGAAGTGGGCGGTGGAGTTGCCGGGGGAAGAAAATTTAAAGCTGTGCAGATAGGAGGTCCTTCCGGAGGATGTGTACCCCACTGGCTGTCGGATACTAAAATCGATTTTGAATCACTCAACGAAGTAGGTGCCATGATGGGCTCCGGAGGAATGGTTGTCCTTGATGATACCGATTGCATGGTGGACATCGCAAAATATTTCCTGTCCTTCACTCAGAATGAATCATGCGGAAAATGCACCTTCTGTCGAATCGGAACCAAACGAATGCTCGAGCTCCTGGAAAAAATCACACAGGGCAAGGCTGTCATGAAAGATCTGGATGAACTTGAAAATCTGGCTGACTGGACCAAGAAAGGAAGCCTTTGCGGATTGGGAAAAACCGCTCCCAATCCGGTGCTCTCAACATTAAAATTTTTCAGGGATGAATATGAAGCTCATATAGATGGAAGATGTCCGACGGGAAAATGCAAAGATATCGTTCAGTATTATATTACCGATGATTGCATCGGATGCACCAAATGCGCGCAGGATTGTCCCGTTGATGCCATACCCTTCGCACCGCATGAGATACACGAAATTGATCAGGAATTATGTATAAAATGTGACGGCTGCAGGCAAGTTTGTCCGGTGGATGCGGTAATTACCAAATAGTGTTTGACAATAAAGTCGGGTGACTGTCCGGCATAACGCAGATGTCGGAAATTATGGACAGACACAAAATAGAGAATATGATTAGGCTTAAAATAGATAATAAAGAAATTGAAGTAAAAGAAGGCACACCTGTTATAACAGTTGCCAGGAACCAGGGAATTGATGTCCCGTCCATGTGTTACCTGGAGGGGAAAGAACATATCACCTCATGCATGATTTGCATGGTGAAAGACAGGAATACCGGCCGGCTTTTTCCTTCCTGTTCTATTGAAAGTCAGGATGGAATGGACATTATTAGCATGGATGAAGAAATTCATGAAGCCCGCAAAACAGCACTGGAATTGCTGTTAAGCGAGCATGTTGGCGACTGTGAAGCACCCTGCCAGATTACCTGTCCTGCTCATATGGATATACCTCTTATGAATCGTTTGCTTGCTGAAGGAAAATTTCATGAAGCATTGAAAGTGGTAAAAAGGGATATTGCATTACCTGCAGTGTTTGGAAGAATTTGCCCGGCCCCATGTGAAGGTGCCTGCAGGAGAAAGTCGGTGGATGAGGCCGTATCCATTTGCCTTTTAAAACGATATGCCGGAGATCATGATCTTCAATCGAATGAATCCTGGACCCCGCCAATGAAGGAAAAAAAAGGAAAAAAGGTGGCTATTATCGGAGCAGGTCCTGCAGGTTTATCACTGGCTTATTATTTGCAGATCAGCGGTTATGATTCCATCATTTTTGACCGCAATGATCTCCCGGGAGGCAGTCTTCACCGGGAAATCAAAGAAGGAAATCTTCCTGTTGATGTATTACTTGGTGAGGTTGAAGTAATGAAGAAGATGGGAGTTAAATTCAATATGAACACTCCTGTTGACAAAGCATCCTTCGAGAGCCTGAAAAAGAACAACAATGCTGTGGTTATTGCTACCGGAAGTAAAAAAGGCATGGAAGACTGGGGGCTGGAAATGACAGATAAAGGTCTCAAGGCGGATAAGAAAACCTATCAGGTGAATAACTCACCGGTTTTTGTCGCCGGCAGTGCACTGAGACCTTCACGAATGGCAATCAGAACACTGGGGCAGGGAAAAGAAGCTGCATTCAGTGTAAGTCAGTTTCTTCAGGGTGAAAAGGTAATTGGTGAGCCTTTCCTTTTTAATTCCCGATTTGGTAAGCTTCAGGAAAGTGAAGCTGTTGAATATCTGAAAGAATCAATAAAAGGGAATCGGATTGAACCAAAGGACCAAAAATCTGGTTTAACTTCAGAAGAAGTAAAAAAAGAAGCTGCAAGATGTTTACATTGTGATTGCAGGGATCTGGAAAATTGCAGGCTCAGGATATATTCCGACCAATACAGGGCCGAACAACGACGCTTTAAGTCGGAAAGCAGAAAACAGATGCTTAAACATTTTCAGCATGACACTGTGATCTATGAGCCATCAAAATGTATTCGATGCGGAATATGTGTAAAAATATGCAGTGATTATAAAGAAGAATTTGGAATGAGTTTCATTGGGCGGGGATTTGAAATTGAAGTTGGGATACCTTTTGATGACAGCATTAAAAAAGGCCTGGAAAAAGTAGCAGAAGAAACAGCCGTTGCATGCCCTACAGGAGCCCTGGCATTGAAAAAATAGTTTGCCGGGCATCTTCATGAAGGTTTTAATCTCAACCTCAAAACAGTCAGTTTAACATTGCTGACTCGAAAAATTAAGAAAAACAATGATCAAAAAAATCGAAAATATAAAATCCGCTTATTTCTCCTACCTGTTTTTCCTGTGGCTAATATTTTTTCCATTTACCCAGGTTTCAGCCCAGCTCCCTCAATGCTGGGGAAATTTCAGAGGTGATGCTCAGTTGACAGGTTTCAGCGATGACAGGATACCAGAAAATCCGCAATTACTATGGAATTTCAAAACCTCAGACGCGATAAAAACAGCTCCAGTGGTATGCAATAACACCATTGTAGTAGGCTCGGTTGATGGAAACGTATACGGGCTTTCATTGGATGGTAAATTAAAATGGAAGCTGAATACAGAAAACAGTGTGGAAGCTCCTGCATTGATTATCGGTAATATCGCTTACATTGGTAATCTCCAGGGGACACTTTTCGCCATTGAACTGAACACCGGCAGAATCAAATGGAAATACCACACCGATAATATGATCATGGGGGCACCCAACTATTACGAAAATGGGAGCAAAAAGGTCATTATTGTGGGAAGTTATGATTATTATCTTCATGGAGTGGATGCCCGCACCGGTGAAGAATTGTGGAAATACGAGGCCAATAATTACATCAATGGTACTCCTGCAATTTATAAGGACAATGCCGTATTTGGAGGCTGCGACGGACTTCTGCATATTGTAAATCTTGAAACCGGAAAACTTGTCAGCCGATTTGAAATTGCCACCTATGTTGCCAGTTCTGCAGCAATTAAAGATAATACCGCATTTGTGGGAGATTACGATGGCGGTTTTTCGGCCCTTGATCTGGAGAAAAAAACAGCAAGCTGGGTATTTAACAGCGAGGACTCTGACCTTCCTTTTATCGGATCACCGGCTGTTAAAGGAAACCGGGTTTTTATCGGCAACAGGGACAGGAATGTATACTCTCTTGACAAAGATTTCGGCAAATTGCTCTGGAAGACGAATACCGGAGGGGGTGTGGATGCTTCCCCTGTGGCTACTGCTTCCGGGGTTCTTGTTGCCAATATGAGGGGAGATCTTATGATCTTGAATGAAACCAACGGAAATATAGAATGGACATACGAGCTGGGAAGTGCAATCACCGCTAATCCGGCAGTCACGGATGATTATATTATCGTGGGTGCCGGCGACGGACGAGTGTATTTTTTCGGTGTGAAATGATTTAAATTTATTTTGTATGAAAATATTACATATCATTCCAGGCTCAGGAGGCAGTTTTTATTGTGGCAATTGTTTGCGCGACAGTAAATATGTGGATGCCCTGAGGGAATCAAATCATTCGGTTGTTAAACTACCCATGTATCTCCCTCTTTTTGCTGATGAACATGACCTTTCAGGTGAAATCCCGGTGTTTTACGGCGCAATCTCCATTTATCTGAAACAGCTTTTTCCGCTTTTCCGGAGAGCTCCCGAATGGGTGGATAATCTGTTAAATTCCGGTCCAATGCTGAGAATTGCGGCAAAATATGCAGGATCAACCCGGGCAAAGGGGTTAGAGGAAATGACCATTTCAATGCTCATGGGAGAAGAAGGCCAGCAGAAAGAGGAACTTGATCGCATGGTGAACTGGATTGCTGAAAATTGCGAGCCAGATATTATCCATCTTTCCAATGCGCTCTTACTCGGATTAGCTCACAGGCTGAATGAAAAGTTAAATGTTCCGGTAATTTGTTCACTGCAGGATGAGGACGTATGGGCTGATGTGATGAGTGAGCGTTCACGGAAAAAGGTCTGGGACCTGATGGCAGGAAAGTCAGAACATGTGGCTGCATTCATTTCGGTAAGTGATTATTACTCGAATGAAATGAAGAAGCATATTCACCTGGAAGACGGAAAGCTGCATAGTATTCACATTGGGGTATATCCGGAAGATTATGAATATACGCCTCCCTCCGAAAAGCCACGGAACATTGGTTATGTTTCAAGAATGTGCGAGGAAAACGGACTTGATATACTTGTGGATGCCTTCATTGAATTAAAAAAGGAAGAAAAATACCACGATGTTAAGCTTATCCTGACCGGCGGCTATACCGGAGATGACAAAGACTACCTGAAAAAAATACGAGAGGCCATAAAGAAGAATGGTTTGAATGATTCAGTGGAATTTCATGAAGATTTTGAGGAAGAAGGTCTCCGGGAATACTTCAAAAAAGTTTCTATAATCTCCGTTCCTGTAAAAAAGGGTGAAGCCTTCGGTATTTACCTGCTGGAAGCCATGGCGTCAGGCATCCCGGTAGTTCAGCCTGCCCTGGGAGCCTTCCCCGAGATTGTCGGATTAGCCGGAGGAGGAAAGGTGTATGAACCCAATACTCCACAGCAGTTGGCAAAGGAATTGAAAACTCTTCTGGATGATCCCGTAGAATTAGAAAGGCTCAGCCTCCAGGGAAAAAAGGGGATTGAAGAACATTACCATGTGACTTCCCAGGTAAATAAAATGATCAAGGTGTATGAGCAGGCGATTTTGTACTCCAATTAATTCTTAGGTTTAACCCCGACATATAAAATAGCCTGTCTTACTTTGCGGGATAGCATTTCACCGAATAGGTGATGTGAAATGCTTACTTTTTCTTCGTCGATTGAGCGTAATTCTCAATTTGGGTTAAAAATACATTCCTGCATATAACTTACCCGAGGGGTCAAACTGAAATAGCAAAGGGCAGAGGCTGTCAGAATTTAAAGCTTGTAATCAGCAGCCCTTTATATTATTTTGGCCCTAGCCCATTCCTTTATTTTGTTGTCGTCTCCAGATCCAAATCCCCCAACCCCAGCATTAATCAGCCTCACCCGCTATTCAATACTTATGTCTAATCCGGTTTTTTTTACCAAATCAATCAATGGAGAATTCTCATTACTTTCAAATCTTTCCTTTTGTACAATATAAGGCTCAATTTTTGAATTTACTTTTCTAGTCAAACTCCAAATTTTGCCAGTCAAGTAGTCATCCTCATTTTCCGTTACAATCAAAATATCGATGTCGCTATCATTATTCGATGTATTTGACAAATAACTGCCATATAAATAGGCTTTGTCAACTGAAATTCCCTCTGAACGCAATATGAAAATATATTTTTTCAATATCTCTACAATTTCTCTTTTAGCCATTGCAATAAGTTTTTGGTCTTTTCGAAATATTCACTAGCTTTCTTAATGTCAGGAAGAATAGGATCGTAATCAGGGTATCTTCCTTGCAACTGGTATTTCATTAAAATCCCAAGAAATATTTCAATCTCATCATCAAATTCTAAATCTGTATTTTCTGATAAATAAATCAAGTTATGAGATCTGGGTGCTAGCTTTCCTGAAGTTTTGACAATATGAGCTTTTACCGCTTTCTCTATTACCAAATGACAAAAAAATAATCCATGCAGAATCCGTTTTTCCCGAATCAGCAACTCTGCCGTTATTAAATCATCCTCTGCTCCCTTAGTCCAATATTCAATCTGTTTTTTTACATCTATCATCATTTGTAATCTAAATATCCAAAGTTAGTAAAAACATTCAAGGAGTAGATTCAACCTCACAATGTTTTTTTGTTGGTAACGTGTCCTGTGCCAATATCAGTTCCTGTACAATCATCCCTGAACACGATCTGACCCTGGTCGGCACCTTCACTTTCACTGGTAATTACACCATCCTCAAAATCCTGCTGAACATACAGGTCCATATTCCAGGTACCGATAATCCATTTGCCAATAGCTTCTTCATCTGCTTTTTTACATCCGGAAACAAGGAGGAGTGAAATTAAAAAAATACTAATTGAGTAAAATGACAGTTTTTTCATGATGTTCTTTTTTATCTTTTGTGTTTTCTAATTATAAGACGAGATAAGTAATATAAAGGTTATAATCAGCAGCCTTTTATTTTTTTCCCCAGTTAACCGTGCAAACCAGCCGAATCATGCGAATCATGGTTCGAAAAAATGGCATGTCATCAAAGAATGTCGGGAAGAAGTATCCACATAACCATTGCTTGCGTTCAAAACTGATTTGATTTTGACTTGCTAAATGAAAGTCTTCATTCCTGTTAACTTACCCACCTGAAGGTTTTTATAAAGAAATCATCAAAACTTTCCGGTCACATGTCTGTTGGAAAAACAGTAAGGAATCTTATTTTAAATTAAAAAATCAATTATTATGGAATCATCAAGGAATGCACATCACGAAAACATACCTGAGGCGAAAAATAGTCGGGTTTCATGGGCTGCCATCTTTGGCGGGACACTGATCATGCTAATAACACTGATGTTATTGAGCCTGCTTGGCCTCGGAATTGGTATTGGTACAATTAACCCTATGGAAGAATCCCATCCTCTGGCGGGTATTGGCACAGGCGCCTTAATCTGGTGGGTTATCAGCAATATAATAGCGGTGTTTGCCGGGGCATATACGGCGGCAAAACTAACAAATTTATCCTATAATTTTTCAGGGATACTGCATGGCATACTTACGTGGAGCCTGTTTACAATAATCTCATTTATGCTAATGGCAACCTCAATTGGAGGAATTATAAGCGGCGTAGGTGGTGTAGTTTCCAAAAGCCTGTCTACCGTTGGAATAGGAGTATCTGAAATTACAGAACAGGTAAATACCGATCGTATCAGCAGATTAATTCAGGATGCTCTTGCAAAGGATCAGGAATTGGGAAGCGGAACTATTGAAGGACAGAAATTCAATATTGATTTTATGGCTGTTGCCCAGGAAGTATTTACTAAAGATGGAGAAATTAATATGAACATTGATCGTGAAGAGCTTGAGCAATCCGTTGCAAGAAATTCTACATTATCACAGCAGGATGCAGAACGTGCAGCAGATGTCATCGTCCGGGAATATGAACAAATAGAGCAGGAGTTACAACAGCTGGCACAACAAGCCGAAGAGACAGGCCAACAAGTGGCAGAGGCCATATCCAAGGCTGCTATATGGTCATTTGTGGCACTACTGCTTGGAGTTATTACGGCAGCACTAGCTGGATATCTGGGTAAACCTAATGTTATTCCTGTTCATGATACTACAAGAACTACCAGAAGTTAAAGTTATTAATTAGTGTCTGTCCATAATGTCCGATATCTGCGTTGCTGCTAAAATTTTAATTGTCTTATTGGCAAACTCCCTTGCAATATTTCCCCAGTTTCAATGTCTATCAATGCTCGGTATTCATTGTAAATTACATGAAAAGGGTCGTGATTATGGTTATTTCCATACTGTGTCTTAAATTCTATGTTGTTACATTCCACGGGAGGAGGCTTTTATTTTCACAGGGATACAGTTGTCAAAGTTGCTCAGGGACTCAATGATTACCCGTAGTAAAATCATTAGTTCCAGTTTTATTATTTTTAAAGTTTAAGAAAAGAAGTCGTCCCAGAAGTAATTTGAACTGGTTGTGAAATTTTGGCTTTTTTCTGAGTT
>CAZGTU010000098.1:0-16647 GCA_964528675.1 uncultured Bacteroidaceae bacterium
CCATCAATTCGGCATTTACCGTTTGAAGTTCTTCATTCAGGCTTTGCATTTCTTCCTTTGAGGTAGTGAGTTCTTCGTTGGTTGATTGCAATTCCTCGTTGGTTGACTGTAATTCTTCGTTTGTAGATCTCAACTCCTCCTGTGAAGTTTGCATTTCTTCCATTAGGTTTTGCATCTCTTCACGAGAATGTTGCAACTCTTTCTCAAGTTCTGCTTCCCTCGCACTGGATGCCGTTTCTTTTCCTTTTTTCTCCGGTGGCTTGGTTTCATCAGATTGCGTAATATCTGTAAAAACAATTATCAGCTTACCATATAAAGGTTCCGGCTTAAGGATCCACTGAATATGTACATTCAGGGATAATTTGTCTCCATTTGTGCCTACTTTAACATTGTGCAATACCACTGCCTCTTTATTCATCACCGCTTTACGAAATGCAATCGCAAAGTCATTTTGAAAACCAGACCGTAACATAGCAAAAATATTCAGGTTTGCTTTACCCACCGCCGGCTCCAGGTATCTTCCCGTTCGTCCGCTAATATAAAGGATATCGCCACTTTCGTTTACCAACACCCCGGCAGGTGAAAATTGTTGCAAAAGCAGTTGATCGGTAAGCGTTTGAATGTTCATAATGGGTTTATCAGAATCAGTATTTTCAATTTTACCCGATACGGTCCGGGTAAATGATGAAGGAAAATCAAGTAATTGTGGGGTTAAGTTGGCAGCAGATCGTTTAAAAATTTTGAGACCGGAATCTACCGGAGTATAAAGATGGCTTTGCACACCAGGTGTTTCAGATGTTCCGAGTATCAAAATCCCTTCCTGGTTAAGACTGTAATAAAACAACCCGAGCAATTTTCGCTGTAATTCCGGATCCATATAAATAAGCAGGTTCCGGCACGAAAGTATATCGATATTGGTAAAAGGCGGATGCATAATAATATTGTGTTGCGCAAACACAACCATTTCCCTGATATCTGTATTGATACGATAACCTTCATCTGTTTTGGTAAAGAAACGGCTCAACCTTTCGGGCGACACATCGGTAGTAATATTATCCGGAAACAATCCCTTCCGGGCAATGTCAATTGCATCGCTATCGATATCGGAAGCAAAAATTTGCAATGATATTCCTGCGTTCGGATTGACTTTTTCCAAGATTTCTTTAAATATTATGGCCAGTGAATAAGCTTCCTCGCCTGTTGAACAACCAGGTACCCAGGCCCTCAATTGTGAATTGTTCTTCATTTTTTCAATCAGGGCTGGAATTCCTTTGTCTTTCAATTTTTCCCAAACCAGGGAATCGCGAAAAAAATCAGTTACACCAATCATCAATTCTTTGAACAGGATATGCACTTCCTTGGGGTTCTCCTGCAAAAAATGGACATATGAAAATATTTCATCAATTTTATGTATGCCCATTCTTCTTTCAATGCGTCGATAGACTGTATTTTTCTTATATAATGAAAAATCATTGCCGGTATGTGTTCGCAGTAAAATAATAATTTTTTCAATGGCGCTTTTATTTCTTACTTCCGTTTTCAGTTTTGATTTAACCAGAGGTATTTGCTTAAGGATGTTAACAAGTTCCGAAGGTAATTTTTCTGCAGGGGCCACTATATCAACCAATCCGGAGTCGATGGCATTCCGTGGCATACTGTCAAACCTGGCTGTTCCAGGTTCCTGCACCAGTACAATTCCGTTTTTTTCTTTGATAGCCCTGATTCCTGCACTACCGTCGGAACCCATTCCGGAAAGAATTATACCAACAGCGTTCTCTTTCTGATCGTCCGCCAGGGAACGAAAGAAAAAATCTACCGGAAGGCGCAATCCACGGGCTTCTACGGGATCGAACAGATGAAGAGCAGTTTTGAATACCGACATGCTTTTGTTCGGGGGTATTACATATACACAATTTGGATTCACTTTCATCAGGTCTTCCGCCTGCAAAACCTTCATTTTAGAAATCCGCTGAAGCAGTTCGGGAAGCATTCCTTTTTGGGTTGGGTCCAGGTGCTGAACAACAACAAATGCTATACCGCTATCTTCAGGAACATTGCCCAGAAACCTTTCAAGAGCTTCCAATCCGCCTGCCGAAGCTCCGATACCAACTATCGGAAAATTATCGCTATTTCTTTCAGGAGTTTTTTCTTTTTTTGAGACCGCTGGTTCTGTTTTTTTTGTTTTCAAATGACAAAATTTTACTCTATTGATAGACTCTTGGATTTCTGTTTATATATAATTTTAACTCAATCTTTTTCTGTACCCCCCGCATTGTGCTGATCCGGTTTTTAAATACTATGTAAATATAATGAATTCACTTTACTTGAAATTAAAACAACAACTTACATTATTAACCAATGCAATTTGATCTTTACTGTTTTTTTCAAATGCGAAATTTAGCTAACTTGAATATTTTATGCTTTATATAATTCTTTGGAAAACTTACATTATTCCCACATTTTTCAGAGACAATACCACAATGTGTGAATGATGTAACTCTTTACAATAGTTATGTAACCTTAACTCCCTTAACCTGGCTTACCTTTATATTATAATAAATTTATATATTATGCATAAAGAAATTGTTATACATGTTATACATAAAGAACATAAAAAAGAATATAAAGAACCTGTGGGTTTAAATTGAAAGGTGCCTTTGACTTCTTCTTTAGCTTTTTTGTTATTGTTTTGATTTCTCCCTTTTTCCTGATTATTGCCATTGCTATCAAGCTTGAAGATGGAGGGTCAGTCTTTTTCACGCAAAAAAGGGTAGGTTTAAATGGACATCCGTTCAGTATTTTTAAGTTCCGTACCATGGTTGCCAATGCTGAAGCGTTAAAAGCCAGCTTATTGAGACAAAATGAACAGAACGGGCCTGTTTTTAAAATTACGAATGATCCCAGGATAACCCGGATTGGCAGGATCCTGAGAAAAACCTCTCTTGATGAGCTTCCTCAATTTTTCAACGTAATGCTTGGTGAAATGTCGGTAGTAGGACCACGGCCACCCATTCCTTCGGAGGTCGAAAAGTACAAGCTGTGGCAATTACGAAGATTTACTATGAAACCCGGAATTACCTGCATTTGGCAGGTTTCAGGAAGAAATAATATTCCCTTTGAAAAATGGATGAAGATGGATCTGGAATATATCGACAACTGGTCTTTTACCCACGATACAGATTTAATTTTAAAAACCTGTAGAGTAGTACTCACGGGAACCGGAAAATAATCAAGCTTTATATGAAACTGAAAGAAGCCCTGATACAAGTTAAATAATACATCTTACTTGCCACGAAGAGACCCAGTTTTTATAAATACCTAAAGCACACCGATAATGTGTGAATGATGTAACTGTAAATGAGAATTATGTAAGGTTTCATGGCTAAAAAGAGCCTACCTTTATTATTAGAAAAAAATGAGTTTTCTAAACAATTTAAATACATCTATTATGAATAAGTTAAAAATGAGTTTACTCATAGTTTTAAGTTCAGCCTTTATTTTCGCAGGCTGTTCTTCGTGGAATAAAACACAGAAAGGAGCGGCTGTCGGAACTACAGCCGGTGGGGCTGCAGGTGCAGTAATTGGCAGGGCTTCGGGCAACACAGCCCTTGGAGCGATTATTGGAGCTGCTGCTGGTGGTGCTACTGGTGCTGTCATCGGCCGCCAAATGGATAAACAGGCTGAGGAAATTGCAAAATCAGTTCCCGACGCAAAAGTTGAACGTGTAGGCGAGGGCATTGTAGTAGAATTCAGCAGCAATGTTTTGTTTGGTTTCGATGAATCGAAGCTGTCAGAAGAAGCTAAAACAAACCTGGATAAACTGGTTGTTGTATTGAATAATTATCCTGATACCGATATTGAAATTCAGGGACATACCGACAGTAAAGGGAGTGAAGCCTATAACCAGACCTTATCAGTACAACGAGCCGCAATGGTTTCCGGTTACTTATCGGGTAAAGGAATTGCTCCTAACCGATTAACCACAAAAGGTTTTGGTGAAACAGTGCCCAAATATGAAAACGATACCGAATATGGCCGGACGCAAAACCGCAGGGTTGAATTTCTGATATCTGCCAATGAAGAAATGAAAGCTGAAGCTGAAAAAGAAACATCAAATTAATTTTTAACACTTTACAAATATTATAATAATGAAAGCAAAACTACTTTCTTTGATTTTAATTTTTACACTTACAGGTTCTGTGGCGTTTGCCCAGGGTCCTGTTGATTCAAAAACTTCCTTTGCGATTCTCGGTGGCGTTAATTTACAAAATTTGAACGGGAAGGACATGGATGGCAACAAACTTGAAAATGACATGCTCATCGGTTTTCATGCCGGGTTGAATGTCCAGGTTCCCATTGCTCCGGAGTTTTACTTTCAACCGGGTTTGATGTTTAGCACGAAAGGTGCAGAAAACATAGAAAGTGAATTATCAGGCACATACAAACTGTCGTACATTGAACTGCCGTTGAATTTTGTTTATAAAGCACTGGTTGGCAAGGGTTATTTTTATCTAGGATTTGGGCCTTACCTGGCTTATGGAATAGGAGGCAAAGCCACTTACGAAGGTGGAGCTGTCTCGGTTGATACGGATATTAAATTTAAAAATGAAGTGGAATCCGGGGACCCGCTTACCACCGTATATATAAAACCCTTTGATGCAGGAGCCAACCTCTTTTTTGGTTACGAATTACCGGCCGGACTGTTTTTGCAATTAAATACTCAACTCGGGTTGCTTGATATCAACCCTGAAGACAACCGGATTACCGGTGATGATAACTCATCACTTAATAATACAGGCTACGGACTTTCGCTTGGATACCGGTTTTAGTAAATTATATATTTCAAATTCATAAAAAGGCTGTCGTTGTTTTTCAATGACGGCCTTCTTTTTATCAGTGAGACTATGATTTCAGAAATCATGATTCTTCGGGATGAACTGAAATTATTAAGTCGAACTGATCCCGAAGCAAAGCAATCGGGATCTCAGGAGTATATTAACTTCATCGACTGCGTTAGCATAAACTTGTGCCTCCGCCCAAATCGCATTTGGCGACACGCGGATAGCGGTTAAGAAGTATTTTTAACTCATCTTCACAACTCCTAAAGTGAGCCAATAATCCAGCGCATTTCGTCAATTGTCTTTCCAAGTTTATTTCCAAGCATCTCCATCATTACGATTTCTTTTCCCATTGGAAAGTTCAAGTCTTCATCGGTAAGTACCGGATATTTTTGTTTAATTTTTTCTTTTTTTCCGTTCCAGTATCCTATATTATTATCGTACATATTTTTATTTTTTAATTCCTTTGAAAATTTACATAATTGCCACATTATCCATATAAAAACATTGTGCCCTGAACTGGAAAAGCCAAAGCCAAAACCAAACAAATTCGAATGATCCACTGTATTAATCGTTCGAATATTCCTGAAGTGATTTTTTCAGCTTCTTACGGGTGAAAAAGATTCTGCTTTTAACAGTGCCAATGGGTAAATCAAGTTTTCTCGCTATTTCCTTGTATTTGTACCCATCGAAAAACATTGTAAAAGGGATTCTGTATTCGTCTTCAAGTGAATCAATATTCCGGTGTAGTTCTTTGGTATTGTGAATTGAATCGGGGTCCAGATAAAATTTTTCCATTGAAAAAAAACGGCAAAAATCGAGGTTGAAATCACCGAAGGCATTCCTTATTTTTTTATTTTTCCGGTAATCATTAATAAATTTGTTTTTCATGATGGTGTAAACCCATGCTTTGAAATTCGTGTTTTGCCTGAACTTGTTGCGATAAGTCAGTACTTTTAACATGGTTTCCTGCAACAGGTCATTGGCCCGCTCCGAATCGGAGGTTAAACTGAGTGCATATAAATGCAGCCTGTCCTTTAAATCAAGAAGTGCATTGTTGAATTGAGTTTTGGTCATGACGCTTTTGTTTTTTATAATAGTTGTTCAAATATCTCCAGTGAAGGAGCAACATCCTGCAATTTTATAAATTGACTGATTACATCATTCACAGGTTTTATTTCGCCTGATTTTAGTATTTTATAGCTTCCGGCATAAATTGTTTCAGCTTTCTTATTCTTGTTTCGTCCGAAGGGTGTGTACTCAAAAATTCCGGTGGTTTAGCCCTGCCGGCATTTGACATCCTTCCCCGGAAAGAAAATGTTTCCTGTGGGTTGAAACTGGCCATGGCTGCAAATATTAACCCATACTCGATTCCGGAACCGGATTTAGTTGTTTGCGTCCTGTTACCAGGTTTAGTTCATAACTGATCATAAAGAATGAACTGAGTAGTGAGATTATTATGTTCTTCACAATAATTGTGTTATCCTTAATCTCTTGTAATTTTGAAAGAAAAAAATGTGGGTATTTATTCTACCCACATTTTAAACCCAAATTAACCCAAACCAAATTAAGCAATGAACCATCATGGACATTATCTATTGTCCAAAAAACCTTTCTATTTGATTTCTAAAGCTCTTAAAGAATTTTATTCCCCTGCAAGAGCTTAATTACTATTACAATAACTGCAATTACAAGCAGAACGTGTATAATTCCGCCAGCACTGTAGCCTAAAAATCCGATTGCCCAAGCAATGATAAGGATTACGGCGATGATGTAAAGTAAATTACCCATGATTACGTATATTTATTATTATTTATACTACTGTTTTGTATTGTTTTATAAAAAAAATTCCAGTCTCAATTGAGCACCTGACAAATAGCCCATTTTTTGAGTCCTTTCATTTACATCCTTATCCTTCCAGAAAAATTCATAAGGCATTATTAGCTGAACCTTCCAAATTTTTGCCGATACCCTGTTTTTTGCAGAATTGGCGATTTTGCGAAAAAAAATGACCTGGACTTCATCATCATTTCTTAATTTATTTTTGTATTATTTTTTTGCATTTATTAATGGTGCAATTGCTCTCTCTAAGGTATTTCTATATAGACATTAAATTGTTATATAACTTCGAGAATTAGTTACATCATTCCCACATTTTAAGTTTCAGCCAATTCTGAAAAATAATTGCTTACCATTGCCCTTAAATCGATTCTGTCTATTGGTTTGGAGATATAGTTAGTACATCCTGCTGCAATTGACTTCTTCCTGTCACCCTCTAAGGCATAGGCGGTTTGTGCGATTATTACCACCTCTTTATTATACTCCCGGATTTTCCGGGTGGCTTCATAGCCATCCATTTCAGGCATATTTAAATCCATCAGCACCAGATCGATGTCAGGATTTTTCCGGCAAACTTCATCCGCTTCAACTCCAGTTGAAGCTTTTAAAATTTCTCCGGCAAATTCTTCAATCATTTTAGTAATAAGCATTTTTGAAAATTCATCATCTTCAACAATTAAAATTTTAAGTTTTCTGGTATCTTTTTTTGTTGATTTTTCAGATTTCGCGTCATGGGTGACAAGACTCTTTTCCTTTACCGGTTGGACCGGTAAGGTAAAAAAGAATGTGGCACCTGAAGAATTACCATTTTTCCCTACATTATTCTCTACCCAAATTTTTCCTCCCAGCATTTCAACATAAGCTTTTGAAATGGATAACCCCAGCCCTGCTCCTTCCAAACCTGTTTTAAATGATTCAGTGCCTTGCCTGAACCGTTCAAAAATGATTTTTTTCTGTTCTTCCGGAACTCCGGATCCGCTATCTTTTACATAAAATTCGAAAAATCCATCTTTTTTTAAGTAACCCAATTCAATAGAGCCGCTTTGCGTAAACTTTATCGCATTTTTGACCAGGTTGGTGAGCACAGCATATAATTTTTCGCGATCTGTCCTTATATAAGCCTCGTTAGCAGGTAAGGAATTTTTAAAAGAAATATGCAATTTCTTCTGTTCTGCCTCCAGCCTGAAGAAGTGATAAATGTACTCCAACTGTTCGTTTACATTTGTTTTTGAAAGGGAAACTTCAATTTGTTGTGAATCTATTTTGGAAATGTTGATAATATCGTTAATGATATTGAGCATCCGGGTGCCGCTTTTCTCAATAATATCAATATAGTTTTGCTGCTGTTCACCATTTAACTTTAATGTTTTAAGCAGCCCGGTAAAACCCAGAATCCCATTCATGGGTGTCCTGATTTCGTGACTCATGTTGGCGAGAAAAGCCGATTTAAGCCTGTCGCCTTCTTCTGCTTTTTCTTTGGCCCTTATTAATTCTTTCTCGGCGCGTTTGCGCTTTGTAATGTCAACCAGGGTCACCAGACATTTTTCATCGATATTGCTGATGATGCCATTTACAAGTATGTATTTGAATGAATTCTCACCAGTTTCCAGTTTAAGTTCGCAGGTTTCTTTTAATTTGTTTTTAAATACTTTTAGCAGAAAACGATTATAAACAGCTCTCGTATCATTAGATACAAAAAAACCAAAACTACTTTTTAACAGATGCGAACGTTCCTTCCCCAATATACCTTCTGCACTAATATTCAAATCTATAATTTCACCTTCCTTTGTTAGTGTCAGGTATCCTGAAGGGGCAAAATTATATAACTCGGCATATTTCATTTCTGCAAGTTCTGCTTTTTCCTTCGCCTGTTTAAGACCTTCATTTTGCATTTCCAGTTCTAACTTATGTGCTTCAAGCTCGTGAACGAGTTTTAAATTATCAAATTCGGAAAGATCTCCTTCTGAATCTTTCTTTTTTTGTTTCGCAATTCTGCAGTCAGGCGCAGCGTATCGGTTTTACTTGCTGTTTTTTTCGGATTAGTCATGTTGTAATTTATTATTGTTTTTGTACAACTTGTAGAAATCTACTGGTTAATCATCCTTCACATTTCCAATTATAAAAAAGTATTCTCTCACAGGCGGGTAAAAAGGAATGCTGAAAAAAAGTGACACCTGGAGTATGACCATTTTTTGCCTGCAGCATTCCATGCCGCATTAGTTTACATTCGAACCTATGTTTCCCTGGCTTATGATATTGTCAAAATCTACTGATGTTTGATAAATATTTATATATCCATTGTAAACCAACCAGTCATCATAAGAAATATTCATACCGTCATCCAGTTCCCGGATATTGGTATAACTTTTACCGGTATTACCGTTAACACTGTTCAGTGTTTTTGTTACGGGGCCGCCGCCTATGGTTGAAACCGAACTCAGGTTAATAGTTGCAGGATATACTTCTCCGGCAATGGTTCCGTCAAGGTTAAGGCTTACAAGCGTATTTCCGTTTTCCCTTTCCTCAAACAGCGCAGTTCCAGAAACACCAAAATCGTCTATGGTATCAAGTGTATAAGTGACATTGGCACCAGTAAGTACATTGCTGCCGATATCACCCTGTGCCAAAACCACATCAGTTTCGCTGCTGCTTTTTACCACTTTAATATGGCCGTCGTATTCTATCAACTGATTGTAAGTTAACGAATTTACGCTGGTAGTGCTGTTTCCCGAAGCATCCACCGGATTCAGTGCAACAACAAGTGAGCCGCCTTCGACTACCGTGTTCATGTATAATCCTGCGGGGTGATTCCCTGAAGAAACACCTGAGAGTTCTAATTTGATGGTTGATGCGGTATTGCTTGCTTCAATAAAAGTGGCAGTGCCTGAAACACCAAGAACATCTTCTACTTTCAGTGTGTAACTTGTCTCTCTGGCAGGTTCTGTATCTTTTTCGCACCCGCTGACCGACATAAGTAAAATAACCGCTACAACTATTGAAAGTGAGGCATATAAATTTTTTAATTTAATCATTTTTTTATGTTTTAGTTGTTTCCCGCTTCTGGCGGGTCAGTTGTTTAAAAATTATTATTGTTAATATGAGCATAATAAAATTTTAATCTTGTTTCTAAGCTCAACTATACAAAGGTCCGTTTTATAATGATGAAAAGCATTACATCATTTCATAAAAGAGTTACATCATTCACACATTTAAGCGATTAAAATTCAGTTCAATTCAGTTTTAACCCGCTAAATGAGTCGAGTGAGAAAACAAAACGAATCCTGTTTTTGAAAGGTCCACCAGTTGAATCAATGTTTTTGGAAACCAGTAAAGGAAAATAAATTTCGAAAATATTCCAGACACCCGTTTTTAATCCTGCTTCAAAAAAAATGGGCGAATCGTTTTCACTGCCTAACCCTTTATTGTTCAGAAGCAAGTTGACAAAAGGCTTCACTGGCAACCGGCTGGTTTTGCCGGGCAAACTGCTCGTAAATGAAAAGGAAACAAGCCAGCGACTGTAACCCAGGCTATCGTTCACCGGCGATACTAAACCTCCTTCGGAAAGGCTCATTTGCCGCGACCAGAAATTGGTTGGAAAAACGGCAAAACGGTCCGGGTAAGTTCCATGGTATAGATACAGTTCCTGGCCACTTCTTCCACCTGGTGAAAACGAGTAAAAGGGAATTTCCGAATCCTCATTCAGCATAATTCCTGAAAAAAAACGGAAATCCAATCCACTATTTTGTTTATAGTAACTCAGACTGTAATTGAATTCCACCGAAGTTTTTTGGTATGATTTTCCGGATTCAAAACCCGCCAGCAGGTTAAACGGATTAGTGATACTGCTCCTCTGTAACCGGTAATCAAACCGAATATGGTAGTTTATTTCTGGCTTCTCCAGTAATTCAATCTGATAAAGGCTGGAAGCTGCAATATAATTCCAGGATAATTTTTGTGTAAAGGGACTAGTCTCATTCTGCTTTCTGAAATACAAATCAACACCAGTATTTAGTTTTTGGTAGTTTTGGTTAACCGGCGCACCGAACTGTGTTCCTTCCAAAGTAATTGCAGCCCTTCTGATGAATTTATCATATGGTGCAATATTGTATGCTATCCTGCCAAACCCTGCCAGATCATTATTGCCAAATGCATAAAAGGGCATCACAAAATATTCCACCGGTTTTGGAATGATAAGCCCGTTATAGAATGCTAAACCCGCCATAAACCTGTTTTCCCGGTTCCAGTTTACTAATGGCAAATACATCAGTGTATGTTTTTCGGGATCATTAACGGTAAGGAGGAGTTGGGTTTGTATAGGATCTGCCCGTGGGAAAATGCCGGTTTTCTGAATATTGTTGTTTATCCTGAAAATTTCGGGCATTTCGTGTCCGGGATCAATTTTTATTTCTGTATAATCACCCTCGGGTAGTTCAATCCATTTCTGTCCTTCAAAGCCATCCACCCATTTTTCAAAAAAGATTGAATCTCCTGTCATGCCGGCGATGACCAGCGGCGAAACCAGTTCCCCCTTATTCCTGACAAGCAGTTGCTTGTTCTCCAAGCGAATCATTTTATAATCCAGACGCCGGGTCGTTCCAATTAAATCATCAAAAAACCAGGTTAAATCTTTGTCTGTAATATTTTCAAATTCGGTTCGCAAATCAATCGGCCGGGGATGCCTGAAAATCCAGTTCTGGTAATATTTGCGCATGGCACTATCAAAAAGGGAATTTCCCAGGTAAGCCCGCAGATAATTAAAGGCTATTGCGGATTTGTTGTAGAGGATAGTACTATAATTTAAATCACTGTATTCGGTCGCCGGCAGGTTAATTGGCTGTTCCCTGTTGTTGCGGGCATTTATAAGCCATTCCAGTTCCTGCATCCGCTCCACAGGTAAATGATCAATATTTAAAAAACGTGCCAGTTTCCAGTCTTTAATATATACCTGCCAAAGCTTTTTTAAGGGATATTTTTTCTTCATGTACCGCGCTGTATAAGCGCTGGATATACCTTCGTCCATAAAGGGATACTCTCTCTCATTGGAGGCGAGTGCCCCGTAAAACCAGTTATGAAAAATTCCGTGGGAAAGCATTTTGTCAAGTGAGTAAGCATCTTCAGAGAGGCCTGTCACTGTAATACCCGGATATTCCATCCCGTAACCAATGCTAAGGGGGATTTGAACAGCGGTGAAACTTTCATAGGGGTAATCACCAGTTTTTTCTGAAGCCCATAAAATTGCGTCATTCACATAATTCAGAGCATCCTTCCAAAGATTTGCCTGCCTGTTGGTAAACATCACCCAGGTAGTTACTTCCCTTCCCGAGCCGGGAAGTTTTACATTCCCCTTCATTACATTAAACCGCTTATCAGCAAACCAGGCAAAATCATGCACCTCCCTAGCAATATAATGAAGTGTTTTTATCCTTTGTGATGAAGTCGGGAAACGGACTTTCCCAATGTGCGAAGAATTTGCCCATGAGGTGTCAGCAGCAAGTTTTTCAAGCTTATCAATTTCGCACTGGTTTTGAAGATTCCCGGTTGCACCCACAATATAATTATCGGGCAGTGCAATCCTGACATCAAATCGGCCAAATTCAGCATAAAAGTCACCCTGATCGAGATAAGACATTTGATGCCATCCATCCTGATCATAAACTGCCGGTTTGGGATACCAATGCGAAATTTGATAGGATTCCCCGACATGGCCTAAACTGAATGCTACCCCTTTGGGAATTTTAACACGAAAGGGTGTAGTAATTTGTATTGTGTCGCCGGTTTTCAGGGGCTCGTTAAGGTCAATCCGGCAAATATCGGACTGGCCAGGCAATAAGTTCCATTGAACCGGACTGCCGTTAATCTTAAAGTCCAGTGAATCAATAAAACCGCTTAGTTCAGGATCATCGAATAAGATTGACTTCCCGTTTACCCGGAATGCCTGTTTGGCCAAATGGCTGTTGTTGTCCGAGTAAGCATTCGGCCACAGATGGAAATAGATAAAATGAAGTGTATCGGGAGAATGATTGATGTACTCTATTTTTTCGAATGCAGTAAGTTCATGGAGCGTATCGTTGAGCGAAACATTTATTATATAATTGACTTCCTGTTGGAAGTAATCCTGTGATAAAGCTTTGCAGAATGACACCGTAACAAATACAAGAACGAATAATAACCTCTGGAAAACCAAAACGCTGCGAGGTATTTTCAGGTTGTTTTTTAATGAATAGATTCCTGCCATAATTTCATTTAACGAGGAATGGCATCTTCATTTATTTGCCTGCTTCTTCTTTTGTTTTTTTCACCGGGTATTCTTTCCGGAATAAAAAAAAACGTGCAACACTATTTTAATGTTGCACAAATTTTAAACTTCATTAATTAAGTCAACAAGATTACCAGGATGATAATTAAAATAAGTGTAGCGCCGCCAATATAAATCGGGCCTCCACCCTTCTTTACTTCTTCTTTCAGTTCCTTCAACTCACTTTTCAACTCATCCCTTTCTTCAGTTGTCAGATCGCTTTTATCCATTTTACGGATTTCTTCAACACGATTTGTGATCCTGTCAATTTCTTCATCAGACAGGGTGGTTTCCGACTTCATGGGATCAACCGATTTATCGGAATCAGGGTTTCCGTCTTTGTTGCCGGCAAATGCTATTGTTGAGCTCATTGTGAAAACCGCTACGATTAAGAAAAAAATAATTTTTTTCATTTTAGTTTTTTTAGATTTATATAGCCAAAGGTACAGATCAAAACCGCCTTGCTTATTACACAATTCGGATTAAGAATTACATCATTCACACATTTTAGTGTTTGGATATAATATCCGGTTTAGCCAAAGACCTTCAACAAAAGCTATACTTATGGATTGAAAAAACTGGAGCTGAAATACCCGGATTGAATGAAGATTACAATAAAGAATGGATGGGAACTAAATCCGTAAAGGCCTTTCATTCATTTCAAAAAATTTACCCTGAAATAAAAACAAAAGTTGTGCAATCATCCGACTTCAAATAAGATAAAACTCATTACTTTTTCATCCCAAACAAATACCCATACAACACAATCTTCTGTCTAAAAGTTTGCTGTGGTGTAGCTTCACTGTTAGGAACCGAATACCGGCTGTTCCAGAAATGTTCTCCCCAGGGCCATATTTCCTTGTCTTCAGGATAATTGCTGTCTGTATAGAAACCACAACGATGAATGTCATTGCTGTTATTCCAGCCATCACGACACATGTAGGGTGTCCAGCCGGGGGTTACACCGGGGTAGCCGTCACGGCGACCGGGAGCAAAGGTTTGGGTAAGGCAGCGTTCTCCCAGGCCTGTCATCTGAACGAGCCCAAGAGGATTCCTGCCCAGAGTCCATTCTGCTTCTGCATACATTCCCTTTTCAAAGTATTTTTTTTCGTTTTCGTCATCAGTCAATTTGTGAGCAATGGCTACCAGTGACATTTCGTTGGATGTCTGAGCCATTCCCTCCCAACTGCTGGTCCAGCGTGCGGCTTTTGTAGGACTATTATCCATTGTGGAGAGGTAATCATTTTTGGCCTGGAGAATTATCGCTTTTTTCATGTGGGCCTGTAATTCCGGGTTATTCACTTTTTGAGGGGTCGAAATATAGGCCAACGATGCATACTGTTGTTCCCATTCCCCGGGGTTTCTTACTTTAGAGCCTGCATTCCTGACTTCACTTTCATCCATCATAGCTTTTTCGTATTTTTCTTCTCCCGTGAGGTTATATAAAAATGCTGCTGCTGTCATTTTCAGATCTCTACCGCGGAGACCGCTCACATCCGTCTCGAGCATCTTATCGGATTGTTTTTGAGCCCATTTATATGCTTCCAAAGCCTCAGCAGTATATTTTTCCTGCAATTCTTTATTCTCTGAAAGACGGAAACAGTCGGCGGCCATTGCTGATCCTGCTGCAACGCACCATCCCTGCCATGCGCAGGGCGCTCCTGCATAATTTACATTTTCCGGGGGACGGATATTTGTTAAACCTGTCAGGTAACCGCCTTTGGAATCACGCATTCGCAGCCACCAATCGATTTCCCATAATGCCTCGTCAATGATATCTGGAATGCCATTATCTGTTTCCGGTATATAAAGCTGGTTATCGCTGAAGACTCCGGGATTCAGATAATATGTCATTAAAATATCGAACACACAGATAAAATTCACCGGTCTCTGATCGTTATCATAAGCATCACTCCAGCCACCCCAGGTTGCTTCGGCGATTTCCCCGCTCAACATTTCGCTGTAGAAATTGCGGTCATCCGGATTTTTCCCGGTTACCATATCCTTACCGGAAATATACACTGTAAAATCTTCCGGTTCGACCCCCTGCTTAAATAAAGGTCTGCGTGCCTTCGGAAAATCACCAGCCGGTTTTTCCTCACATCCCATTCGCTGGTAGAACATTCCCTGCATAGATACTTTGAAGGCCTCATCAAATATGTTCTCCTCAATAACAAAGGGATGACTGCTTCCGATTCCCTCAATAACCAGACGGTATTCTCCCGGTATACTGAAGTCAGAAAAATCACATTCCCAGACATCAGCTCCGGTAAAATCTTTCTCGAGTTCAGGTTCCTGCTTATTCTCCATACGAAATTTCATCTCTCCGGAATATACAGTTCTTTCATTCTTTATATCGTATAAATGATATGTTGTACCAGTAAAGCGACTGAAATCACGCTCACCGCCATCGCCCATCCAGAGATAGACATCTGCACTCTTATAAATTGCATTGCTTTCGTATCCAATATTGGAAATTTTAATTGAAGGCGATTCTGTGTTGAATTCGTCATAATTAAATATCTTCAGGTTCTCCCCTGAATTCAATGCTTCCTCCAGTTCTATTCGATAAGATTTCCCACTTTGCATGGGAGCAGGCAGCTCGAGGTAGATCCAGTGATGCATAACTGGCTTTCTTTCATCATGAGCAGCCTCCCACACTTTTGATTTGCGATAGACATTTACAGGGTGCTGACCTTGTTCTCCATAACTCTCATCTTCAGCAGAAATTATAAGGAAACTTTCGGAAAGCTTCGCAAGTTCGGTGTTTAAAGGCTGTCCGAAAGGAATATATTGATCCTTGTCAGGACAAAGGTGCCAGTTTTCCGTATAGAAGTAATTCCATCCGTTGCAAGAACCACTGATGGTGTCATCCCAGTTGTACTCAACCATTCCATCCTGCCAGTGAATAACTATGCACTGATTATCGACAGGCAATATTTTTAACAGCCTGGAAGCCTGGGTATTAAAAGAAAAAACAAAGAGTATAATAAGGCTTAGAAAGAAAGATTTTAGTTGATGCATCTTTAGTTTGGTTAGTTTGAAATATTTTCTGTAAAAATAAAATTTCGAGAATAGGAAACATTATTTTTACGGATATTTTTTTACAGATGAAAAAGTAAGAGGAGGGATGCCGCTGATTCGCAGATTGATTTTGGAGGAGGGAGGGATGCCGCTGATTCGCAGATTGAATTGCCACAGATGCGCAGATTAAGATTTGGGAGAGGAAGATGCCGCTGATTCGCAGATTAGGATTTGGGTGGAGAGATTTGGGGAGAGGGAGATGCTGCTGATTCGCAGATTGATTTTGGAGAGAGGGATTTTGGGGAGGAGGAATGCCGCTGATTCGCAGATTGATTTTGGAGGAGGGAGGGATGCCGCTGATTCGCAGATTGAATTGCCACAGATTCGCAGATTAGGATTTGGGTGGAGAGATTTGGGGAGGGGGAGATGCCGCTGATTCGCAGATTGATTTTGGAGAGAGGGATTTTGGGGAGGAGGAATGCCGCTGATTCGCAGATTAGGGTTGGGTAGAAAGATTTGGGGAGGAGGAATGCCGCTGATTCGCAGATTAGGGTTGGGGGAAGGATTTTTTTAAGGGGGATTATACAAATTAGTACCTGTCAAAAGAATCGAGAGTCTGTTCCGTTAGCTATTGGAACAGAATGTTCGAGA
>CAZGTU010000099.1:0-16158 GCA_964528675.1 uncultured Bacteroidaceae bacterium
ATCCGGAAGCTCCATTCAGTACCGAGCAAAATGCCCTGACAGCCGTGAATGCCGAGCGTTATTACAGGGCGATGATACAGGGTGGCCCTGATTCATGGAATATCCGGGATGAGCACATGACGGAAACCCTTGCCAGGTTGCTGGATTTCCATGGTCCGGAATCCAAAGCCATTGTGTGGGAACACAATACCCATATAGGTGATGCCCGTGCTACTGATATGCATCGTTCGGGAATGGTGAACGTGGGCCAACTGGTAAGGGAAAGATGGGGTGAACCGGCAACTGTGTCTGTTGGCTTTGGTTCATATAAGGGATCCGTTATTGCCGGAAGCTCATGGGGTGCAAAAATGGTAAAAATGGAAGTCCCCGAGGCCCGCGATAATAGCTGGGAAGCTCTTTTGCATAGTTCTGCTCCTGAAAATAAATTGATTATTACCGGGGATGTTAAAGAATACCCTTTAATGTCTAAACGTCATCAGCACAGGGCCATTGGTGTTGTGTATGATCCCGACATGGAAAGTTATGGCAATTATGTCCCCAGCCTGATACCGCAACGATACGATGCTTTTATTTTTCTGGATGAAAGCAAAGCATTGCATCCCATCGATACTAAAGAAGAGGAGAGCCTCACCCCTGAGACTTTCCCTTTTGGAATTTAATTATAGGGTTTATACCGGATCACCTGAAAAGGCCTGGGGATAATCTCTTGCCAGAAGACTTGACGCCAGTGTTATAGCATTAATGTCAAGATGATCGGACCAGGTAGGCGACAAATGATTGGATGGTTTGATCCAGAATTCTTCAATTACCCTGGCAATAGAAAGGTGATTTTTCAAAGCCTCAAAATTCACGTCAAATTCATGGTATTTATCCTGAAGTTCGTATAAAACATTGAAACCAAGTGATAAACCGCATTCCCTGAAAGCCAGTCTGGAGACAGCGGGACGGGAAGGATCAAATATATGCTGTGAATAAACATTTAATCCACTTATGCTTGAAGAATATAAAAATTCAGGCCGGATCTCCTGAGGCAGGTTTTCTCCTATCATACTCAACTCAAAACTTCTTGAAGTATTAAGCAATAATCCACCAATCCCTAGGGCATCATCTGTGAACCAGTTCATGCCTTCACAGATCCCCTTCATTTTTTCATCCAATGCTTGAAGACTTTTATTGTTTTCTTCCAAAGCATTAATTGCCGTCAGCGTACAGATCAGACCTTCCATGGGATCATGTGCGCCCATGCTTTCTACCAGCGGCTCGCTTAGATCAGTATTCATTTTCCAGTACATACGGTAAGAACCAGCGACTTTATAAATGAATTTTTCCCCGGCTTTTATTAATTCCGCTGCCCACAGAGCATATTTTTTATTGTCAGTTTCCCTGAAAGCCTGCATTAATGCAGCAAACCAGCGTGTAAGATAATGGAAATACTGACCATCACGTTCCCATTCCATTTGTTGATTAACGGATTCTTCTGCTGCCCTTTCTGGAAGATCTTTTCCTATTCTTAAACCGTTAATGGTCGGATGTTCTCTCCCTTCTTTCTCAGATAACCCGCTGATCCAACCGGAGCGCGGTTCATCTTTACGGTACTTCCCGAGAATATTATGTACCATTTTAATCAGTTTAAGAGCACTTTCATAGTATTCTTTATCATCGAGCAAATGATACAATGCAAAACATGCCTGAACTGCAAAAGCATCTGTCCACAAATATCGTTGTTCTGGATTTCCTTCGTTGCTGCTGACTCCTGTTCTTTTTAAAAAGTCATCCATTAATTTTTTTGATGCATTGACATGTTCTTTCTCTGATGTTTCCATAGGAATGAATTATTTTACTATAGTTTCGTGCAAATTAAGGTTCTCTGTGAAATGCGAAACCTTAGTTATTTTATAAAATCCGGGGAAGAAATTTATAAAGATTTTAAATTATAAACAGGTTGGTAAATTTATATTTCCCCTCCGGTCATGGGTACGAAACGCACATGTATGAGGTCATGTTCCTCAAAGTCATCTTCTCCTTTCTTTTTGAGAAGCAGAAGTTTCTGGAAAGTATCAGCAACAGGAGCCAGAATTTTACCTCCGTTTTTCAGTTGGTCCTTTAAACTATCCGGTATGGAAGGTGCTGCCGCAGTAAGCACGATCTTGTCAAAGGGCCCTTCCTCCGGCCATCCCTCATACCCATTTCCGTGTTTTACAGTAACCTTATTAATTCCTGCTTCTTCCAGGTTTTTTTGGGCGAGTTCTGCCAGCCACCCTATGATTTCAAGACTGTACACATGGGATACAAGTTGTGACATAACTGCTGCATTGTAGCCGCATCCGCTTCCTACTTCCAGGACCGTGTCATTATCCTCAAGGTCAAGTACCTGTGCCATATAAGCTACAATATAGGGCTGGCTTATGGTCTGTCCTTTGCCAATTGGCAAGGGACTATCATCGTAAGCATGTTCTTTCATATCTTCCGGGACGAAAACCGTACGATCTACCTTGCGCATGGCTTCCAGGACATCTTCATCATAAATATCGCGTCCCTTAAGATGCCGTTCGATCATTATTTCTTTCTTGTCCATAGAATTTTTTTAATGAGTAAGACAAAAACTATTCCGTTGGGATTTGGCTTTTTCATTTTTAATCAGTCAATTAAATGCTTATCTGTCATCGTGAAGAGCCGATTGAACCATAATAAATTCATGTACATTTTCCTGATCAATAACACCAATCAACTTTTCATTTTCGAAGACAGGAAACATATCGGTTTTTTCTTTCTGCATGCTTTGGAAGATATCTCTCAATAATGTATTGGCATCGATCCGTTTATAGTCCTTTTGCATGGCATCACTTACTTTTCCTTCTTCTCCATATTTTGACAGACCATCAATAATATGATCTTTCAGCAGTAAACCGACAAACTCTTCTTCTTTCTTTACCAGGAATCCTGTTTGCCTGGTATTCAGTAAAATGTCAACGGCTTTTTTTAAGTCATCATCCGGATCCAGTATGGAATAATCCTCCATTATTATATCCCTGGCCTTATAATCGAAGAGTAGTGAACGGTATTTTACCTGTTTGTATTCAAATTGAGCACCCAGGAATACAAAAACACCAATGATAAAAAGAAAAGGATTTATAAATAATCCGACGATGGCAAAAAATGCCCCGAAGACCTGTCCGGCTATCATAGAATATTTGGTTGCTTTCACTTTATCATAGCGAAAGGAAAGGGCTGCTCTCAGGACTCTTCCTCCATCCATTGGAAATGCCGGTATAAGGTTGAATGCCACGATGAAAAGATTTACGTACATGAGCATTACCAAAAAATTTTTACTATTGATTGTGGTCAGATCAATATCGAAACTATAAGCAGGCACTGTAGAGATAATTACCCAGAGTATTCCTGCGATAACCACATTTACAGCCAGCCCTGATAATGTCACCACCAATTCCTGTTTCGGTTTCTCCGGCATGCCTTCAATATTCGCCATTCCTCCTATAGGCAGCAGGGTTATGCTTTTGGTTTCAATATCATATTTACGGGCAGCCAGGGAATGGCCCAGCTCATGAAGTGTAACACAAACAAATAAAACAAGGATGAAGAATACAGACCAGAGAATCTGGGAAGTATTTGCACCCTGGTTAACATTCACCGCAACTATCCATATTATTAATAACAGAAAGGTCCAGTGAATCGATATCTTTATCCCGAAAGGTCGTCCAAGTTGTAGAGAATATTTCATTTTTTATCAATTTTTTATGTTCTGTGTTTAGTAAGGCAATTGTTGTACCAATCAGTTATATATATAATTTTTGGATTGGTATTATTCTTTAGCGAAAAATTTTCATCAAAAAAATGGGTGACTGCAATGAGGTTGCAGTGAAGCTTTGTATTTTAAAAGACCTTCGAGGTCTTAGAGTGAAAATAGTTTCATATTGTGAAACAACTTCATTATTTTTAGGTTATATGGAATGAGGGTTCATTTGATTAAGAAGCAAACTATCGCAGACTATACTGAAAAGAATGCACAAAGTAAAGGGCCATTTGAATCCTGGTTAAACATAATAAAATAAACCCGGAACCTCTTCAAACCTCTTCAAACTTCCCTCAACGCGGAACTTCCCCCAACTCCCACCGATCAATTCCTCCTCCCAATTGTTACCTTCAAAAAACAGTCCCATGAGTCCCAATAAAGAATTCAAAGCCGAACTTCTTTCCCAACTTGATGCTTACAATGCTGCCTATAAACTTGCAGAAAAGCTAACGAGTTCCCCGCATAATTTTGATGCCATAGTGGCCATTGCCCGTGGGGGTTTTCCACCGGCAAGATTTCTCTGTGATTTTCTGAATATTGAAAAACTTTACTCCATCCAGATCAAACATTATGCTAAAGGGGCGGAGCAGCAAAAAGAAGCTACAGTTTTAAACAAAAGCCTTGGAAACATAGAGAATAAAAATATCCTCCTTGTTGATGATGTTAATGACTCGGGTAAGAGCCTTATTAAAGCAAAAGAACAATTAAAAGATGCTTCCCAGGTCAAAACAGCCGTGCTACACGAAAAAGAGACTACTGAATTCAAGGTGGATTTCGTGGCAGATTATATTCATGAATGGAAATGGCTGATCTATCCCTGGGCGGCCGTCGAGGATGTGCTGGAATTTCTGCACAAAGGAAATAAACTTGACTCCGGACTTTATGAAGCCAAGGAATACCTGATGAACGAGTATGATCTGCAAGTTGAGGAGCTAACGCTGAGAAATATTTTGGACTTGAAAGATAATTACTACTAATTCAATTTAATAACCTTATTTAACAAGTTTTTAAGAAACTCCTTCGCATCAATTTATAATTTTGCATGTTAATTGTTGTAATAGGCAATAACTAATGTTAAGAAAGATCACAAATATCGCTATTGCATTTATCCTGTTAATCTCTTTCACAGGATTTACAGTAGATCTGCATTATTGTAAAGATAAACTTTACGATGTGGGTATACTTTCCGATGCTCGGAACTGCTGTGACAATCCTTTTGATCAGGAACACACTGAAGATTGTGAAATGACCAAGGATCCTCATCAGTGTTGTGATTCTGAAAATCATGATCCGAAGAATTGCGAAAGAAAAACGGTAAATATCGAATCACCTTCCGATTATGTAATATCTCTTATCAATAATTTCAAAATAGAACCCGTTACACTGGTTCTTTCAACTTATATTTCAGCAGATTATTCATCTGAGCAAAGAGAGAGTAGCAGCCTTATCCCGGACTACTTTCAGGATATATCTCCTCCCGAAACAGGTGATGTCCTTTCCTTATTGCAATCATACCTAAATTAAAGATTAATTGTTTATCCGGCTGAGGGTTAACTGAACCGCTATGGCCGATAGCAGGGATAGTTTTGTGTCTGTAAAAGGATATCTGAATTTATTTCTTTACGAAAATAGGGATTATCAGATATAGCCAAACTCACCTGAAATTATCATTAAGCATTTTTTTTCAACACTTAAATGATCTTTTTGTTAGCTTAAATGAGCTAAAAAGGCTTTAATTTCAATAAATTAGGTATGATTAACAAGATAATTAAATTTTTCCTGGAGAACAGGTTAATTACCGTACTTATCCTTTCAGTCTTTATTATCTGGGGGATAGTTACGGCTCCTTTCGGTTGGGAGATAGGAGGATTACCCTCCGATCCGGTTCCTGTGGATGCCATACCCGATATAGGTGAAAACCAGCAAATTGTTTTCACCGAATGGCCGGGTCGTTCCCCTCAGGATATTGAAGATCAGATTTCCTATCCTTTGACCACGTATATGCTGGGTATACCGGGTGTAAAGTCGATCAGGAGTTCATCTATATTCGGTTTTTCAAGTATCTATATCATTTTTGAAGAAGATATTGAATTTTACTGGTCGCGATCAAGGATACTCGAAAAACTGAACTCTCTCCCCTCGGGGCTATTACCCGAAGGGGTGCAGCCGGCTCTTGGCCCCGATGCCACAGGTCTGGGTCAGATTTTCTGGTATACGCTCGAAGGCAGGGATAAAGACGGGAATCCAACAGGAGGTTGGGACCTTCATGAGATAAGAACCATCCAGGATTTTTACGTGAAATATGCGCTTAACTCCTCACAGGGGGTTTCAGAGGTTGCTTCCATTGGCGGATTTGTCAAGGAGTATCAGATCGATGTGAACCCTGATGCGTTAAAAGCATATGATATTCCATTGCATAGTGTAATGGAGGCAGTACGTAAATCCAATAAGGATGTGGGCGCTAAGACTATCGAGATAAACCAGGCTGAATATCTCGTGAGGGGCCTGGGATATATTAAAAAACTTGAGGACATAGAAAAAGCTGTAGTGGCAGTAAAGGAAAATGTACCCGTCAGGATAGAAGATGTTGCAGTTGTTAGCATTGGACCTTCCACCCGCCGTGGTGTGTTGGATAAGGATGGAGCCGAGGTGGTCGGAGGCGTGGTAGTTGCGCGTTATGGAGCCAATCCCCTGGAGGTGATAAACAATGTTAAGGCAAAAATAGAAGAAATATCTCCGGGACTTCCGCAAAAGACCTTGCCAAACGGCGAAGAAAGTCAACTTACCATTGTGCCTTTTTACGACCGTTCAGGATTGATATACGAAACACTTGGAACACTGGAGGAAGCACTTTCCCTTGAGATTCTTATAACCATACTGGTAGTGATTATCATGGTATATAACCTGAGAGCTTCTTTTTTGATCTCAAGTTTGCTTCCCATTTCCGTATTGATGGTTTTTATATCCATGCGGTACTTCGGGGTGGATGCAAATATTGTTGCACTTTCGGGTATTGCCATTGCAATCGGGACTATGGTGGATCTCGCGGTAATTCTTTCCGAGAATATCATTAAACACAAAGATGAAGCTCCACCCGGTCAGAAACTCGTTACAACCATTTATAATGGTTCATCTGAAGTTTCAAACGCAATTCTTACAGCAGTTTCAACTACCATTGTAAGTTTTATCCCGGTATTTACCATGCAGGGAGCAGAGGGAAAATTGTTCGGTCCGCTGGCTTTTACCAAGACCTTTGCACTGGTTGCTGCCCTTATAGTTTCTCTTTTCATCCTGCCAACTCTTGCATACTGGTTTTTTGGAATAAGGATAAAAAGAAAACCGGTTGCAAACCTGTTTAACATTATACTTATTGCCGGTGGTATATTTGTACTTTTCACGGGTTTTGTCTGGGGAGGGGTTATGTTGATCCTGCTTGGTCTGGCTGGCATTTTCCGGAAATTATACAGTACCGAAAATGGTGAAAATAAATCCTGGTACAAAAGAATACTCAAGAATTCAGATCTGATTATCGTTGTGATCGGTGTGGTCTGGCTTTTAGCAAGTTATTGGCTGCCTCTCGGAGCGAGAAAATCAGTGTTGTTGAATGCTACTTTTGTTGGCCTGATATTGATAATCATACTTGGCTTTTTTGCATTGTTGCAAAGGTATTACAAAAAGATACTTAACTGGTGTCTGGATCATAAAGTGACGTTTCTGATCATTCCGGGCTTTATTATCCTTCTCGCGGTGAATATCTGGCTGGGTTTTAACACTGTATTCGGCTTCGCTGCAAAAGGATTCGATGTGGCAGGATGGAATGTTCGTACCACGAAAGTCTGGTCCGGGTTAGCTCATGCATTTCCGGGAATTGGTAAGGAATTCATGCCGGCCCTGGATGAAGGTAGTTTTCTGTTAATGCCTACTTCTATGCCTCATTCCGGGATTGAATACAACAGAAAGGTACTGGGGCAGCTTGATATGATGGTAACCGGTATTCCTGAATTTTCACTTACTGTGGGAAAACTGGGTAGAGTAAATTCAGCCCTTGATCCGGCACCCATCTCCATGTATGAGAATGTGATAAATTACAAGCCTGAATATATACTGAATGAGAAGGGGCACAAAGTTCGTTTCAGGGTGGATAAGGATAATAATTTCGTACTTGTGTCCGGGGATACGCTTAGCAATGAAGAAGCTTTAAATCAGGGAATCACGGAAAATGAACTTATTCCTGACAAAAGAGGAAATTATTTCAGAAATTGGAGGGAGAAAATTCAATCTCCCGATGATATCTGGGATGAAATCGTTAAGGTAACTAAAATTCCCGGTGTTACATCTGCTCCGAAACTTCAGCCAATTGAAACCCGGCTCGTCATGTTGCAAACCGGTATGCGGGCACCAATGGGCATAAAAGTATACGGTCCTGATCTGAATACCATACAGGAGTTCGGTATTCAGTTGGAGGTTATCCTGAAGCAGGTTCCATCCGTTAAGGAAGAGGCTGTCTTTGCCGACCGTATTGTAGGTAAGCCTTATCTGCATCTTAACATTAACAGGGAAGAGATATCGCGCTACGGGCTTAACATAGCAGATGTACAGCAAACGATTGAAACTGCTATTGGTGGGATGAAGATCACTTCCACTGTTGAAGGAAGAGAGAGATTCCCTGTCAGGGTTCGTTATCCGAGGGAATTGAGAGATGATCCGGAATCACTTAATAAAATACTTATACCAACCCCTACCGGAGCCCAGATACCTTTGAGCCAGGTGGTCGATATTGAATATGTACAGGGTCCACAGGCAATTAAAAGTGAAGAAACATTCCTGACGGGTTATGTACTATTCGATAAGCGTGAAGGATTTGCAGAGGTGAATGTGGTAAATGATGCCAGGAATCTGATACAGGATAAGATTGATGAAGGTGACCTGGTAGTGCCCGCGGGTGTCAGCTATAAGTTTTCAGGAAGCTATGAGAACCAGGTAAGAGCGGAAAAACGACTTTCCATAATTGTTCCCCTGGTTTTATTCATCGTTTTCCTTATACTCTTTTTCCAGTTTAAATCTGTTTCCACTTCATTGATGGTATTTTCCGGAATCGCTATGGCATTTAGCGGTGGTTTTCTCATGCTCTGGTTTTACGGGCAGCCGTGGTTTGCCGATTTCTCTTTTATGGGAACCAATATGCGTGACCTTTTCCAGATGAATCCCATTAATTTGAGTGTGGCTGTATGGGTTGGATTCATTGCCCTTTTCGGAATTGCTACCGATGACGGTGTATTAATGGGTACCTATCTTGATCAGAGTTTCGAAAGAAATAAAACTGATAATTATAAAGGAATACGTGCCGCAGTGGTTGAAGCAGGTCAGCGAAGGATCAGGCCTGCAGTCATGACCTCTGCCACTACCATTATTGCATTGCTTCCTATCCTTTCATCATCAGGAAAAGGATCGGATATTATGATCCCGATGGCTATACCTGCATTCGGTGGAATGCTGGTAGCAGCAATAACTTATTTCATTGTTCCTGTGCTCTATAGCATTCGAGAGGAAAGAAAATTAAAAAAGTTAAAGGCATGAAGATAATTATCAATATATTAATATTTTTTCTAATAGCTGTTGCGCCTTCCATGGGTCAATCCCTCGAAGAGTATTACAAAACAGCCGCAGAGCAGAATCCGGGCCTACAAAGTAAATACAAGGAGTTTGAAGCTGCCTTACAAAAAGTTCCCCAGGTAAGTGCACTTCCTGATCCCAATTTGAGCTTAGGGTATTTTCTCTCTCCTGTGGAAACCCGTGTAGGACCCCAAAGGGTAAAGATATCACTTAGCCAGATGTTTCCCTGGTTCGGTACTCTTGAGGCTCAGGAGGATGCTGCAGCACTTTTTGCGGAAGCAAAATACCAGGCATTCCTTGATGCAAGAAATCAACTCTATTATAAGGTTGCTGCTGCTTATTATCCCATCTATGAAATTAAACAATGGATGGCGATCGAAAAAAAGAATCTTGAGATCCTTAAAACGTATAAAAATATCGCTTCAGCCAAGTTCGAAAACGGAAACGGTCCTATGGTCGATGTTTTACGCGTGGATATACTGCAGGAAGAATCCATGACGGATCTGCAAATACTGGAAGAAAAGGAAATCTCCCTCCTGACAACATTCAATAAACTGTTGAACAGGGAAGATACAGCAGGTGTAAATGTCCCGGATTCCTTGATTCTTTCTGAAATGGAAGATAAATGGAGGAAAGATTCGTTAATGCAAAATCCCCTGATAGAAGAATTGGAGCTGAAAATACAGGCCAGTGAAGCTTCGGAAACAGCTGCCGGTAAACAGGGAATGCCAAAGATTGGCGTTGGACTGGATTACGTAATAACTGGTGAACGCAGTGATGTAAGTCTTCCGGATAACGGCAAAGATGTATTCATGCCAATGATCTCCATTAGCATTCCTTTTTTCAGTAAGAAATATGATGCAGTTGCAAAAGAATCCAAACTTATGCAGGAGAGCTTTTCAATGAAAAAACAGGAAGTTATAAATTCCTTAAATGCAAATTATGAATCGGCCTGGTTCAACATAGAGCGAAGCGATGAAGAGATCCTTCTCTATAAGAAACAAATAGAAAAAAACAAAAGAATTTTGAGTCTCCTTTTATCTGCATACAGCAATACCGGAGAAGATTTTGAGGAAGTACTCAACGTGCAGCAAAAACTTCTCAAGTATGAAAAAATGCTTGTGACAGCAAGTGCGCAGTATGAGATAGCACTTGCAAGACTAAATTATTTAACAGCAAAAAATTATTAAAATGAAAACGAATATAAAATCAAGAAATCTGATCATTGTAATTGTTGTGACCCTTCTGATTGGTCTCTTTCTGGGATGGTTGATATTCAGGGAAAAAGGTGAGGATCAGCTTAAGGAAGCACTTGTGGAATCAGAACTTTCAGAAGAGATAACCTGGACCTGTTCAATGCATCCCCAGATCCGTCAGCCGGAACCCGGTGATTGCCCAATATGCGGAATGGATCTTATTCCACTCGAGGAGGATGACCATGAGCATGCTGAAGCAGTATCTGTGAGTATGTCGCCTACAGCAATGCAACTGGCTAATATCAGGACAGCAAAAGCAGGAAAGATGGAGCCGGTTAAATCACTCAGGCTTACCGGTAAGGTTCAGCCCGATGAGAGACTTGTATTTTCACAATCTTCGCATATACCCGGTCGTATTGAAGATTTAAATGTTGATTTTACAGGTGAATATGTCCGCAAAGGTCAAACACTGGCGAAAATTTATTCACCCGACCTGGTTACAGCCCAGGAAGAACTTTTCGAAGCACAGAAGATGAAGGAACAGCAGCCTGAATTATTCAGGGCAGCAAGAGAGAAATTGAAAAACTGGAAGCTTAACGATGAGCAGATCAATGATATTCTTACAACAGGTGAAGCAAGAGAGAACTTTGCGATCACCGCAGATGTATCAGGCTATGTTACTGAAAAATTTGTCAACCTGGGAGATTATATCGACAGGGGAGAAGCGATCTATGAAATTGCCGGCTTATCAAAGCTGTGGGTATTATTCGATGTATATGAATCTGATATGCCCTGGATCGATAAGGGGGATGAAATAAGCTTTACTGTAGCTTCCCTGCCGGGTGAAGAATTTGAATCGACAATAACTTATATTGATCCGGTTATTAATCCTGAAACACGAGTGGCAAAAGCCAGGGTTGAGGTTTCTAATAGTAATCTTCAGCTTAAACCGGAAATGTTCGCATCAGGCATTGTTCAGGCCAGGCTGCCGGAAAGTACCGATGCAATGGTTATCCCGAAATCAGCTATTATGTGGACAGGCGAAAGATCGATAGTGTATGTCAGGACAACTACTGATCAGGGTGTAAACTTTAAGATGAAAGAGGTAGTTCTGGGTCCTGCCCTGGGGGATAGTTATGTAATTAAGAGTGGATTGACCGGAGAAGAGGAAATAGCAGTACATGGTACATTCAGTATTGATGCGGCTGCCCAGTTAGCTGGTAAGCCCAGTATGATGAATCCTGAAGGAGGGGAAGTAACCACCGCTCATAGTCATGGAGATCATGTAGCCAGGGATACCGAGATGGCTGATATGGAAATGAAGGAAGAAGTTAATGATGATTATGAAGCTCCTGCCGAATTCAGGCAACAGCTTACAAATGTTTACCATAATTACCTGGTAATGAAAAATCATTTTGTAGAAACCGCTCCTGAAAGAGTAAGGAAATCGGCTGAAGATGTACTTAAATCTCTCGGGGATATTGATATGGCTCTACTTGAGGGTGCTGCTCATGATCTGTACATGCAGCATTACGGTGAATTGAGAAATGCTGTAGCAGCTATCGCTGAGAGCGGTGATATTGACCAGCAGCGCAGTCAGTTTTTAAGATTTAACCGGCATTTTGGTGATATTATTAAAACTTTCGGGCTCGATGGAGAAACAACTTACTATCAGTATTGCCCAATGGCAAATCAGGATGAGGGAGCTTACTGGTTTAGCGAGATCAGTGACATCAGGAATCCATATTTTGGGGATGAGATGTTGATGTGCGGGGAGACGAGGGATACGATTAAATGATGGTTTATGAGTTTATGGGTTTAAGAGTTTATGGTTTAAAGGTTTATGGGTTTAAGGAAGCTGAAAGTGCAAAGCTGAAAGGAAGAAGGCAAGCCTGAAACTTCCTCCAACCCGGCACTTCCAAACTTCAAACTCCAAACTTCAAACTCCAAACTCCAATCCCCAATCCCCAACTATTTATTCATTTAAAAATTAAAAATTATGAAAAAAGTAATGTTAAGTTTTGTAACGATGTTCCTTATGGGAACGATGGCTCTGTTTGCTCAGAGTAAAACAGAGAAGTTTGAAGTGAAAGGAAACTGCGGAATGTGTGAGAAACGCATTGAAAAAGCCGCTAAATCTGTGGATGGAGTTACCGAAGCCGACTGGAATCAGAAAACCAAAATGGCAGAGGTGACATTTGATGAATCAAAAATCAACATCCATAAAGTGCATATGGCAATTGCCAAAGCGGGACATAGTACCTCCATGCATAAGGCAAGCGATGAGGCATATGAAAAGCTGCCGGCATGCTGCAAGTATTCCCGGGAGGATGCTAAAGATAAATCCGGGGATGACGATGGTCATCAGCATTAAAATTAATGAGAGGCTGTCTTACATGTAAGACACCCTCTTTTTTATTAAATTCTTTTAATTGGCTAAGTGAAAACTTATAAGAATTTTTTTTGAATGAAAATATTTATTGAGCAAGAGAAAATTTTCAGTAAATTATGTTTTTTCATTCCTCCTATGGTTTCATATTTTCGTACCTTCCTTATTCTCTCTCCTTTCAGCTTTCAGCTTTTTATCTTATTTCTAATATTCATGTTTTTTTTGGCAGAATATATTGAAGCACCTTCTCTAGGATTATCCCTGTAGGCGCTAAAGAGGTATGAAAAATATTTAAACTTCAAAAATTGTTTGGTTCTGACTTGTCCAGGTTAAGAATAAGAGATGTCGATATGGTACTGATATATTTTAAAACCAACTTAACCAGTCATGCTTTGTTAGCTTTTAAGGGAGCCTTGCTGGCAGAGAAAATATTTAAAACATCAAATCATGAAACAGATTCAAAAAATTAACATTTTAATATTACTTCTTTTCCTGGCATTTTCCCTGTTTAGCTGTGCTGAATATTATAACAATGAAATGGATCTTTCCGCAAATGAAGAACAGCGGGAGGAAGCATTCGAACAAATCCTGAACAACGAGGAAGTTTTTAATGCTTTTATAAACAGGATGATGGAAGAAACCGAATCCATGCATTGGATGATGGAGAATCAAAACATGATGAATTCCATGTTTAATGAGGATAACCTGGATTACATCATGTCACATAATGAAAATATGCATCAGCATATGATGCAGAATATGGGAGATGTGATCTACAACGATACGTCAAGGATGAGAGAATGGGAAATGATGCATGGAGATCATATGGGAGAGGATGGAATGATGCATTAGTAAGGAATTAAAATTGGAGGTAATTATGTTTCACGGAATGGACGGCCACGGCTGGGGAATGGGCTGGGGCTGGATTATCGGATTGCTGCTTATTGTGGCCGTTATATGGTTTATTTTCAGAATGGCAAATCAAAACAAGTCCGGCAGTGAGAGTGGAAAGTCTCCTCTGGATATACTGAAAGAAAGATATGCGAGAGGAGAAATAGACAAAAAAGAATTTGAAGAACGTAAGAAAGATCTGAGCTGAAATTAACAGGAGAAATATTTCTCTCAACTTACCTGAAAAATAAAGCCATAAAAACATTGTCTACATAATTGAGCTTCATTTTTAAAGTCTCTTAGTTGAGAGGATTACTTTTGTTACATCTGGTAATGCTATTCCATTCTGCTCTCCTTATCTTGATTTCTTCATCAATTAACTCAACAATAACAATTACTTTTTGCTTTTAATTCTTTAATCCTCCTTCGCGTTCGCTTTGGCGGATGAGAAGTTTGGTTGAATTGGCTTCGCCGAGCTCGTAAACTCGGTTCCTCGGAGTTCTACTCCGAAAACAAGGGTTCAGGGTTCTACCCTGAGGTTTAATACCATTTATAAAACTTAGAATAATTACAGTCGTTCCGTTTTTTTATTGTTTTCAAGGAAAATCAAAATACATAATTGCTCCCAAAAAGAGGAAAATATCCACACTTTATGGGGAAATGCTATATATATTGAATTCCAAAAAATAAATCTATCCATAGATTTTATTATTTCGCTTTAAAACATTGGTGTTTCCCCGATTCTCATTGAGACTGGCACGATTTTATAAACATGGTTTTCAGTTCTTTGAAAATCGTGAATAAAGAATTTTTTGGAGATTAATGAAAAACGGGGGTTTTTGTTTAAAGGAGTATTTGGGCCGGTTGGGGGGTGGCTTGTATTCTTTAAGTTCTTTTGTGATGAAGTGGACTTTTTAGACAGCTTCTTTAAGTCTAAATTAGAATGAGTTTATAATTCTTTTTGGTTTATGTACTTTGACTCACTTTCGATGGTGTGTAACTTGCTAGCATATAGTAAAGAGCAATGAGTTTTAAAATAGCCTGAAAGATTGTCGGACAAAAGATTAAAGCTGAAAAAGTTGATCTCCGATTTTGTTCCTTAAGTATAAATTATACTTTTGCAGTCCGCTACTGCTTTTTTACCAATTAAACATATGATCTTTATGAGACAGAAAGCCTTTCAATTTCTGTCTTCGAGGGGATTCTTATTTGCGATAATTCATTCGTTATAAATCAATTTTATATAATTTTTAAACAAAAACAACCAGTTATGATTTTGAAACGAGTTCCATTATTATTAGTATTGTTCTTAATTAGTTCAACCATGCAAGCCCAGGATGAAGAAAAAGAAGACGGATTTACCTTCGGAGGTGCAGTCCGTTATAATATTCTGGCCACAAATTATGAAAGTGGACTGGGTGAGCTAAATCCTCAACTTACCTGGGACACCTGGAGATTAAATGTAGACGGATCCATGAAAGGAATTGACCTGAGTTTTGAATACCGGTTTTACCCCACCTTTGGTTCTCATTTTATTCACCATGGTTATTTCGGATATTCCTTTTCCGATAATGTATACATGAAGTTCGGAGTAACCCAGGTTCCATTTGGCATTACTAAATATGCTTCTCATTCATGGTGGTTCCAGGGACCTTATTATGTAGGACTTGAAGATGATTATGATGCAGGAGTGAAATTTGAAATTACTTCTTTTGACAACCTCGATATTAATATTGCCTATTTTCGTCAGGCTGAACCGGAAGGACCCAAATTCGGCGGAGATGTAACCTTTGGTAATGCCGGACCCGGTCGTTATTCCTATGATATTGTTCCGGGCAATACTTCTTATTTTTCAGGTGATTCACTTGTCACCACTTCAACAAATCTCAGGGAAATGAATCAATTTAACCTCCAGCTTGTTTATAATTTGGGAGATAACTGGAAAATCGGTGCCTCCGGTCAGGTTGGCGGCATATACAATGCTGCGCTGGATGAAGCTGAGACAAGCTATGCCTTTGCGGGTCATGTTGAAGGTAACTTTGGAAACTTCAATTTAAAGACTGAATATATTAATTACAATTATAAGGCAAAAGCTGACAATGGCGAAATGCTGGATGTTGTGCAGATGGGAGCATATGGTTATGAATATTTCGGTGGTGAAGGATATACGGGAGGTGTGGCCTCAGAGGCTAATATCTATGTAGCCGGACTGGCTTACAGCATTCCGGTGGAATGGGGACCCATCTCAAATATCCAGG
>CAZGTU010000100.1:0-15975 GCA_964528675.1 uncultured Bacteroidaceae bacterium
AGCATATGCACCATGAAATACATCACCGCAGCCTGTGGTATCGATAACATTCACTTTGAACCCACTTACATTTAGTATAGAACCATTTTTTGAAAAGCTGCAGCCTTTTTGGCCATGGGTTATAACGACCTTCTGAAAATCTTTTTTTCTCAAAGCTTTGACCTGATCTGCATATTTTTGACTACCTGAATATTCACGGGCGAATCTCTCCCCTACTACAATATGAGAGGCTGCTTCCAGTAAAGCTTCTGTATTATCCTGGATCCTTTCTATATCCACAACCACTTCCAGGCCGGCATCAAGTGCAATTCTTGCCGCCAAAACGCCGGCTTCACCGGCTACATGATCGGTAAAAAACACTTTTGTCTTTTTAAACCAGTGCTTATCCGGAATTTCTTCAGGAAAAGGAAATCTCAGGTTTTCTTTCTGGAAAAAAATATTTCTTTCTCCCTGATCAGGACTTGAGAAAACCATGGCAACTATGGGTTCGCTCTCAGGATCGGAAGTAAGCATTGACAGGTCAATACCTTCTTTTTCAAGTGATTTTATTGATCTTTCTGCCATCTCAGAACTACCCTGCTTGCCAATGTAGGCAGCATATCCCCCAAGACGCGCTACGGTGGTAAGGGCAGTTCCTGTGAGTCCACCATCAAAAATATCAAACTTTTTCATTCCGGTTTTTGTACCTGCAGCAGGCCAGCCTTCAATACTCCCTATAAAATCAACCGCCAGGGAGCCCAGGCCGGTTACATCAAATTTGGTCATATCTCTGTTAAAATAGCTTTAGCTAAGTTTAAAACATAACAAGAATAAGAAAACCAGCGCAAATATGAGATAATTTATTATAGAAAAAAATTCCTGATTAGATAACACCAAAAAATGATTACAAATCATTTTTTTCTGCGCTGTGGAGCAATTTGCCCACTTTTTTATTAATTCCTTAACAAGAGAGAGGTTTCTCACCCCCAGGAGCAGAGTGAGAGTGAGGATGAGAGTGAGGGTGAGATTTCCTCAATGAACATTGATTTTTTCAGACCAAACGAGGGGGATTACTAATGACATCTTTTTATAATATAAAGATTATCAAAACTTTAATAATTTTCTCTCTACTTTTTTATTCATTCAAATATTGATTTTATAGGTATTCATGAGCTAAAGGTTCAACAGCGGAAAAAGTAGTACTTCGGCAAGCTCAGCACAGGCGCCAACGTCGCCGCTGCGAAAAAAATTGCTGGAAAATCGCTTTATGCCAACGTATTCCGGGTGTGGGGGCTCGAAATGACAGGGTAACGCGGTGTGTCGGAGGATTGATATTTCTGTCTGCAGATTTATTTAGGCGCTTACTTCAAATATTCATGTTTTTTTGCAGAATATTTTGAAGCACCTTCTGTAGGATAATCCCTATAGGCGATACAGAGGCATGAAAAATATTTCAACTTTAAAAATCTGTTTGGTTATGGCTATGCCAGGTTAGGATATAGTATCGTCTTAAATTGACTGGTATGCCTGTCGGGAACATAATTTGTTTTTACCATTACTCCTGCTAAATTTGCTAATAAAATGATAACGGCAGGGTGAAAAAAGGATATATAGCTCTCCATGATCAAGAAGATAAAATATGGTTCAGGAATATCAGAATAATAAGATTGGATTAATTGTCCTGATTTTTCCCTGCTGGAATTGTTCCTCATAAATCTATCCTGATGAAACAATTGCTTTTTATTTTGTCCTTTATTCTCGGACAGGGAATTTATTATAATTCATTTTCTCAGTACGATGATATTTTTATACCCAGGGATATCCTCCAGACTTATGAAAATCAAAGTCGTTCATGGGACGGAAACCCAGGTCCTGCTTATTTTCAGAACCAGGTGGATTACCAAATTGATGCGGAATTTAATCCTGAGACTCGTATCTTGAAAGGAAATGCTGTTATTAGCTTTCATAATAACTCCCCTGAAGATCTGCGCTATATTCTTTTACGCAATTATCCGGAAGTTTTCCGGGCCGGTGCTGTCAGGGGGAAGCCTGTGGAATCAGAAGATGTAGGTCTGGGAACAGAAATTACTTATCTAAAAATCAACGAAATTGAAATCAATCTCGATGATCCGGACAGTTATCTATACACTTCGCTTACCAATCAGGTATTCAGATGTTTAACACCGAGCAACAGCCACTCCGTTATTGAAGTAAAATGGACAACTACCCTTCCTGATGTCACACATGACCGTTATGGCAGAATTGGGCCTCATTCTTTTTTTATCGCATACTGGTTTCCTCAGATAGCTATGTACGATGACATTAACGGATGGGATTTTTTCGATTGGAATAATCTATCGGAAATGTATAATGAATATGGTAACTTCGATGTCAAAATAAAAGTTCCTGATAATTACATCGTGCTGGCAACCGGTAGTCTACAAAATCCCAGGGAAGTACTTACCAAAGATGTTCATGACCGTTATGAAGATTCTAAAATAAGCGAAAATCCGGTTGAAATAATCTCAAAAAAAGATCTGCGGCAAGAAAACAGGATCACCCGGAGAGGAAAAAATATCTGGCATTATCGTGCCAAAAATGTAAATGACTTTGCTTTTGGTGTCAGCAAGGAACACCTCTGGACAGCTTCTTCTTTGAGTATTAATAATAAGAACGTTCACATTCACACCACCCGGCTTTCCGATTCAAAAAATTTCAGGGAAGTCCCGGAAATTACTCCCTGGACAATAAAACAACTTTCGGAAGATTTGCCGGGCGTTCCTTTTCCTTATCCCTCTATGACTGTTTTTAACGGTAAGTCGGGAATGGAATTTCCAATGATATGCAATAACAGGGAGTCTGAGAGTATTGAGGGAACTTACTTCCTGACTGTCCATGAAGTTGCTCATACATATCTGCCGTTTATGGTAGGTGTTAATCAAAAACGGCATGGATGGATAGATGAAGGTTTGATTACCCTGATAGGCGTGGAAATTCATACCAAAAAAGTTGAAGATTTTAACTTCAGAGATATTTATCTTCAATATTACCCCTCTGTTGCCGGTACTCAGAGAGATATACCCTCTGCCGTTAATTCTGTCTTTCTTCCGGAAAGCTTATTCCAGGAACATGAATATATGAGGCCATCACTGGCATTCTGGACCCTGATGGATATCCTGGGAAAAGACCTTTTCAGAGAATGTTTACAGGAATTCATGGAAAGATGGGAAGGTAAACATCCTACTCCCTATGATCTTTTCTTCACTATTAATGATGTAACAGGGGAAAATTTAAACTGGTTTTTCCAGCCATGGTTTATAGATTTTGCCTGGCCTGATATAGCCATCGAACAGGCCACGTCAACTAGTAATTACATTGAGATAAAACTTAACAATAAAGGAGGAATGCCTTTCCCTGCTGAACTCGAGATATTCTATTCCGATGGAGAAACTGAGACTTACCCTGTCGATGCAAGAGTGTGGAGTGAAAGTGAAAATTATATTCTTAAGCTTGTTACAAACAAAAGCCCGGTAAAATGTGTTTTGCAAACAGATAACTATCCTGACACGGATGCAGGTAATAATGAGCATAATTTCGAATAGTCAGACTGTTCGTTGCTTAAATATATTCATCAAAACACATCTAACCTATGAAAATTGCATTTTTTAGCTCCAAATCATATGATCAAAAATATTTCAATGCTGCAAATGAATCCAGGGATCATGAATTAAGTTTCTTTGAAGTGTCATTAAAACCCTCATCAGCAAAGCTTGCCTCAGGTTTTGATGCGGTATGTGCATTTGTAAATGACCGTATCAATGAAGAGACCATGAAAATCCTCCACGATGAAAACATCAAACTCATCTTGTTACGTTGCGCAGGTTTTAATAATGTTGACCTGGAGGCAGCGCATAAATATGGCATCAGGATTATGCGTGTGCCTGCTTATTCTCCACATGCCGTAGCTGAACATGCGGCGGCTCTGATTCTGAGTCTCAATAGAAAAATACATAAAGCCTATAACCGGGTAAGAGATAACAACTTCTCTCTTGAACGACTCGCAGGCTTTGATCTAAATGATAAAACTGTAGGGGTGATAGGAACCGGTAATATCGGGATCGAATTTTCACGCATAATGCAGGGATTTGGTTGTAGAGTCATTGCTTTTGATGTAAAGAAAAATAAAAATGTGGAGGAAATGGGGGTCAAATATGTTGAACTTCAAACATTATTCAGTAAATCCGATATAGTTTCTCTGCATTGTCCATTAACTCCGGATACGCATCATATAATAAATAAAGATTCCCTTCAGGCAATGAAAAAAGGTGCTATGCTGATTAATACCAGCAGGGGCAAACTTATCAATACACCCGATGTAATACAATCACTGGCAACAAGGCATCTCGGATATCTTGGAATAGATGTTTATGCCGAAGAAGAAAAAATATTCTTCAAAGACCTGTCAGAGAAAATCATTGATGATGAAATGATCTCCCGTTTGCTCACATTTCCAAATGTATTGATAACGGCTCACCAGGGATTCCTCACTCATGAAGCACTGGTAGAAATTGCCGACACCACACTTGACAATGCAAAAGATTTTGCAGCAGGAAGATCTTCGGATAATGAAGTGGGTATAGAAAAAGTAAAAAAGTAAAGTAAAAACAATAACAAAATCAGTCTATATGATCTTATATCTTTTTAGATAGAGTTAAACCAAAATTCCCGGAACTGTGACAGGAAAATGATTTATTTTTTCCTGTGTTCCTTTGTTACTAGATGACCATTTAGGTCTGAGAACCTCATACTATATAACTTCACGGACTAATATACTCTCAATTAATCAGATATTCAATCCTGTTAAATCTACCGGTGAACCTGCATTCGAAATCATCAAAAAAACTCATAACCATGAAAAAATTCTTTTTACTTTCCCTGTTCAGTACAATTGGAATCATTGTATTCCCACAGTTTAAAGCCCAAATGATCAATAACATCAGCGGCGAAGAAAGAAATTACGATGTTTATTCTGACCTTGTGAATTACCGATATGAATTTAAAGAAGAAAAGGCCTCGGGCATTGTAATTGTAAAACCCGCAGAAAATAAAACATACATTCTTTATCCTGAAAAGAAATATGTTCATGTAACAGAATGTGACGGCCCGATGAGCAGAATGAATGATCCTGTCCAAAGTTATGAAACGCTCAAAAAGCATGGAAAAGAAAAAGGTGTAGGAGAACAAAAAATAGGAAACTATAAATGTGAAAAAAGAACGGTTTACGAAGGTGACAGGAAAGTGATCACTGCTCTCTTTTCAGAAGAACTTAATTTTCCTATGGAAATCAAAAGTGAGCTGGAGCCTGATGCCTGGATGAGACTTGAAAATGTTCAGGACTGGAAGCCGGATTCTGATATGTTTGATGTACCAGAGGATTATATCCGGGTAGACCATAACATGAAACCCATTGCACCGGAACCTCCCGCACCGGAAGAATGGACAGAGGAAGATGCAAACATTCCATTTAAAGAAACCCTTGAAAGAGGTGATAAAGTAAAAATTACACTTCCGGTATCCGGTAATTATAAATTCATTTTCACCAACAATGGAAATTCTCCGGGGAAATTGAAATATCATTTATATAAAAATGGTAAATCGCTCTCCGAAAATGATCAGGGGCCGGAAAAATACCGCTCCTACCGCTTGCAACCCGGAGATCAGAAGAACCTTACATTTGCCTGGGCTGACGACTATCTGGTGGTTGTTGAAGTTTATGAAGGGGAATTGGATGTTGAGGTAAGGCCGGAGTAGGATGGGTTATTGGTTTAAAAGTTTAAGAGTTTAAGAGTTTATTTGGATCACCGATTACCCATGACCGATTACCATGAACATTGCCAATTAAAACTAGATAGAGTCTGTCCATCTCGACTCTATTGACAGACACTAGATAACCAGATATGCAGTTGTATTGCCAGGTGACTTTCACTTCTTACTCAAACAGTCCTTCATCTCTTATTAAAAGGAGAATTGCAGATTGGGGAAGTATCATGTATTTTTCATTGTTGAATTCTATTTCCCAGCCGTTTTTCTGAAGATAGACGGCAAGGTCCCCTTCTTTTGGTTGAAGAGGTACATATTTCACCTGTTCGCCTGATTTCCAGGGTTCATCTGCATCATTAATCGCAGGGATTGGGTAACCGGGGCCAACCTTCACCACGTAACCACTATGAATCTTTTCATTTTCCGTTACTCCAGGAGGTAAATACAATCCGGACTTGGTTTTTTGCTGATCCGTTTTGGGTTTCAGTATAACCCTGTCGCCTACAACGATAAACTTTTTTATGTCCTTTTCGTCAATATTCAAAACCATTATTAATATTTTTTAATCTATAACTCAAAAATTCTGCCAGCCCGGTTTTTGTCAGATTTTGGTTTATCTTTGTCACCGTTTCTGCTAAAATACTGAAAAAATATCATGATCTGGGCATATCTTGCACTTCTTGGCAGAATTTTAATGTTAGGGTATGAAAGAATTGTTGTCAAACAATTGGGAACCAATTCAGACAGTGTAGGAGCTGCCTTCCTGTTTTTTTCAATCGCCACTATATTCCTGATTCCCGTTCTTTTCTTTATTGACATGCCCACTAACTGGAATTTCCTTTTATGGGTATTGCTTGCTGCTGCTATTTACAGCAATACTTTTGTTCTTTATGTCAGGTCCCTGAGTTTAGGAGAGGCATCGCTTGTAGGCCCCCTTTATAATTTCAATGTTTTTTTCTTATTGATATTAACTTCAATCTTCCTGGGTGAAGAAATAACCGGGCTGAAGTTTGCCGGTATCTTTTTATTGTTCTATGGCACTTCTTACCTGAACAGACAAACCAATCCGGTTAAGTCACTGAAAGCCCTTTTCTCCGACCGTGCCTGTCAGTTGATGATTCTCTGTTCTTTCCTGATGGCATTTGGAAGAACAATTGATGGCTATGCTGTTCAGTCAGTTTCGCCGGTATTTTATTCTTTCGCACTTTATTTCATGATTTCTGTATTCCTGCTTATTTTCATCATGCTCAAAAAGCGATGGAGCTTTACCATGGACCTGCTGAAAAGAAAGCCCGTTCCATCAGCAATTGCAGCTTTTATCAATGCTTATTCCTATTTGTTCCTGGTCATTGCTTTTACTAAAATCCAGGTAAGCATTGCAGAACCCGCCTCCATGTTGAGTATGATCGTAACTGTCATTCTTGCCAAATTTATTTTCAGGGAAAGGATAAAGCAAAGGTTAATCGGGGTGGTTATTATGATAGTGGGTGCATGGTTGCTTACTTCAGATGACCTGATAAATAACCTGATCAATTCTGCAGTCCAGTTGTTAATATCATAAAATATAATTTGATTAGATTGATTAATAAAAAAGCTCCAAAGGGCTGCACCTTATGCTAATGATTGCTACCCGTGGGCTTCACTTAATGAGTTAACTTGCAGAAATCAATTAAGCTATTAACTTTACAAAAAAAGCGATAGGCACAAAGGATATGAAGAGAAGAAAACGTTTACCCGATTGGATAAGGATACATTACAGTGAGGGGAAATCTTTTCAGCAGTTAGAAAAACTCACAAAAGAAGAGAAGCTAAATACCATTTGCATAAGTGGTAAGTGCCCGAATCGCGGAGAATGCTGGAGCGCAGGTCATGCTACATTTATGATACTGGGGGATATCTGCACCCGTTCATGTAAATTCTGCGGAACACTTTCAGGGAAACCACTCCCACCCGATACACTTGAACCTCAACGCCTTGCAAAAACAATAAAACAACTTGGTCTGAAACATTGTATCCTTACATCGGTCGACCGCGATGATCTGCCGGATAAAGGATCTTCTTTCTGGGCTGAAGTGATTAGAAAAGTCAAAGAATTAAATCCGGAATTGACCCTTGAATCACTTATTCCTGATTTCAGCGGAAAAACCGAATATCTGGATAATGTAATAGAAACTGCTCCGGATATCATTTCTCATAATCTTGAAACTGTTCGAAGACTTACCCCGCTCATCCGTTCTGCTGCAAAATACGATACAAGCCTTAACGTTTTACGATATATTTCTTCCAGAGGCCTGATTACAAAATCGGGAATAATGCTGGGATTGGGCGAAACCCATAAAGAGATTTTAGCCACCATGGATGATCTGCTTGAGGCAGGATGCAGAATTATGACGCTTGGACAGTATCTTCAACCCAGCTTGAATCACATGGAAGTTCAGGAGTACATACATCCTGGTAAATTTGATGAATACAAAGAAACCGGTCTTCAGAAAGGATTCGACTTTGTAGAAAGCGGTCCACTGGTCAGAACTTCTTACAAAGCTGACAAACATATTCAACTTAAAAAAAGAAATCATGAGTCCTAAACTCATCTTTGAAGATCTTGGCAAAAAAGACTACAAAGAAACCTGGGATTACCAGGAAGCAATTTTCGATGAAATTATTAATTACAAGATCGGTTTAAAGGAAGGAAAAAGCGGTTCTCCTCCCTCCAACCGGCTGATATTTGTTGAACATCCTCATGTATTCACGCTTGGTAAAAGCGGTTCGGAAAACAATCTCCTTTTAAATCACATTCAATTACAGGCAGAGGAGGCTTCATTCTATCACACCAACCGAGGAGGTGATATAACCTATCATGGTCCTGGACAAATAGTGGGCTATCCCATTCTCAACCTTGAGGAAGCCGGGCTCAATCTGAAAACTTATATCCATAAACTGGAAGAATCTGTTATCAAAGCTATTTCATTCTATGGAATTGAAGCAGGGAGACTGGAAGGGGCAACGGGAGTATGGCTCGACGCTGACATTCCGGGAAAAGCCCGTAAAATTTGTGCTATCGGAGTGAGGGCAAGCCGTTACGTTACCATGCACGGATTTGCACTCAATATAAACACTGACTTGAAATATTTCAGTTATATTAATCCCTGTGGATTCATTGATAAGAAAGTAACTTCTGTACAGGCCGAACTTGGCCGTAAAATTAACTTTGAGGAAGCAAAAGCAGTTATGAAAAAAAGTTTTGAAGAGATCTTTTCTTTTTAATCTACCACAAAAACATCCTGAAGAAGGGTTGTCTATTTTTTACAAATTCTTAATAATCATTACTTATAAAATCAAACTTTCTGTTGTATTTTTATAGTTTCATCTGTTGTTATAGTATTTACTGTCTTTCATGAATATGATCATTCGCGTTTATTTTTTTATCTTTCTTCTGGCAAATATTCCCCTTTGCCTGCATTCACAGGTGAATCATAAGGATTCTGAAGAAAATCGTCCCAAAATAGGGCTAATCCTCAGTGGTGGTGGTGCCAAAGGACTTGCACATGTAGGCGCATTGAAAGTTCTTGAAGAAGCCGGCATCCGACCTGATTTCATTGGTGGCACAAGCATGGGAAGCATAGTAGGAGGATTATATGCCATTGGATACAGCGCCGATTCCCTGGAAAAGATTGCCAAAAGCACCGACTGGGATCGTCTGATCGGAGATGTGGTGTATCGAAGAGATTTAACCATAGAGGAAAAAGAAGACAATGATCGGTTTTTTATTTCCTTTCCTATCCAGGAAAGAAAAATAAAGATCCCTTCCGGATTGGTAAATGGTCAAAACATTGAAAATTATCTGAATAAACTCTGTGCACCTGTGTATGACAAAAAGGATTTTGATGAGTATGATATTCCTTTTCTTTGTATTGCAACAGATATTGAAACCGGCGAAGAAGTTATATTCAGGGAAGGATATTTACCAGAAGTGCTTCGTGCAAGTATGTCGATTCCCAGTATATTCAATCCTATCGAAATCGATAACAGGCTGCTGGTTGACGGGGGGTTGGTGAATAATTTCCCTGTGGCCCGGGTGAGGGATATGGGAGCCGATATCCTTATCGGGATAGATGTGGGGTTCAGATATTATGAAAAGGATGAATTAACTTCTATTTTCAAAATACTGGAACAGTCGGTATTTTTCTATGGAGAAGCTTTGAATGAATACAATGAGAGCCTCTGTGACATTCTTATTGAACCTGATCTTTTTGATTATAATGCTTCCAGTTTCGGTTCCACAGACACCATTATGGCCATTGGTGAAAATTCAACCAGAAGATATCTCCCTGCCTTAAAGGCACTTGCAGACTCAATATATAAAACACCACCTGATATTGAAAACCGCAAACCTCCGGAACTTGATTCCCTTACGCTCACTGAAATTCGTGTGAAAGGACTCGACAAAGTATCAACTCAATTACTTACGGGTAAACTTCAACTGGAGATGAACCAAAAAGTAACTCCAGGAATGATCAGTCGGGCAGTAGAAAGATTATATTCCAGTCTTTATTTCGAAAAAGTGAGTTATAACATAGAGGAGCTTGATTTCGGTATTCGTTTAAATCTTGTTGTGGAAGAAGCCAAAGGCGGAGAATTTCAGGTCGGGCTGCATTATGATACCAATTATCGCTCGGCCATTTTAATCAATACCACCTTCAGAAATGTACTTTTTGACGGTTCAAAACTTTCAGCAAGCCTGGCCCTTGGTGAAAATCCATATTTTCATGCTTCCTTTTTCAAAAATAACGGATGGAAACCGGGTTTTGGAGTTGATTTTACGACAAGTAGGCTGGAAGCTTTTGTTTATGAGCAGGGACGCAGAATTTCTTCTCTTGCTTATGCAGAAACAAATACACAGTTCTATATTCAGTCGATTTTCTTCAACTCATATGCGTTAGGCGCAGGAATTGAATATGAAGCAGTGAGCATAACTCCCCGGATAGATCCGATTTTCGGCTTTGAGAAAACACAGGCTGATTACTGGAATTATTATGGCTACCTGGACATTGATTCCTATGATAATCCTTATTATCCAAATTCGGGAGTAAAGCTAAATCTTACAGCGAAGCTAATTACAGAAAAAAACTTCGATCCCACATTTTTCATTGTTACCCGCTATTCACAGGCATACGAAATCAATGAAAGGCTTACATTTATCAATCACATATATGGCGGTGCAGTAGATGGAGATAGCATACCCTATCAATATAATTTCTATTCCGGTGGTGTTAATCCTACCCCAAGAAATGGTCTCTTACCGTTTATCGGGCTTAATTATATGGAATTTATGAATAGAAATGCCTTAATAGTGGGTACAGATCTGCAAATAGAACTATTCCCGAATATTTATGTACTTCTAAGGGGTAACATTGGAAACATGCGTAATGATTTTGCAGAGTTAATAAGTACCGACCAGCTTTATGGCGGATATGGCATTACACTGGGTTATGACAGTTGGATTGGCCCTATTGAGGTAAGTGCATTAAAATCAGTGAGGAAACCAAGGCTCACAGGCTTTTTAAACATTGGTTTCTGGTTTTAACAGAGTCCAAAACGATGGATTATAAACAGGTAAACATGGTTCAAATAATTTCCCATTCTTAATTGATATCTCTCCAGCTTTTTCATAACCTATCATGGTTTTTAGGCTTATCATTTCTGAATAACGAAAATTGTTGTTTTTTTAGCTTTCGCTGATCAAATGTTTTGATAAATGAGGCATAGGCATATCTTAATAGAACAATCTTTTCTGGGTTAATAACTTTATCAGGAAGATTAGATGTTCGATAGCCTGTATTCAGGCTGGAAAACAATTGACTGTGAGCAACTTATGCGCAAAAACAAGCCTTAAGCAACCACCAGGATCGGGACTTCCGGCGGTAAATTCATAACAGAAAATTTTTTGCCCGATTCGGTTATTGTTCCTCCGCCTTTCTCACCTTTTGATTTTTTGTAGTCGCATCCACCATTCTGGCCCAGTGGACTATCTTGCCGGATTTAGAGGACTGGTATGCAAGACCTTCTTCGGTTTTTATGATCCGGCATTTCCCCATACCATAACGGAGGCATTCAACCGTATCGCCTTCTTTCAGAGGCACACCGTCAATATCGGCGAAGTTGAGCTCCGACTTTTTTGATCCGTTCTTTTTAAAGAGTTTGAACATCTTTATTTTTTCTTTAAAGTTACGCTAAATCTCTCAAAGATCAAGTACTGATTTCAGCTTTGTAAAACCTGATTTACTCACCGGAAGACTTTTTCCATCCTTCAAAATCACAACAAAATTGCTTTTTTCATAAGGTTCTATTTTGCCGATACGATCTGTTCTGACAATATATGAACGATGTATCCGGACAAACTCGCGGGGGTCGAGATGAGACTCAAAATACTTCATGGTCTTTTGCTTAAGAAACTTTTCTCTTTCCGTATAGATCATAACATAATCGTCCTGAGATTCAAGATAATTAACCTGGTTAACAGGTATAATTCGTATCTCCTTTCTTAATTTCACCACCACCCTGTTGATATAATCTTCCTTCTCATCAAGATGCTCTCTTAGCTTCTCCTTTTCAGGCCTTTCCGATCCTTTATGAATCCTGGATACGGCCTTTTCAACAGCAGTATTAAATCTCTCAGGAGAAAAAGGTTTCAACAGGTAATCAACGGCATTTTGCTCAAAAGCCTGGATGGCATATTGATCATATGCGGTGGTAAAAATAATAGCCGGTTTTTCATCCAGTACTTCCAGCATTTCAAAGCCTGTAAGCTTGGGCATCTGCACATCAAGAAACACCAGATCCGGATTTTTGTCCTGTATAGCCTTTAAACCACAGAAACCATCCTCACATTGAGCTATGACTTCAATATCTTCAAACTCCTCCAGGTAATCGGCTATGATTTCCCGGGCCATTTCTTCATCGTCAATTATTACTGCTTTTATCATAATTCGGCTGATATATTCGATTCTTCCGGCAGACTTAATTCCACCTTGAACCGTCCGTTTTCATTTCTGTAATTCAATAGATCCGTCCTGCCGTATGTCAGGCGCAATCGTGAATCAATATTCTTCAACCCTATCCCAGCCCCTTTTCTGGGTACGCTTTCCGGATCGTAATTATTCTCAATAGAAATATGAAGCTTATTTCTTTTCATTTCAGCTTTAATTTCAATAAGAATAGGTTCGGTACTTTCATAGACACCATGTTTAATAGCGTTTTCAAGTAAAGGCTGAAGGATCATATTTGGTATTGGGAAATTTTCACTTTCAGAAGGAATCTCCTTATGATAAACAAGCTTATCCCCAAATCGTATTTTTTCAATTTCCAGGTATCTTTCCATATTCTCAATCTCTTCTTTAAAAGAAATCGTTGATTCATGGCCAAACCTCAGTGAATATCTCAGGTAATCGGATAATTTGATGATCATTTCCCTAGCTTTTCCAGGTGCCTTCTTTGTCAAAAGACTGATAGAATTCAGCGCGTTAAAAAGAAAATGTGGATTTATCTGGGCTTTTAGCATATTGATCTCAGCTTCACGTACCAGGGTCTTCAGGTTTGCCTCATCCGATATTTTCTCTTTAAGATTCATACTATAAACAATAAGGGAATACACAAGGACCAGTATTGTATATAGAAAAAAATCTGTAACAATCCTCGAAGGAACAGAACCTTGAAGAAATTCCAGGTAAACTTCATTTCCCTTGAATATATTATTTAATAAAAAATATGAAATACCTGTCCATGCAAAAACCGTAAAAATACCCGTAATCAAAATAGCCATTAAGGGATTAAAGAGATTTTTGGCACTAACAGGATTAAAACGAACAGGAAACCATATTATAATTCCTATAGATGCATGGAGAATATAAGTGATAAGGCTGTCAATCAGGGCCGGAATAATTTCAAGATCGAATATAAAAACAAAAAGACTCATCTGGATGACAGCTATTATCATCCAGATGATCAGATATGCAATGAAATAGATCCGTTTCCCGGTTATAGGATTTAGCATTGATTACATGTTTTTAATATCTCCACCTCCAAAGATAGCAACTCCTTTGATATGGATTGTCTTGTCGCCATTGGTTTCAACAGTGCTTCTTTTATCAGAAAAACCACCAAGAATTCCCACTACATCCAGCTTTACATTCCAGTCGGGTGGAATAAGGAAATTACTTCCTCCAAAGATATTAACAACCTCCATTTCACATCCTTTGGCCGGATTTGCATTCCGCAGATCGTATTTTCCTCCGCCAAATATGGAAACGACCTCTCCCCCCTGAAAATTTTTAGAGGTGACGATCTTATCGCTTCCTCCAAAAATATTGACATCATCAAGTCTGTCTATACCGGTTCCGGAATAGCTCCGGCTCCGGAAAAAACTTGAACCTTTAAACAGGATCAATATACCGGCAATTATGAATATTGCAGGCCAGAAGAGACGGCGGAATTCCCATGGGACATCAAACACTTCAGGAATAATAAAGAATCCGCCGATACCCAGGAGAATGTAGCCGGATACTTTATTATCGCGGGTAGTTATGAAAATCACACCGAGCAGGATAAGAAAGGCTTGCCATGTAAAAATCACATTGCGTATTTCCCAGGGGATCAGGTTAAACTGTTTACCGATAAGAGCAAGACCCAGAAAGACAAGTATTAAGCCAAAAATAGCGGTTGCGCTTTTAGGACTCCTGTTTTCATTTTGTTTGTTCATGTCTATTACCTCCATGATTTTGAATTTAAATTTGGTTTGAATTTGTGATGTAAAAGTAAGGGGTGAATGGTGAGTGGGGAAGGAAAAATCGGTAAATGGGGTGTTTTTATCGGTGAACGGTGAAAAGTGAATGGTCCCGATTTTTTTTAAAATTCGGGACCATTCACTTTTCACCGTTCACCTGAACACCCTAATTATCTGCATAATATCTACCCAAAAAATCAATAATCTCCCTCCTCACCTCCAGGGGTGTAAACGCCCCGGTGTGCTTATAGATTACCTCGCCTCCGGGCGCAATCAGGAGGGTGAATGGAATGTTGCCCTGCCATTCTTCGTCTATAGCATCGAACATAGCGTAAGTGTTGTCTGAATGGAAAATATAGTTAATGTTGGAGGCATTTTGTTCTTCGAGGAATTTTTTTGCCCTGTCTTTTTGTGATGGCTTGTCGGCGCTTATGGTTATCAGTTCAAAATCCCGGCCACCGTACATCCGGTACATCTTCACCAGTTCGGGAAATTCGATCACGCAGGGTCCGCACCATGTAGCCCATACATTTACAAGCCTGAGATTTTCAGTATCATTTTCAATGACTTTTTGTATACCGGAAACGTCAATATCAACCAGGTTTACCTCCTCTTCAGTCCATTTCTTCTGCAATGTTTTTGTCCATTCATCCTTCCATGACCACTTTGTAGAGCAACCGAAAGTCTTTGTTGTGGCAGGATCAGGATCTTTACCACTCAGTAATGCATCCAGTGCATTTATAAGATCTTTGCTTTCAGGTTCAACATAAGGATTTTCGGTATCATCAATCCTTCCCCTGTAGCGGAGCTTCCTTTCATTGTCAAAAACAAAAACATGAGGAGTAGCCTGGGGTCCGTATTTTATAGAAGCTTCATGATCATCTCCATCATAAAGATAGGGGAAATTAAAACTTTTATACCGAGCCCTTATCTGCATAGACTCAAATGAATCGTCGAGATCGGAATAGCCACATTCAGCCAGGCTTAGCGCTTCATTGGAATTGGGTGATATGGCAAGGAAACCTACCCCCTTGCCCGAATAATCATTTACCATCTTTATAAATTTATCTTCATATGCCTGGGCTGTAGGACAGTGATTGCAGGTGAACAGAACAACAAGGATATCTTTATCGTCGAAATCCTCAAGCTGATATCGCTCACCATCGGTACCGGGAAGATTAAAACCGGGGGCCTTCTCCCCTATTTCGAGCATGTTTACTTCCGGATGATCTTTCTGTGCGTTTAATAAGAAAGGGATGGAAAATATCAGTGATAATAGCATAATTTTCATAGCATAAGAAGTTGGTTTACATTTCAATTATAAGCAACAAAATAGTAATTTCCTAATATTCTGTCTTTAATGATTGAGTCCACTGAGAAAAGTGTTTAATAAGACA
>CAZGTU010000101.1:0-206 GCA_964528675.1 uncultured Bacteroidaceae bacterium
TTGCGCCCGGAGGAATGGCAGAGTGGTCGAATGCGGCGGTCTTGAAAACCGTTGTCCGCTCGCGCGGACCGGGGGTTCGAATCCCTCTTCCTCCGCAACCCCATAAGCCCAATTTTGCCAGCGGCAAAATCGGGCTTTTTTATGTGCATGGTGTCGAAAATTTATTTTCGTAAGCCATGCACATAAAAAAGACCGTAAAATCCGAA
>CAZGTU010000101.1:306-15909 GCA_964528675.1 uncultured Bacteroidaceae bacterium
GTGCAACGAAGGATTTTTGGGCTTATGAGGTTGCTGGTTCTCCCCCCTGGGATCATGAAATAATCCCTTCAAAGCCATTTAATAATCCAGATCACTAACGGTCGAAAATTTATTTTCGTAAGCCATGCACATAAAAAAGACCGTAAAATCCGAAGTGCAACGAAGGATTTTTGGGCTTATGAGGTTGCTGGTTCTCCCCCCTGGGATCAGTTGACAATCATTTAGCGGTAAATATAATATCCAGGCATCTTACTTTTATATCTTTTTCTGGGTAATCGGTACAATGAACGGTAATCGGTGAACAGTGAACGGTGTGCGAATGCTGTTACAAAGCTCCCGGAAAGGAGCATCATGATATGCAATTATCACAGTAAACTTCCCGGGGGTGGTTGGACATTTTTCACCTGGAGGTTAATATGCTCCGAATTACCCCTCCCTAAATAAATCTGCAGACAGAAATACCAATCCTCCGACACACCGCGTTACCCTGTCATTTCGAGCCACAACCCCCGGAATACGTGGGCATAGCGATAATGACATCCAATTAACGCATTTTACACTGAAGCATATTTGCTAAGCCTTGTACCCTCCGCGTCGAAAAAAAAGCGTTAAGAAACTCAATGAAGCTCGGTTTCTTATGAGGTTGAAAACCGAAATAAAAACCGTTGTCTGAATTAGTCCCGCTACTGCGGAAATTCCTTTGTGCAGCGTTAAAAAAGGATTGCTGTCTGAGTCGTAAATGAGCCCATTCATCGAGATGAAAAGGGCTATGTCCTTAACTGAGCTGCTCTCAATGGCGAGTTCAATCCTTTTAGCGGAACAAAGGGATTCCCCGATAAATCGGGACTAATTCAGCCATAAATTTTTATTGCGGTAAAACCTTATAAAAATTTGGCTTCATTGAGTTTTAGCTATTTTAATATATCAACGGTTGTCGAGCGCAGCCGAGACATCCGCTGTTGAACCTTTAGCTCATGAATACCTATAAAATCAATATTTGAATGAATAAAAAAGTAGAGAGAAAATTATTAAAGTTTTGATAATCTTTATATTATAAAAAGATGTCATTAGTAATCCCCCTCGTTTGGTCAGAATAAAACAATGTCCATTGAGGAAATCTCGCTCTCACTCCTACTCTCACTCTCACTCTGCTCCTGGGGGTGAGAAACCTCTCTCTTGTTAAGGTATTAATAAAGTAAAATGGGCAAATTGCTCCGAAGCACAGAAAAAAATGATTCAACCTTTTTTTGCCCAAATTGTTTAAGCTTCTAAGTATCATTTTAATCACCCCTAATCAAGAAAAAACAACTAAAAAAAACAGTATGAAAACAAAATTACAATTATTAAGATTTTCGGGTCTTTTTCTATTTATCTTATTTGTGAATTCCTGCTCCAAAGATGGTGAAAATGGATTGTTTACCAGTTCTGATGCGAGCTTTGAAATTACAGTCACCGGTGATGAGTCTTTGAATCTCACCGGTGATGCCAGTTTTGTTCAAGTTGTCGTAAACTCCGATGACCCCGGGAGCTCTGGCACTACCCTTACCATAACGCTGGGAGATGACGAAAACATGAATTCCAGTGTTCACTCTATGATCATCTCGATGATTCAACCTGAAACCGAACTTTTTTCGGAAGGAACATATAATTTTAACGAAGACCCGGGTCCTGATGAGGTCTATTTAAGTATTTATTTTTACTCGGAAGCAACTTCTTCAAGTTATATATCCATCGCGGGAACCGTTACTCTTGACAGAGTGACCAGAAACAGGGTGAAAGGTAACCTGAATGCCCAGTTCGAAGGAGCCAATGACAATAATATAACTATATCAGGAAGTTTTGATGCTTATGGTATATCGCAGGGATGGGGAATTTAATATTTCCCGGAAGTTTTCAACATGTTTCAGGATCCTTTTTTGAATCTACATATTGCCGAAGCTAACTAGCGACCGGGTTTCACCGTGATGCTTTCTATTGCTCCGGTAAACTCGTCCTCAATATCTTCGAAAAGATCACTTCTTATATCAGCAATAAAATGAAGAGCTTTTGTGCCATTAACAGCGTAAACAACCAACACTGTATGATCCTTATTCCGGGGATCAGAATAAGTTCCTTCATAAACCACTGCGTTAGATAGATCTGTCGGAATGATTTCATTGGTCAGTTCCATATCTATATGCTGATATCTTTTTGAACTTTTATGATGTCGGGAATAAATGTCAATGTCAACATTGGAAACCGGCAGATCTTCAATTAAAACAGCGATGTTGGGAGTAACTTTTAAGCCTTTTTCATCCTTTAATGCTACTCTTTTATAAAAAGCCGCATCCATCCGGGAATTGATCTCCGCCTTATTTGTAAGATGCCAGTTGTTCCCCGGTAGCTCAAAGTAAAAGCCACCTTCATTAAAAGCTTTTTGCCCTGAAGATAAAAAACTTACTCCTAACAATATGCTAATCAAAAGTAAATGTTTCTTCATAGCTTTATGTTTTATCATTCAATAAATGAAAGTCAAACCTACTTTTTTGAATTCAATTTTACAATACAAAAATTTATTCTAATATATCATTATTTATTCAGCAAAATATAATTTTTAAATTCGCCAAGACGAATGCCAAACAGTAATTTTTTTTCTATCCAAGATACTACCTGGTATTTTCTTTTATCGTGTTTATTTTTTATTGGATTAAGGCTTCTGGCCGGACCGGAAAACCTCAGTTGATCTTTCCAGTCAAAACCAGCAATCCAGTCTTTCATAACCTCTGGATGACTGTCCTTAAATTCGGGGACTTTTGATAAGTTCCCATAATCAAATATTTTGTCATATAGACTGAGGCTTTCCTGTCTGGCAATCTTTTCCCTTCCCTGGTGATTTAAACTGAAAGCTTTAATCTTATTCTGCATTAGCCGGGGAGGTCTAACCCATCCGTAGTGGTAAATCCATGCATCCACAGCAGCAACTTTCAATTTATAAGTATTCTGCTGCTGACGATAGTTAACTTTATCAAATCCGGGTATCCGTCGAAAGGACTGAGCTGATTCCCACGAATGAATATCAGGGTCATTTCTGATTATCCGGATTTCACGGGGATACCAGCAATGGCCATCTTGATGATGCCAGTAATCTCCCCAAAAATGAATATAATTGAACAATAATCCTTCAACTTTTTTATCATTCAACAACTCTTCACACCGGCTTTTAATAGCCGACAGATATTTTTCATGAACTACCTCATCCGATTGCAAATAAAAAAGCCAGTCACCTGTGCAATGCTCTTTTGCTATATCAGTTTGATGAGCATGCTCCATGCCCCTGGGGTATTTTTCAATATCCCATACGGTATCAATAATCTTTATCTTGTCGCTTCCAATGGAAAGCAACTCTTCTCTTGTGATATCATCCTCATCGCTATCTCCCAATGCAACAATGAATTCATCCACGATTGGAAGAATTGACATAACCGACTGTTTCATGGGATAATATAACTTAAGGGCGTTCTTACCCATCGTAAAACCACTGATCCTCATTAGCCTTTCTCCACTTTAATACATTTGCAATTTATGAAGTTTCTTATAGGTCCCGTTATTTATTTCTACAAGCTCCTCGTGCCTGCCTTCCTCAACAATCCTACCCTCATCAAGCACCACAATTCTGTCGGCATGCTTAACAGTACTGAGCCTATGTGCAATAACTATAGAGGTTCGATTCTGCATTAAACGTGTTATTGCATCCTGAACGAGTTGCTCCGATTCGGTATCGAGTGCTGAAGTTGCCTCATCAAGTATAAGGATGGGAGGATTTTTCAATACAGCCCTGGCGATGCTGATTCTCTGCCGCTGACCTCCGGAAAGTTTTCCTCCCCCCTCCCCTATGTTCGTGTAATATCCATTGGGCGTATCCATAATAAATTCATGGGCATTGGCTATCCGGGCTGCAGACATGACCTCTTCCTCAGGAATATCCTCAAGACCAAAGGCTATATTATTGAAAAATGTATCGTTAAAAAGAATAGACTGCTGAGACACAATACCCATCATCTGCCTCAGGTCTTTCAGCATCATTTCTCTTACATCTATACCATCTATACAAATACTACCTTCCTGAACATCAATAAATCGCGGTAATAAATCGACAAAAGTGGATTTACCTGAACCTGAACGCCCAACAAGTGCAACGGTACTTCCTTTGTCAATCCTGAGATTTATCTTTTTTAGCACAAGATCCTTTGAATAAGCAAATGATACATTTTTATATTCAATATGATCCTCGAATTCAGATTTAGAAACAGGATTTTCTATTTCTTTGATTTTAATATCTGCTTCCAGCAAACTTTCAACCCTCTCAATGGATGCAAGACCTTTGAGCATATTATAATAGGCAGTGGTTACAGATTTTGCGGGTGTTATAATTTGAGAGAACATGGCCAGATAAGCTATTAACATGGAAGGTGTCATATTGGTATTGCCTTCCAGCGCCATCTTTCCGCCATACCATAAAACAAAAACAAGGACAGTGACACCAAGAAACTCGCTCATCGGGCTTGCCATTTGTTGTCTTCGGAATATCTTTACCAGAAGTCTTGTATACATATTATTGGTGCTGGCAAATCTTGCCTTCATCTTCTTGTCAGCGTTAAATGCCTTTATGATTCGCAGTCCGGCAAGCGTTTCCTCAACAATGGACATGATAATTCCCAGTTTCTTCTGTCCTCTCAGGGAAGTATGCCTCAGGGTTTTTCCAATGCGCCCGATTAACAATCCTGAAAGCGGAAGTAAGACCAGAACAAACAAGGTCAGATTAAAGCTGATGAAAAATAAAGCTGAAAGAAAACCTATAATTAAGATCGGATCACGGGAAAGCATTTCAACAGATCTTACCACAGAAACTTCAATTTCCTGAACATCCTGCGACATTTTTGTAATGATATCTCCTTTCCTTTCTTCAGAAAAATAACCAAGAGGCAGGGCTACGATCTTGGAATAGATCGAATTCCTTATATCCTTTACCACCCCTGTACGGATAGGGATCATAAAAAACTTGGAAAAATACAGAAATAAATTCTTAAAAAGTGTGGTTATAATCACCATCAACCCAACAAAAAAAAGCGCATAAACCTTTCCATCATGAATAATTATATCACTCATCAGGTAATTGAAATTATGAATGATGGTTTCAATATTGAATTCAAAAGGAACAGGCTCGGTAATAAGTTCAGTTTTACCAAAAAGAAGATTCAGAAAAGGAGCGATGAGGGCCAATGTGGATACACTGAAAACCGCAGTAAGAACCATAAAAGAAACACTTAATGCGGCTTTCCATTTATAAGGAAGAACATATTTAATGATACGGTATATCTTATTCATTACCTTGTGCCATAATCATTTCAAACTAAACGAAAAAGAATCAATTTTACTATTTTCCGGTGTAATTTTTTGGGGTTATTTTTCTGAGTTCGTTTTTTACTTCCGTGGATACATTGAGTGTATTGATAAATTCCCAGATAGATTCACCGGTGATCTTTTCATTTGTACGGGTCAATTCTTTTAGCTTTTCATAAGGATTGGAAAATCCTTCACGACGGAGGATGGTCTGGATTCCTTCACCCACAACTGCCCAGTTATCTTCAAGATCATTATCAATTTTTTCCCGGTTAACTATAAGTTTGTTAATACCTTTCACCAGTGATTTTATAGCAATCAAAGTATGACCCAGAGGAACGCCAATATTTCTTAAAACAGTTGAATCCGTAAGATCCCGCTGTAACCGGGAAATAGGAAGTTTCTCAGAAAGATGTCTGAAAATGGCATTGGCCACGCCCAGGTTACCCTCAGCATTTTCAAAATCAATAGGATTCACCTTATGAGGCATTGTAGAACTTCCAATTTCACCCTTCTTTATTTTTTGTTTGAAATATTCAAATGAAATATAAGACCAGATATCCCTTGACAGGTCAAGTAAGATAGTATTGATCCGGGAAATATTATCAAATAAGGCAGCAAGACCGTCATAATGCTCAATTTGAGTGGTGGTTTGAGATCTCTCCAATCCAAGAGTGCCTTCAACGAATTTATTGGCAAATTCGACCCAGTCAACTTCAGGATATGCAACCACGTGGGCATTAAAATTCCCGGTAGCTCCGCCAAACTTAGCCGGATATGGCAAATTCCTGAGATTATGAAATTGCTTTTCCAGTCGTTCGACAAAAACCATCATTTCCTTGCCCAACCTTGTGGGTGAAGCTGGTTGCCCGTGGGTTCTGGCCAGCATTGCAATATCTTTCCAATCCTCAGCTTTTCCCCTGATTTTTAAAATCAGATCCTCCAGCGCAGGAATTATTAGGTATATCATAGCCTCCTTGAAAGAAAGAGGAACAGCGGTATTATTGACATCCTGAGACGTCAGTCCAAAATGAATGAATTCTTTCTGTTTCTCTAACCCAAGCTTATCAAATTCTTCCTTAAGATAATACTCAACAGCTTTAACATCATGATTGGTTATATTTTCTATTTCTTTTACCCTTTCAGCTTCGGAGATTTGAAAATCCTCCTGGATCTTGCGTATTTTATCCTGAGTTTCGGCTGAAACCTTTCCGAGACCCTTCAAATTCATCCCGGCCAGGGCTATAAAATATTCCAGCTCAACTTTGATCCGGTATTTAATCAATCCATACTCTGAAAAATATTCGGCAAGGTCAGATGTTTTATTTCCATATCTTCCATCTACAGGAGATACTGCTGTAAGATTCGATATTTTCATTTTGTTTATTTTGACGCACAAATTTAGCAGTTTTTTAGCAATACCTAAACATTAGGCCTTTTTTCATAGGTCCTTGTTCTTTTCGACAAACATCTATTTATCTAAAACATTATAATTTTATATAAGTCTCCTGAAAGGATAAGAATAATTATTAAATTTATTGCTTAAAATAATCATACATCATGAATCAGAAAATCCGTCAATTATTTTATACTTTTTTCATTACCATGCTTGTCTTTTTTGCCTCTACTGCGCAAGTAAATGATACAGGCAGAAAAAAGAAAATTTTTAAGTACGACATTAAAGAGCAGATTGCAAAGCCTGTCTGGAGAACTACACAGAAAGCTTTTGAGGAAGCCAATAATATCGGGGCTGAAATTATTATCATTCACATGAACACTTACGGTGGACTGGTGGATATGGCAGATTCCATCCGTACCAAAATCCTCAACAGCAAAATTCCGGTTTATGTATTTATCGATGATAATGCAGCATCAGCAGGCGCCTTGATATCTCTTGCCTGTGACAGCATTTATATGCAATCCGGCTCAAAAATAGGGGCTGCAACAGTTGTAAATCAAACCGGTGAACAGGTTCCGGATAAATTCCAGTCTTACATGCGGGCAACCATGCGGGCCACTGCAGAAGCACAGGGAAAAGATACAATCATAGTGGGTAACGACACGATAATTCAGTGGAGAAGAGATCCGAAAATTGCCGAGGCCATGGTCGATCCTAAAATGTATGTCCCTGGAGTAAGCGATAGCGGACAGGTAATAACATTTACAGCTGAAGAAGCCCTTGAATATAATTTCAATGACGGCATAGCTGAAAACATAGCTGAAGTCCTTGAACTCGCGGGGATTGAAAATTATGAATTAATTGAATACAAGCCTTCCGGGCTGGATAAATTCATTAATTTACTATTGAGCCCGATAATTCAGTCTCTGCTTATTATGGCAATAGTTGGCGGACTCTACTTTGAATTACAAACTCCGGGCATAGGCTTTCCATTAGCCGCTGCAGCTCTTGCCTCTGTGTTATATTTTGCACCATTGTACCTCGAAGGCCTGGCAGAAAACTGGGAACTTATTGTTTTTATTCTGGGGGTTGTCCTGCTTGCCGTTGAAATCTTCGCCATACCAGGATTCGGTGTGGCAGGGGCAACAGGAATGCTTTTAATAGTAGGTGGACTGACAATGGCAATGGTAGACAATGTCGTTTTCGAGACAAACGATATCCCACTGGTCCTCAACACTATTCTCCGGGCTCTTATGATCGTAATAGTCTCTCTCCTGATATCTATTGTTGGATCCCTGTATCTGGGGAAAAAGCTATTAACTTCCACTGCTACCTGGTTTTCCAGCATACCACTTCGGGACACTCAAAAGCTTGAAGAAGGTTTCCTCGGAGTTACAGGACAATATAAGGAACTGGTGGGTAAAACAGGTATAGCTCATACGGTTCTTCGACCTTCAGGAATGGTTGAAGTGGAAGGTGAAATTTATGATGCTGTGTCTGATTTTGGATACATCGACAGAGGCACCACCATTAAGGTAGTGTCTTATGAAACCGGACAATTGCATGTTGAAGAGCTTGTGGAATAAGTTATGAATGGAAATATCAAAAAACAGGTAGGTTTTCGTGATTTTTCAAAAAAAGACTTTCAGGAAATCCAGGAACTCTGGAAATTAAACGATATGGGCGGAAGTGAGCGTGGAGATGATGCAGAAACCATCATGCGTTGCAATCAGCATGGTGGTCATTTTATTGTCATGGACTTACCCGCTGAAAATAAAATAATAGGAACCAGTTGGATGACGTGGGATGGAAGAAGGATGTTTTTACATCATTTCTGCATCCACCCGGATTATCAAGGCTCGGGCCTTGGTGAATTGCTCGGTGAGGAAAGCCTCAAATTCATAAAAAATAAGAAAGCACAGGTAAAGCTTGAAGTTCATAAAGGAAATATCCCGGCAAAACAACTATATAAGAAACTGGGTTTTTTTGCGTTTGAAGATTATGATATTTATATGATCAGGAACTGGGAATAAAAAAAGAAAAAGTTAGAATACAGACATGAAAAATATCTTATTACTGGTAATTGGAATGATGGCGATGTCGGTTGTGGAGGGACAAACGAATGCAGAAAGCTTTGATCTGGAAAAATGGGACAGTGACCTTCTCACAAAAGCCAATACGGCAAACGATGTTAATTATCTTGATGAAGAAGAAAAAGAACTAATATTTCTGACCAATCTTGCAAGACTGAATGGTGAACTTTTCTCCGAGACTATTCTTGATGTTTACCTGAAAGATAAAAAATCCAGTCGTTATACACGATCCCTTTACCGTGATCTGAAAAAAATAAAAAACCTGCCTCCTCTGGACCAAGAAAAAGACCTTTATGAAGCAGCACTTGAACATGCTGAAACATCCGGAAAAAGGGGCACTACCGGACATCAGAGATTCGGTAAAAGATATGATCCCCTCATGAAGAACTATGATGAAATAGGAGAAAATCTTGCCTATGGCTATCGATCTGCACCTGATATATTAATTCAATTACTTATTGATGAAGGCATTCCGGACCTCGGACACAGAAAAAATCTGCTGAATCCAAATTTTAACTCCATTGGGGTAGCCATAGAAAATCATAAAAATTATCGATTTAACTGCGTTATGTCTTTTGGCAAAAAGGTAAAATAGGCTATCTTTAAAACAAAAACCTTAATGGCCAATATCGAAGTAATTCATCCCTCTGAATCAGACGGTTATCTGAAAGAAGTATATGATCAAATTCTTGAAAGCAGGGGTAAAATTGCAGAAATCCATAAAATCCAAAGCCTTAATCCCAGGACTATACTTCGCCACATGGATCTTTACATGGCGCTGATGTATGGGAAGTCTCCCCTGAGCAGGGCGGAAAGAGAAATGATCGGAGTTATAGTCTCACAGGCTAATCGTTGTGAATACTGTGTAAAGCATCATGGAGAAGCCCTGAATCATTACTGGAAAGACGAAAAAAAGCTGAAAAATCTTATTCATGACTTTCGCAGTACAGGTTTGGATAAGAGAGACCTGTTGTTATGCGAGCTTGCCGATATTTCGACACGGATCCCCGATAGTAAAAAAGTACAGAAATATGTGAAAGAACTTAAGCAATCGGGCATCACCGACCGTGCTATACTGGATGCAACTCTAATAATAAGTTATTTTAATTTTGTTAACAGGATCGTTCTCACACTTGATGTTGAACTCGAGAGCGATCCCGGGGGCTACAAATACTAAGAAATCATGATGCGACATGAAAGATCTCATACAAAAATAATTGCGACCCTTGGTCCGGCAACATCAGATATAGATGTTCTGAGAAAATTATTCTATGAAGGCATTGATGTTTGCAGACTTAATTTTTCTCACGGCACCCATGATGATCATCTGAAAAGCATTCGACTGATAAGGGAATTGAATATAGAATTAAACGCAAGAGTTGCAATTCTCGCTGACCTTCAGGGGCCCAAGCTCAGAATTGGAGATATTGAAAACAACCAGGTATATCTGAAAGCAGGTGATGAATTCAGTCTTATTTCCAAGGAATGCACCGGTACAAAGCATCAGGCCTATATGAGCTACGAACTTCTTCCGAAAGATGTTAAAAAGGGAGAAACTATACTTATCGATGATGGAAAAATAAAGCTCGAGGTAATACATAGCAATAAAAAAGACAGGGTAATAACCAAAATCATCCACGGAGGCCCCTTATCTTCAAGGAAGGGGGTAAATCTGCCTTCCACGAATATTTCATTACCCGCCATGACAGAAAAAGATAAGGAAGATGCAAGTTTTGCACTTAAACATAAAGTGGACTGGATAGCTTTATCCTTCGTTCGCTCATCAACCGACATTATTGAGCTTAAGGATTTCATGAAAAATTTCAGGCATAAAGCCAGAATTGTAGCAAAAATTGAAAAACCTGAAGCATTGAAAGAAATAGGACAAATCATACAAATATCCGATGCTGTAATGGTTGCCCGAGGAGACCTTGGTGTTGAAGTTGATTTCGAACAGGTTCCCATTATTCAGAAAAGTATCGTGGAGAAATGTATCAAAGCAGCAACTCCTGTCATCATAGCCACTCAAATGATGGAGAGTATGATGAGTAATTTTCGTCCAACCCGCGCTGAAGCTACGGATGTGGCCAATGCTGTTATTGAAAGTGCCGATACTTTAATGCTTAGCGGAGAAACATCAGTTGGCAGGTACCCCGATATGGTGATTAAAAATATGCAAAAGATCATTGACTGGACTGAAGATCATGGCCTGAAATATTTCAGAGGTTCACCACCCGCAGAAATGTCAAAAACATTCCTGCAGGACTCAATGTGCTTTAATGCAGTTCAAATGGCCCAGCAAATCAATGCCAAGGCTATTATTACTTTTACACACTCGGGTTACACTGCTTTTCGGATTTCTTCCCATCGACCCAAAGCTGATATATTTGCTTTTACAGCAAACAAAAGCCTTCTGCCTATGCTTTCACTTGTCTGGGGAGTACGGGCTTTTCATCTCGAAAGTGGCAAAAATATTGAGGATTATATAAACGCATCTATAAATTTTCTTAAAGAAAAGAAACATATACAAACAGGTGATGTTATTGTACATATAGGAAGTATACCCTTGCAGAAAAAAGGGAAAACGAATATGATGAAGTTAAGCTATATTTAATATGCACCTGGAACAACAGCTCAAAAAATCTGAAGAACAATGGCTCACTCCGGCCTTTGAATTCCTCAAAACAAAATTTGAAAAATCACCTCTGCCCTCTCATGATCATTTTCATCATCTCCGGGTATGGAAGCATGGGCGAAAGTTACTTTACGAACTGGAAAAACAGGATAGAGAAATACCATACGTTTTTGTGGAATCACTCTTGCTGGCATGCATGTTCCACGATTCAGGCATGGTGAAGGAAAAAGGACCTGAACATGGTTTGATCAGTTCGGAAATATTCAACGAGTTCCTTGAAAAAACAAATAAGCAACCAGCCGATACATCAACCGTCTCATTGGCTATTGAACAGCATGATAATAAAACTTATGCTTTTTCAGGAAAACTTATCACTGATGGAGAAATCATGCTGCTTCCTGCATTGAATATCAGCGATGACCTCGACGCTTTTGGTAATATTGGAATATATCGTTATGCGGAAATATACCTTTTGCGGGGCATTCCATTTGAAGATCTGGGTTTGAAGATTATTGCCAATCTATCGGGAAGATATGGAAATTTCATGGCAAATTGCTCGCGCTTACCCGAAATGATAAAGACCCATAGCATGAGGCATCATACCACCGAGAGCTTTTTCCGTCTTTATAATCTTCAAATCAGGAAGATGGAAGATACCGGTGAGCAGCCGGAATCAGGACCGGTAAGTGTGGTAAAACATATATATCGTGAAGTAATAAAAAATGCAGAAAATATTGAGGTTCTTACTGAAAACATAATAAAATCAACGGATGACAAGTACGTTTTAAGTTTTTTTAAAGATTTAAAAAAAGAAATCGGGGATATGAAAATTGAATAATAAATTGTAGTCTCATGGGTTATATACCCGGAAGGATTAATTTTTAATTGAAGAATGATATCAAAATATTTTTTTACAGGTATAACATTTGCCTTTATCTGTTTGGAACTTTTCTCACAACCAGATTTAAAATTTGAAGAAAATCAAAGCCTTACATGGAAAGAAACAATTGAATACTACAGGTATCTCGATGAAAAACACCCGGAAGCACTGCTTATGGAAGCAGGCTTGACAGATGTCGGTAAACCTCTTCACCTCTTTCTTATATCAGATAATGAATTATTCACCCCCGAATTAGTAAGGGATAATAATAAAACTATTTTATTGATCAACAATGGCATTCATCCCGGTGAACCCTGCGGCATTGATGCCAGTGTGCTTTTTGCTGAGGAAATTCTTTCCAATCAAGATAAATACAAAAAATTATTAGATAATGTTGTAATTGGTATTGTTCCGGTTTCTAACGTTGGTGGAGCGCTAAACCGCGGGAAATATCATCGTGCCAATCAGAATGGACCTGTTGAACATGGTTTCAGAGGAAATGCAACCAATATGGACCTGAACAGGGATTTTATTAAAATGGATACGGAAAATGTCAGGTCGCTTGTCAGGCTTATGCGGATTTGGGATCCCGATGTTTTCATTGATACACATACTTCCAATGGTGCGGATTATCCTTACGTTCTCACCCTTATTGCTACCCAGAAGGAAAAATTCAATCTTCCGCTTTCCGAGTTCCTCTATAACAAAATGCTGCCACAGGTATATCAAGAAATGAAAAAAGGACCTTACGAGATTATTCCTTATATCTACAACAGGGACTACCAAAATCCCATGAACGGGATCCTTGCATTTATGGACTACCCAAGATACACTACCGGATACGCTTCTCTTTTCAACACCATTGGATTCACCACGGAAGCCCATATGTTCAAGGATTTCAAAGACAGGGTTTTATCTACTTATCATTTTATTCATACTGTATCCGGTTTTATGGCGGATAATAATGAAGAAATTACCATCACAAGAAATTTGACCCGGTCACAGTTAATGAAAAAGAATGAGTTCGTGCTGAAATGGGAACTGGATACCACCGAATATGAGCTTCTGAACTTTAAGGCTTATAAAATGGAAACCGGAATAAGTAAACTCACCGGACAACCTAACTATTCCTTTAACCGCGATTCCGTCTGGGAAAAAGAAATCCGTAATTACACATCTTATCGGCCGGTGAAAAAAGTCCTTGCTCCCGATTTTTACATTATACCTCAGGCATGGTCCGAGGTAATTGAAAGACTTAAGATTAATAAAGTGGAGTATTCCACCCTTTTAAGGGATACCAGTTTTTTTGTTGAACACTATTATATTGAGGATTACAAAACTTATTCGAACCCCTATAACGGGCATTATAAGCATTATGATACAAAAGTTAAACCTTTACGAGGTAAAATGAATTTCTTCAGTGGTGACCTCCTCGTGCCTTTAAACCAGGATGCAAGAGAGTATCTAGTACAGACCCTGGAACCTGAGGGTGAAGATTCTTTTTTTAACTGGAACTTCTTTGACAGTATTCTTTCCCGGAAGGAATATTTCTCGCCCTACGTATTTGAGTCAAAAGCCATGGAGATACTTGCTTTAGATAAGGAATTACAAAAGTTCTTTAATGAGAAAAAAGAAAAGGATCCGGATTTTGCAGATGATCATTATGCTCAGTTAAAGTTTATTTATGAAAACTCTCCTTTTGCAGAAAAAACATATAAAAGGTATCCGGTAGCAAGACTTTTTATTGATAATTTATGAAAAAAATCTTAGATTTTTACTCCGATAAATTCTACAGGAAACAGGGTGTTGAAACCATTGAACAACTATCAGATTATTTAAAGCAGGTTTTTAACGGGGATAATGAAACACCTGTTCTACGGGTTAATTCACCCGATGAGCTATATCGCAAATACAAAAATTTGCTTGAGGATAATATTGACCTTAGAACCTTCACCGAAGAATTACTGAAGGATTCCAACCATCTCCATCACCCAAACTATATAGGTCACCAGTGTGCAGCACCAAATCCGCTAACCTCCATAAGTTCGATGATGGGAAGTTTACTGAACAATGGATCTGCTGTTTATGAAATGGGGCCTGTTAATGTTGCTATGGAAAGAGCTGTTGCCCGATTATTTGCATCAGAATTTTCATTTCCTCCTGAGGCAGATGGTCTTTTCACCTCCGGCGGTAGCCTTGGAAACCTGACAGCCCTTCTTGCTGCACGACAGAACCAGACGAATTACGACATATGGGAAGAAGGGGTACATGGAGACGATCAACCGGTATTCATGGTATCAGAAGCGAGTCATTATTGTATACCCAGGGCGGTTAAAATTATGGGACTGGGAGAAAAAGGGATTCTGAGTATTCCTGTGGATGCAGAATACCGTATGCGACACGATCTGCTTGATGAGTTATACCATGAAGCCATCGGAGAAGGTAAAAGAGTAGTTGCTCTTACAGCAAGCAGTTGTTCAACAGCCACCGGAAGTTACGATGACCTGGAAAAGATCGGGGAATTTTGTAGAAAACACAATATCTGGTTTCATATTGACGGTGCTCATGGCGGGGCAGCCATTCTTTCTGATAAATACAAACATTTCCTCAAAGGTTCTGAGCTTGCCGACTCCATTGTGATAGATTTTCACAAAATGCTTTTGACACCAGGGCTTAACACCCTCATACTTTTCAAAAATGGGGAAAAATCCTGGTCCACCTTTGCCCAGAAAGCTTCTTATCTGTTGAGTGATAATGAAGAAAAAGACTGGTATAACTATGCCAAAAGAACCATGGAATGCACCAAAAGTATGATGGGGCTTAATGTGTATATCCAACTTCTCCTTGGAGGCAAAGCTTTATTTGAAGAAAATATCGATCGACTTTACGGGATGGGACAGGAATTCGCCCTCATGTGTAAAAAGCACAAAAACATTGAGCTTGCCATGGAACCTGATGCGAACATTGTATGTTTCCGCTTTGATGATAAGAAAAGTCAGAATCTGAATGAAATAAATGGAAAAATCCGATCTTCATTGTTAGAATCCGGTGAGTTTTATATTGTCCAGACAGAGCTGGGAAAAGAGTTATTCCTCAGAGTTTCCATTATGAATCCTTTAACAAAAAATGAAAACCTGGAAAAACTGCTGGACAGAGTTACAGATCTGGGAGAAAAATTTTCATAGACATTCCTATTTCACAAAAAACTCAAGCATCC
>CAZGTU010000102.1:0-15908 GCA_964528675.1 uncultured Bacteroidaceae bacterium
GGTTCGGGAGTATTTGAAAAGTTCCTTTTTTTATTATATTTCTCAAGATTATCAGACATTTATGGCTTTAATCGTTCCTGCCTGCCATCGCATTGTCCAGCGTGTTGGCGGGCAGGTAATTGTTGAGTTCATTCCAAAAAGTGAATATATTATCTTTTATTATATGTCATAATTCATGAAAAATCCTCCCGCACCATGATCTGTCAAACCGATTACCGATCACTGCTCACCGATTACTCTGAGTATTGCCAATTAAAGTTAGATACCCAGATATGATGCTCCGCCGCCAAGGGACTGCCTACTGCCTCTCCCTCCCCTAACTAGTCGTTTCCAGGCTCTTCTTCAACTGATCCATCAAATCATCAACGGCAGTGGATTCAGGAGGCGGCTCGGGTTCCTTGATATCTTTATCTTCTTTTTTCGCCTCGATAATCTTCTTTAATTTTTTCTGGTAAGTGTCCTTATATTTTTTGGGCTCAAATTTGCCGCTCATTTTCTCAATGAGCTCTTTTGCCATATCTATTTCTTTTTTGGATGGTTTCGTAGAAGGTATATTCAGATCGTCAGGTTTTCTCAATTCATCGTAAAACCGCATCTGGGTTAAATACATAACTTTTTTATCTGCCATCAGGAGAGCGAGATGTTCCCGGTTTCTGAGGACAAATCTGCAAATGCCTGATTTACCGGAATCATGAATGGCTTTTCTCAGAAGATTATAGGTCTTTCCTGCTCCTTTTTCAGGCTCAAGAAGGTAAGGCTTTTCAAAATATCGCGGATTAATTTCTTCGGTATTGACAAAATCTTCAATTTCTATACTTTCGCTTTTCCCTTTTTTCGCTTTCTGAAAGTCCTCATCATCCAGGGTTATGTAATAATCATCCTCCTTATGCCCCTTTACAATGTTTTTCCAGGGCACTTCTTTACCGTCTTTTTTACAAACTCTTACATATTTAATGGGACATTTATCCCCTTCCCGGAGCATATCCAGATCAACATCATGACTCTGAGCTCCGCTGTACAATCTTACAGGAATATAAACCAGCCCGAAACTGATCCCTCCTTTCCATAATGGCCGTGGCATAGTAATGTTTTTAGTTCAATTTGTGTATAAATATTCCATACGCAACTTTAGCTTTGCATGGTTTTTCCGCCATTTGGATGCATTACCTGTCCTGTCATGTACGAAGCATCTTCGGAAGCAAGAAAAACATAAGATGTTGCTACTTCGCAGGGTTGTCCCGGTCTTTCCAACTTGGTACGCTTTCCAAAATCTGCCACTTCTTCTTCTGTCATACTGGCGGGGATAAGGGGTGTCCAGATGGGACCGGGTGCAACACCATTGACCCTGATCTTTCTTTTTGCCAGGTTTATAGCAAGCGCACGTGTTAATGCATTCACCGCTCCATTGGTAGCAGAATAATCAAGAAAACGGGAACTCCCTTTATATCCGGTTACACTGGTTGTATTGATGATGGCATCTCCTTCCTTCATATGACGAAGCGCAGGTTTAATAAAGTAATACATAGCGAACACATTGGTTTCAAAAGTGCGTTGCATAAGATCCAGATCCAGTTCCTGGGGATCGAATGTCGGATGTTGCTCTCCGGCATGATTCACAAGAATATTCAACTTGCCAAAATGCTCAACGGTTTTTCTCACGCTTTCTTCACAGAAATCACGATAACGTATATCTCCCTTTAAAATCATACATTCCCTGCCTTCTTTCTCCACCATTTCTTTTGTATCCCTCGCATCTTTATCTTCCTCCAGGTAAACAATGGCTACATCGGCTCCCTCGCGGGCAAAATGAACAGCCACCGACCTTCCAATCCCGGAATCCCCTCCCGTAATCAGGGCCACTTTTCCCAGCAATTTATCCGAACCTTTATAATTATCACGAATTACCACCGGTTGCGGATCCATCTTTCTTTCACTTCCGGGCATTTTTTGAGATTGACCTTTTAAGTTTTCTGATTTCTTTTTGTATTCACTCATGGTTTTAATTATATTGATTATCCTAATATTATCATATTATGAAAAATGTATTACGCTCCCTTTGGCTCATATGAGTCATCCCACCTCAGGTTAGGAAATTTATAATCAGAACAATAAGAAAAATTACCAGAAATATATAAAAAAGAATTTTTGCAATTGCGGCAAAACCTTTGGCTATTCCGGTAAATCCTAGCAGAGCGAATAATAAAGCTCCATTTAATGCTGCTATAATCCATCCAATCATGATAAATGTATTTTTTGAAAGTATTTACTCCGCAAAATAGTTCAATAATCATTCCCCAAAAACCAATAGCCGATTATTTCTTTAGCTTCCGGAAAGCTTTTGATCATAGGTAATAACTGACATACAGCTACCCGGCGAGCCATCTGAGATAATAAATTATATTATTGTGCCCAACAATAAGATGTGGAAATTAAGAAACACAATATCCACATCATGTGATTATTTTCTATAAAAACGAGTCTAGAATATTAAACCTGAGTTGAACGAGAGGAGTGAAACGAAATATTGCTTTCCGCATTGCTATTTTGAATTCCCATTTTATTCAATCAGAAATCAAAATTAAAATTTATTCGATAATGGCAAGGACCGCTTTTTCTTCTAAATCAAGTTCTTCAGGTTTCTCATTAACATTGTATCTCTTCGATGAAAAATAGAGACTATCAAGGGCATCCAGAACATCAGGATGTATGTAGTACTTTTCACTGATGGCGATGGTATTGTTAAGCTCTTTTGCCACTTCTTTTACAATGGCCCTCCTTAATTTCAAACGTCTGTTCTGTTTTACCTTTTCTTTTGCCAGGGGGTATTTTTTTAATGCAGTGACAGTTCCTCCCCATGTCCGGAAATTCTTACTGGTAAAGGCATCGCCGGTGATTTCCTGTAAATACTCGTTAACATCAGATGAACTGACTGATATCATTTTTCCGTTTCTGCTTTTATATCGAAATATTTCATAGCCTGGCAATTCCGAGCATTCCTTTACAAGCTGGATGAATTTTTTATTGTTGATGGCAACAACATGTTCTTTATTGTGTTTCCCTTTATACTTCAACACTGCACGATTGGGTTTAATGTTAAGGTGTTTGCGCCTGAGCGTGGTCAGCCCGTGGGTTTTATTAATATCCAGATAGTGTTTGTTCCCAATGCGGATGTAGGTTTCATCCAGTATACCGATGATGAGAGCCAATACTTTTTCCCTTGACCATTCATCTCCCTTTAAATCCTCCAGTATTTTTTTCCTGATACCTGGTAGTGCATACCCAAACTCTACCAGGCTCTCAAATTTAGTTTCCTGTTGAAACTCTATCCAGTCCTCATGATATAAATATTGTTTCCTTCCTCGGTTATCCAATCCGGTCGCCTGCAAATGACCCATGGGATCAGGGCAAATCCAGACATCCCCCCATACAGGAGGAATTCCAATTTTTTTTATTCGCTTGATAATTGTATCGTTTTTAATTTTATCACCCCTTTCATCAAAATACATGAAACCCTTGCCATGTTTTTTGCGAGAAAAACCGGGACCTTCATCGCTGGAATGAATTAATCCATAATTTTTTTTTATTTTATAATTCATTGTTTTATTGTCCATTTGAAATGATTAATTAATTTATTACTAATATTTCGCACTAGATTTATTTTGGACAGTGATGATTGTTTATTCGAATGAGTTTTTATAGCCCGCCGGGCTTGTGGAAACATTCTTTTTAAGACTTTAGCTAACTCTAAATAAGTTATTTCTGCCAGCGATCGGCTATTCATCCATAAAATGAACAGATAAATGATCCCAATGTTAGGTAAATAAAAAGCCTGTTGGAAAATTTACGTCATTACATCGAATTTACGGCCAAAATAATTGAGTCGGCCGGAGTTATCATCATTGCCGGAGGAAGTTTATTTTTTCTCTTAAGATTCCTGGTGTTTCTGCTCAAGGATGGGGAAGCCTCCTATACAAAACTTAGGCATGATCTGGGCAAAGCCATTCTCCTGGGCCTGGAGATCCTTGTAGCTGCAGACATTATAGCAACTGTATCTACCGAACCAACCATGAACAGTGTGCTGGTACTTGGAGTGGTTGTCCTCATCAGAACTTTCCTCAGTTTTTCCTTACAGGCGGAACTGGAGGGGAAATTTCCCTGGCAAAGAAAAAAGGAGCCTGACGGGGATTAATATAATGATGTCCCAACAGGAAACTGAGGAAAAATCCTTACAAAGTGTTGAAATTCATCACAGCCTGTATTTACTTACCTCCGGGTCATTCTTCTGATTATCAGTACTCTAATTTGGAATCTGCAAATCTTCTCCCTGTGGTATGCATATTGGGAACTTTTATAACGGAAATATTATTCCCAAATATAAATAACATAAACATCATGAAATACATCCATAATTTCCAGGATCTGGATAGTGAAAAAGTTAAAGAAGTCGGAGGAAAAAATTCATCTCTGGGTGAAATGTTCAATGAATTAGGATCAAAAGGAATTAAGATTCCTGATGGATTTGCAAGCTCGGCCGAAGCCTATTGGAAATTTATAGACGATAATGAGATCAGGGATGATATAGCAGATATCCTGAAAGAGCTTGATTCAAAAAAAATGGATAATCTTGAGAAAATCGGAGAAAAAATTCGGAAAAAGATCATGGATTCTTCCATCCCCAACGAAATAGAGGATGAACTAAAGGAAGCATTCCGCGATTTAAAAGAAAGGGAGGAATCCCTAACGAGTGTTGCTGTGAGAAGCAGTGCAACAGCAGAAGACCTCCCGGAAGCAAGTTTTGCCGGCCAGCATGAATCTTTTATGAACATCAGCAACCAGGAGGAATTACTGGAAAGTTGGAAAAAATGCGTGGCATCATTATTTACAAACAGAGCAATCAAATACCGTGAAGAAAACGATTTTGAGCACATGAAAGTTGCATTATCTGTGGGAGTTCAAAAAATGGTCCGCTCAGATAAAGCCTCGGCAGGTGTTGCGTTTACCCTGGACCCGGAAAGCGGATTCAGGAATGTGATCCTTATAAACGGTGCGTGGGGTCTTGGTGATAATGTGGTACAGGGCACGGTAAGAACAGATGAATTTTACCTGTTCAAAGAAGCCCTGAAGAAAGATAAAAACCCCATTCTTTCCAAGCGATTGGGAACGAAAGCCCAAACGATGGTTTATACCGGCTCTGGAGATAAGGATAGCAGTACTACGAAAAACATTGACACTCCGGAAGAAAAGAGAAAAAAATTTGTACTCAGTGACGATGAATTGAAAACACTGGGGAAATGGTGCCTCAGCATAGAAGAACATTATGATAAACCCATGGATATTGAGTGGGCAAAAGATGGCAATTCCCATGAACTATATATTGTGCAGGCGCGACCTGAAACTGTGCACGCATCAAAAGAGGAAAAGAAAAAACTTGTCAAATACAGTCTTGAAGACAAGGGGAAAAAGCCCATATTAACAGGTATAGGAATAGGCGACAAAATCGCTTCGGGCAAAGCCAGAATACTGGACTCTCCTGATGAAGCCGATAAAATTGAAAAAGGCGATGTACTGGTTACCGAAATCACCAATCCGGATTGGGACCCCATTATGAAAAAAGCTTCTGCCATAGTGACCAATAGCGGAGGGCGTACCAGTCATGCAGCTATTGTGGCACGAGAGCTTGGAGCTGTTGCCGTTGTCGGGGTGGGAAATGCCACTAAGGAAATAGAAGACGGACAGGAGCTAACCGTGTCATGTGCCAGGGGAAATGAAGGAAAAATTTATGATGGAAAGCTGGAATGGGAAGAAGATGAGATTGACCTTGAGCAAATGGGCGATACAAATACGGAAGTAATGATGATCCTGGCCAATCCGGGCACAGCCTTTCACAATGCCATGTATCCTGTAGACGGGGTAGGCCTGATGCGCCTGGAGTTTGTAATCAACAGTTCAATAAAGGCACACCCAATGGCGCTTATAAAGTTTGACGAGTTGGAAGATGAAAAAGTGAAAAAAGAGATAGAAGAGCTTACCCGGCAATATGACAAAAAGGAAGACTTTTTCGTCGAAAAACTTTCCAGGGCAGTAGGAACCATTGCTGCAGCTTTCTATCCAAAGGATGTTATCGTCAGAATGAGTGACTTTAAAACAAATGAATATGCGGATCTGCTTGGAGGGGAACAATTTGAACCGGAAGAAGAAAACCCCATGCTCGGATTCCGGGGAGCATCGAGATATTACAATGAAAGATACCGTGAGGGGTTTAGGCTGGAATGTGAAGCCATGCGACGGGTAAGAGAAGATATGGGATTGACCAATGTGAAATTGATGATTCCCTTCTGCCGGACCATTGAGGAAGGAAAGAAAGTGCTATCTGAGATGAAGAAAAATGGATTAAAACAGGGTGAAAATGACCTGGAGATCTATGTCATGACCGAAATTCCTTCCAATGTTATGCAGGCAGAAGATTTTGCAGGGGTGTTTGACGGATTTTCCATCGGCTCGAACGATTTAACCCAGTTGACACTGGGTATTGACAGAGATTCAGAGATTGTTAGTGAATTATTTGATGAGAAAATTAAGGCAGTAAAAGAAATGATTTCCACGGCCATTCAAAAGGCCCACGATGCCGACAGGAAAATTGGTTTATGCGGGCAGGCTCCCAGCGATTTTCCGGAGTTTGCACAATTTTTAGTTGAAAATAATATAGACAGCATATCCTTTAATCCTGATGCAATAGCCAAAGGCATCGAAAATATACTTGAAGCAGAAAAGAATAAATAAAATTTATAAACAATGACCAACCTGGTGATGATAGGCTATTCGGGAAGCGGGAAAAGCACAATGGCCCGGGATATTTCAGACGAATTTAAATTCGTTCATATAGAAACGGGACGGCTGTTCCGCAATATGATTGAGAATGAATCGGTATATGCATCAAAACTGAAAAAATACATTTTGAATGGTCAATTGGTTCCCGACACCCTGGTATGTGAGATCATTGAAAAAGAAATCGAAAAGAATATCCACCAGAAAGGAATAATTTTCGATGGCTTTCCCAGGACGATCGAACAGGCAAAATTTCTTGATAAAAAATTAAAAGAAAAATCCACCTGTCTTCAACTGGCTTTTCTGCTCAAGATCAAAGAAAATATAGCGGTTGAAAGAAGCCTGAAAAAAATGCAAAGTATGAATCAGGCATCCCTGGATAAGAAGAAAGAGCGAATTGAAAAAAGGATCGAAGAACAAAGAAAGCATTTAAAAGAACTACGAAAGCATTATAACAGAGAAAATAAATTATTTGAATATGATGCCAGTACTTCACCTGATTCGGTACAATGGGGTATCCGGAAGATAGTAATGAGAAAAATTGAAGCATAATTTCAAATTACATTATATTTTAAATTGTCTCAGAGTCATTTAATAAAATAATAAAATGAATATTGATCAGCATTTTCCTTTTTTCAGTGTTGAAACTGAAGAAGTGATAGAAAGACTGGAAAGTGATAAGCAGGGGCTCAGCCAGGACGAGGCTGATAAGCGTTTAAAAGAATTTGGAGAAAACAAATTACCCGAAAAGGGGAAAACCAATATTTTCAAGCTTATTGTTAAGCAGTTTAAGGATTTCCTGGTCCTTATCCTGATCATCGCGGCCATCATATCATGGTTATCGGGAAGCATGATAGATGTGTATGTTATTATTGGGGTAATTCTGGTTAATGCATCCATTGGATTTTTCCAGGAGTTCAAAGCTGAAAAATCCATAGAGTCATTAAAGAAATTAATCAAACACAATGCTGTTGTATTGCGGGATGGTGAAAAGGAAATTCTTGAAGCAACCCGATTGGTGCCGGGAGACATTATTGAGCTGGAGGAGGGAAAATCCATACCCGCTGATGCCAGGATCATAAGAAAGAAAAACTTACAGGTTGTCGAATCTTCACTAACGGGCGAATCTCTTCCTGTTGAAAAGCAAACAGAACCTCTTGATGAAGAAACCGGCCTGCCGGACAGGAAAAACATGATTTACAAGGGAACTCACATTGCAAGGGGTTCCTGTACGGCTATTGTTACGGCAACAGGAGAGAATACCGAACTGGGAAAGATTGCCGAATCATTACAGGAAGTGGAAGAAAAAGAAAGCGAATTCAGAAAGAAAACCGCTCAACTGGCCAAGATCATGGCTATAATAGCGGTATCGAGTGCGTTTCTTGTTTTTCTTGTGGGGTATTTTTTCAGGGGATTCAGTTTCAATGACATTTTGCTGGTAACCATAGCTGTTTTGGTTTCTTCTGTACCCGAAGGATTGCCTGCGGTGCTTTCAATCGTACTGGCCATCGGAGCCAATCGCATGGCCAGGAGAAATGCTATCATCAGGGAGTTTACTGCCACCGAAACGGCAGGTTCTCTGAATGCAATATTATCGGACAAAACCGGTACCATAACAAAAAGTATTCTAACCGTTAAAAAGATGTATTTGCCCGATGGGGAAGTTTTAAAGGTATCCGGCGATGGTTACGAGCTTGAAGGAGGTATATCTTCAGGAGGTTCTGATGTATCCTTCAAAGAAAATCATCAATTAGCAAAAGCATTGATCATCGCAGCACATTGCAATGATGCATCCATCGATATCAGGGAAGGTAATGAAGATAATGAAGTATCCGGTGATCCGACAGAAGTTGCTCTTCTGGTACTTGCCCGTAAATCGGGAATTCTGAAGGATGAAGAATTTAAGGACATTGAAAAAATCGATGATTTACCTTTTAATTCAGAACAAAAATTCAGGGCTTCATTAATTAAGAAAGAAAACGGAGAAAAGGAGATGCTTTTTGTAGGAGCTCCTGAAAAGATGATTGAACTTTCCGGTAAATATCTTTCCGGGAGAGGGCAAGATGATTTCAAGGAAAATAAGTGCGAGGAATGTGAAAAGCAGATCGAATCATTCAGCAGTCAGTCGATGCGCGTTATCGGATGTGCTTTTAAACCCGCGGACAAAAACAAGGAAGAGATAAATCCGGAGGATGCTGAAGATCTCGTTTTTGCGGGGCTGTTTGGCATTATTGATCCTCCCCGTCCGGAAGTTAAAGAGGCTGTCAAAGAATGTAAAAGCGCGGGGATCCGGGTAATAATGGTGACAGGAGACCATAAACATACAGCTTCAGCCATTGCGAGAGAAGTAGGAATAATTGATGAAGATGAACCGGATAAAAAAGATTGTCCGGTTGCCCTTACGGAAAAAGAGCTCGACATTGATGATGAACAACTGGACAAGTACACGGATTGCACCAAGGTTTTTGCCAGAGTAAGTCCGAAAACCAAGCTCAGGATAGCAAAATCATTACAAAGAAAGAACATACTCATAGGTATGACAGGCGACGGGGTAAATGATGCCCCTGCACTTAAAGTCGCAGATGTGGGAATAGCTATGGGACAAAGAGGAACAGATGTTGCCAGGGACGCTTCACAGATTGTCCTTTCTGACGATAATTTTGCAAGCATTGTAAATGCAGTAAAAGAAGGTCGAATCGTTTTCAGAAATGTTCGTATAACAAGTTATTTCTTAATAACAACTAATTTTGCTTCTGCACTAACCATTATTTCAGCCATTGCTATCGGATTTACCTATCCGCTTTTACCCACCCAGATCCTGTGGATCAACCTGGTAACGGATGGAATCATGGATATATCCCTGGCCACGGAGCCAGACCATGGGGATATTATGAAAGCAAAACCTCATAAAAAGGGAGCCCCTATTTTAAATAAAGAAATTTTTCCTTATTTGCTCATCATTGTACCTGTAATGGCCATACTTGCTCTTCTTGTTTTCAATCATTACATTGATGAGGGAGTGGAAAAAGCCAGGACCGGAGTCTTTCTGGTTGTAGCCATGACTCAGATTTTCAATGCCTTTAATATGCGTTCGCTTAAAAAATCCGCTTTTACCATCGGTTTTTTCAAAAACAAATGGGTAATTATTGCCTTTTTCACCTCTATAATCCTCCAGATTAGTGCAATTAAACTTCCCTTCATCCAAAAGATCTTTCATTTTCAGGATGTTGCCTGGGGAGACATCGGAATTATTATTGCGGCATCATCACTGGTATTTGTTTTTGGAGAGATTTACAAGTTTATCAGGAATAGGGGAAAGGGTTGATGGGTTCCCGCCTGCCATAGCACTTTCCGGCGCTTCGGCGGGCAGGGATGTCCCTATTCCATAAATGGGTGGTGAATATCCAGACCCTTATGGGAAGACCTGAAAGGATACTGGAATATCTTTCCCACTATGTATTCATGATTGCCATTACCGACAGGCTGATCCTTGAAGTTAAATATGATAAAGTCCGGTTTTTATTAATTAGAAGATTATGAGATCAATGTTTAAAAAACAGCTTTTGTTTTAGAAGAAAAACTGGAGATTTTAACTTTTGAAAAAATATTTTGGTTGGAGAGGTAATAATATTTACTCCTTTATCATTTTTCCCTGAAGTATTATTGATGTTATGAAGTCGTTGCATCCGAATATCAGTTTCAGCAATGACATCAGCACATTGCTTTAACTCATGTGTTATATGCTTTTTTTTGCCTTCGGGGAATTTATACGACAATTCATGTTCAAGAGAGGCCCAAAAATCCATGCCAATTGTTCGGATTTGAATTTCAACTTTCACTTGTTCAGTTGTGCTTAATAAACTGACAGGAACTGACACTATAAGATGTAAGCTGCGATACCCATTTGGCTTAGGATTTCTTAAATAATCGGAGATACGCTCTACTTTTAAATCATTTTGAGATGTAATAAAGCTTGATATTTTATAAATATCGTCAATATATGAGCATATAATCCGAATACCTGCAATATCAGTTAGATTTTCACGAGCAGACTTCACGTTAATATCAAAACCTCTTTTCATTAACTTATTTATAATACCCTGGGGGGATTTTACCCTGGATTTTATTTGATGAACTGGGTTTCGAATACTTTTACAATCATATTCCTCAACCAAATTTTCAAGTTTTGCTTTAATTAACCGTATTGCTGATAAATAAACATTTCTGTTATCTGTAAAAAAACCGGTTATTTCTTCCGCCTCATCAGAAAACTTACTTTCTTCTATCTTATAAGACATAAGCTGTTTTGACATAGGGTATATTTAAATATAGGATATTACATATCTTCACTCCAACACAGTAAGCACAAAATTGTTTTATCCTTACAAATATTCCTGTAATTTCTGCTGTAATTCAGGATTAGCCTGTATGGCCGCTGCTATCTCCTGATAGCGGGGAACCGTTAATCCTTCCTCAATTATTTTCTCCTGCATTTCTTCCTGAGCTTGCCCTTGTATTATTTCAAGTTCTTTTGAGGCAGATTCATACTTATTCATTTCCTCATTAGTAGCATTAGAATCCTGATTTGGGTTTTGTTGTGCTTGTTGGATTTCATTGAAGCGCTGGACTTCAAATCCTTCTTCCTCAACAGCTTTAATCATATTTTGTTGTGCTTGTTGATCAACATTCTGTACTTGCTGGAATGCGGAAGCAAATAGTTCTAGCTCTTTATCACTTACTTCGGTTGCTTGTGATGGTTGCTGGAATGGCGCAGGGTTTTGTCCTGATTGTTCAGGCATTTGCCCTTGTTCCTCATGAGGGATTTGTTCAGGTTCGTTACTTTTTTGTTTTTTATTACTTTGATTGCAACTCAAGGTAATAGTCATTAGAAATAAAACCAATACTAAATAATTTACTACTTTCATAATTTACTCTTTTAATTTCAAAATTTCTTTCCTATAAAAATAACAACCTCCTTTCTAACTTTATTGTTTGAAAGAACAATTCTAACACTTATTAAGGTTTTTTAACAGATATATGGTTTTATTCAGATGAAATCTCGTAGGAAGTGAAATAAATCAGACAATTAAGTATATCAATATTTAATACTTTCCTTTCATGATGATGTTGGTAATGTTATCACACTTGCTGACAAAGCACAACAGACAGCGGTATGTGCCGTACGGAATTTCGAAGCCACTTCCTTATCAAGATGCAGAAAGGCTGAAACAAGCCACAGTCGCTGAAACAGGTTGTAACCCCCGTATTTCATATAACCTCATATTGAATTAGCGCCAATATTTATCTAACTATCAAATATTTATCAATAAATTCATGCGATTTTTCTTTATTAATCGGTTTTGAAATAAAATCATCGCAACCGTGTTTTAATACTAATTGTTTGTCTGTTTCTGTTGAATATGTTGTTAATTGAATCAAATATTATAAACCTTATTGTTGCATGTTTATGAATCAAATTTTCTGTCAAAATATTAAAATCCTTGCATAACGCAGGTGGGTCGGCAAAAAAAAGCATGTGTGTGGCTTCAACCGCGCGCCGTTATCTTTAGCGGTGGGGCAAAGGATGGTTGCAGGAAGTTTTAGCATTCTAAATATGTTCTAAATATGTATACATATAGAAAAATAAATTTAAAATTGTTGTAATTTTATTTGCAAAAATTTTATGTGTTATGAGAAAATCAATTTTTCTTTTGGCAGCTTTCATGGTTTATGCCCTGGCAAGCATAACATCCTGCAACAAGGATGATGATGTTGAACTGGATGTAACTCATGAGGATGGTATAAATTCTACGGTAGCTGTTGATAGTGGAAGCATTGGGCTTGTGGTTGATACAAGACTTATTGCCAAAAAAGGTTATCAACCATCCAAAGCAAGGATTGCTTTTTCAGGGGATTATTCACAGTACTCTGATGAGGTGGAAATTGATCCGTCAACAAATATTGGAGTTTTCCGGCTAAAGTTTGAAGATGTTCCGAACGCTATTCGGAAAAGTCTTTCTGAAGGCGTTCCTTTAAACATAACGGTTTTTGATGAGCAGAGTGCTGAACTGGGTAATAGTTCTTTTACCCGTCAGCCTGTGGACGCTTCAAATAATCCTCTAAATGTGGAAACTGATCTGCCCGAAATACTTCCGCAATTATCTCTTAGTCCTGACACTCCCTATCTTCTTTTTTCAGAGACTTCGGGGAAGGTACTGACAACTGTGCCTGTTCCTGCTTCTGGATTTCCTCCTTATCCCCGTGGTGTTTCTACTTATGACTATGATCCTGATGGGAGCAATATTCAGGAGTTTTATTTTGAGATAGAAAATGATGGGGATGAACCGGAATATTTCATGCTTAGTCCGGGTGGATTCATTGTTACAGGTTATCCTATGAGACAGACAACTGTCCAGTACACTCCCGGGGAAGCTACCCATTTGGAAAAATTGGTGGTAGAAGTTGATGGTGGTGGCTGGGTTAAATTACGAACCCAGTCTGGTAATTATTATAAGGAAAACCTTGATGGTTCTAATCCCGGCGGCAGGAGTTATGCTTTTAATGAAGGGACAGAAGATGACTATACACGATTCAGGATCATTAATGCAGATATCAGATGGACTCTCATCGACAGGGGGATCACATTCAATCAGCCTATTTTGCCTCCCGCGAGACTGGACTTTGCCTATAGTGCGACACTTTCCAATTGCTCTTCGGCAAAACTTACCGAAACGGTTGGTCGGAATGAGACAAGGTCTCAAACTTTTACTTCGGGTTCTGAAGAGAGCCTCCAGCTTTTCTCAAGTCATACAGCTTATGCTGAAGTGAGTGCCGGAGTGGATGTAAATGCAACTTTTTTCGGCGCGGGAGCTACCTATAATCTACAGGTAACGGCAGGTTATGAATATACAACCTCAGAAACTAAAACAACCACAAGTTACTGGCAGGAATCCGAAACAACCGAGATAGAGACTTCCAGAACCCGTAAAGTGGAATTGGCTCCTAATAGTGCTGTTGAGGTTTATGATGCTGTTCAATCTCTTGACAATGTAAGGATCCCGTTCACCAAGGAATTCCGTTTGGAAGGTATTGATTCCGACGGGGAAAAAATTGCTGGAAGTGAACTGCAATTCCAACTGTTTACCAGTCAGTTTGAAGGGATTGTTACGGAGACAGGGCCTGATTATGTTGATTTTACTGTAAGGGGAACAACAGTTGTTGATAAAATGCTTGAAGTTGAAACCAATGTAACGGAGCTTGAAGGGACCTGCGATTAATTCCGGACATAGGTTAAGAAATATTCGACATAAATTTTTTAATATTTATCTGCTACCAATAGTTCGCTAATTTTTAAACGGCCATAGTGCCCTATAATATAAGTTCCTTGACATAGTTCTGATTTTTGATAAAGTATGGGCAAATACCGAACACGTCAAAAAATCGGTTTCTCATTAATATGTTGTGGTTCATTGTTTTAATGTCTGACATTGAGAACGCTCCTCGTTTTTCTTTCGGGAAACTTAACCAATGAATTGCATTGTCAAAACATTGTATTACTTTAAGGGATATTTAGCGATATTAAAAGATTTTTGTCAAATTTACGTATTGATTTTCTCTTGAAAATCATATTGTCCTTCTCGGCTGGTTTCTTAAGCAGTTAAACTTTCCAAAAAAATCATTTAATAACTGAGATAGTTTTTCCGGAGTTTCAATGTCCGGGTAATGTCCAACATATGGAATAATTATAGAGCTGTTTCTCGTTAACGGACAAATGTTTTAATCCATAATAAGTTAACTGAGCATGACCCACCCAATGTAAATGTTGTACATGGTTTTGATATTAATGTGCAAATATAAATATAGTTAGAGGCTGTAGTCTTATTTAAGAAAAGATAATCCGGATCCACCATCTCAATCTCAATGGCGAGTTCAATCCTTTTAGCAGAACAAAGGGATTCCCCAAGAAATCGAAACTAATTCAGCTATAAATTTTTATTGCGGTAAAACCTTATAAAAATTTGGCTTCATTGAGTTTTAACAATTTTAATATATTAACGGTTGTCGAACGCAACCGAGACATCCGCTGTTGAACCTATAGCTCATGAATACCTATAAAATAAATATTTGGATGAATAAAAAAATAGAGCGTAATTGACATCAGATAATAGGGATCATAGCAGATGATAAAAGCAAAGCCGCTTTCTCTTCAGAATGCAGCCTTTGAGAGATCGAAACTTGTTTCGAACACTCAAAGGTAACTGCACAACTACCAACTTCCCAACTCCCCTATTCCCTCACATTCTTCAACAACACCATCGATCTTGCAGCAATTTTATAAACACTCAGCACATGCGTTTCCGTTTCGGCTAGGTCGGGTTTTTCAGTATCCATTAACACATCCCAGCTTGAGCTCAGTCCTTCGTGTGGCAGGGTGAATGAAACCGGCTCCCAGTAACTGTTCACAAGGATGAGAAGAATGTCTTCCTTGAGATTTTTTCCGAATTCATCCATTTCCTGCATCAGCTCGCCATTGAGCAACATGCCCATGCAGCGGATGAAACTTGTTTCCCATTCTTCACGGCTCATGTCAAGTCCGTCTGAATTTAACCATCGAATGTCTTTTATGCCCTCACCCATAATTTGCCGGTTTTTGAAATATCTCCGTCGGTGAGTTATCGGATATTCATTACGGATGGCAATTATCTTACGGGTAAATTCATGCAACTTTCTCTGGTTTTCATTCCAGTTCCAATCCATCCATGCTATCTCATTATCCTGGCAATACGCATTATTATTTCCATTCTGGGTGCGGCCGTATTCGTCACCATGGCTGATCATAGGCACTCCCTGACTTAACAGTAATGTACCCAGAAAATTTCTTTTTCTTTTCTCCCTCAGTGTAATGATCTCGGGATCATCCGTGGGCCCTTCCACCCCACTGTTCCAGCTTATGTTGTGATCCTCACCATCATTGTTATCCTCGCCGTTTTCCTCGTTGTATTTCTGATTATAACTTACCAGATCATGCAGGGTAAAGCCATCGTGTGCCGTAACAAAATTAATACTTGAGGAAGGTAATTTCC
>CAZGTU010000103.1:0-15870 GCA_964528675.1 uncultured Bacteroidaceae bacterium
ATTGCTTTATTCCATACTGTCATTCAATACCTTAATCTTATCATTCAATGCATCACTGACCTTAACGAGTGGTAGCCTGACATTATCCTCAAGCAGGCCCTTATATTTCATGAATGCCTTTACACCAGCAGGATTCCCTTCTGCAAACATAGCATCCATAATGGGAAGCAGAGGAAAATGAAGTTTTCTGGCTTCCTGTGGTTTATTTTCAAGTGCAAGATTTACCATGTTTGAGAATTCAGCAGGATATGCATTAGCAATTACCGAAATAACACCTGAGCCTCCAAGAGATACCATTACCGGGGTAATGGCATCATCACCCGAGATAACATGAAAGGATGAAGGCTTGTCAGAGAGGATCTCCATGATTTGTTTTAAATCTCCCGAGGCTTCCTTCACTCCGATAATTTTATCCGGGTAGGTATGAGCAAGTTTCAGACAGGTATGTGAAGAAATATTTGAGGAAGTTCTTCCCGGAACATTATATAAAATTATTGGAAGCGGACTGTTTTCAGCCAGGACTGAAAAATGCCGGTAAATTCCATCCTGGGTCGGCTTATTATACCATGGAGCTACCGAAAGTATGGCGTCAATACCTTCAAAATCATATGTTTTTACACTATTAACAAGTTCACCGGTGTTATTTCCGCCAAATCCCATTACAATGGGAAGTTTACCGGAGTTTACCTTTTTGACCGTATCAACTACATTTGCTTTTTCCTGGGAAGATAGAGCCGGTGTTTCTGCTGTAGTTCCAAGAACAACAAGGTAATTGACCCCACCTTCGCTTACATGATTTACAATTTTTTCAAGAGAGTAATAATCAACTTCTCCTTTAGCATTGAATGGTGTTACAAGGGCAACACCTGTTCCTCTAAAATTACTGTTATCCATAATATTTTTCTTTTATTCAGGTCTGTTTTTTTGGATTATTGAGAATTGATAAATAATTCTTAATTTGCTCAATCAGGTAATCCACTTGAGGTTTTTTTCTTACATCTATCATCAGATCAAAATCATTATCTTCCTCTGTATATCTTCCCACTTTGAAATTAGCAGAAGAGAGTTTTGAAATATAACACATGGTAAAATAATGTGTAAGACTGAGATCAAAAAGTATATTGTATTCAGTGTTTATAAAATTAAGTGCTTCTGATGAGTTTGGTTTCAGAAGCCAGTCTATTTCATTGATACTTACAATGTCACAATCATCCCATAACACCATCTCATCAGGGACTTCTTTTGATTCGATATAACCCAACAACTGCGTTGTAATGTTCTCAGATTTAAGAAATTTTGAGAAATCCTTTATAAATTTAAAGGATTCGGTATCACTTGCATCGAAAAGTATTCCTGCGGATTTTGCTGTTTCAAAATTATGCAGATGTTTTTTACGGGAGAAATTTTTCATCTTTTTTCTTAAGATGTAATTTCCCAGGGCGGTTCTTATTTTTAAAAATCCTCTCACAATACAATAATACTAAATTTTGATGTCTGTTCAATGGTTTGGGGTGATCATCTTTTCAAAGCTATCTTCATCAATGATTTTTACATTGAGGTTTTCTGCTTTTTTTCTTTTTGATGGTCCCATGTTTTCCCCTGCGATGAGATAATCTGTTTTGCTGTTTACGGATGACTGGTTTTTTCCTCCATTCCTTTCTATCAAGTCTTTAATTTCATCTCTTGAATATTTTTTGAAAGTACCGGATATTACAAAGTTTAAATTTTCCAGCCCTGATGAAATGGGTTTACTTTCTTCATCGATTTCAAATTTGAGTCCGTGACTTTTTAAGCGGTTAATGATTTCAATATTTCCCGGGTTAGAAAAGAAATCAATCACACTTTCCGCGATCCGGTTTCCTATTTCATCTATCTCTATAAGTTCTTCAAAGGAGGCATTTTTGAGATTATTAAGTGAGGTGAAGTGACGGGCGAGTTTTTTTGCCACGGTCTCACCGATAAATCTTATTCCCAGTGCATATAAAACCCTTTCGAAGCCGGTGTTTTTCGAGTTTTCTATGCTCTTTAAAAGATTGCTGGCCGATTTTTCCGCAAAACGTTCGAGTTGGATGATCTGATTGTATTTCAGTTCATAAAGATCGGCAATGTTGTTTAGCAGATCATTTTGATATAGTTGATCAATAGTTGCTTCGGCAATGTTTATGTCCATCGCTTTGCGACTTACAAAATGTTCAATTTTTCCTTTTATTTGCGGTGGGCATTGATGAATATTCGGACAATAGTGAGCAGCCATTCCTTCGTTCCTGACCAGTTTTGCTCCACAAACGGGGCAATTTTGGATAAATTTAAACTCCGGCAGATCTTTATTCCGTACTGCTTTATCAACCCCAACGATCTTGGGAATGATTTCTCCGCCTTTTTCCACATAAACCATATCCCCAGGCCGGATGTCCAGTTGTTTTATCTGGTCTTCATTATGAAGTGAGGCTCTTTTAACTCTTGTTCCGGCAAGACTTACCGGATCCAGGTTAGCTACCGGGGTAACAGCACCGGTTCTGCCTACCTGGAAACTTATCGAATTTAGCCTTGTATATGCCTGTTCAGCTTTAAATTTATAGGAAATAGCCCATCGTGGAGTTTTTGCTGTAAAGCCCAATTCCTGTTGATGTGCGATCGAGTTTACCTTCACTACAATTCCATCAATCTCGAAAGGTAAAGCTTTACGCTTTTCATCTATTTCATTGATATAATCAAAAATTTCGTCAATGGTTTTTACTTTTCTTGTGAACTCTGCCGGTACCCGGAATCCCCAAACGCGGGCTTTCATCAGATTATCATAGTGATTTTCATAGGGAAGATCAGTTCCGGGAAGATAATATAGAAAACAATCCAACGGTCGTTTGGCTACCTCTGATGAATTTTGAAGTTTGAGGGTGCCTGAAGTAGCATTTCGTGGATTGGCAAATAATGGTAAGCCTGCTTTTTCACGGGTTTCATTCATTTTCTTGAATCCTTCACGCGTCATAAATACCTCACCTCTTATTTCAAATTCCTCAGGATAATCATTTTCCTGAAGAGTTAAAGGAATGCTGTTTATGGTTCGTATATTCCTGGTTACATCATCTCCCTTTTCTCCATCTCCACGGGTAACTCCACGAACCAGTTGACCGTCTTGATAGGTGAGACTGATGGCAACCCCGTCATATTTCAACTCAAGTACGTATTCCAGGTCTTCCTCGATTGTTTTTTTTACACGTCTGTCAAATTCCTGCAATTCTTCTTTTGAATAGGTGTTTCCCAGGGAAAGCATGGGGTATTTATGCTTTACCGTTTCAAATTCTTCCGTCAGATCACTCCCCACCCTTTTACTCGGAGAATTTGCATCTTCAAATTCAGGAAACCGGGACTCGAGTTCAATGAGTTCTTTCATTTTTTGATCGTACTCATAGTCAGATATTACCGGTTCGGAAAGGACATAATATTTATAGTTATGATCGTGAAGTTCTTTTCTTAGTAAGATGATTTTTTGCCTGGCAAGCTGTGCATCCATTTTGAAAACTTTTGTATAAAATTAGTAAAAAAATACAGATGTGATTTTTGTTTGCAGTGTTAATATTCCTGTTACTGCAAGGAATTCCCGGTGAGATTTATTGATTTATAGATATGTAGTTCGTTGAAAAAAAATATTTTTTTAAACAGGGACTAAGATTATTTAATTACTTTTGGATTGCCGGTTTTCATGGATCATTCAGATCTGTGGACTAAGAGGGAATGCCGTTAGAATCGGCAACAGTGCCCGCTGCTGTGTTCTCCGATAATTCCGGGAGATACTTTGCCACTGCAAGAAATAATGCTTGCGGGAAGGCTTTCCGGGGATGGAGTAAGTCAGAAGACCTGCCGGTAAGGTCAATAAACTAAGCTTTCGGGATATTAAAGCGAATAAATGTATCTCTTTATCCTTACGTGTTTAGATTATTGGCTGCAAATCAATATTATTAATTTTTAAAAATTTTACTATGAAAACAAAATCACTTTTCATTGCATTTGCAGCAACCGGAATTTTCTTTTTCTCTTCCTGCGAAAAAGATGAAACTGAAAAAGACAGGATTACTTTTGAAGAAATGGATCTCGGATCTGAGGGTTACTATATCGACAAATCCGGCGGATTCACACTCGGAAATGTGTTTTTTCCGACCCGGTATAATGAAGACTATGATTCATGGTCGGGTTTTGTGGTCGCCAATCACAACGATACCGAGACAAGAGGTTATGAGAATATGTATAGTTGCATTGCCGGTAGCGGGGCTGATGGAAGTGAAAATTTCGGATTGCTTTTTACTATGAATCCTGATACCATTGAGTTCCTGGTTCCTGAAAAAGTGACCAATATTTCATTTTGCAATTCCACCTATGCCTATTATGCTATGCTTGAGGGTAATAGTTTTTCTAAACAATTCGGAGGAGATTCCGGGGATGATCCTGATTATTTCAATTTACTGATTAAGGGTTTTGATGAAGCAGGCAATCTTGTGGCTGATGTTGGTCTGAGTCTGGCCAATTATACATTTGTGAATAATGCTGAGGATTATGTCGCTAATGCATGGACAGATGTTGATCTTAGTCAGGCAGGATATTTGAAGTACCTGGTTTTTTCCTTTGAATCATCAGATGTGGGTGATTTTGGGATCAACACTCCCACTTATGTTTGTATTGATAATATTACCGGTGAATTGCAGGAATAAACAAAAATAAAATAGAAAAAAGTACTATTTTAGCATGGGATGCTTTGCATAATATGAGAATCGGACTTATTATATTATTTTTTTTATTTATCCCTCTGATTCCCGGAAATACTCAAATATCAAGGGGAGGACAACCTATATTGACCAAATCTTACCGTTCGGTTGTTCCTCCCTTTAAACTTGATCAAAAAAAAATTGAAAGATCTATCATACAGAGTGTTCAGGATGATGATATGATTTATGGAAAGAAGCCCTTAAGGATTGCAGTGGATCAAAAAGTTCAGTTGACACCTGAAAATTCGGGAAGATGGATCAATTTGGATAATGGATCCAGAGTTTGGAGGCTGGAAGTATATTCCGAAGGAGCTGAAGCACTGGCAGTTTTTTTTGAACGGTTCAGGCTCGATAAAGAGGCCATGGTATTTCTGTATGATCCTGATTTTAAAACAATCTTAGGAGGATTTAATCATTTAACCAATAAAACATCAGGGATATTGCAAACCGCTTTTATTCCCGGAAGCAGGCTGGTATTGGAACTTCAGGTTCCTGAAGGGAGAGATTACGGAGAATTATCCGTTGGAAGCTTTTCTCATGCTTTTATTGATGTGTTCAAAAAGGATAAGCGAAAGGATGCGTTTTATGGACTTTCAGGTGATTGCGAAGTAGATATAAACTGTTCTGAAGGTGCTGCATGGCAACAACTTAAAAGATCTGTTTGCAGAATAATATTTAAACGAAATGAATTTAATACGGATCTTTGTACGGGTACATTAATAAACAATACTTCAGAGGACGGGAGAGCGTTCTTTTATACTGCCAATCATTGTATAAAAACCAGCTTCGAAGCAGAAACTGCCGTTTTATATTTTAATTATGAATCGGAAGAATGCAATGGAATTGATGGGAATGCTTCTATGACATTGTCTGGTGCTGAGGTTCTGGCTACCTCAGACAGCCTGGATTTTTCATTATTGCTATTATCTGAAGATCCTCCTGAGGATTATAAACCTTATTTTGCCGGTTGGTCCAGATCTCTCAACTCTCCTCTGTCAAGTGTCACGATTCATCATCCAAGGGGTGATGTTAAAAAAATCTCCAGAGATAAAGATCAGGCCTTGATTGAATATCAGAAGGAAGATCCTCCCGAGTGGTTATTTAGAGGAAGTGTGCCGGATGCTTTTTGGAGAATCGGAGATTGGGAGTCAGGAGCTACCGAAGCAGGATCTTCAGGTTGTCCGCTTTTTAACCAGGCTCAGCTTATTGTCGGAAATCTTACAGGTGGGGATGCTTCTTGTGGATATCCCTTTGATGATTATTTTTCCAAGTTTTTCATGAACTGGGATTATTACCCTGAAAAAGAGAGACAACTAAAATACTGGCTTGATTCTCTGGACACTGGTTTCGAATTTATTGGTGGTTATGATCCGGCTGGAATTTCCGATACTTTGAAGTCTGAACTTTTTACTGTTTATCCCAATCCCAATGATGGATATTTTAAACTGCAAACAGATGATCTTTCCACAACCGGTTCAAGAATACGTTTGTATACCATAACCGGTTCCTTAATAGCTGATTATGTTGTAGCAAATATTGAAAGCTATAATTTTAATCTCTCTGAACTTGAGAATGGAGTATATATTATGGATATTTTAATTGATGGTTATCGTGAAAAAAAGAAATTTGTTATAGCGAAGTGAAAAATATTTTGTGGATATCGATACTCTTTATTTCTTTATCTGCTTGTTCAATAACAGCTAAGAAGGAGAAAAAAATTACCGGTAATGATTATGCCGAAAAATTCAGTATAAAGAATTTTAATGAATTTACAATCATTGAAATTTTTGATCCCTGGCAAAGATCATCCGGAGAAAAACTACTTTATACTTTGGCAAAGGATCCTGAGAATCTGCCGGATTCGCTTAATGAATATCCGGTAATTAAAATTCCTGTTTCCAATGTTGTTGTATTCTCAACCACTCATATTGGTTTTCTTAAAGCATTAAACGAAGAAGAAGGGATAAAGGGTGTTTCAGGGTTAAAGTATGTTTGCAACAATATAGTAAGGGAAAGAAGAGAAAACAATAAGGTTTTCGAGGTTGGATACCCCCCTGCAGTAGATTACGAACGTTTAATTGCTCTTTCACCGGATGTTGTTTTTTTGTACGGCATTGAATCTTCTGTTACCGGTATATCCTCGAGGTTGAGACAGGCAGGCATTCCGGTTTTTATAGTCGCAGAATATCTTGAGCCTCATCCCCTTGGTAAGACGGAATGGATCAGAGTTTTTGGACATTTTTACGGGAAGGATAAACTTGCTGACGATTTTTTTCAAAATGTTAAATATGAGTATGAAAAATTACATAGCATAATTGATTCCATTCAAAAGAAACCTTCTGTCCTGGTGGGACTACCCTGGAAGAATACCTGGCATCTGGCAGGTGGATCAAGTTATACCTCGAAATTGATCACTGACGCAGGAGGAAATTATCTGTGGAAAGAAAATAATTCCATGGAAAATATTCCTTCGTCTCTCGAAGCTGTGCTGACAAAGGCTATGGGAGCAGATGTGTGGATAAATCCCGGAAGTGCTTCAAGTTTGTCGGAAATAGAAGGTGTAGATTCGCGATTTAGTTTTTTCAATGCTTTTAAACAGGGGAATATATATAACAATGATGCTCTGATTTGCAGAAATGGAGGAAATCCATACTGGGAAACCGGCGTGGTTGAACCTCATCTTATACTGAAAGATCTGATGAAAATCTTTCATTCTGATATTCTTCCTGATCATGATTTTGCATATTATAGAAAATTAGAATAAATTAAGGCATTCAAATTTAAACATGGTAATATGGCAAGCATCAGAAAATTAAAAAAAGATGTGAATTATCTTTCATACGAGCTTTTGACAGAAGTTTTTGCTTATAAACATTTCAATCCTGATATGGAAGAAGCAAAGTTTGACGAGATAATCAAAAACCTGGTAAAGAAGAGAAATGAAATTATCAACCGTATAAATCATCCTGAAGAATCGGAAGGGACTCAAAATCCAAGTCATCATTTTAATAAGGTGAAGGAAGAGATGGAGTCCATGATAAAGGAGCTGGATAAGCTTAAATAGGTTTATGAATACAGATCAAAAAACCGGTGTGAGATCTAATTTTCTGTCATCGGGTATATTCCTTTTTATTGTCGTATTATTTCTCATTGCAACTGATCTTTTAACCGGGAGCATAGATCTGAGCATAAAAGATATAAAAAATCATTTATTCGCAGAGAATGATAATAGTGTTGCCTGGATAAGTTTGCACGAATTCAGGATCCCTCGTTTGATAACTGCGGTTATTTCCGGGATAGCGCTTTCGGTTAGTGGTTTACAAATGCAAACCGTTTTCAGAAATCCTCTTGCAGGTCCTTATGTACTGGGAATTAGTTCTGGGGCCGGGCTGGGTGTTGCTTTGCTTGTCCTGGGATTCCCCGGATTATTCGAATTTTCTGTGCTGGGATCAGGCAATAGTTTATTTTTAATATTGGCTGCATGGATTGGTGCTGCTGCAATTCTAATCCTTATTTTAATATTATCTTTCCGACTGCGAAATGTGATGTCTATCCTGATCCTCGGAATTATGCTTGGCAGCGGTATTTCGGCGATTATTAACATTTTACAGTACTTTAGTCAGGAATCGGCCTTAAAAGCTTTTGTGATTTGGACTATGGGCAGCCTTGGGGGTGTTAGCTCCAATCAAATTCCCTACCTGGTTCTGGGATTCTTACCCGGTATTATCCTTGCATTTTTCATTATAAAACCTTCGAATGCTATGCTCCTGGGCGAAAATTATGCCCGTTCTCTCGGCGTTCGCATTCTTCCTTACAGAATTATGATTTTTACTTCCACAGCTTTGCTTACAGGCACTGTAACCGCTTTTTGTGGTCCCATAGGATTCATTGGTATTGCTGTACCCCATATGGCACGCATGATAACGAAAACTTCTCGTTTTGGAGTGTTGTTTTTTTTCTCAATTCTGCTGGGAACGGCAATTATGCTGTTAAGTGATATCCTCTCTCAATTACCGGGTAGTGAAATGATCCTTCCTTTGAACGCTATTACTTCTTTGATTGGTATACCGATTGTAATATGGATTGTTCTGGGAAGAAAACGTATTTATAGCTAATGAAAGATGAAATTTCTCAAATAGAGCTCCGTAAAGGCCGTATCGGTTTTCATACCGGAAATCATGACAAGGTACTTCTCGACGATCTGAATTTAAAGATTTTAAAAGGCGAACTTGTTGCTCTGATTGGTAAAAATGGGTCCGGAAAAACAACATTACTAAGATCTATGATGGCTTTACATTATCTTCTTCAGGGAGAGGTGAAAATTGATCAGCAGGATATAAGATTGATGACTCCTGCTGATATTGCCAGAAGGGTGGGATTTGTTTCAACTTCCCTTCCTGATAATCCTGAAATGACGGTGGAAGAACTTGTGCGAATCGGAAGGTATCCTTATACTGATTTTTTCGGGATTTTAAGACAGGATGATCATGATAAAATAAAAAGAGCTATAAATGTTTGCGGTATTGAACATCTGAGAAATAATAAGCTCAGTGAGCTTAGTGACGGAGAAAAACAAAAATCAATGCTTGCCAGGGTTTTTGCTCAGGATACCGATGTGATTTTGCTGGATGAACCGACTTCTTTCCTTGATATACCCAATAAATATGAAATATTTACCCTGCTAAGAAGCCTCTCGACAGAGGGCAAAACCATTATTTTCACCACGCATGACTTGAATATTGCCGGCAGATATGCAGATAAAATATGGTTGATCAGAGGCAGCTCTATCATTGATGGAGCCCCGGAAGATCTTTTCCTTGGGCAGGATATTAAAGAGATTTTTACTTCAGAAAAAATTGAAATGGATAAGCAGACCGGTGAGGTTATTCCACTTATTTATTACAAATATTCGGTGATATTACATAGCTGTGAAACTTGTGAGATTGCTGAAACATGGACCAGGAGAGCACTTCAAAGAAAAGGGATAGCTGTTGTTGAAAAGGAAACAGACCTCAAAAAAAACTTAATCAGGGTATTTATTTCAAAAGAAAAGAATACTTTTACCTGGAATCTTCAATATAGTGATACAAAAATATTTACATCAACTATATACCAATTTATTAAACAACTTGAAAATCTAATCAACCATGAGCTCAATTAAAAAAGCAATTGCATATTTTTTAAGTTTGCTTGTTCTGGCTTTTTGTATTCTTGCGATATTGGGGATCTGGGATATTATTGAACTGGAAAATCTCCTTAGCAGAATGTTTCAGTCAATGATGGTAATTTTAGCAGCTGCAGCAGTTATTGTCTTTATTTTCGCCATTTTATTGAGAGAAAGAAACGGAGAAGATCAGGAATGATTTCTTTTTTTTCTGAATTTTAAACTTTCATTTTTTGATCGAGTTTGTCAATGAAAAGCCTGGCATTGTTTTTATTGACGTATGCCGATAAAGCTTTTTCACGAAATATGATCTGTTCTTCGGTAAACTCAGAGTCAAGGATTTTCTTAATCTTTATCAATATTTCTGCTACAGAATTGCCGGTTTCACAAAATTCATTCAGCCTTGAATCACCGAATATTTTACGGTTTGCAATGCAATATCTTCCGTTAAACAATGATTCCAGAACTTTTAGCTTTGAACCTGTATCCTGAAAAGTATAAAGGACATTTGCCTGTGCGTTCTGTATCAACTCTTTCATTTTTTCATGATCAGGGGAAGAGATAAGCCTTATATGATCATATTTCTCAATTTTTTTAATCAAACTGGATGGTGGATTTTTTCCTGCAATAATTATGGGGAAGTCAATGTTTATGAATATTTTTTCAATTAAGTGATTCACAGCCTTTAGATTCTCCGGAACACTGAGGTTGCCGTGATATAAAAGATAATTCCCTTTTCCGGGTAAGATTTCCGGTTTTCTGCTTGAGTGAAATGCATTTACCAGGAAAGAATTTTTAAACTTCGTTTCGAAGTATTCTTGTTCCTTTTCAGAGATCGCGGCAATATAATCTGCGTGTTTTAATCTCCTTTCAGCAAAATATAACTTCGAAGACTCGATTAAAAAGAATAGTTTTCTTCTAAAATCTTTATCTGCTTTCAGAAGTTTAAAGTAATATTTATGCTCCACATTATGTGCCCGGACGATCTTTAATCGATCCTTTAATTCTTTTCGGGGTAAATAAAAAGTGGAATGAAGTCCTTCAAAAATAACCGGATCCTTATCTTTTTGAATATTTTTAATAAGTTCTGAAGATCGTCTTGATCGAATAATATAGGGCAAAAAATGGATATGGGAAATAAAACCGGTTTTTCTTGGATAATAAAACACATTTTTACACAATTTTTCAAGTTCGGCAGATTTCTTCCGGCCATATTGAAAACAATGCAATGTTATTTCAATGCTTTCCTGTTTTAAAGCTTTAATTTTGTAATAAACATCTATTACTCCTCCGTAATCAGGAGGATAGGGTACATTAAAACTGATGATATGAATATGCTTCTTCAATACTTAATCTATGCAAATATTTCGTTTATCACCTGATTTTGATTTTTCATAAAATTAGCCATTTTTTTTCAGTTCTGACATAACAAAAAATTTCTTTAACCGTATATTAATGAAAGAGGAACACAATAATTTGGCATAGATTTTGTTCTTTAATTAAACAGAAAGAAAATAGTTGTAGTTTTCTTTTCATAGATAGTTTTAGGGTTAGTTAGTTAAAGTGTCGCCTGTGAAGGTGGCACTTTTTTTTGATATATATAAGCCTGATTATTTCATCATTCTTAGCATCACCTAGCAGATTGAATGTTATATTTGCACACTGAAAAATCTCAATTATGATCAGAATCCCGGAAATAATTTCAAAGTCATTGGAATCTGCAATTCAGGATTTATATAATTCTAAAGCAGAGCCTTCAATGATGCAGGTCCAGAAAACAAGAAAAGAGTTTGAAGGTGATTACACTGTGGTGGTTTTTCCCCTATTGAGGATCACAAAAAAATCTCCTGAGGTAAGTGCCAGTGAAATTGGAGAATATTTGGTGTCAAATACTGAAGAAATCAGTGATTTTAATGTTATAAAAGGATTTCTGAATCTTAAAATTCACAAGCAGACATGGATAAATATTCTGAAAGAAATAAGATCTGCCGCGAGATTTGGCTTTAATGAGCCTGTTCCGGGAGAACCATCCGTTATGGTTGAGTTTTCATCTCCCAATACAAATAAGCCATTACACCTTGGACATATCCGAAATAATCTTCTTGGTGAATCTGTATCCCGTATTTTACAAGCAAATGGAAGAGATGTAAAGAAAGTAAACCTGGTAAATGACCGGGGTATTCACATTTGCAAATCAATGCTTGCATGGAAGAAGTACGGAAACGGTGAAACACCTGATTATGCCCATAAAAAAGGGGATCATCTTGTAGGTGAATATTATGTTAAATTTGATCAGGAGTATAAAAAAGAGCTGCAAGCTCTCATGGAAAAAGGTTTTACCCGGGAACAAGCTGAGGAGAAGAGTGAACTAATGGCCGAGGCCCGGGAAATGTTAAGAAAATGGGAGCAGGGAGATAAAGAAACATGGAATTTGTGGGGAATGATGAACCAATGGGTATATGATGGATTTGATGAAACTTACCAGCGCCTGGGTGTAAGTTTTGATAAGATCTATTATGAATCGGAAACCTATAAGCTTGGAAAAGATCTGGTTTTGAAAGGACTCGAAAAGGAGGTTCTTTCTAAAAAAGAAGATGGTTCAGTATGGGCAAATCTCCGGGATGAAGGATTGGACGACAAACTTCTTTTGCGTTCCGATGGCACTTCGGTATATATGACTCAGGATCTTGGTACAGCCCATCAACGTTTCACAGAGTTTAATATCGATAAGCATATTTATGTTGTTGGTAATGAGCAAAATTATCACTTTAAAGTTCTTTCGATAATATTAAAGAAACTGGGATTTGATTGGGCTGATAAACTTTATCATTTGTCTTATGGAATGGTTGAGCTGCCGGAAGGCAAAATGAAATCCAGGGAGGGGAAGGTTGTAGATGCTGATGACCTCATGGATGAGATGGAGTCAACAGCCAGGGAAATGTCTGATGAGCTTGGTAAATTATCAGAAATGAGCAGTGAACAAAAAGAAGACATTTACCGACAGGTGGGTATGGGGGCCTTGAAATATTTTATTCTGAAGGTGGATCCCAGGAAGAATATGACCTTTAATCCGACGGAATCCATTGACTTTAATGGACATACAGGACCTTTCATTCAGTATACTTTTGCGCGCATTCACTCTGTTTTACGCAAAGCCGGAACAATAATACCTGAAATTCCGAAAGAATATTCAGATAAAATATCCGAAAAGGAATTATCATTGATACGTTACCTTTACAAATTTCCTGAGATGGTTGAAGATTCGGCAAAAGAATTAAATCCTGCTTTAATTGCAAACCATCTTTATGAAGTAGCCCGTGAATTTAATCAATTTTATCATGATCATTCAATACTGAATGCTGATAATGAGGAAGATCGTAACTTTCGCCTGAACCTTAGCTATTCTGCCGGTACCGTTATAAAAAACGGTATGTTCCTCCTGGGAATAGACGTGCCGGAAAGGATGTAAGGAATTAGCCTGGAAAAAATATTTTTTCCAGAGCGGGCTTAAGCTTTATTTATAAATTTCTTTTTTGGCTGCCAGAAGTGTATTTTTCAACAATGAAACAATGGTCATTGGCCCTACACCACCGGGAACGGGAGTTATAAAACTGCATTTTGGAGAAACTTCATCAAATTTCACATCCCCTTTAAGCTTGAATCCTGATTTTGTTTCGGTGGATGGAACACGGGTGGTTCCGACATCAATTACTACGGCTTCTTCTTTTACCATGTCTTTGGAAATAAAACCGGGACTTCCAAGCGCAGCAATCAAAATATCGGCCTGCCGTGTAATTGAAGGCAGATCTGTGGTGCGACTATGACACATGGTGACGGTGCAGTTGCCGGGATCTGTTTTTTGTCCGAGCAAAATGCTCATAGGTTTTCCGACGATATTACTTCTGCCAACTACAACACAATGTTTTCCTGATGTCGGGATATTATATCTGCGAATCAATTCCATTATACCGGATGGAGTGGCAGATACATAACAGGGTAAACCAATAACCATCCTTCCCAGGTTAATAGGATGAAATCCATCTACATCTTTGGCAGGATTAATCCTTTCAATCACTTTATTTTCAGATATATGAGAGGGGAGAGGCAACTGTACGATAAAACCGTCAATTTCCGGGTCATTGTTGAGATCGTCAACTTTACCCAGCAATTCATCCTCGCTAACATCATCTTCATACCTGATAAGGCTTGATCCGAAACCTACCTGTTCACAGGCTTTCACTTTATGATTTACATAAGTTTCACTTCCTCCGTCATGACCTACAAGCACTGCAGCAAGGTGGGGTTGTTTCATTCCCTTGCTCATCATTGTTTTCACTTCTTCAGCAATTTCTTCCTTGATGATCGCAGCTGTTTTTTTTCCTTCTATAAGTTTCATTAAATAAGTTTTTTATAGTTTAATATTGGAGATTTCAGATGTCATGCAGAGATAAATAGTCTGTCCATAATGTTGAGTGTCTGTTCCGATAGCTATCGGACATTATGGACAGACACTAAATAAAATTCCGGTTTGATCAGCGCATTCCCATTCCACCGCTTCCCATCATTTTGGCAAGGTTACGGCCTTTTCCTCCACTCATCATTTTCATCATTTTGCGTGTGTCATCAAACTGTTTTATCAGACGATTCACTTCCTGAATGGAGGTGCCACTACCATTGGCAATTCTTTTCCTGCGACTCCCGTTCAGCACTGCCGGATTTTCTCTTTCCAGGGGAGTCATGGAACGTATGATAGCTTCGACGCCTTTGAATGCGTCATCATCAATGTCCATATTCTTCAGTGCTTTTCCAGCTCCCGGTATCATTCCTGCCAGATCTTTGATGTTTCCCATCTTTTTGATCTGCTGGATCTGGTTAATGAAATCGTTGAAGTTGAATTGATTCTTTGCAATTTTTTTCTGCAGTTTTCTGGCTTCATCTGTATCAAACTGCTCCTGGGCTCTTTCAACAAGAGATACAATGTCTCCCATTCCCAGTATTCTGTCAGCCATCCTGGTAGGATGAAATACATCAATGGCATCAAGCTTTTCACCTGTACCCACGAATTTTATGGGTTTGTTTACAACAGAACGTATGGAAAGGGCAGCTCCACCGCGGGTGTCACCGTCAAGCTTGGTAAGAACAACACCGTCGAAATCCAGTCTTTCATTAAACTCCCGGGCAGTGTTAACAGCATCCTGACCGGTCATTGAATCAACAACAAAGAGAGTTTCATCCGGTTTAACACTCTTTTTGATCGATTCAATTTCTTTCATCATTGTCTCATCGATTGCCAGACGCCCGGCTGTATCGATTATAACAACATTATTATCATTGGATTTGGCATGTTTAATTCCATTTTGGGCAATTTTTACCGGGTCTTTGGAACCTTCTTCAATGTAAACCGGCACCTCAATCTGTTCTCCAAGTACTTTTAACTGTTCAATAGCAGCAGGACGATACACGTCACCGGCTATCAGCAAAGGATTTTTTCCTTTTTTCTGTTTCAGATGACGGGCAAGTTTCCCTGAGAAGGTAGTCTTTCCTGAACCCTGAAGCCCTGAAATAAGAATAACGGAAGGACTTCCCGTCAAATTTATTTCAGATGTCTCTCCCCCCATTAGCTCTGCAAGCTCATCGTGGACGATCTTAACCATCATCTGGCCAGGACGTACAGCAGTGAGAACATTTTGTCCAAGAGCTTTATCTTTTACCGTATTCGTAAAATTTTTCGCAGTTTTGAAATTGACATCTGCATCAAGTAGAGCCCTCCGTACATCCTTGAGGGTTTCTGCGATATTTATTTCGGTTATTTTCCCCTGACCTTTAAGAATCTTAAAGGATTGTTCCAGTCTGTCACTAAGATTTTCAAACATATTATCCTGTTTTATAAAACGGCTACAAAACTAATTAAAAATGCAGAATTATTAAAGCACAGATTGAAGCAATCAA
>CAZGTU010000104.1:0-15817 GCA_964528675.1 uncultured Bacteroidaceae bacterium
TCAACATTGGCTACCCCTGTCGAGATGATTATCGGTTTTCCCTTTGATGCGATATGTTCAATGAGCGGGATATCGGTTATTTCCAGGGATGCAATTTTATAAACAGGAATATTAATGCTTTCAAGAAAATCAACTGCTTTAAAATCGAATGGACTTGATAACCATTCTAAGCCAAGGGATTTCGCATATTCTGATAGATCTGTTTGCCATTCCCAGGGCATAGCTGCTTCCTTGTAAAGATCATAGGGCCTTTTCCCTTTCCACAGGCCCTTTTTATGAGGCCCAAAGTATTCATTATTAACATCCAGACTTAATGAATCAGGAGTATAAGTCTGAAATTTCACTGCATCAGCCCCTGCTTTTCCGGCCTCATTGATTGTTTGAAGGCTAAGCTCAAAATCCTGATTATGATTTGCACTTATTTCAGCAATGATGAATACTTTGTTTGGATATTTGAAGTACATATTTTCTTTCATTGTATATTGATCTTTTTATAAGCGGTATCAATAATCTTCAACACCTCATCTCTTGAATTTCCCACTGCACAGAAAGAACCGAATCTTCCTGCAGAATTCGAAAGTTGCGGAGGTATATCCCCTTTCTTCACCCTGATATCGCAAAACTTAATACCCGGTAGCTTACTTACTTCTTCAATTCCTGTTATGGTCTCAATTTTTTTGTTCCCGGAGCGAATATCCAGTGAAGTAATAAAACGTATTGCCAATGCCGGATAAATTTCTTCTGTGATGGAATCCTTATAATTTATTTTTTCTCCCAGTGATTGCCTGATGGTGGTTTTAATCATATCAATACCGCTTAAATACATGGCAACTTCTCTCATATTTCCTCCCGGGATCCTGGCCGCAATTTCTAAAAGCTTTGGGCCTTCTTCAGAGGCAATAAATTGAGGATATGATATTCCGTTTTTTAATCCGATGGCTTTCGTTGCTTCAATAGCCTGTTTTTTAATGGCTCCAATTTCATGGTTTTCCAATGCCGGAGGAGCAAGGTGCATGTTGGCGATTCCAAAATGTGGTGTGGGAAGAGTGATTCTATCAGAAAGAGATAAGACATGCACTTCACCATCAATTACCAGGCATGTTACATTTATTTCCGGTCCCCTGGCAAACTCTTCGATTATTACATTCCCATCGGTGGCAAATTTTTTTGCTTCATAATAGCTTTCTTTCAATTCTTTTTTTCCGTGAATTAACCTAATTCCTCTCTGGCCGCTGGAGTCGGAGGGTTTTATTACCCACGGAGGATTATGAAGATTTGTAAATTTTATGAGATCATCATAATTGTCAATAATAGAATATCCTGTTAAACTCACATCCCTCTTTGATAATTCACTTCGCATAACTCCCTTATTTGTGGCTGCAAGAGCGGTATGTTCGCTCATGCCGGGCAATCCAAGTTGTGCCGAAAGGTATGCGATTACCGGAACGGCTGTCTCGGAGCAAAGTGTCATCACCCCGTCAATCTGCTCCTTCTCAGCAATTTTTAAGTTTCCTTCAGGATCATTTGTACTGACTATGTAATTTTTATTGGCATAATTAATTCCGGGAGCTTTTTCAGAAATATCAGTGACAATTGTATTATGCCCAAATTCCCTGGCGATTTTAATTGCCGGAACCTGTTCAACTCCCGCACCAACAATCAGTAATTTTTTCATTTTATAAATTTAAACTGAAATTTATTTTTTGAGAACGCATTTTAAGATCCGTAATAGCCTATAATTTCTTTGCATACTCTTCTTGCACCCTGTCCATCTATAAACTGTTTGGATAGATTATTTATTTGCCATCTTTTGTTATGATCTTTAAGAATGTTCAGATAATCCAAAATCCGATCTTTAAGAGAGCTTATGCTTGTTGTATCGAGTATTTTCAAGGTTAATTCTTTTTCAGCAAGTGTCTTAATATTTCTTAACTGGTTATCAGCCATTTTAATTGCGATGGTTGGCACGCCCACTCGAATGCATTCCAGAAGAGTTTGACCTCCATTACTTATAACTACGTCATGTTGGAGGAATAAATTTGCCATTTCTTTTGCGTTCAGTCTTTTTGAAAGAATGGTGAGGTTTTTTATTTTGCGGTTTATGTTAACATCCCTGTTGCTTAATACAGTAATTTCTGAGTCGGAATAAGCATTAGCTAAGACTTCCGCGATCTTCATTTTTAAATCCTTTGGGTCTGTGTCTCCAAGGCTGATTAATATTTTAGTGATTTTTTGGGATATTTCTTTTTTTTCAATGTCCCAAAACTCTTTACGCAAAAGAGCATATTTGATTCCCAATAAGTAATGTACTTCTTTTGAATTGATAATATCAAGCTCATGAGCAAAGCTATTTCCAATTATCACGATTCCTTTTGGAAAATAATTCAATTTTACATCAGAAATAAAAACAGGATAATCAGTAAGATCGGTTATATGTTTGAGATGTTCTTTTGGAGCAAGGTATGAATCAATCACCAGGATTGAGCTATCTGAAATATAATTTCTAATGTCCTCAGGATATGTTTTCCAGTCAAAAATGATTGGTTTTATTTCCAATGATTTAAAATCGAATTCTTCTTGAGAATTGATAATTAATGAAGTTTCATACCCTCTTTCATGAAATGCATCCCGTAAAGACAGACATCTGGAAAGATGACCAGCCCCTGTATTTTTTTTCCACTCAGTAATGAATACTATTTTTTTTTGGGGTGATGGCATCTAAAATTTATTTAGGAATGAATATTTCATCTCAGCCAGCTTCAGGTCAGTTTTATCATCAATATCCTGGGCCTCCAGTTCATTTATTTCAAATGCACCTCTTTTTTCGGAAATCATCCCTTTTTCAAAATACATCCAGTAAAATTGTCCGGCATCATGAAATGCAGGTTCAAGATCCTGGGATCTAACTTTTTCATATTCCGGATACATGAAATCCACCTTGTCATTTTTCAATGAGAAAGCACGTTGAACGGGATAGCCAAAACGAACAACAGGTCTCACAGAGTTAAACTTTCCGGTGAGCATTAATTCATAAGCTTTTTTTAAGTTTTCAATTCTTATCAATGGTGCAGTTGGTAAAATGCAACAAACATATTTGAATGAATAATTTCTTTTTTTATAATCGGAGATTACCTCCTTAACTGCATCTGCAAGAGTGGCAAAGTGATCTGAATTCTTTTCACTGCGAAAAAAGGGCACCTTCGCGCCATATTCTTCTGATATTCCGGCAATTTTTTTATCATCGGTGGATACCATAATCTCACTAAACAGACCGGATTTCTGTGCAATCTCTATGGAATAACTTATCAAGGGTTTGCCATGGAACTCAATTATATTTTTTCCCGGAATTCTCTTGCTTCCGCCACGTGCAGGTATTATGGCAAGGTTTTCCATATGATGCAAGTCTTGTTACTAATAAAAATCCTTAATTTTTTCAATCACATAATCCTGTTCCTCATTACTCAGGGTTGGGTATATCGGAAGACTGATGCAGTGTTCATAATAATCTTCTGCCTGTGGGAAATCTCCTTTTTTCCATCCAAATTGCTTATAATAAGGCATGTAGTGCACCGGTATATAGTGAACCTGGGAAAAAATTCCATGCTCTCTGAGATAATCGTAGAATTTTTTGCGGTCTGGCACTTCGATAATATAAAGATGATAAGCATGATTGATGTTTTTCGGGATTGAAGGAATATTAATTTCCTCCAGATCTGAGAACGCCTCATCATATTTCGATGCTATTTCCTGTCTTCTTTTAACCCCCTCATCTGCTCTCTTTAACTGGCTTAATCCAAGAGCTGCCTGGAAATCGGTGAGTCTGAAATTATGACTCAGTTCCAGCATTTCATAATACCATCCGCCATGATTTTCCAGCATTTGATCAGGGTCCTTTGTAATGCCGTGGCTGCGAAGACTCTTGATTTTTTTATAAAGATCAGGATTATTGGTAGTGACCATTCCGCCTTCTCCTGTGGCAATATGTTTCACCGGATGGAAGGAAAAAATAGCCATGTCAGCATAATTTCCGTTACCGCAATTTTGCCAAACAGACTTTGAATCCCTGAAAGATCCTCCAGGGGCATGGCAGGCGTCCTCTATGATATTGAAGCTGTATTTGTCTGCAAGTGTCTTAAGTTCTTCAAGATTAACAGGATGTCCTGCAAAGTCAACCGGTATAACAGCTTTATAAGTTCCTGCCGGTTCTTTTTTCAGGATATCTTCCAGCTTGTTCAGGTCCATCAGGTAAGTTTTCCTGTCAATATCGCAAAAAAGCACTTCCCCGTTATTGAATCTTACACAATTGGCAGAAGCCACAAAAGTAATGGGAGTGGTGATGAATTTCTCTCCCGGTGCGGTATTAAGTGCTTTTACGCAAAGATCGAGAGCAGCAGTGCCATTTGAAACGGCAACAGCATATTCAACACCTATATAATCAGCAAATGCTTTCTCGAATTCATCAACTCTCGGCCCCTGGGTAATAAAATCAGAGAGTAGCGTCTGGTTAACAGCATCAAGGTCCTCCTGAGTAATGTTATGCTTGCCGTAAGGTATTCTTTTCATGGTTAATATGGCTTAAAATCCGGGTCTACATATTTTTTTATTAATCTCCGCATTTCTTCAATATCCACCCAATCTTCATTTGTGCCTGAATTATAACTGAATCCTTTTTTAACTTCTTTACTTCCTTCATAATATTTAAGGTAACGATTTTTCTTATCTCCCATGGGAAGGATAGCATAGTAGTCACCTATGTCGATGGTATTGTATGAATCACTGGTGGTGATCATCTCTTCATGTAGCTTCTCGCCGGGTCTTATTCCTACATACTTAATCTCTGCCCTGGGGGCAATAGCTTTTGCAACGGTTTCGATGGAGTAAGAAGGTATTTTGGGAACAAATATTTCTCCGCCCATGGCATTTTCAATTGCCCAGAGTACCATTTCAACACCTTCTTCCAGGGAAATGTTAAAGCGGGTCATATCTTTATGGGTAATGGGAAGCACTCCCTTTTTTCCTTCCCGGAGAAAGAAAGGAATGACCGAACCCCTCGAGCCCATTACATTGCCGTAACGGACCACAGAAAACCTGAGGTCCCGGGTGCCTTTTATATTATTCGCTGAAATGAATAATTTATCCGATACGAGTTTGCTTGCTCCGTAGAGATTTATGGGAGCTGCAGCTTTATCGGTGGAAAGGGCCACAACTGCTTTCACATTTTGTTCCAGCGCTGCGGATACTACGCTCTGAGCTCCGCCAATATTGGTTTTTATGCATTCATCAGGATTATACTCTGCGGTTGGAACTTGCTTCAATGCTGCAGCATGAATAATTACATCGATACCCTCCGTTGCACGGATCAACCTGGCTTCATCTCTGACATCTCCTATGAAAAAACGAACCATTGGATATTTTTCCTTGGGATAATCCTGTCCCATTTCATATTGCTTCAATTCATCACGAGAAAAGATTACCAGTCTTTTAACATCAGGGTACTTATTTAATATCATTTCAGTGAATTTCTTACCGAAACTTCCTGTACCCCCGGTTATTAGAATTGATTTATTATTAAGCATTACAGAATGATCTATATGTTTTATTTTGAAAGTTTAAAGATAGGAATTTATTCCCGAAATGCTCAGCTAATTTAATGATTCACCCCGGCAAAGAGGGGAAATCTCAGGAAAAGAAATTATAGAAGAGTATAGAAAAGAATTCTTTCCGGGATGAAAATTCATTTTTAAAGGACTCTGTCAGAGATCTGGCTATTATTACTGTAATTTGGGCATAATGCTCAGACAGACAGTAAAATAAATGCAACCAGCTCCCTGTCGGGAAGGATCGTACAAAGTTTATGTTATAATTTTATGTGTTTATTCATATATTTGTTGAAATCCTCAATAAAAATATGATGAAGAAATCCCGTTTTTCAGTACTCCCGCATATCGTTGCGATATTAATATTTTTATTAATACCAAGTCTCTATTTTCCTCCGATGTTTCAGGGTAAGGAGTTGAGTCAGTCAGATATACAAGGTTACCAGGGAATGGCCAGAGAAATAAAGGATTATAATGAAGAAACAGGGGAAGTTGCGCTCTGGACTAATTCCATGTTTGGAGGGATGCCGGCATATTTTATAGAAATGAAAAAGCCAAACAACATTCTGACAAAAGTTCATAGAATTTTTTCATTTCAGGAGGGAAGACCTTTAATCCACATTTTTCTTTACATGCTTGGGTTTTATATTCTCTTACTATTATTTGGGATTAATCCCTGGCTCGGAATTGTGGGAGCAATTGCCTACGGTTTTTCCTCATATCTGTTTATCATCCTTGAACCCGGACACATTACCAAGGCCATTGCTTTAGGATATATGCCCATGATTATTGGAAGTGTATATTACACTTTTCGTAAAGATTTTATTATTGGTGCTGTATTGACCAGCATATTTGTTGGTCTTCAGCTTATCCCCAATCACCTGCAGATTACTTATTACACATTAATGATCCTGATTGTTTTCGGAATATTCGAATTGATACAGGTAATAAAGAACAATACTTACACTCGTTTTATAAGGGCTATAGCCGCATTGATAGTGGCAGTGATTATATCTGTGAGTGTTAATATTGTGAATTTTTGGTCGACGATTGATTATTCAGAGTATTCCTTGCGTGGGCCGACAGAATTGACTGACCAACCTGAAGATCAAACTAAAGGACTGAGTAAAACATATGTAACTGACTGGTCATATGGAATAGGAGAGACACTCAATTTGCTTATCCCAAATTTTAAGGGGGGTGCTTCCAGTATATTAATGGCTGATCGTGACTCTAAAACCTTTGATTTTCTGGCAAGAAGCAGCGGTCCTCAAAATGCTGTACAGATTATTAATCAGAGTCCCTATTTCTTTACTCAGTATTGGGGAGAGCAGCCCGGTACTTCAGGACCTGTTTATATTGGTGCTGTCGTGATTTTTCTATTTGTCTTCGGTATGTTTTTTCTAAAGGGACCTGTAAAGTGGTGGTTATTTGTCGTGGTTGTACTATCGATTTTGCTCAGCTGGGGTAAAAATTTCATGTTTTTGACAGAACTTTTTCTTGATTATTTCCCGGGTTATAATAAGTTCCGAACTGTATCCATGACCCTTGTAATGGCTGAACTTGCTATGCCATTACTGGCGATACTTGCTGTAAATAAAATGTTGTTCAGTGAGTATAAAAAGAAGGAATTACTCAAGGCCCTTAAAAATTCTCTGTACATAGTTGGAGGTATAACCCTATTATTTGCATTATTTCCGAACATTTCAGATTTAAGCTCCTCGAGAGATGAGTTACTTATTGAGCAGGGTGCAAGAGATCTGGTGAATGTTATACGTGAAGACCGTGCAGATCTTGTAAGAAAAGATTCTTTCCGATCGCTCATATTTGTACTGCTTGGTGCAGGGCTGTTATATATATACTCACTGGGTAAGATGAAACATGCCACTTTTTATATTGCACTTGGTCTGATCATTCTTATTGATCTATGGCCTGTGAATAAAAGATACCTGAACGATGATAATTTTGTTTCCGGGAGGGCTTCTGAAACTCCATACCAACCAACTGCTGCAGATGTTGAGATACTCAAGGATAAAGCACTTTCCTACAGAGTGTATGATCTTAGTGTTGGGAATCCAATATCCAGTTCGCGAGCTTCTTATTTTCATAAATCTGTTGGAGGCTATCACGGAGCAAAGATGCGAAGGTTCCAGGAAGTATATGACAGGCATATTAAGGGTGAATTTGATCCCGAAGTTTTGGATATGCTAAATACAAAGTATATTATCCAAAGAAATCCTTCCACAGGTCAGACTACGGTGGTTCAGAGGCCTACACACCTGGGAAATGCATGGTTCGTTTCCGATTATGAGATAGTTGAAAATGCCGATGAAGAGATTGCTCGTCTTGGGAGTTTTGACCCTTCTTCTACAGCTTTGATCGACCAAAGATATGAACTTTATGTTGAAGGAATGGAATTCCAAAAAGATAAAGAGGCAACAATAGAGCTGGTCGATTATACTCCTAATCGCCTCGAGTACGAGTTCTCGACAAACTCTTCTCAGATTGCAGTCTTTTCTGAAATTTATTATCCACGCGGCTGGGAGGCCTCTATCAATGGTAAAGAGGTTTCACATTTCAGGGTGAATTATCTCCTGAGAGGATTGACTGTTCCGGAAGGTGAAGGCACAATCCTTTTTGAATTCAGACCCGATTCTTATTTTATCGGTGCAAAAGTCGCTCTTGCCGGCTCAATAATCATTGTCCTTATGGTAATAGGTACGATTTATTATGCTGTAAAAATAAAGCGCAGAGAGGAAGAGCCCGCAGGAGAACAGGAAGTCAAGAAATAAAGAAAAACGGATACTTAATCAATGGGGGAAGTAGCTTTTCTACTTCCTTCCTATTCCTGCTTTTTTAATTATGTCCCTGTAAATTGAATTAACATCTTCTGAAATATTCAATAACAGAAGTAAAATGGTAAAAATTGCCAGCACCAGAAGGCTTCTGTAAATAATATCCATAATGAAATTCTCTACTTCCGGTAAAATGTAGCCTGCGAGATATGCTATTAGTGAAACAATAATGAGGAGCAGGAATTTGTAATTATAAGGTTGGAATTTATATTTGATTTTCAGGAATATAAACCGAATGAACATATATATTAGTTTTGCCACTGCAGTTGCAACTGCCGCTCCGGTTAATCCATACAATGGAATCAGGATGAAATTCAATGTTACAAGAAGGAAAAGGAATATGAATATAAAAACAGCATTTAATTTATAGTAATTTGAAGTTCCTATTATCATTCCGCTAACTCCGGATGTCATTTCAAAAATATTGGCCAGGCTTATAAAGAAAATGACATACTTACCCGCCTCAAACTCCTCGGGAAGTATTTTGAATACATTATCAATATTGACCCAGATCCCGATGAATACAAGCATTGCAATAATAGCTTGATTAATGCAGCTTTTCGAATATACAAGATCAATGTTTTTAAGATCATTTTTCTTCCATGATTCTGCCAGAATAGTCGTTGAAATTTTAATAAGGGGTCTTGAAGGTATTAGAACAAGAGTGCCGAAGAAAAAAGTGGTTGCATAAATCCCTGTCATCGAAATTCCGAGGAATTTATTTACCAGCAGACTGTCGATATGGATAATGGCCATTCCGCCAATTCCAGCCGTAAACCCAAAGAGTGATATAATAAACATCTCCCGCATAACAGGTTTAGAAAATGCTTCTTTTTTATATCTAAATGTGATTGTTCCTCTGTTGAACAAAATAATTAACAGAATCACTGTAGGAATAAAGAAAGCGATGATATAGGCATAAACAAAATGTTGAAAATCAATTAAGTCAAAAAAATATAAAACTACTGAAATCAGAATTAGAAATCGTTGTAAAAATTCTTTGAGAAAGGCTCCCAAAACGGTATCGTACAATACTTTATTATAGGCATCAAAAAGATTAAAAAAGAGAACTGAGAATATCAATGGAATAATCAGGTAGACATATTCGACCAGCAGTCTTGAGTCTTCAACATTATTCCTTATAAGAATTGGCTTATAAATTTCAAAAGCAAGGCTGGTTATCAGGAATCCAACAAAGGATACCAGCATGGCAAATGAGATAAATCCATTGTGTTTTTCCGGATAGTTTCGAAAATAAGGAAAGAGTCTGTTTATTACACTTTTAAAACCAAGTGATCCTACCTGGGCGAATAAGACAGAGAAGGATACAAGCAATTTTAAAAGCCCGATTTCATCGGTTGAAAGTATCCTTGGAAATAAAATTGCAGTAGTAATAAAACCAATGACTACTCCAAGATATGAATAAAAGGTACCTTTAATTGCCTGCTTTTGAATGATCCCCATGGGAAATAGTTTAGTAACGGTTCAACCAGCGATATCTTCTGGCATTTGAACCGAATTTAAAAGAAACGAAAATTTCATGGGAGCCAAAGTTATATTTTCTTATGGCAGAAAGTGCATAATCATATGCATAACCTACATAAATATTTTCAGCTCTTACTCCAAACATAGCTGCAATTGTTCCATTGGTTCGGTATGTAGCACCTATCCAGTAATCTGTCTGATAATAAAGCTTTAAGGTGATATCTGCCTGGGGCATTAATTGTTCGGTAGTTTTTAAGAGGAACGAAGGTTCTACATCAAATCCTGATCTGCGGTTAATAAACCTGTAGCCCCCCATCAGGTAATAATGTCTAAGCAAACGAAGATTACCCAGTGCGCCGCTGCCTAGTTTTAATTTCGATTGAAATAATTGATTGGCAGAAACCCCAAGATAAAATTCCGGGCTCGTCCAGAAAACACCAACATTGGCATCCGGAATATAAGCCACATAATTCAAATTACTTTCAATAACCGGATCTCCACCGGAATTAATCAGTTCACTGTAGGTGGAAATGCGGTCTCTGTCAATTTTATACTGAAAAGCCTGACCGGCCAGTCCAAAAGATAACTGGTTTCTGTACATATAGATATGGTAGGCATAACTGAACTGGATTCCTGTTCTCGAGACCAGCCCATTTACATCACTGAATACAAAACCTCCAAGCCCTACACGACCTTTGGTGCTGGATATTAAACGATTGTTTCTTCTGCGGTTTTGAATACGGTAGGATCTTCGCATTAAACGGGTTTGTGCAGAAGCTGAGTATGTCAACGGCGAATCTGTGAAGCCCAGCCATTGTTTTCTGGCAGTAAGATTGATGGAGGTGAACCCATCATAGCCAGCCATAGCAGGATTTAGCAGAAAGCCATTATTCTTGTATTGTGAGTACAGGGGTAGTTGCTGAGCATAAAGATTTCCTGATACAAGCACTAAAATAAAGATAACAATATTTTTAATTAACTCTTTCACTTAGTTAATGTAAGGGCTGAATTTTTAAAAAAACTAACGGATAATAGTTACATTACCGGTAATTGGTTTCCTTCCGCCACCCAGTCTCAGGACAAAATGGTAAGAATCGATAGGCATTTCACGTCCGTTAAATGTTCCGTCCCACTCATTGCCATAATAGGGTGATATCTGGTATATAAGTTCACCCCAACGGTTAAATATTTCCATGGTGGCCTCCGGATAAAGATCTATATTTACTATTTCCCATGTATCGTTTATGCCGTCACCATTTGGAGTAAAAGTAGTGGGTATTTCTATACAATAATCTTTTTGACTGATTAATTCAGTCGTATCTTTCATATAACACTGATTATTATCTGTAATATCCACTACATAAACTCCCTCTCTCAGATTATCCAGGTAGTTACCGTAATCACCATTTTCCCAGTAAAGATCAAAAGGCGGAGTGCCGCCTGAAATTTCCATTTGAATTGAACCATTCATGATGTCAGGGCAATCAGGATGAACTATTTCTTTTTCAATGAACAATGAGTCTGGCTCTTCAAGCATAGCTAGCGTATCGATCTTACAATTATTTAAATCTTTTATGGTTACCTCATAGGTTCCTGCGCCTATGCTATCCAATACCTGTCCTGTTTCTTCAGACTCCTGCCAGTTAATACGATAATCTCCTGAAATGGTTCCACCTCTCGGAATAACTGTTATTCTTCCATCGGTATAACCGAAGCAGGAAGGATTTTCCGGGTATATTTCCGTAATCAGAGGTAATGGATCAAAAACCTGAATGGAATCGAATGATGAGCATTCCAGTTCATCGGTAACTTTGACTATATACTTCCCGGCTGCAATTCCGCTCAGATTTGCCGTATTTTCTCCGGTAGGCATCCATTCATATCTGTAATCTCCAAAACCTCCATCTACGCTTGTTAGTATTTCGGCATCAGCTTCACCATAACAACTAAGCATTGCTCCATTATATTGCTTTGGTACTTCCAGTCTAATCTGGATTTTGTCCTCCTGGTTGATATCTATTTCATCAATTATGATGCAATTATTCCGATCGGTAACTGTTACCGTGTAATTCCCTGCTGGTACATCACTTATATCCTGAGTGGTTTCGCCGTTACTCCAGGAATAATCATATCCCGGAACACCACCACTAACCGAAAGATCGGCAGCTCCGGTATTAAAACCGTAGCATGCAATTGGAGTTGGTTCGATTTGTGTATTAAGTGCTTCAGGTTGATCCAGGACAAAGCTCCATTCCCCGGTGCAGTTATTATTATCAACAATCTCTACATTATATGACCCGGCTGTTAATCCGGATTGATCTTCAGTTGAAGGTGATATGCCTTCTCCGTCAGAACTGGTCCAATCGAATGTATATGGGCCAACGCCTCCGAATGTATTAAGGTCAATGGTGCCGCTGGTGTCACCAAAACAGCTGATATTATAACTGTTGTAATCACTTAAAACCGGATTTATATTGAGTGTATCTGGTTCGATAAGCACAAATTCCCAGTTAGCTTCACAATCATAAGTAACATCATGTACATATAAATTGTATGTACCCGCTGAGGCATTTCTGAGATCCTGTATGAAGGGATTGGGTACATTGCCGTCATCGGTTGACCAGGTATATTCATAGTTCCCCGAGCTTCCATTTACATCGAGCTCAATGTAACCATCTTCACCGGAATAACAACTGATATCAAAACCATTATTGTTGGAGGAATCCAGAACAGTATAATTCAATTGTGTCGGCTGGGTGAGTGTAAATGTGTCGCTCGAAGTACAGTTAAAATCGTCGGTAACGATAACCCTGTATGTTCCGGTATCCACCCCGGCAATATCCTGGGTTGTTGCAAAAGTTCCTGTCTCTGTGTCTGACCATTCATAATCAAGATTGCCCGTATAAGAATGGCTTCCGGAAACAGTGATGTCTACATCTCCGTCATTATAGCCATAACAGCTTATGTCATATCCTCCGGGATAATCATCGTCAATCCTGGAAATTACCAAAGGAGTGGGTTCAACTAACTCAATTTGTCGTGAAGATGAACAATTTGTTGTATCTGTAACTGTAATTGAGTACCAGCCCGCGGGAACACCTGAAATATCCTGCCCATTGGGTTCTGGTGGAACGGGATTACCATAAGCATCTGTCCATTCATAAATGAAATCTTCTGATTCGCCAGAACCACTTGCAGTGACATCTATAGCTCCATCGGACAAACCGGTACAGGAGATATTGTAAAGCCCGTAGTAACTTGGATTCAGACCAATTGCAACCTGAACACCCTGGAAGATTTCCACTTCTTTTGTGGTAACACAATTATTTGTATCAGTTAGGGTTATGTTATAATCGCCAAATCCTCTGTTTAGAACACTGTCCCGGTTAGAATCGGAAAGATGTATACCCCTTGTATATAAATTCGGTCCGGTATAATAAAGATCATAGCCTGTGGTTCCTCCAAGAGTTTTTATATAAATTTCTGCATCCTGAGATCCGACACAGGAAACATGGACAAGGCTATCAATTATCTGCAGACGTTCCGGTTCCGTTATTGTAAGTGTACTGTCAAAATAACATCCCAGTATGTCCTCAATCCGATAAGTATAGGTTCCCGGACTTAAACCGGCAAGCGAAACAGAGTCTTTATTCAAGGGTGAACCATCTTTTTCCCAGATGAATTTGTATGGATCTACGCCTTTATTATAACCTCCGTGAGGATGAAGGTTGATTTCTCCATTGCTTAATCCATGGCATCTAATATTCCAACCTCCTATGAATTCACTCACAGTTGCTGTATCAAGAAGGGTAGGAGCGACTTCAACAATTCTGGTTTCAACAATACCCTTGCTACATAATAAACCGTGGGCAGGATCATCAATAACCGGAGTAATGATGTACTCAACAGGCTGTATCAATTCGGAGTTGTTTGTTAAATTGTCAGTGAATGTTTCAATTTCAAACGGACCTCCGCTTCCGTCTTTCACTCCCGTTACAGAGCTATACACGGTTGATAATTGATATTTTACTTCACCGGTGGTTACCTGGGTATTCTGAAATTCGAAAGTCACCGAAGTTTCATTACAGATAGCCGTATCGGAGATATTAATGAAGTCAAAAACCGGTGTCGGATTGAGGTAGATTGTAATTGTGGTATCAATCCCCTGGTCGCAGTCAGGCGATTCACCATTCACATTCCTGAACACCGGTTTTATATTGTAAGTAATTATTTTAAGATCCCTGGTATTGTTTACAAGAGTGCCAAATAACAGATCAGGCAATGGGAATTCATCATATATACCATCATTCAATAATCCTGAAATATCACCAGGATTTCCATTGGTCTCGGTTTGAATTATGTATCTGGCGTCTCCAAGATGAGTCGGATTTCCGGAGAAAAGAGATAATTCATGATAACTGGTGTCACAAAGAACTGTATCGGTACTCAGTATGGCTGATAGCCTGGGTGTTGGGTTAAGGTAAACAGTTACAGTATCTATGGTTCCACTATTAATACAATATTTTGAAGGATCTTTGCCTCCGGGATTATAAATTTTCGGCGTGAAAATATATCGTATCAATTGGAGGGAGTCTGTATTATTTACAAGGTCATCGCTGATATAACCCGGGAAGGTGTTATTTGTTTCCACCGGTCCATAGGTGGATGTAACAGCTCCCGGAGTGTATTCTACTTGTACATCATATAATTTTGTGCCGAATACAGTTCCGTTAATATTGTTGATGTTAAAGACAACAGTGGATGTATCACAGTATATGGTGTCATCGGTGAGGGCCTCCAGATGAGGGATAGGATTTATCCATACCCTGAAAGTTCTCGTTTCTCCGTTATTGCAATAAGGTTTATTTTCACTTACATTTACTATCCTGGAGGTGAAGGTATATTCAATCCACTGGATGGTATCGGTCAGATTTTGTAATTCTTCAGTAAATAATCCGGTTTGTTCTGTTTGAGCTGAGGTAATCTCTCCGCTTATTGCACTCAGATCTGAAGCATCCGTAATCTCAACATCATAAACCCAGTCTCCTATGACATTACCATTTCCGGTTTGAGGATTAAATTGTATGGTATCCTGATCGCATAGGATAGTATCGGGGGTATAATCTATAAATAACCTTGGTTTTGGATTGATGTATATTCTGACTCTTACGGTATCTCCGTTTTGACAGGACGAATGGTCGTATTCAGGAAACATAATGCCCGGGATAAAGGAGTATTCAATCCAGTGTACCGATGTATCCACATTCATCAGATTGGATTGATCAAATGTCTCAAGATCCAGGTTTGTTCCGCCTGATTCATTCACTATGCTGGTCAGATCATCTCCGTCTGTAATCACAACATCATATTTCCACTGTCCCAGGACGTTCCCATTCAACCTCTCAATATTAAATGTAATACCCTCATCATAACAGAGAGTGTCAGAAATCCTTGGTTCAACGAGTAATCTTGGTCTCGGGTTGACCCATATGGTAATGGTATCCGATTCCTGCGGATACTCACAATTCAAGTCATCTGTGCCATCGTATTCAATCCTTGGGGTGAAAACATATTTGATCCAGTGCCCTGTTGAGTCAAGGTTTACGAGTATATCACTTTGACTGAGCGAGCTCGTTCCCGTGAACTCATCAAATCCGGTTATAGCTCCCGGAACTTCTTCAATCACATCGATATCGTATACCCATTCTCCTATATAATCATCATTATCCCTGGTAATGGTAAAATTAACAACCTCATCGGTACATATCGTATCCCTGTCTGAAGTAACGGTAATAGCAGGGTAGGGCTGAACGTAAATTCTGACCGTATCCCATTGTTCTTCCCGCTGACAGTTGTTATCATCGGTGGAAGCTCCGGCAA
>CAZGTU010000105.1:0-15798 GCA_964528675.1 uncultured Bacteroidaceae bacterium
AAAGATAACTTAAAATTAACTTTAAGCCAGATGGCACAAAGATAGGCGGATCTGGCGACGGCTCCCGGCGGGAACCTTTAAACTATAAACCATTAAACCTTAAACCCTTAAACGATTAAACAATTAAACCATAAACACCACAAACCCTTAAACTATAAACCCTTCACTCCCTTCACTCCCTCACAACAGTATACCTGTAAAGCGCAAATGAAAATTCATCTGCCAAACGGAAAGGAACTTCCCTGTCTTCATTTACTATTGTTGAGAAATCTTCACCGTAACCGGCTAGACTTAAAAACTCCACCACATCGCCCGGCTCAAGATAAGTATTGACAAGATATTCATTCGCATCATTTAATTCCCTGAAAATTAAAATATATCCATAATCATCATGTATAGACTGAAATCCTGTCCACTTATATCCATCGGGCATTTCTCCGATTGGAAATATGTAACCTCTATGAAAATCGTTCCAGTAAGTTTTATAATTTTCGATAAGGGGAATAAGTCCTGCAGCCTCTTCCGGAAGATTACTTGCTTCGAACCATGCAAGAGGCTGAGCAGCCATGGTAATCGCGAAAGTGTATTCAAAAGGAACATTTATCGGTGCCAGGGGATCATTTTCAGGATATTTATCAGGGTTTCTCCACTTATTCAAAAATTCGATCTGCAATTTTTCAGGGGGAACATATTCGGAGAGCTGCCAGAGGTTCCTGAGTGTCCAGTGAGGATAATAATTCCCCCAATCGGTATAACGGTTCTCCAGGAAAATATTCCCGTATTCATTAAGAAAGTGGTATCCTCCTCTGTTATCCGCTGTAGCATCAAGATTAAAAACGATATTATTATGGCTTAAGTCCAGTGCATGATCCAGAAAATTTCTGAAGTTTAATTCAGCTTCCTTATCGGGCAACTTAATACCGTCAATTTTAAAATACCGGACACCATATTCGGAATATAATCCGGCAACAATCTCAGCATCCTGCTTCCAGTTTTCATAGCTGTTATAATTACTTGGATGAAACCACAGTCCAAGTTCAACATCATTCTTTTCAGCATAATCGGCAACCACATTGAATCCGTTCGGGAACTTCTCAGGATCAGGCTGCCAGTCTGCCTTTTTCCATACATCCCATAGTTTCCCGTCAGGGTCAGCAGAATTCTTTGAACGACCTCTTTGCCATCCGTCATCTATTTGAAAATGGGTAATCCCATATTTTTTGCAGGCGTCGATTTCCTGCATGCAAAAAGCTTCATTGATGCTTTGATCCCTGTTCCTGTCGCCCCAGGTGTTCAGCATGATCATATCTTCACGTTGAAAATCATATTTTCTGAGATTTTTTTGATAGGTCCGGAGTGCATATTGAAGAGTTTGTCCCTCCGGTGCTATTCCTGTAACTGCCGAATAGGAACGTATCCATTTTCCTGGTTTGAGATTTCCCTCCTTCAAACCTGTTCCCACCACTTTAATTTCCCTGTTGTGAATGAGAAAATCGAATCCGGGATAATTAAGCTGAACAAATGAACAGGGGGCTTCCTTGAGAAAGAAAAAACTTTCCTTACCGGCGTTTTCCCGGGCAAATAAAATATTTCCCACTTTTTTATCCAGCCTCAGATATGGCAACATCTCATCCTTAAAAACCAGATTATTATTCACATCGGTCCTGTCGTAATATTGAACAGTAGTTAAAGTATAATGAACAGAAGGAAGTATCACCATATCCAGGGCCATTTCATTCAGGCCGGGAAGAGACAGCCCTTCCCCTGTTTTCTTAAAAGCATATTCCACCTTGATAACGGGAGTTTCAGGATAAATACGTATGAGAGTTTTTCGCGCATAATTATCATAACCGGCTATCACCTCAGCAAGTAAGTGTGCATAAGTCACAGCATCTTCTTCAATCACCATGCTTTTAAAATCAGAAAAATGCGTGGATTTCCCGGCATCATGATCATAGTTGAAAATCATCTTCTCAACGGGTGAAACTCCTTTATTTTTAAGATTCAGGGGAATAAGGTTTCCTCCATTCCAGATCCATTGCCTTTCGATGAGGTCATTGCCAACAGTCAGGGTATCCCCGGATCTTTCGATGTAGCAATCCTCCAGACGGATATCGTCAGCAGATACATTGAAAGCTAAAATGCTAATCAGGGCAGTAATTAAGGAAGTTCTTTTCATAGTCTTGTTTGGAATTATGACATAAAGCTATAAAATTTAAGTATTACTTCATATTTGGGCATGAGAATCGTGAGGCTCGGATAAGTTAGAGATCACCCTGGGGAGGTGAACGTTAGAGTCCACGCTTTCGACATGGCCGTATGGGTCTCACCAACCGCAGCCCAGGGAACTTTAGAGCTTCGCAGCACTGTTGATAAGGTTTGTTTACTTAATTAACTACTTTTCGAATTAAAGGATACCCTTCCCATGATCTGGTCACACCGCTCAACGATCACCGATTAGTTATTACCGTTCACCGTTCACCGCTCACCTCTTCCCTCCATGGTCTCCGACTGCCATCGCGCTAGCCTTCGCGTCGGCGGGCAGGCCCGCCTGCCAAGGCACTGGCCAATGTTCAGTCACCGGCGGCCAAAACCTTACGCTTTCGCCGAAGCTTCAGCGCAGGCGCATGGTGACGGCTCGCGGGCAGGCATGATCTATGGTCCATGGTCTCTGTGGTCCATCGTCTATGGTCCATGGTCCATCGTCCATGGTCTATCCATGGTCTATCCATGGTCTATTGGTCAATAACCCATCGCCTCCACTACCCTCACCATCCCCCTCACATTATGATAACTCGCCTTCCAGTTGTGGCTTTTTTTGTTGAAACGGTTTTCAGGGTACGTATCCAGACCATAATTATACCAGCCTCCGTATTTTTTATCTATCAGATATTCATCGGTATACTCCCATAAATCGAGGAATTTACCGAAATAATCCATTGGATCATCAGGGTAACGTTCATGCATCATCATCAGGGCGTTCATACCCTCAGCTTCCACCCACCAGGCTTTATGATCAACATGTATACTGTCTTTGCCTTCTGTTTTGTATCCTATATAATAAAATCCTCCATTTTCTTCATCCCACCCCATTTCCAGGGAATGATCCACCATCCTTTTTGAGATATTCTTTGTTTTTATATCATCCTCCATTTCCAGAACATGAGCGGCTTCCAGCAGTAAAAAAGCGGTTTCAACATCGTGACCGTAAGTGACATGTTGAGTATACCAGTAATTTCCTTCTGATAAGGAATCCATAGTCTCCACAGGAACCAGTGTCCAATCCGGGTAAAAATAAAGCTCGAGATATCCTTCAGAATTTATTAAGGTATCTCTGAAAAGAATGAAAATTTCTTCAAGTCTTTTTCTCAGAAGCGCATCTGGCCAGACCTCATATAAGCCGGTAAATGCTTCCAAAATATGAATGGAGCTGTTGAATTCTTTCAGTCCTGTAAAAGGAAGATATCCCGGCCGGTTTGGAGCATCCTCATCGGCTAGTTGTGGAGTGCCGTCCCTGTTAAGACTCTCGAAATACCCTCCATATATTTTATCATGTGCATTCTTATCAAGCCAGTAAAAGATTTTTTTTGCGAGATCAAGAGCGCTGCTGTCTTCACTTGATTCAAAATATTGAGAAAGACCATGAATGGCAAAAGCCTGACCGTAAGATCTTTTGTAAGACATACTTTCAATGAGCGGAATTCCTTCGCGGCTGCACATGGTAAACATGCCACCCTTTTCCTTATCCCAGTAATTATCCTTTATGAACTCAAATCCCGTCCTTGCATAATCTAGCAAATCATCCCTTTCAGGATATTTTTCATATAAATATGACAATGACCATAAGTGTCTGGCCTGCTGCACAAGGGCTTTATCCTGGGGTCCATCACTCATTGTCCAGTCATACTCGAATTCCGGGATATAGCCTCCGTACACAGTATCAACGCAACGTGGATACCAGGCATCGACAATATATGTAAAAAGGCTTTTTTCTAACTCATATACGAGTGTGTCGTTGTTTAAATCAGGATTATCTTGCCCTTCCTTTGAATCAGATCCAGATGTACACGATAATGAAAACAAAAAAAGTACAAGCGGAAAAGAAAGCTTCAGGAGTTTTAACGATAGATTCATAAATACTATTTTAAGCAGGAAAGATAATAAATTTCCAGCCAAAGAAATATTTGGCAAAGGCAAAGCTATATTCCTCTACCAACCCGGATTCTGTTTCAACTGTCCCCTGTTAACATTGATCTCTGAAATGGGAAGAGGCAAAAACTCATTTTTCCCTACCTGAAATACATCTCCGTCATAGATCTCCATCCAGTCAATTCCCCATTCCGGATCAAAGCTCCACCTTATCAGATCGATGTATCTGTGCCCTTCGAAGGCAAGTTCCACATCCCTCTCATGTATAATGGCTTCTGTGGTAAGTTCAGAAACAGGTGGCATGTTAACCCTGTCTCTTACAGTATTCAGAGCCTGCAGGCCGGACCCATCATCTCCGAGCAGGTACATAACTTCGGCATACATCAGCATAACATCGGCTAAACGGATGATCCTGTGATTGAAGGGAGCATTATTGGGTGCTGCCTTGTCATTGTAAGTAGGATAATTGTATTTCTTCAAACCGAACCCAATGGAAGGTTGATCGGGATAAGATAATCCTCTTGAGTCAGAGATCTTCTTATTGTTTATCCCACTGGTATAAAACTTATTATAGTATTCTTCCCCAGGAAGGAAATGCAAACGCTCACCATCCATCAACAATGAAGCATAGGTTCTCGGATCTTTTTCAAATCCTGCCGGATGACTTGAAACTTCCTCAAAGGCGTAATACATAGCCGGATGGGCTTCATGATTCCTGAAGCTGCTTTCATGATGAGAGAACCACTGGAAGTTCATATTTCCCGACCATTGCCAGCCGGGTAACCATCCCTGGTTAATGCGCTGGTCGCTGTACTGTACCTCCCATATAGATTCACTGTTATTTTCCGACATGTATGTAGTGCCATCACTTGCAGGAAGGTCCATATAAGAAGTATTGCATAAAACTGCATTAATATGATCCAATTGTGAGGATTCATCTTTAGGCTGAATAAGTGAATATACAGGACTGGCAATTACTTCATTAAGCATATCACGGGCCAATTCCAGATCTGTAACATTATCAGCACCATCTTTTTCCCCGAAACGGATATGGTAATAATAATGTTTATACAACATTGCTTTTCCCAGAAGCGCTTTGGCTGCTCCGGAGGTTATTCTTCCAACTTCGGAATCGGGATACTGATCGGGAAGAATGGGGATGGCAAATTCCAGATCTTCCCAGATTTTATTCCAGAAATCCAGCCTTTCCCCATTTGAATATGCTTCGTAGGCATCTACTGGCAAACTGTTTTCATCATAAAAAACCGGTCTGTCATACACCGTTACCAGGATGAAATAATACATAGCCCTAAGGGCCCTGATCTGTGCCATATATTGATTAAGCTGGTCTTCTTCAAGACCCGGAATTTCTGTATCCAGCAAGTTTCGGAGAACATGGGATGTACGCCAAACTCCCATAAACAGGTCTCTGTGCATCCAGGTTACGTATTCATTTGAGGAATTAATGCTGATATTATCCATTGCAGGCGTTTCAAAAAGGACCCTGTCTTCGAAAGAATTAAAAAGGAAAAACCATCGAAGGCCAAACACACCTGAGTGTGCCAAAGGTGTATAGCATGCATTTACGGCGTAGAGAGCATCGTCAGCGGTTTTATAGAATGAGCTAAGAGCCAGTTGATTAATATTTTCAATCTCCAGTGCCTCATCGGTGCAGGACTGTAATACCGGTACCAAAAGGACGAATGATAAAATGATGAGCTTTAAATTTTTCATGGTTACTGAATTCTTTTTTACAAATCAATTTGAACACCTATAGTTGATACTCTTGGATTCGGATATCCCCCGAGATCGGTTCCGGAACTCAGTGGATCTGAAAACACTGCTACTTCAGGATCGCGACCTGTGTATTCTGTAATAACGAGAGGATTTGAGAAACTAACATAAAATCTCAGGTTTCTAATATTTACCCTTTGAAGTAATGATTCAGGCAAACTATAACCTAACTGAATATCCTTAAATCGTAAAAAGGAACCATCCTCTATCCACCATGTTGATATCCTGTCGTTTACATTTAAATTTCCCGGATCAGCTCTCACGAATTCTGATGTTGGACGTTCTACAGTATAATAATTCTCTGCGAACTCCACTAACTTATTATGGTCGAGATCCTGGGCATTAAAACTTGCAAGACTCGCCCTCTCCAAGTTGAATATTTCAAAACCGTGCATTCCGGTAAGGAAAAGTGAAAAATCAAAGCCTCTCCATCCTAATTCGAGATTTATTCCATAAGTAAAATCAGGAATTGGCTTTCCAATTAAGGTTCTATCCAGATCATTAATTATCCCATCCTGGTTAAGGTCTGCAAATTTGAGATCTCCTGGTTCCGGCTCTCCTTCATTTGGGATAGCATGCAGATAACCACCTTCCTCGTTAAAGTCCTCAGGGGTAACGATCCTCTCCGCAACATAACCATACAGTGAACCAATTGGTTTACCTTCTATGGTGCGATTCAAGCCGGTTCTGCCTGTAATGTCTTCAGTCGGAATACTGATCACCTCATTTTTGATAGTAGTAAGATTAGCTGAAATGCTGTAGAAAAGGTTTGCTCTCTGCTCCTTAAAAGATGCCTGGAATTCAAATCCCCGGTTTTGAATTTCACCCACATTCAACCAGGGTTGAGCATCCTCGGAATACCCAGGTTCGGAAGCCCTGCCAAAAACATGGGAAACAGGCTTCTTTACCAGCAAGTCATCCTGATTCTTTACATAATAGTCTGCACTTACCTGCAACTTATTCCTGAAGGTGAGCAGGTCAATTCCAACATTTATCATCTCTGCTGCTTCCCATTTAACAATTGGATTGGCGAATGAACTCAGTACATAAGTGGCGGTTGCAAGATCTTCATTAAGTCCGAAAATGGGTGAAAACTGGGTAGGATCAGAAAGAAAATCATCATATTCAAAGTTCCCGATCTGGGAATTACCGGTTTTACCCCACCCTGCTCTCAGTTTTAACATATCGATCTGTTCAACATTTTGAAGGAGGTCTTCATTAAGCTTCCAGCCTGCAGAAAAAGAGGGAAATCTACCCCAACGATACCCCTCTCCAAATCGGGTATTTGCATCCAGGCGGTAGGAAGTGGTAATCAGATATTTTCCTCTAAAATCATATATTAATCGGCCAAGGTAAGAAATACTTCGAAATGGAATAATGCTTCCCGATATCCTTTTCCCATCATCCAGGGCCTGAGAAAACACCCTGAGATTCTCGTAGGGAAATCCGACCGCTGCCGGTGTGGTTGTACTCTCGCTTATGTTACGGTAATGATGCACAGCAGTGGCGGAAACATTATGATTGCCAAAGGATTTCTTATAGCTAAGCTGATTCTCGATAGAGAGATTCAGGATATCAGAATAGATCTCGGTTAAACCTGCCTGGGGAACAGTCCTTACTCCCATATCATATGAAGGGGTCCAGTTCCTTGTTTTTGAATAAGTAAAATCAACCGAAGGCATGATCCTGTAGGTTAAACCATCTATGATCTCGTATTCAGCATATATGCTTCCCAGGAAATTCGAAACTGTCCGGTTTTGATCAGGAAGCATGGCAACTCCAAGGGGATTAAATTTATCATTACCGCCGGTTGAAGGGAAATATTCTGACTCTTCGATGGTACCATTGTCATTTACATCAAAGCCAAAAGACTGTTGAGGCCCGGCATAGCCTCCTTTATTATCTGCATCGTATACAGCCATCAAAGGACTGGCGGATTTTACCAGGTTGAAATTCGCAGCACCATTCTGGTAACCAAGACGGCTTACATTGAATGTTTCGCCAATCTTCAGCCGTTCTCCAATCATAAAATCAGAATTTGCCCGAACATTGTATCTCTGAGCATCATTATTCACAAGTATCCCTGACTCGTCATAATAATTTGCTGAAATACTGTAGTTGCTATTTTCACTGCCTCCTGATAGCCTGAGATAATGATTCATGGTATAACCTGCTGTGGTTATTTCATCCTGCCAGTCTGTTCCATCTTCCCAGCCCTCTCCGTAATAAGCCTGACGGAATTCATCAGTATAGGCAATCTGAGAGATACCCTGTTCTTCATACAGAGTATTGTAAAAATCTGCATATTGATTGGCATCCATCAGATTTATCTTGCGGGGAATTTTATTTCTGCTCATATAAGTGGAATAAGTCAGCTGTGTCTTTCCCGGCACTCCCCTTTTAGTAGTGATAATGATTACGCCATTAGCTCCGTCAGCCCCATAAATAGCAGAGGAAGAAGCATCTTTAAGAACCTGCAGGGATTCTATATCAGCCGGGTTGATAGAATTCAGGTTGTTAGTGATCACTCCATCGATAACATAAATGGGGTCTGCACTTCTGTTTATAGATCCAACACCACGTACCCTGATCGAAGTACCGGCCCCGGGTTTTCCAGTATTCTGGGTTACAAGCACACCCGGGGTCTTTCCCTGGATAGCCGAAGAAAGGATGCCTGAAGGAGTACGGTTAAGATCTTCTGAAGACACAACGGTGACTGCACCGGTAAGATCCTCTTTTTTGACTGTGCCGTAACCGATTACAACCACATCCTCAAGTGCTGTAACCGACTCTTTTAATTCAACATCAATTATGGATTTTTCTCCTACCTGAATTTCCTGTACCTCAAATCCGACAAATGAGTATTCCAATACGGTCTCAGGGCCTTCAACTTCTATGGAATAACTTCCATCTAAAGAAGATACTGTACCTCTGTTTTCTTCTTTTATGGTGATAGTGGCCCCGGGAAGAGGTTCCCCGGTCTGGGAATCAATTACGGTACCCGTTATTCTCTTCTGTGCCAAAAGACCGGTTAGAAATAAAAAACTCATTATCGTCATCATAATGAGCCTGTAGCTGGTTTGTTTCATCAGTTTTCGGATTAGTTTGACTGAATCAAATATAGGGAGATTAATTATGAAAAAGTAATATTTCATGTAGACATTTTATTCTCAGGATTAACAGCATATTCCAATATTTTGATATTTAGTATTTTTAAATAACTAAAAATATCTTTGATTTTCGGAAAGAATCTACGATTTTTAAAACATCTAACTAAAACCCTATTAACATGAAAAGAAAACTACTAACTTTTACAACTTTTACCTTTTTAGTATTCAATATTTTAGCCCAGAAAGAGGCCGACATTTTTCTCATTCTTGAACCCGAAAAAGCAGAAGAAACCATAAGCCGGCACATTTACGGACATTTTTCAGAACATCTCGGCAGATGCATCTATGGTGGCTACTGGGTGGGAGAAGATTCATCAATACCCAATACCAATGGAATCCGGAATGATGTTGTACAAGCGCTCAAACAGATCAATATTCCAAATTTACGCTGGCCCGGGGGATGTTTTGCTGATGAATACCATTGGAAAGACGGAATAGGTCCCAAAGAAGACAGACCTAAAATGGTAAATACTCATTGGGGAGGAGTGACAGAGGATAATAACTTCGGGACTCATGAATTCATGGAACTTTGCCAGCAGCTTGATACAGAACCGGTGATATGCGGGAATGTGGGAAGCGGCACGGTGAAAGAAATGTCCCAATGGGTGGAATACCTGAATTTCGGCGGTATAAGTCCTATGGCCGATCTTCGCCGGAAAAACGGGAGAGAAGAACCCTGGGGAATAAAATACTGGGGTGTTGGAAATGAATATTGGGGATGCGGAGGAAATATGACAGCCGGATTCTATGCTAACCAATACAGGAGGTATGCTACATATTGCAGGGATTACGGAGATAATAAGTTATTTAAGATAGCAGGGGGTGCCGGAGGAAGCGATTTTAACTGGACAGAAACTCTTATGAAGGAAATCCCTCATCACATGATGGATGGGCTTTCACTTCACTATTACACTGTTAACTGGAGTGACAAGGGCTCAGCTACTGAATTTGGTGAAGAACTTTACTTTGATGTCCTGAAAAGATGTCTGGATATAAAAGATGCAATGGACAGGCATATTGCAATAATGGATAAGTACGATCCTCAAAAGAATGTAGCTCTGGTATTTGATGAATGGGGAACATGGTATGATGTTGAGCCCGGAACAAATCCCGGATTCCTTTTCCAGCAAAACACCATGAGGGATGCGATGGTGGCAGCTTTGACATTAAATTACCTGAATGAAAGATGCGACCGCGTTAAGATGGCCAATATTGCGCAGACAGTGAATGTTCTCCAGGCTCTCATATTCACAGATGAAGAAAAAATGATAGTAACACCAACCTATCATGTCTACGATCTTTACAAGGTTCATCATGATGCAAATCTGATACCTGTCAGCTTCAACAAACCACAGTATTCAATCAACCAGAATGGTGAATCACTCGATGCCGTAAGTATTTCTGCATCCAAAGATGAAAATGAGAATATCCATATCTCCATGGTCAATATTCACCTTGAAGAGAAATATTCAATAAAGCTGAATCAGCAGGTTGATAAGAAAAAAGTTTCAGGCAGAATACTCCGGTCGGAAGAAATGAACAGTCATAATACTTTTGAGAGCCCCGACAATGTTCAAACTGAAGAATTTTCAGGTTTCACTGTGAAAAATGGAGAGCTTAGTATTGAATTACCTCCGATGTCGATAGTTGTGATGGAGATTGAGAGGTGAGGGGGTGAACGGTAATCGGTGATCGGTAATCGGTGTGAAGCGACCTGGGCGACTCTAGCAACGTGAAGAGGACAATAAACCGAGAGAACCATAGACGATGGACGGTGGAAGCGACTGAAGCGACCGAAGCGACTTTAGCGACTCCAGCGATGGATTAGACAATGAACGATAGACGATGGAGGGTGAGGCGCGATGCTGGTGAGCCACTTTGTTAGTAAGTCGCTTTGCTGGTGAGCTGGTTTCAGGTATAAATTTAATTGGTGATACTGTAGAGACGCGATTTATCGAGTCTTTTTTCTTATAGTTTCAGATGTTTCTCATGTCTCACGATGAATCTGACAAAAAGTCCATCTCAATCACTCATTAGCACTTAGAATAATTTATTATAACTTTATTGCAAACTATCGATTACTAAAAAAAATGATTAACAAACTCTTACTACATTTCCTTCAACCGGAAACCTGCTCTTCAAAAATCCTGTATATTTCAGTAAATGCAGTTCTGGTATTATTTGGTTTTTCAGCCTTGCTAAAGGCTCAAAAGCCGAATATACTTCTTATCATTTCTGATGATCTGAATACCCGTATAGGTCCCTATATGGATATTGAGAAACATACTCCGAACCTGAACAAACTGGCGGAACAGGGAGTAAGGTTTAGCGGTGCATATTGCCAGTACCCGTTGTGCGGACCATCTCGGGCTTCGTTTATGAGCGGACTTTACCCTGAAACCAATGGTGTATTGAGAAATAATGATCAGCCAGGGAGTTACAAAACCGAAACACCGGCCCTTTCAAACCATCCATCAATGGCCGGTTTCTTCCGGGAGCAAGGGTACTTTACTGCAAGAGTTTCCAAAATATACCATATGGGGGTCCCGGGAGGAATTGAACGCGGCGAACCGGGAGGAGATGATCCCACGTCATGGGACTATGCCTATAATGTTATGGGACCAGAGACTCTTAGTGGCGGGGAACTGGAATTATTATCACCTAAAAATCCTCATTACGGTGCGAATTTCGCTCGCATGATACTTCCTGATGAACTAAAATATACACAAACCGACTATCTTGCTACAAATCAAGCAATAGCCATCCTGGAAAGCCGGGCAGCAGAAGTACCAGAAGGTGCTACCAACAAGGTCAAGATAAAGCCGGATGAGCCCTTTTTCCTTGCCGTTGGAATGGTCAGGCCTCATGTACCTCTTATAGCAACTGAAGAATGTTTTGAACCTTATCCATATGAGGAAATGAAATTACCTGATGCAGTAATTGGTGAAGATGTGCCGGAACAGGCTCTTCGAAAAAAAAATGAATATGGTTTCGGCATGAATGAAGTACAGCAGAAAAAAACCATAGGTGCATATATGGCTAGCGTGCAGTTTATGGATCAACAGGTGGGGCGTTTACTAAATACCCTGGAACGGCTAAACATCAGAGAAAATACAATTGTTATCTTCATTTCCGATCACGGGTATAATCTGGGTGAACATGATTGCTGGTCAAAAGTCAGTTTATGGGAAGGAAGTGTGCGTGTTCCAATGATTGTCTCTGTTCCTGGAGAAGAATTCGAGGAGAATTACGGAACTATTGAGGACGGGATATTTGAACTTATTGATCTCTACCCTACCCTGACCGATCTTTGTGGGTATTCAGAAAAAACACCGGAGATCCTTCAGGGAATGAGCCTGAAGGGAGCTCTTGACGGTAAGAAAGAAATATCTGACAAGATTGCTTATACCATATCGTATGGAGGGAATGCAGCAACCATCAGAACAAAAAGATATCGGTACACGCGCTGGGGTGCTGAACCAGGAAAGGGTAATGAAGAGCTTTATGATCATTATAAGGATCCGGAAGAACACTTTAACCTGGCGGATGAAAAAGATATGAAAGAGGTACTGATAGAATTGAGAGAATTGTTTAATGAAGCTAAAGATCAACCAAATCCTGCCAATATATACTAATGGAATTAACAGACCTGCTTGAATATAACCCCATACTCCTGGCTTTTGTAGCCACCCTTTTCACCTGGGCTTTAACTGCTCTTGGGGCATCAATGGTGTTTTTCTTCAAAACCATCAATCAGAAGGTCCTTAATGCCATGCTGGGCTTTGCGGCAGGGGTGATGATTGCAGCAAGTTTCTGGTCATTACTCAAGCCCTCAATAGAAATGGCGAATGAAGCTGATATTGCAGGCTGGTTTCCTGCAGTAACCGGTTTTCTTGCCGGGGGAGCCTTCCTTCTGATTATCGATAAGATCCTTCCTCACCTGCATCTGGGGCTTTCTGTAGATAAAGCCGAAGGTATCCCCACCAGGTGGCAAAGAAGCATCTTACTTATACTTGCCATTACCCTACACAACATTCCTGAAGGACTTGCCATCGGGGTAACTTTCGGAGCACTCAACAGTTCGTCTGATACCGCAATGATTGCCGGTGCAGTTGCACTTGCGCTGGGAATCGGACTGCAAAATTTCCCTGAAGGAGCAGCAGTTTCTATTCCTTTAAGAAGAGAAGGTTTTTCACGCTTTAAAGCTTTTAATTACGGACAATTATCCGGAATTGTCGAGCCAATTGCTGGAGCGCTTGGTGCATACCTCGTCCTCACTGTTGAGCCAATACTTCCTTATGCTCTTTCCTTTGCAGCAGGTGCAATGATATTCGTAGTGGTGGAAGAACTTATACCCGAATCTCAACAGGGGCATGAAACAGATTTTTCAACTATTGGCGCTATGATAGGTTTTGCCGTTATGATGTTCCTGGATGTGGCGCTTGGATAAACAAATGATGAGACTTCCAGTTAAGACAGTTTATTGCTCAGGGTATATTATTACCACATTATTTTTCTCGTGACTGGTAATTGTTTTATTCATGTACACTTGAAATTTTCTGCTATAAGAAAAATATTTTTTCCTTGAATTCACGAATATAAGCAGGTCTGAAGATGATTCTTTAAGAACCGGCCTTCCCTCTTCTCCGGATTTCTCCTTACCAGCTTGAAAATACTTAGAAGCATGGTGTTGGTCACTATATTTTAAAATAGCAGTTTTAGTCCTTTCTGAACCGCTGTAAACTATAATCTTGATTAACATTTTCCTGGTGAAATATATTAAAGTATCCATCCATAAAGAGAATCCTTCTTCAAATTCGGCATTCTCTGTACAAATAAGTTGAACCCTGGTCACCTGCCGGAAATTCGAAGGCGTCTTTAAAACCAAAACCATTCGTCTCGTTTTTTTCAATAAATTTTTCAGTATATCTCCGAATAATAACTGGAAGGTGGAGGAATGTTTATGCCATCCCATAACTATTGTAGTTGCTACTAATTCTTCAGCAGCTCTCACTATTCCGTTTGTAATATTTTCACTTATCCTGGAACTGGTTTCAAAATTAATATCGGTATGCAGTGAGGAGATCACTTTATTAATTTTCTCCTGGTTTGCATTTATTTCTTCTCTCACCTCTTTCCCCTGACTGAATATGGTTAGAGGATATACAGGGATCCCTTCATCTTCTTTTTTTATCAAAATTGCGAAATCAAGCAAATGTTGCATATTAGCCGGATTCGCCACAGAAACCAGGATTTTTTGTTTTATTCCCTGGTCGGTTGAAATAGTGTCATTCTCCTTAAGCTGTATTCCCTTACCGGCCTTCAGGGTTATGTAGGAACTGGCTATGCTGGTTACAAGAATCAGAATAACAGTATTGTTAAGAACAGTTTCACTTACGAGATCTGAATTAAACCCGATAAGAATAATTGCAATTCCGGATGCTGCCCTTGCAAGGCTTAGACCGTATAGCAGGTTGGTTTCAGATTTCGAGAAACGGAAAACCAGTTTAGATATCCAGGCAGCAAGATATTTAGTAAGGAAAGCTATAACTATTAATATGATTAGAAATAATATCTGACGGGGTTGATCAATATATACCCTGAAATTAGCAAGAATTCCAATTGATATAAGAAAAAAGGGTATGAAAAGATTGTTTCCAACAAACTCAATTCTTTTATAAAGTGGTGATGAATTTATGATTTGCCTGTTCAGTACAAGTCCACTGAGAAAAGCTCCAATAATAGGTTCTATATCCAACAAATGAGCGATGCCCGCTGAAAAGAATAAAATAACGAGTACAAAAATATATTGTATTCCCATCTCTCCTTCATATTTACCCAGAAAAAACCGTGAGATCCTTGGTCCTACCAGAAAAATTACCACAAACAGGATGGCAAGCTTAAGAAAGAAAAATAATAGATTATCCAGATGAACACCCCTACTGGCAAAATCGGTTATTACTTCCATAGATAAAAGGGCAAGAATATCCGCAATAATTGTTGCCCCAACAGTAACTGTAACGATAGACTTATTAATAATTCCAAGTCTGCCAAGAATAGGATATGAAATAAGGGTATGAGTAGCCAGCATAGCCCCGATGAGCCAGGAACCCGGAATTCCATAGGAAAGAAGATAACGGCTAACAACAAATCCAAGAAGAAAAGGAATAAGAAAAGAAGCGAGTCCAATAAAAATACTTTTGGTTTTATTTTCAATGAAATCCACCAGGTCAATCTCAAGTCCTGCAAGAAACAAAAGATAAAGAAGGCCAAAAGTACCAAGTAAACTGAATTCGAGGTCAGGAGATACCAAATTAATCCCATGAGGTCCGATAAATGCTCCCATTAGCAAAAGACCAGCAATTGAAGGAATGCGAATCCTTTCGAAAAAAACCGGCCCAATAAGTAAAATAAGTAAAATCAGGGCGATAATGAGTACAGGTTCTGTTAAGGGTGTTTCTAAATTTAGCAGTGCAATCATGCGTCAAAATTAGTAAATATTATGGGAAGTGATTCAAGATTAATTGGGAGATTGGGGAGGGGGGAGTTTGGAGTTTGGAGTTTGGAGTTGGGGGGGATGGGGATTGGGGAGGGGGTAATCGGTAATCGGTAATCGGTGAACAGTAATCGGTAACCGGTGAACAGTAATCGGTAACCGGTGAACAGTAAACGGTTGAAAAAGGAT
>CAZGTU010000106.1:0-15762 GCA_964528675.1 uncultured Bacteroidaceae bacterium
TCCCCAATCCCCAACCCCAACATATTTATTTCTTCTTTCCTGAAATATGTTATATTTTTAGCAATCGTTATTTTTCAACACTAATCAATAATAATAATATCATGGCATTCAAATTATTTCCAGGAATCAGGAACTCCAATCTATACAGGTTCATTTTTCTCTCGATATGTATGCTTCTCGCCGGAAGTTTACTGGTTCAGTCTCAAAATACACATTCTCCACATATTGAAATGGGCAAAAAGCATCCTAATATTTTATGGATATATCTTGAAGATACTAATTCCTGGATGAGCTGTTATGGTGATAATGTTGTTGAAACTCCCAACATTGATGAACTTGCAGGCAGAGGAGTTAGATTTGACAGGGCATATATGCCTTCCGCCGTTTGTTCTCCAACTCGTTCTGCAATTATCACCGGGATGTATCAGACTTCAATTGGAGCTCATGAGCATTATAGCTCCTTTAGTATCTGGCGAGGGAATGAAATGGAAGTGTGGGACCCGAATCACCTTGGGGTACGCACTTTGCCTGAAATTTTTAAAGCTGCCGGTTATTATACTTTTAATGAAGGAAAGAATCATTACAATTTCGTTTTTACCGATGAAGATCTTTATGACAGGAAAGGTGATAAGAACGGTTTTCAGGGGGCAAAAGACGGTACCGAATGGACCGGAAGAGAACGTGATGACCAGCCTTTCTTCGGACAGATACAACTGACAGGAGGGAAGTATGGTAATCCTCCCGATATCGTTCAGCCGGAAGATGTAACAGTTCCTCCCTATTATCCTGATCATCCCATTTACAGGGAAGAAATTGCTTTCCACTATAATACCATTCTAAAAATGGACGAAATATTAGGGGAAATAATTAACAGGCTAAAAGAAGATGGTTTGTATGAAAATACAGTGGTATTCTTCTTTTCCGACCATGGTATGCGTTTGCCACGACATAAACAATTTTTGTATGAAGGAGGTATCAGGGTTCCCTTGATTGTTGCGGGACCTGGTGTTCCGGTTAATAAAGTTGAGAAAGGACTGGTAAGCGGAATTGATATAAGCGGAACTAGCCTGGAACTTGCGGGTATTGACATTCCAGATCACATGCATAGTATGAATTTTCTGGCTGATGACTTTCACTGTGATTATGTCATTTCTTCCCGGGACAGGTGTGATTATACCATTGACAGGATCAGGGCTGTAACGACAGAGAGATATAAATATATAAGAAATTTCATGACTGATAAGCCATATTTACAGCCACAATACCGGGACGGACGGCCTTCTCTGGAATTGCTGAGAACCTTGTATGAAGAAGGAAAACTTGATGAGGTGCAGGCAAGGTTTGCTTCTGAGGAGCGCCCTGCCGAAGAGTTTTATGACCTCAGGAAAGATCCCCATGAAACCAACAATCTTATTCATTCAGCAGATAGAGAAATTGCCATGGAAATAGCAAAGCACAGGGATATTCTTTACCGGTGGATTCTGGAAACAGATGATAAAGGCAGGTTCCCTGAATCGGATGATGCTTTGAAAGCTGTGATCGATCGCTGGGGCGAAAAGGCTGTGAATGAAGAGTATGAGAGAGTGAGGTGAAGGTTTTATGAAAGGGCAGGTTAATTGCTTTAAGATCAATGATAAAAGCTGTAAATTGCCTTTTTCTTTATATCAAAGTATTAATTCTACTTTGAAAGATAAGGACTTTATAATGACTTTTATTCTTTTTACCACAGCCCTTCTGCGTGTCGCTTTAGCGAAGGCACAAAGGGTGCAAGGATAAAAATCTTCCTGTTTCGCCTAATATAGGCGGATTAAGGGTGAAAAACAGGCTTCCGGAATAGACTTAATTTCACGAAGTCATTGAAATTTACTTAAATATGCTTCTTAACTGTAATATGATGATTTATTTCACAGCCGGTGTAGTATATCTTCCCTATTTTACACTTTTCTGCCTATTTATAAGTTTAGAGTTTCTTCAACCCTTCAACCCTTCAACCCTTCAACCCTTCAACCCTTCAACCCTTCAACCATAAATCCTTCAACCATTAAACCAATTTTTCCTTTCTCATTTTCCCTTTTAAGTATTATCTTTAGTCGATTTTTAAGGAATGTTATGAGTGATTTTATTGTATCTGCGAGAAAGTACCGGCCCGAGACCTTTAAATCTGTTGTAGGACAGCAAAGTATAACCGGTACTCTGAAAAATGCCATTAAAAACAACCACCTCGGGCATGCTTATTTATTTTGTGGCCCCAGGGGAGTTGGAAAGACTACATGTGCAAGAATATTTGCCAAGACCATCAATTGTGCAAATCCTACATCTGATATTGAACCCTGCAATGAATGTGAGTCATGTATGGCTTTTAATGAATCGCGATCCTATAATATTCATGAACTGGATGCTGCCTCTAACAACTCGGTAGATGATATTCGAACCTTAACCGAACAGGTAAGGATACCCCCGCAGGTAGGAAAGTTCAGTGTTTATATTATTGATGAGGTTCACATGCTTTCTCAGGCGGCTTTCAATGCTTTTTTGAAAACACTGGAAGAACCACCTTCACATGCTGTTTTCATTCTTGCCACGACAGAAAAACACAAAATCATTCCAACCATTCTTTCACGATGTCAGATTTTCGATTTTAACCGGATTAAGGTGGAAGACGCGGTTAATTACCTGGATTATATATCCCAGAAGGAAAGTATTGAATATGAGGAAGAAGCATTGCATATGATTGCCCAGAAAGCAGACGGCGCAATGAGGGATGCACTTTCCATATTTGATCAAATCGTTAGTTTCAGCGGAAAAAATATTACATACCAGAATGTTATAGATAATCTGAATATCCTGGATTATGAATATTATTTCCGTGTTACAGATCATTTTATGGAAGGAAATGTTTCAGAATCTCTTTTGATTTTTGATGAAGTGATAGATGCAGGATTTGACGGGCATAATTTTATTACCGGGCTCGCATCACACCTGAGGGATTTACTGGTTTCTACCGATCCTTCTACTGTAAAATTGCTTGAGGTTAGTGATTCCCTGAGGAAACGTTATCTTGAACAAAGTAAGAAATGTGACCCTGTCTTTTTATTCAAAGCTCTTGAAATTTGCAATCAGGCCGATCTTCATTATAAGGCAAGCAGAAATCAAAGATTGCTTATTGAGCTGACCCTTGTAAAGCTTGCTCGTATTGCAAGCGAAAAAAAAAAGTCTGATAGCGAAATAAATGAATCCGGTGAGCCGGAAACGAAACAAGAATTAAAAACTCCATCAACTCCGAATAAAAAGCAGTCTGAGGTTGTTCCTGAAAAAAAAACGGAAAGCAGGAAGGAGTCTGCAGAAACTGAGGCTTCACAGTCAACTTCAAAATCACATAAACGAAATATAGTTTCAGGAACCGGTATTTCTATCAGGGAAGCCTTAAATGGTAATGGGAAATCTTCGGAGCTTAAAGGGGAAAAGGACAGTCCGGATAACAAAGCTGTTGAAGAAGAAAAGACAGAGGATCAGGACTTTGATGAAGACATGCTTCTCAAGGCATGGGAGAATTATGCAGTTAAGTTAAGTAAAGACAGACCCCGCTTGTACACCACCTTATCAACCAGGAAACCGGTATTACATTCAGGGTATCGTGTAAATATCAGTTTTCATAATTCTGATCAAAGGGATGATTTTTCCAACAATATAAAGCATTATCTTCTTAATCATTTAAAACGAGAATTAAAAAACAGTAAAATTACCATTGAGACCTCCCTGGAAGATAATGATAACAATAGTCGAAAATTATATACCCCGGAAGATAAGTTTAAATACCTGAATAAAAAAAATCCTATTCTGGGAAAACTGAAGCAGGATTTTAATCTTGATTTTGATTAAAATAATGAACCAAAATAACTCAGGCTTGTAATTATACATTAACCTATAACAAAAAATCTCTATGGATGCTCAAAAAATCACACTTGAAAATGGTAAATTAATTGTCCCTGATAACCCTGTTATTCCTTTTATAGAAGGGGATGGAACAGGTCCGGATATTTGGGCTGCATCAGTGCGGGTATTTGATGCCGCGGTTGAAAAAGCTTATGCAGGAAAACGAAGAATTGCCTGGAAGGAAGTCTACGCAGGGGAAAAAGCATTTAAAAAAACAGGGAAATGGCTGCCGGAAGAAACACTGGAGACAATAAAACAATATCTTGTTGCGATAAAAGGTCCTCTGACCACACCGGTAGGAGGGGGGATACGCTCTCTTAATGTTGCTCTCAGGCAGATCCTGGATTTATACGTTTGTCTTCGTCCTGTAAAGTATTATAAAGGAGTTCCTTCGCCGGTAAAAGATCCTTCGACCACCGATATGGTTATTTTCAGGGAGAATTCTGAAGATATTTATGCAGGAATTGAATGGATGCATGGCACTCACGAAGCCACAAAAATCAAGAAATTTCTTCTCAAAGAGATGGATGTGAAAACAATTCGTTTCCCCGATTCTGTCTCTATAGGGATTAAGCCAATTTCCAAAGAAGGTACAGAAAGACTGGTCAGATCATCAATTCAATATGCCATCAGAAATAAGAAACCTTCTGTTACTCTTGTACACAAAGGAAATATTATGAAATTTACAGAGGGACAGTTTAAACAATGGGGATATGAACTGGCAGAACGTGAATTTACCGATTACGTATTTACCTGGAATCAGTATGATCAGATTATGGAAAAAGAAGGTAAGGACGCGGCCAATAAAGCTCAGGATGAAGCTGTAAAAGATGGAAAGATTATTATTAAAGATGTTATTGCCGATGCTTTCTTACAGCAAATCCTGACAAGGCCTGCAGAATATTCCGTTATTGCAACTATGAATCTGAACGGAGATTACATCAGTGATGCACTTGCGGCTATTGTTGGTGGAATCGGAATTGCACCGGGAGCCAATATTAATTACGAATCCGGTCATGCAGTTTTTGAAGCCACACACGGTACGGCTCCTAAATATGCGGGATTGGATAAAGTAAATCCGGGATCGCTTATCTTATCCGGAGTTCTCATGTTACAATATCTTGGCTGGAATGAAGCTGCAGATAAGGTTGTCGAAGGGCTCCAAAAAGCGATCCTGGCCAAAAAAGTCACCTACGATTTTGCTCGTTTAATGGATGATGCGGAAGAACAGAAAACATCAGAATTCGGGACCGCTATCATTCAGAATATGTAATGAACTATAAATTTTTAACTCAAAAAACTTTAAAACAATGCTAAGTAAAGAAATGACTCAAATACTTAATGATCAAATTGAAAAAGAGGGCTACTCCTCCAGTATTTATCTTGCAATGGCTACCTGGGCTGAAGCGAATGGCTACAATGGGATTGCAGAATGGTTATATGCCCAGTCGGAAGAGGAGAGGGTTCATATGTTGAAGGTGATTGAATATATTGGAGAAAGGGATGAGCACGCTATTATTCCTGAATTCAAAAAACCACCGGTCGATTTTAAGAATATTCAGGAGCTTTTTGAGGAAGTTCTGAATCACGAGCAATATATTACCGGAAGTATCAATGATATTGTGGCTAAAGCTATTGAAGAAAAAGACTATACCACACATTCATGGGTTCAGTGGTTTGTCAATGAACAGATTGAAGAAGAAGCTTCAGTCAGGGAGATCCTGGATAAACTTAAATTAGTTGGTAGTAATAACATGTATATGTTCGATCGCGACATTATGTCGATGAGGGGAGAAGAGGAAGGATAAGATCTGCCTTTACTGGAAAAATAACAAGACCCCAAGGGTTTTGAAAACCCTTGGGGTCTTGTTATTTTTAATCCGAAATCAATTTCTTATAATACAATTCCTCTCCAATCCTTACTCTTATCAGAAATACTCCTGTTTTATTGAAATTTATGGTTTTCGATATGTTTCCGGTGGCATTAATTTCCTTATCAAACAATAATCTGCCTGACAGATCAAAAATGGATATATTTTTTACTGCTCTGTCTTCTGAATTAAATTCCAGCGTAAAGTTGCCTTTAAATGGGTTAGGATACACCAGAAGCTTTGTATTTTGATCCATTTCAAAATTTTCATCAACATCAAGTGGAGTATCATAGATACTTATGGTAAACTCTCCTGTTGCGCCTCCGGCACTTCCGTCTACCTGTATAAAATATTTTTCTCCCGGTACGGTGCTTACCTGATTCAAAGCGGCGGCATAATCTTTCTCACTTCCGTAATAATCATCATTTGCTGCCAGTAATGTGTATTTTCCATTTAAAATGTCCTCACAATTCTCAGCCTTATATATAGCAATCTGGGTATCGAATCCTTCCGTAATAAAGGAGGTTCGAAAATCTTCTGCTTCATAGGTAAACCATACCGAATTTTGCACTCCTCCTTCCTGGTTACACCAGGAGTTTTGTGTATTGCAATCGATGGTATCCGGCAAGGGCTCGAGCGGATTTGCTGTCGCATTCAAATTGGAAAAAGGTCCGTTAATTCCTTTTTCAAGAGGGAGTGCTCCACATACATCGTCATTTATCGGTCCCGGTTGAACAATTATTGTAATTGTATCTTTATTCACGCAATTGCCGGTGATTCCCGTGACAATAAAATCGGTGGTTTCGGTGGGATATATTTGGGTTATTGGAGAGAATGGTGATTCTGCGAGTTCCTGAGGGTCCCAGGTAAACTCTTCGGCTCCGGATGCAAAAAGATAAGCAAGGTTACCTTTATGATAGTTGTCGGTTCCCAGGCTGCTTATATCCAGTTCTACATTTTCTATGACTTTAAAATAATTCTCATTTTTAAATATAGCTGAATCATTATCCTTATAAACAGTTGCATAAATATTTTTTATTCCTGAAATATCAGAAGTGAAAGTAAATTTTTCACTATTGGTCGTTTCAGTAATTTCATTATTAATATTCCAGGAAATGCTGTCAAAATCAGCTATGGTATTTATAAAAAACTCGACAGTATCACCCAGGCAGACAGATTTCCCGGGGGTATATAATTCACCGTATAGCTGAGCATTATCTTGTGTATTTAGAGGACTGGCCCATAACCCTCTGCCATAGGTGGCAGCAATTATTCGGTTGAAGTTATACTGGATTTCAAGATCATTTATAATTACATTGGGCATATTGGTATTGAAGAGTTCCCAGTTTTGCATATTCGCATTTCTGTAATAAACACCGATATCGGTGCCAACATATAAACCTTTATTTGTATTTCTCTCATACAGAATGATATTAGCAGGAAGATTGGGGAGTCCTTCCGAGTAATTAATCCAGGTGGCACCTCCATTATCGGATCGATATACTTTATGCCCCTCTTTGTATCCTGAAAGTGTAACCCAGAGAAGTTCAGGGTTTTCCGGTGCCACCTCAATAGAGGTTATGGCGAGTTCAGGGAGGCCGGCAGAGATGTTCTCCCAGCTTATTCCGTTATTTCTTGTAATCCATATTCTCGAATATGTTGCGGTGTAGATGTATGACTCAGAAGACTCCGATATTCCAATGTGCCTTAGTTTCTCACCCCGGGTCAGGTTCTCAGAAAGTTTTATCCAGCTATCTCCGAAATCTTTTGACAGGTACAGGTCATTATATCCTGCATAAATGCGGTCTGGATCATTTTTATCCATAATAAGGGGCGTGATCCATGCTCCTTCACCTATTTCTCCTGGCGGACCTATTCTTTTAAAATTTTCACCCCCATCATTGGTTTTAAAGAAAGTTCCATAATAATAACTGGTAATAAATCTATCGGGATCATCCGGATCAATCAGGTTATCCATGCCATCTCCACCCGTAACCATTGACCATTCTCCGTTTATTCTTTTCATACTACCGTTGTCCTGGTTACCTGTAATAAAAAGATCATAGAGGCCTTTCGAGGCAGACATTCGATAGATCTGGAGAATATTCAGACCTTCACTAATGTCATTCCATGTAAAACCTTTGTCATCAGTATAATATAAACCTCCGTCATTGGCACTGAAAAGCTCACCTGTACTGGTATTGTATTTTAACATATGATGATCGGCATGGACATAGGCTACTGAACCGGAACCTATCCAGTGTGCCGAAATGCTGAAATTCTTTCCACTGTTGGATGATCGCCAGACATTCACTCCTCCGACGAAAACAAGATCTTCATTTGTCGGTGAAACGGCAAGCGATAAATCATACCAGCCCTGTCCTCCCTCGTCCGAGCCATCAAAGGACCAGCCCAGAAGATTTTTATCATCACGTCCGTATTTTTTATTAAAATTCAATCCGGCATCATCCGACTTGTAAAGACCAAAGAAACCATCATCATCAGAATCACTGGCAAGAGCATAAACTACATCGGGATTATCGAGGGTAACTGCAAGTTCAATTCTGCTAACACTTCCTTCAAGATCAATACCCTGCACCTGGCTGAAATTGTTTCCATTATCTGTAGATCGGTATATCGCTGCTACTCCCCTGAAATTATAACTTGCTGCGTAAACAACATCAGGGTTTCCGGGTTGAAACTCGATATCCTTAAAATGGCCGCTACGAACAATGGAATAACTCTCAAAACCATCCTCTGTGCGGTATATACCGTTGTTGGATGCGGCAATCATTATATTTGGATTGGAGGGATCAATTAGTAATTTCCTGAAAAAGATACGTTGATCAACTGTATTTTCCAGTCCTGTGGTTTCCCATGTCTCACCACCATCACGTGATTTTAAGATCCCGATTCCGTATGTATCTCCTCCGTCTCCATCTCCTGTTGCAATATACAACAGATTTGGATTGGAAGGATTAACAGCGATATCTGAAACACCAATGCTAAATAAATCATCGGTTAATGATTTCCATGTTCTGCCTTTGTCGGTGGTTTTCCATACCCCACCCGAGGGCGCGCCAACCCACATAATATTGGAATTTGCCGGATGAAAAGCAACCGCATTCAGTCTGCCGGCTCCGGAATTTTTATTGGCATAAACAATCGGAGGTACAATATCGGGTCCCAGACTTTGCCAGTTAGCCGGTAAATTTCCTTCTTCCCTGAAACTTTTCAATTCATTATTCAAAGGTGGTAAACTCATATTTCCCTCGGGGTATACCCTGGGTTCCATAAAATTTTCCCATCTTTTGAACTGTTTCCAGCCTTTTCCTTTTTCTATTTCTTTCCCTTGCCAGTAATAATCGAATGCTTCCTGAAGCTGGTAAAATCTGCCTTGTTGTTTGAAAGATTTTTTATCAGGGAGTTCTTTCATCCATGCCTGGGAATAAACCGATAATGGCATCAGAAAAATCAGAAGAAATATTTTTAATTTGAGAGACACCATTTTATTAATTCATTTATGAAGAAACGGCGGGGAGGAGGGTTTTGTTCTGTATGTCTGAGGTTTATCTCTAAGACCTCGAAGGTCTTAAAACCTCGAAGGTCTTATAAAGTACAAAATCCCACTGCAATGTGATTGCAGTGTTGAAAAAAAAATTTTTGTTAAAAAAATAAGACAATCTCTCAACCTGAACAATTTGAATTACAGGGATTGAGATTGTCTCATTTTTCTGTAAGTGCGACTAACGAATTATCAAATTTCGGTTAAAGCTGTTCTTTTCTGTTTTAAGATTAAGGAAATAAATACCAGATTCGAGATTATTCAGGTAAAGTGTATGGTTTACTCCCGGAATATTTACATATTCATCCATAAAAACCAGCTTTCCTGCGTTATTATATACTTCGATGACTACATTTTGCAGGTCATTGCCGTCAAGGGAAATGTCGAATATACCGTTGCCGGGATTGGGGTAGACATTCAGCAGATTCATTTCTTGGACATCCTGCTCATATTGTTCTGCGCTGAGAGGAGCATCCCAGAAAATAAGTGCGAAGGATCCTTCAACTCCGCCGGCACTTCCGTCGACCTGGAGATAATATTGTTCACCCGGAACCACGATTACGTTCTCCAGAGCGGCAGCAAATTGCAGTTCTTCTCCGTAATAATCGTCAAATGCTGCAATTAGATCCCTGGCATCTTCACTGAAAATACTGTCACATTCATCGACTTTCCAGATGGCAAGCTGATTATCCATTCCGGGTGCATCGAAACTGACAATGCCTGTTTCAGGTCCCGTAAATTTGAACCATACAGAATTTTGCAAACCACCTTCCACACACCAGTGCATTTCCTCGTCACACTCTCCTTCAGGGGGTGCAGGTTCACCATCTTCCACGGTTGCATTCCGGTTGGTATAAACGCCGTACCATCCGCCGGGCACCAGTTCAATGGCATCGCATATGTCATCATTATCCGGACTTTCGACTACATTTATTGTAATACTGGTTGAACCTGAACAGGTTCCCATTGTACCATTCACGGTGTAAGTGATAGTATCGCCCGGAGAAGCTATAACAGAAGCTCCTTCAGTAGTATCCAATCCGGCAGAGGGACTCCATATATAGTCATCAGCTCCATAGGCATTAAGCGGAAGGGATTTACCATTAACCAGTTTCTTTTCCGAATAAGGAAGGAAAATCTCAAGTTCCTCAACCACTTCTATGTAACTGCTTTTTGTGAGTGTTACGGATCCTGAAGGTCCGGTAATGGTGAGACTCACATCTTTCAAACCGCTGCTTGAATAGGAAACATTATGCGGCCCTTCAGTATCTGCAGTCGAGGGACTGGCTCCTTCTCCGAAACTCCAGGAATAGCTCGTGATCTCTCCATTGGAAGCATGACTGAATTCCACAGGTACATCCACACAGGTGTATGTTTTATTTGCTTCAAAGAAAGCATTCAGTTCAGTGTTCCTGTTGGCATAAACACGGATCGAAAGGTCAGCCTCGTAATCTTCAACATCATTTCCCATCGCCTGCCATTCATCACCCTCTTCACTGATCCAAAAATACCCGGAGTCTCTCAGTTCAGGCAGGGCATAATCCTCTCCCTGAAAGGTAATCGATGCTTCAGCGGGGATTGGATATGAATAGCCGGGAGTAAAATATTTTATCTTAACGTAGTAATCACCTTCAACAAGTGTGGGAATGTCAAATGTGTAATATCCGGGGAATTTGCAGAAATTGTTTTCCGATACAGCCAGGAGGTTGCTGAGTGAATCGCCATCAAAATCGTCCCAGATCTCTATATCTACAACAGATCCGGAGGTATTTACAAAGGTACCCACTTTATCGATGAAATTAGGGGTTGGGGCTTCGTATTTGGCAAGTCCGTAAGAAACTTCATTACGAAAACCATATGAGGTTGTCATTCCCAGCTTATCGAACATATACATAGTGTCAACCTCTGATTTTTCAATGCGATCGGGAAATAATGATACTGAAGAGAGAAAACGTGTATCTTCATAGGACACATAAAAGTATCCTCTATCACCCCATTCTTTTCCCCAACTGTTTTTTACAATCCATGCGCCGGTGCCTGGTCCGGGACTTGCAGAACCACCTGTCACTGAAATATTATCGTCCCAACCTACAATAAGGACTCCGTGATTTACAGGATTTGTTCCCCCGTAATAGAATGTATAGTCACCTTGATTCATAGAAAGAAGATGCCCTTCTAAAAAGGGATGCTGGTCTACATGAATAGAGGAGGTAACAGCTCCGTAATCATATATAGCTTGTTTAACAATATTAACGTCTTTGGGTAACCATAAAACTGTGGGTACATATTCAGGAATATCAACAGATGTACTGGGGCATTTGGCATTTGGATTTCTGGAATAGGGATCGGATGCCTCTGTTGCAGGGCCATCAAGTCTGGTCAGATATGCAGCTGCAATAAGATCATTTCCACCATCATTAATACCGTATTCGAATCCATGACAGGTTCCCATGTTTTCTTCCGACAGGTCCAGACTGAATCTGGAATATCCTCCAAGTTGCAGCCAGCGGGATTCAATCGCTCCAATACTTGAAAAGGTCCAGCATGAACCCAGGGGATTTTGATCTTTTACAGAAGTAATGAAATTTAAATCTCTTAAATCGTATGAATCTGGAAGTTCTTGAGTGCTTTTCTTCCTGTCTTCAATATAGGCGGATTCGTTAAAATGAAATTTAACAGGACTCGGGAAATATCCGGTTGGTAAAGTTTCTGCATCACCTGATTTTTTCCTGATTTCTTCCGCATATTTTATAAACTGCGGATTGAGGGGAGCTCTTTCGGCTTTTTTTTGGGCCATCATAGGAGTGCAAATCAGCAGCAATCCAATACTCACATAAAAAGCTTTCATTTGACAGATATATTTTACTGGTTTGTAAAGCAAAGTTAATGTAAAAAACCAGAAAATATATTTTCATTATCGGGGATTTATGTTTTAACACTGATTTAACCCGAATCAAAATAATATCTTATTAGCTTAAGATCAAGTGATAAAACAATTGAATAACTTTAATCACGTTATAATTCGATAGTTAATTTAAAAAGACTAATTTTGTTGAATATAAGAAAACAACAGAAAAATATATGAGCATTTTAGATAAAGTCCTTGGAAAATTTCTTGGAAACAAGGCAGAAAGGGATCTTAAAGAAATTCAGCCTTACATCGATCAAATAAATTCTGTTTATCCCGAGATTGAAAACTTATCCAATGATGAGTTGAGGGACCGATCCGATGCGATTCGGAAAAAGGTAAGGGAATACGTTACCAAAGAGGAGGAAGAGGTTAAGCAACTCAGGGAAAAGGCCGAAACCCCAGAAATCGAGGTCAGTGAAAAAGAAGAGATCTATTCCCGACTTGATAAATTAGAGAAGGAAATTGACGATAAGTATGAGGAGGTTCTGAATGAGGTGCTTCCCGAAGTATTTTCCATTGTTAAAGAAACTGCTAAAAGATTTACCGAAAATGAAGTCCTGGAAGTGACAGCCAGGGATTTTGATAAAGATCTCGCGGCAGATATGGAGCATATCGAAATAAAGGGAGATAATGCTTACTGGAAGAATACCTGGATGGCCGGAGGTAATGAAGTTACCTGGGATATGATCCATTATGATGTACAGTTGATTGGAGGTGTGGTATTGCACCAGGGAAAGATTGCCGAGATGGCAACCGGGGAAGGTAAAACACTGGTGGCAACATTGCCTGTTTTTTTGAATGCACTCACCGGAAAAGGTGTTCACCTGGTAACGGTAAACGATTACCTTGCCCGAAGGGATGCAGAATGGATGGGACCCATTTACCAGTTCCATGGGCTTACAATTGACTGCATTGATAAACATCAGCCCAATTCAGAAGAAAGAAGAAGAGCATATAAATGTGATATAACTTACGGCACAAATAATGAATTTGGCTTTGATTACCTTCGTGATAACATGGCTGTCAGTCCTGAACATCTCGTTCAAAGAAGACATAATTTTACCATTGTGGATGAGGTGGATTCAGTGCTCATTGATGATGCCAGGACTCCCCTGATTATATCAGGCCCCATTCCACAGGGAGAAAAGCAGGAGTTTCAGGAACTTAAGCCTCGTGTTGAAAGAATTGTTGAAGCCCAGAGAAAACTGGTAACTAAAATTCTTGCCGAAGCAAAGAAGCAACTTGCTGAAAAGAATACCGAAAAAGCCGGTTTCTACCTGCTTCAGGCACATAAAGGGTTTCCGAAAAATAAAGCACTTATTAAACTGCTTTCTGAAGAAGGAAACAAAACCCTTATGCAAAAAACCGAGAACTTTTACATGCAGGAGAATTCAAAGAGAATGCCTGAAGTTACCGATGAACTGTATTTTGTTATTGAAGAAAAACAAAATGCCATTGAGCTTACCGATAAAGGCATTGACCTTATCTCTACCACTGACGATCCTGATTTCTTTATTCTTCCTGATATTGGTTCCGAAATTGCTGAGATAGAGAAATCGGGTATAAAAGATCAGGAAAAAGTCTTGAAAAAAGACAAATTATTGCAGGATTATGCCGTTAAATCCGAACGGGTTCATACAATTAATCAATTATTGAAAGCCCATTCTCTCTTTGAGAAAGATGTTGAATATGTTGTTATCGATAATAAGGTAAAGATTGTGGATGAACAGACCGGCCGGATCATGGAAGGACGTCGTTATTCCGATGGTTTGCATCAGGCAATTGAAGCAAAGGAAAATGTAAAAGTGGAAGCTGCTACCCAAACTTTTGCCACCATTACTCTACAGAATTATTTCAGAATGTATCACAAACTCGCAGGTATGACGGGTACGGCTGAAACTGAAGCCGGTGAATTCTGGGATATTTATAAGCTGGATGTTGTCGTGATTCCCACAAACCGGCCTATTGTACGAGATGACAGACAGGACCTTGTTTATAAGACCAAGAGAGAAAAATATAACCAGGTAATCGAGGAAATCGATAATCTTGTTAGTCAGGGAAGACCTGTTCTTGTAGGTACAACCTCCGTTGAAATATCCGAAACCCTCAGCAGGATGTTGAAAATCAGAAAAATTTCGCATAATGTTCTGAATGCAAAACTGCATCAACGGGAAGCAGAAATTATTGCTGAAGCCGGAAGGAGTGGAACTGTGACCATTGCCACAAACATGGCAGGTAGAGGAACAGATATTAAACTCACGCCTGAAGTAAGGAAGGCCGGTGGTCTGGCAATTTTGGGTACAGCAAGGCACGAATCCCGAAGAGTAGACCGTCAGTTAAGAGGTAGAGCAGGAAGACAGGGTGATCCCGGATCATCACAATTCTATGTTTCCCTTGAAGATGATCTTATGCGCTTATTCGGCTCCGAAAGGATTTCGGGCCTTATGGATAAGATGGGACTCAAAGAAGGAGAGGTTATCCAGCATTCCATGATCAGTAAATCCATCGAAAGAGCACAGAAAAAAGTCGAAGAGAACAATTTCGGCATAAGGAAAAGATTGCTGGAGTATGATGATGTTATGAACTCCCAGCGCGAAGTGATCTATAAGCGCAGGCGGCATGCTCTATATGGTGAAAGATTGAGCGTGGATATTGCAAATATGATGTATGATGTTGTGGAGAGCATAGTGAATCAATACCTGGCCGAGGGTAATTTTGAAGACTTCAAATTTGAGTTGATAAGAACACTTTCAATTGAAAGCCCCGTAAGTGAATCTGAATTCCTTAAAGCCGATAATAACGAACTCATCGATAAGTTGTATTCACTTATATTAAATACTTATAAAAGAAAAGAGGATGCCATTGCAAAACAGGCCTTTCCTGTGATCAAGGATGTTTACGAAAAGCAATCAGCAGTTTATGAGAATATTGTTGTTCCTATTTCCGACGGGCAAAAAGTTTATCGTGTAGTTACCGATCTTAAAAAAGCTTATGAGTCTGAAGCACAAGACCTTGTCCGTTCGTATGAAAAAACAATTACCCTTGCTACGATTGATGATAACTGGAAGGAACATCTTCGGGAGCTGGACGACCTCAAACAATCGGTACAGAATGCAACTTATGAGCAAAAAGATCCATTACTGATTTATAAGTTCGAGTCGTTCGAATTATTCCGCCAGATGGTCGACAAGGTTAATAAAGAGGTTGTTGCAACCTTAATGAAAGGACACATCCCGATTTCAGATCCGGGAGCGGTGCAAAAAGCGAAAGAACCCAAACGACTTGATCTCAGTAAATTTGAGGCAAATAAACACGAAACTCCACAGTACAACGATCCCTCAGGAAATCCTGAAAAGAAAAAGGCTTCACCTGTTAGGGTGGAAAAGAAAATCGGCAGAAATGAACCATGCCCGTGTGGAAGTGGCAAGAAATATAAAAATTGTCACGGGAAGCCAGGTTAAAAGGAATACTGCACAATCAGA
>CAZGTU010000107.1:0-15619 GCA_964528675.1 uncultured Bacteroidaceae bacterium
TTAGTACCTTATGTCTAATATTCTTGCATTATTTGGCAAAAATTCCAAAAAACAAGTTCCAAAAAACAAATAATTTACAATAGCAAAATTTCAAAAACGAAACAAGTTACTTAAATTTCTTTTACATAGTCTTACTCGCTTTGCAGAATGAAAAACCTGTTTGGTCATTTGTTGATTGAAATTTGTTTGTTATTTGATATTTGTATTTTGAGATTTATTTGATATTTATATTTTGAGATTTGTTATTTGTTTAGTTGTGGCTTGTCCACGTTAGGGATTAGTGGGTCGGATAGAAGAAAAACCATTAAATTCGTTTTTCCAATTATCAAATTTCAACTTTAAATTATTCATAAATAATCAACTTTTCTTGCAAATGTTAATCTATATGATTTATTTTGTTAAAAATTTTCATACAAAATTTGGTGATGAAGCAAATTTCAGCATTCTGGTATTTTTTTTATTTCTATTTTTTTTCACGATAGATACCGGGATGTTATTGTATATATAAAGCATAGAATGAAAGGTCCCGGTAAAAAGGGGCCTTTTTTTATTTAAGGTAATGGATAACACAGAAATAAAAATCAAAAAGATAGCAATACAGGGAGGGTATGGTGCCTTCCACGAGATTGCTGCAATGCATTTTTTTGGTGATGAACCAACCGAAATTCTGCCCCGGGACACTTTTCGGGGACTTTTGAAATCTCTGAAAAAAAAGCAAGTCGATTACGGGATCATGGCCATAGAAAATAGTCTGGCTGGCAGCATTCTTCCCAATTATAATCTTATCAAAGATTCTCATATGAAGATCACGGGTGAGATATATTTAAGAATAAAGCAAAACCTTGTTGCTCTCCCCGGGCAGAAAACAGCAGATCTCAAGGAGGTTTTTTCACATCCTATGGCGATTTTGCAATGCCAGGAATTTTTTGATCAATACCCTGGGATAAAGTTGATCGAAAGTCTGGATACTGCTCTGAGTGCAAAAGATATAAAAGAAAACAGTTTGACCGGAACGGGGGCTATTGCAAGCACACTGGCAGCAAAGAAATACGGCTTAAATATTCTTGCAAAGGGTATTGAAACCAATAAAATGAACTATACCCGTTTTTTGATTCTGAAAGAAAATAACGGAAATCATCCTGATCCTGACAGGGTAAATAAAGCATCCATTCACTTTGCACTGGCACACAGAACAGGTTCACTCTCAAAAATTTTATCAATTCTTTCTTATTATGACCAGAATCTTACTAAAATACAATCCATGCCCATAATGGGGAAGGACTGGGAGTATCAGTTTTATGCAGATCTGATGTTTGATGATTATGACTGGTATAGAAAATCACTTGAAGCTATACGTCCATTTACCAGTGAACTTGGTATACTGGGTGAATATGAAAAAGGTAAATCAATAATGGAATAAAATATAAAAACCATGGGTGTAGATTTGAAACTTGATAATTTTAGCTGGTGCGGGGAATGTTTTTCCAGACCTATTGTCATTGCAGGGCCCTGCAGTGCTGAAAGTGAAGAACAAATGTTATCCACCGCCCGGGATCTGGCTGCAAATGGAATTAAGATTTTCAGAGCCGGTATCTGGAAACCCCGGACGCGGCCCAATGCCTTTGAAGGGGTCGGATCTGAGGGATTGCAATGGATGAAAGCGGTTAAAGAAGAGACCGGTATGCTTACTTCAACAGAGGTGGCCAATGTGAGACATGTATATGATGCACTTAAAAACGGAATTGATATTCTCTGGATAGGAGCCAGGACAACAGCCAATCCATTTGCAGTTCAGGAAATAGCTGACTCACTGAGAGGCGTAGACATTCCCGTACTGGTTAAAAATCCGGTTAATCCTGATGTTGAATTGTGGATTGGTGCATTGGAAAGACTTAATAATTCCGGATTGAATAAGCTTGGAGCTATTCACAGGGGATTTTCCATATACGATAAAACCCTCTTCAGGAATGACCCTCAATGGCAAATTCCTATAGAACTTCGTCGTAGAGTCCCGGATCTCACCATTATCACCGATCCCAGTCATATTTGTGGGAATCGCCAGCTCATCTATGATATATCCCAAAAGGCTATGGATTTGAACTTCGATGGTTTGATCATAGAATCTCATTTCAATCCTGATAAAGCATTGAGCGATGCAAAACAACAGTTAACCCCTGCTGCGTTGAAAGAGGTAATGGACCGGATAATATTGAGAGAACCGGGCAGTGATTTCGATGTGGAATTAAATCTTGCTGAATTGCGAGAACAAATTGATAAATTGGATGATAAACTTATAAATCTTTTTGAAAAAAGGATGAAGGTTGTAGAAGAAATTGGTCGTCATAAAAAAGAAAATAACCTGACTATTCTCCAGAGTAAAAGGTGGGATGACATTCTTAACAAGAGGATAAATCTTGGTGGAAGAAAAGGACTTAGTGAGGAATTCATTGTTAAAATATTCCGCGCCGTTCACCAGGAATCCATTAATCATCAAACTGTGGTAATGAATCAAAAGGAAAATTTTCATAATGAACCGAATAAGGCTTAAAACTCACGCGGGAGAAACCGGCATTTTCATACCCGGTTCTATGACAAAACTTGACGAACTGGTTTCTCCGGAATTCACTATCCTTATTGCAGATGAAAACGTATTAAAATTTCACCGGGAGAAATTAAATTCCTTTCCAATAATTTCTGTAGCTGAAGGAGAGGAAAGTAAAAGTCTTGAAACTTATAATGAGATTTTTCAGTTTTTGTTGGACAAAAATGTTGACCGGAGCTGGAATTTAGTGGGGATTGGAGGAGGTATCACTACAGATCTTGCCGGTTTTGTTGCTTCAACTTATTTCAGGGGTATAAAATTCGGCTATGTTTCCACTACTTTATTGGGTCAGGTTGATGCTGCAATAGGAGGGAAGAGCGGTATTAATTACAAAGGATATAAGAACCTCATTGGTGTGATTAATCAACCGCAGTTCGTCTTATGTGATTTAGACAGTTTAAAAACATTGCCAAAGAAAGAGTTTATCGGAGGATTTTCTGAGATAATAAAATATGCCTTCATCAGGCGGGGTGATCTTTTTCCCTATCTGGAGGAAAATCTGGAACACGCGATTGAATTTGAAAAGGATACCCTGGAGTACCTGGTGAAGGAATCGGTGAAAACAAAAGTTGAGATTGTTGAAAGCGATGAATATGAAAGCGGAGATCGAAAGCTTTTAAATTTTGGTCATACTTTTGGACATGCCCTTGAAAAATTGTACGGAATATCACATGGTGAAGCTGTAGCCATCGGAATGATGCTTGCAACAAAGGCTTCGGTCAAAATGGGAATGATAGAAAATGAAGTTATTTCCCAACTGGAAAATCTTCTTGTCAAAGCCGGTTTACCGGTAAGTATTGATTTTGATCCTGACCTGATGGCAGAAGCAATGAAAAAGGATAAAAAACGAAGAAAAGATACTATGGATTTTATATTGCTTGAGGATGTCGGAAAAGCCGTAGTTAAAGGAATACCAATTCATAAAATAAGATCGCTTTTACATGATTTGCGTTAGTATTGGAAAAACAGGATTCATTGAGGCCCTCTCAATCTGTAAAAATGAAGAACTTGTAGAGATCCGTGCTGATCTTATGGATCTGCAAGATGAACAATATCTTCAACTTTTTGATGCAGGTGCAAAAATAGTATTTACCTGTCGCAAATCTGATTACAGTGATGAAAGGAGGGTTAATCTTTATTCTCAGGCATTGAATTCAGGCGTAGCTTACATTGATTTTGATATTCAGTCGGATAAAGGATTACTTGAGGAATTGTTTAATGAGATTAAAGAAAGAGATAGCAAATTGATCTTTTCCTATCATAATTATGAGTTCACCCCTGAAAAGGGAGTTCTTAATGAGATTCTGAGAGAAATATACAGCATGGGAGCTGATATTGCTAAAATTGCCTGCAAAGTCATAACTGATGATGACCTGGTAAATCTTCTTACACTTTACCGGAAACCCGGTAAGAAAATCATCCTTGGAATGGGTGATAAGGGTATGTTATCCAGGGTCGCTGCTGTTTATATGGGCGCAGAATTTACATTTGCATTCCCGGATGGAGGAAATAAAACTGCTCCCGGCCAGCTAACAAAAAGTGAACTTGAAGAAATTTTTGGAATAATGAAACCTTGAATCAATCATATCAGGATTTAAGCGATATCTTAGCATTTTGTTGACCTCTCTGGAGGAGCCAGATATTAACGGACTGAAAAAAAACAATACATTCGCATATGAATTCATTCGGTAGAATATTCAGGGTATCAGTATATGGGGAATCTCACGGGAATTCTGTAGGAGTTATCATCGATGGCTGTCCTGCCGGACTTCCCCTGTCTGAGGGAGACTTCAAAAAAGATCTTTCTCGCAGGAAGAGCGGAGCAAAAGGAACGACACCCAGGAAGGAGACTGATTTACCCAGATTTATGAGTGGAGTTTTCAACGGACATACCACGGGAGCACCTGTAAATATCCAGTTTGAGAATTCCAATACCAGATCCAGCGATTATTTAAAGCTCAGAGAAACACCCCGGCCGGGACATGCTGATTTTGTAGCGACAAAAAAATATGGGGGTTTTGAAGATTACAGGGGAGGAGGTCATTTCTCCGGTCGTTTGACACTTGCTCTTGTTTCGGCAGGAGTGATAGCCAAAAAATTACTTGGAGATATTACACTCAATGCAGAATTGATCGAAGCCGGGGGAATCAAAGACATAGAAAAAGCCATTGACAGGGCTGTGGAGGAGGAAGATTCCATAGGAGGAGTAGTTGAGTGCAGAGTGAATAATCTTCCGGCAGGACTCGGGGAACCTTTTTTTGATTCTGTGGAATCTCTTGTCAGTCATGCCATATTTGCTATTCCTGCCATAAAAGGTGTGGAGTTTGGATCCGGTTTCCAGGCAGTGAAAATGAAAGGCAGTGAGCATAATGACAATATAATATCTCCGGATGGGAAGACCGAAACTAATTATGCCGGTGGTATTAACGGTGGAATTACCAATGGTAACCCAATGATTGTGAGAGTTGCTGTAAAACCGACCAGCAGTGTATCAAAAGCCCAGAAAACGCTAAATGTTGAATCCGGGCAACTGGAGGAGCTGAAAATTGAGGGGCGTCACGATCGATGCATTGCCCTGAGGGTTCCCCCTGTATTGGAAGGTGTTGTGGCCATCGTTCTGGCAGATCTTATGTTGCTGGAAGGGAAAATAAATAGAATTTTTAAAAAATAATAGAATTGAAATGAGAATAGCTGTTGTAGGTGCCGGTAATATGGGTTCATGGTTTGTAGAATCCCTTTGTCTGGATTACGAAGTAGGGGTTTATGATTCAGACCGAAGCAAAATGAAGTATTTCTTTAATTCACGGAAATTTCTATACCTGGAAGATCTTTTCGAGTTTCAGCCTGATTTACTGATAAATGCCGTGAGTCTTGAGAATACGGTTAAGGTTTTCGAAGAGCTTGTGCCTTATCTCGGTGAAGACTGTATTATTTCTGATATTACTTCAGTTAAGAATGGACTTTCGAAATTTTATAAGAAAGCCGGCAAGCGATTTGTAAGCACTCACCCTATGTTTGGCCCCACTTTTGCCAATGTGAAAGATTTAAGCGAAGAAAATGCGATTATTATAAATGAATCTGATCCTGAGGGCGTTGAGTTTTTCAGGAAATTTTATTCCTCCATGAGATTAAAGATTCATGAGTACAGTTTTGAAGAGCACGACAGGACCATTGCTTATTCACTTTCTGTTCCCTTTTCTTCCACCCTTGTTTTTGCTTCCCGCATGAAGCAACAGGAAGCACCCGGAACAACTTTCAAGAGACATCTTGACATAGCAAAGGGCTTGTTATCAGAGGATGACTATTTGCTTTCTGAGATATTATTGAATCCTTACAGTCTTGAGCAGGTGGAAGACATCAATAAAAGTCTTGAGGAATTGATCAAGATGATCAAGAAAAAAGACACTGAGGGATTGAAAGATTATTTTAATTCCTTACGGAATAACCTGGGATTGAATGAATGATTACGGAATTTGGTTTTAGGGATATTTCGTATTTTGAGGAGAGGGTAATGTATTGGTTATGTGGTGGATGACGGTCGTGCAAACTCACACCCTTAGGGTCTAAAACCCTCAGGGTGTGTTCACCCCGGCAAAGCCTTCATTCATTCCATTACCTGGATTTTCATAACATTCCGGGTTTCATCCCTGATCTTGAACCGCTCATCAATTCTGTGGCCAATGATCCAGGCAATATCCTGCCCGCTGCATAAAAGCCAGGTGTTTTCTTTTTGGGGTATAGAGAACTTATTGTCAATGAAAAAATCACTCAGTTTTTTGGTACTTGACATTCCAAGGGGATGGAAGTAATCTCCCGGATGCCATTTTCTGATGATAAGCGGAAAATCTAATTTATCAGCGTCAAGACATGCTATGTCAGGATAAGGGGGAATTTCGAAATTTTTATTCTCTGAATAGGCAATGGAAAGATGAAGGGGAACATTTACCTCCTTTTGCTCCTGATCAATATAATATTTTTTTTCTTCCGATGGTTTTTTTGCCTCAATGATCAGTTCTTCTCTGTCTTTTATTAATCGGTGCGTATCTGAATAAAATTTTTTACCTGGAGAAGCCTCCAAACTTTTCCAGATATCTTTTATTGCGGATGCACTGAAATTAAGGTCACTTAAAATTTCATATAAAATATTTTCTCCGAATTCCTCTTTTAATAGAGTGTTTATGATTATAATGTATTGTTTTCCAGACCTTCGCAGGATGTAGCTTTTTCTTTCTTCAATATACTTGAGGTAAACTGATTGAACTTTTGATAGTTTATCCATATTATCTTCCATTGTATTTTCAAAAGAAGGATTTACGTCCTTCATCAATGGCAGGATTTGATGCCGGAATTTGTTACGGATATACTTTATGGATAAATTGGATGTGTCCTCTCGCCAGCTTATTCTGTGTCTGTCAGCGTAAGCCTCTATTCTATGACGGGTAAATCTGATCAATGGTCTGATCAGTATCCCACTTCTGGCAGATATACCGGTTAACCCCCTTATGCCGGTTCCTCTTGTCAGATTGATGAAGAAAGTTTCAATTTGATCATCAAGGTTGTGGGCTGTAGCGACAAAGTCAAAATTTTTTTCATGGTGTAATTCATAAAACCAGTTATACCTCAGGTCTCTTGCAGCCATTTGAATGGAGATGTTATTCTCTTCCGCATAGGCTATAGTATCAAATCTTTTTGAAACAAAGGGCATAGATTTACGCGAACAATAATCTCTGACAAATTCCTCATCTTCATCCGATTCCTTCCCTCTGAGACTGAAATTACAGTGAGCAACCATCAACTCATTTTCCATACGCGAGAATAAATCTGCCATTACCATACTGTCAATACCTCCTGAGACAGCCAATATAATCTTATGAGAAGGTGCAATGAGATTCTTGCCGTAAAATGTTTTTTGAAACTCTTCCTGCATAAGGTTTTCTTGTAAAATTAAAAAAAAGAGGTTGTCCTGTGAAGAACAACCTCTGAAAAGAATGAACATCTATCATTTATTCTGTTGATAAATAGGATGCTATACCTTTCTGAATTTCAAAACTTAAAGACCAATATAATCTTTCCCCTGTTCAAAGACCAGATCAACCGGTATGTCGAGGGTGTTTAATTTTTGAATATCATTTAACAGTATATCCCCAACATAGCCTTTTTCTTCTACCATTTTGCTTGCTTTTTCATAATCACCTTCCCCCTGTATGGTAATTATTTCAAGGGTGAGATCTTCCATGGCCGATTTCATTTTCTCAAAATCAATGCTATAATTACCGTTTTCATCTCTGGCGAATGCTCCTTTCTCCTGGAAATAATTGAACCGGATCATATTGGCTTTTCCGTGGGCAGATGATGCTCCAAAACGAATAGAACGGAATATACTGGCCATGAAGGTTACATAGTTATCCATGAGTTCGTTGTCGTCCAATTCACCCATTTCTGTGAGTTTGGTTACAATATACAGCCCAAGGATATCGGCTTTGCCCTCTTCAATGGGTGTATATGCTTCACGCAAGGCCTGGCGAACCGGACCTTTGCCATTTATTGTATAATCAATACCCAGACCATGGGCAACTTCATGGAACATGGTGTTCTCGAAAAAAGCGTTAAAGTCGATATACTGTCGTTGATCTTCGTGTATTAATACATTGGAAATGGGAACCAGGATATTTTCAAATTTATATCGAATGGAATTTTTCAACTGAAGCTTGCGACTTCCGTAATTTTTTCTGACTTCCGGATCATTCGGTAGATTTATTGCAATCGTTTTGCTGCCGGCGTTGCAGTCTCCTGCATAAAAAACAGCATCGTATACGTTCAGATCTGACCCCGTTCCGGGAGTTTCCTGTTTGTATTTATCGGGAACAGGTAATTCTCTTTGAAGCATTGGAAGTAAATCTGCAAGTCGCGAAATTTTTTCACTCCATTCTTTATCCTTGATCAATATGAAAGACTCATGAGCAGCTTTATAATTGAAAAGCTGATCTTCATAATTTTCGATGGGACCTATAATAAAATCGATATCATTTTCTTTCATTTGCATCCATGCTACATCACTCTCATAATACTCATCGTTGAGAAAAGCTTCGGCTCTTTTTTCCAGGTATTCCTTAAATCCGTCATCTTCTGCATAGCCTGCAGCTTCTTTTAACAGGTCTGATGCCTTTTTTACATGCTCTGCAAAAGCTTCATGATACCACACTGTTTTCAGCTTACCTTCATTATCTCGCCTTATGAGTGTATACTGACTGGTTTTGTCAGGATCATTAAATTCTTTGAATTCTTCGACAGTCATATCGGAAGGATAAAAGTTAGCTCCCGGGTATTTTTCACCGTATCGTGGTAAGAAAGGTTCGTTATTATTGAGCCTCTCCCATGGTCCGTAATTAATTCTGAATAAATCCTTAAGAGTGTCATTATCTGTGGTTTCCATCAACTGTTCTTTATCTCCGTATGACTCCATCCAAAAAATGTCGTTCATAACATCTGCAGCCTCAAACAAAAGTACCAGCATTCTTTTTTGATTATCCGAAAGATGACTGATATCAGAGGTCAGTGTAACCTCATTGAATTTTTGCAATTTATTATGAAATACTCTTTCCTGGGTCATAAGAACAACTGAATCTTCTGTATCGGCTCCTATCAGTATGAGATCTCCGTCTTCTTTTTCATACCTGAAAATAATTTCAGATATAGCTTCATTATCATCTATCTCAGCTTTGATAAGATAATAGCTGTCATTTATTTCTGTAATGTCATAAGAGTAAGGATTTCCGTTAATAAATACCCTTGATCTTTCAAAACGGACAGAAATCTCATCGGAATCGCTTATCAATTCTACCTGGGGTGTAGTTTGATCTCCGTAGAAACTTTTATTTAGAAATTCCAGGTTACGCTGGCAGGAATTGAATGCCACTAATATTATAATCAAAGAAATCAATAGATATTTGTTCATGATTGAAGGATTTAAAGATTTCTTCGAAATTAGTTGAAATCAATAATAATAGAAAATGCTTGGCGATGTTTTTTAACCGGATAAAGTAGATTGACAGAAAATTAATGAAATGATATTAATAGGCTCTTGCGAATAACACCTTCATTTTAGCTTTTTTTCCTGAATAAACGCATTTTCCTTCTCCTTCATGTGGATTCATCGGTATCAGACGAATGGTAGCTTTAGTTTCATCCTTAATCTTTTCTTCAGTTTCAGCAGTGCCATCCCACCATGCAGAAATGAATCCTCCTTTATTTTCTATTACATCCACAAACTCGTCCCATGAATTTACATCCCAGGTATTCTTCTCCCTGAAATCAAGTGATTTACTTAGAATATTTTGCTGGATCTCTTTGAGAAGGTCAGAAACGTGTTTTGCAATTCCTTCCTGGTTGAGGGTACTTTTTTCCATGGTATCTCTTCGTGCAACTTCAATGGTGTCATTTTCAATATCTCTCGGACCCAGAGCCAACCTTACCGGGATGCCTTTTAATTCATACTCTGCAAATTTCCAGCCGGGTTTATGTGTATCCCTGTCGTCATACTTTACTGAAATTCCAATGTCCTCAAGTTCAGACTTAATTTTCAGGGCTTTTTCTGAAATCTCTGAAAGCTGGGATTCTTTTTTATAGATGGGAACAATCACTACCTGGATAGGAGCAAGCTTTGGAGGAAGCACCAATCCGTTATCATCAGAATGTGCCATAACCAGAGCACCCATCAGGCGTGTTGATACACCCCATGAAGTTGCCCAGACATATTCCTGTTTGCCATCTTTACTTGTGAATCGAACATCAAAGGCTTTGGCGAAATTCTGTCCCAGAAAATGTGAGGTTCCCGCCTGTAAAGCTTTTCCATCCTGCATTAAAGCTTCAATGCAATATGTATCAAGAGCACCGGCAAACTTTTCGCTTTCCGATTTTATTCCTTTAATAACAGGTACAGCCATCCATTCTTCTGCAAAGCTTGCGTATATATTGAGGATCTTAAGAGTTTCTTCAACAGCTTCCTCCTTGGTTGCATGTGCTGTATGACCTTCCTGCCAGAGAAATTCTGCTGTGCGAAGGAATAGCCGAGTTCTCATTTCCCAGCGGACAACATTTGCCCATTGATTGATGAGCAGCGGAAGATCACGATAAGATTGTATCCAGTTTTTGTAGGTATTCCAGATAATTGTTTCCGAGGTAGGTCTTATAATAAGCTCTTCTTCAAGTTTTGCCTCCGGGTCGACAGTCACACCGCCGGATACTTCATCATTTTTAAGCCTGTAATGGGTTACGATTGCACACTCTTTGGCAAAGCCTTCAACATGGTCGGCTTCTTTGCTGAAAAAAGATTTGGGTATAAAAAGTGGAAAATATGCATTTTCGTGTCCGGTATCTTTAAACATTTTATCTAAAACCGATTGCATTTTCTCCCATATGGCATAACCATAGGGTTTAATAACCATACAACCCCTTACTGCTGAATATTCGGCCAGATCAGCCTTAATTACCAGATCATTATACCATTGAGAATAATTTTCCTGCCTGGATGTTAGAACCTTTGCCATTCGTATATATTTTTTGGAAACGCAAATTAAGAAAATAATATCCTTATACAGAAATGAAATGTTTCATTTTATTCAATATTTTATCCCGTTAAAACAAAAACTGAAGCGAAAAAGCAATAATAATTAACTTTAATACCATCCGGAGGCATTCTAAAAATACATTATAAGTTGAATTAGTATATGTTCCTGGAAAAAACCTTCTGCTAAAATGAGCATTTTTTTGCTTTTCGTGATTAATAATGTATTTTGGTACTCGAAAACTACCTATTAGTGTTAAAAGTTGAAGGATTTTTTAATTTGGTATGGAATTTGTTTTGTATAGACCAAAGAATCATTAAAACACAAACCTAAAGAGATTAAATCATCAGGAGGTACGTCATGAAAGCAATTACAAACATATTATTAGGAGCATCAATTCTCCTCGCTTCTTGTTCTTCAGGATTTTATGCGGACTCGGGTTATTACGATGATGCATATTATGTGCCTGCTCCCTCATCAGAGGTTGTTGTTACTGAAAAGAGTGTAACAGAATCTTCGATGAATGATCAGGCAGTGACCCCGGAGACGGCACGGCAATCAACTCCCTTACCATCCGATCAGACACAGGTTGGTGATGATGGATTGACCGATTATGAACGGTATAAATTACAGAAAGAGGCTGAAATGCTGGGAGAGAATTATGAAGGTACAGAGGAATATTATGATGAAGCACAGCCTTACGACACTACATTCAATGAGCAAGCTTACAGGGAGGGGTATTATGAAGATGAAGACGGCAAGGTAGTGATCAATAACTATTATTATGATGATCGTCCTTACGATTATTATTATTCCTCCAGAATTCGCAGATTCCACAGACCTTATTATGGCTGGAATTATTATGATCCCTTTTATTCAGATTATTATTGGTATGACTATAATCCAATTCACTGGGGTGTCAGCTTAACGTTTGGTTCAATGTGGAGTCCTTACAGGTCTTACTATTCACCATATTACAGTTATGGTTATGGATACTATGATTATTACAGTCCATGGCATCGACCCCATTATTATGGCGGATTGTGGAACAGACCTTATTATCATGGCTCATACTGGAACGGATATTACCATGGCTTTTACAATGGTTATTATTCTAACAACTATTATGCTTACAGCACACCTACCAGGAGTTACGCGGGTTATGGACACAGGACTTCAAGAGCCGCTTACACACCATCGGTAGCAAGAGCCAGAACGAGTGATAGAAAGACATCAACATACTCAGCTTCAGAGCGAAGAGCAAGTAATCGTTCATCTGCGGTAAGATCAGGAGAAAGTCGAGATGAAAGGACTATTACAAGGTCAAGTGCCCGTAGTTCGGATAGGACCAGAAATGCTTCAACTGTAAGACCAGATACCAGAACAGCAAGAAGCAGTTCAGATGCAAGAAAAAGTGCCACACGTACAATTGATCGCAGCAACCTGCGTTCGAGTGAAAGCAGAAGCACTTATAACAGACCTACAACCAGGGATTATTCTCCCAGGTATTCAAGGCCCAGAACTACTTCCACACCTGAATATAACCGGTCACGTTCCAGTAGTTCTGATAACAGAAGCCGTTACACCAGGCCCTCATCGAGCAGCAGAAGTACCTATACAAGGCCTTCATCAAGCAGCAGGAGTAGAAGTACATATTCAAGACCTTCAACTTCAAGAAGCAGCACATACAATCGTCCTTCAAGCAGCTCCAGAAGAAGTTACAGCACTCCTTCAAGAAGTTCAAGTAGTAGTAGTTACAGTACTCCTTCAAGGAGTTCAAGAAGTTACTCTCCTTCAAGAAGTAGTTCAAGGAGTAGCTATAGCTCCCCTTCAAGGAGTTCAAGAAGTAGTGGCAGCTACAGCAGGTCTTCAAGTAGTAGCTCACGTAGCAGCAGCTATAGCAGGTCTTCAAGTAGTTCCTCCAGAAGCAGCGGATCAAGAAGTAGCAGCTCAAGATCTTCAAGCTCAAGAGGTGGCGGTGGAAGAAGATAATATTAACATTTCATATACAGGTCCCGCAATCAGCGGGATCTTTTTTTAACTTTTAAATTCAGAAAAATGAAACGCTATATATTAATAGTAACAGGATTATTATTTTTAAGTGCAGGCTTTCTCAAAGCTCAAAATGAAGTCGATGCATTGCGCTATTCCCAGACTTTCCCTGTAGGAACATCCCGGTCTCTTGGTCTGGGAGGTGCTATTGGTGCCGTAGGGGGCGATTTCACCTCCCTTTCTGTGAATCCTGGAGGTATTGGGTTATATCGTGGATCAGAAATGACGATTTCTCCCGCACTTTACTGGAACAACACAACTTCCGATTACCTTGGAAACAGCTATACTGATGAGAAGTATAACCTTAATCTTGGAAATTTTGGGTTTATATTCAACAATAAAACCGGAAAAGAAAGAGGTTGGATCAGTACCAATTTTGGTTTCGGATATAATCGATTGAATAATTTCCACAATGAGATTTTTATGGGAGGAATTCAAAACAGCAGCTCTTACCTGGATAATTTTGTTTATTATGCAGATGACCTTCCTGCTGAAGACCTGGATCCCTTCTATGAGCAACTCGCATGGGATACCTATATGATAGACTGGGATGAGAATAATAATGAATATTTTAATGATTTTGCAGATGCCGGATATGGTCAGGTTCAGGAACGTACCATTAAATCCCGGGGATCAATAGGTGAGTATCTTCTGTCTTTTGGTGCGAATTACAATCACAGATTATATATAGGTGCCACCGTTGGGATTAACAGGGTAAATTTTGAGCAAACCGTGATCCATTTTGAGAATGACCCCCAGGATATTATCAATTTTACTCAAAGTTTTACATTTGAAGAATACCTGTCTACAAGTGGTACCGGTTATAATTTGAAGCTTGGTGCTATACTACGTCCATCAAATTTTCTCAGGCTCGGAGCTTCATTCCATCTTCCAACCTTTTATTATCTGGAGGATGAATTTGAAAATACAATGGAAGCATACATTGATCCTGAAAACCTTAATCCTGAAGAAGGTATTGAAAATCCAATGCTTGCTTCATCGGGTGTCAGTGATTACCGTTACAGGCTGAGAACACCAGCTAAAGCAGTAGGTAGTGCTGCGATAACCTTTGGCAAGCTGGGACTTTTAAGTGTCGATTACGAGTTTATCAATTATCAGAATTCGGATCTCAGTGCAAATGATTATAATTTCAGAACCGAGAATGAAGATATTGAAAATGTATATCAGGCAACACACAACATAAAGGTTGGAGGAGAGGTTAGATTGGCTCCTGTCTATTTCCGGGGTGGCTATGCTTATTATTCTAGTCCTTTTGCTACGGCACAGGGTGATGTGAATTCAAACAGAAATGTTATTTCAGCAGGTATAGGTGTTCGAAATCAATTCTTCTTCCTGGATGCAGGCTACCGGTACTCAACATACCAGGATAGTTATTATCTCTATTTACCTCCGGTTGATGATCCTGCAAAAAATACTAGCAATTCCAATACCGTGCAGGTGACCTTTGGATTCAGATTTTAGTAAACGCCTGTAATAACTATAAAAATTTAAGCCCCGGCCAAAAAAACCTTTTGTTTTAACAGTCGGGGCTTTTTATTTGAAATTTCAATTGTCCTCATCAAGACTTTCATGAAGAATTTTTTCGGCTTCCGGACCTGCGTTAAACAGCAGGTCGAGGATGCTAAGGTTTTGAACAAATCCAAACCTGTTTGAAAAGACCTGGGTATACTCTACAGGCTTGAAATCAACATCCTTTATCAGCTTTGTTTTTGGGCTAATGATATTCCTTAGATCGGTTTCCTTATCAAGAAAGAAAAATTTATCTGAGAGCTTCAAGTTCTTATTTATATCCATCTGTGCAAGGATTATTTCGGTGATCTTTATATTCAGATCGATAAGATATGTGGGTTTTTCATTGAATACCCAGCGATATTCATCGAAGTAGAATTCAAAAAAAGGAGAGGATGTATAGGCAGAAACTATTGCCCTGTAATGATCTTTCTGCCAGTTCGTATCATAATCAATGATAATATCTTTCACCAGTGTTTTTTCATACTTGTTCTTTTTTACCGGTATACTCAGATTGATAGGTCCGTTAGCGCCAAGAATTACACAACGATTTCGGTATGTTTGACGGGAATAGTTATCATATTGCTCAATGATTATTTTTTTTGAGGAGACTATCCTTGAGAAATATTGAACAGGTCCGAAATAGCTTGTAGTAAGAATATAAGTATCCTGGTTTATCATATCATGAAAGTTCAAAGATACAAAATGCTTCAATCTTCGAAAAAAACCATCCGGTATCTTATTTAGATTAAATAAATATTCCTCACTAATCATCCTAAGACATCCCATTTCATTTTATTTAGGCTATTTTTGTGGAAACAACTTAATTTTCAAGCCTTATGAAGAGAAGAGATTTTTTAAAACGTGGAAT
>CAZGTU010000108.1:0-15245 GCA_964528675.1 uncultured Bacteroidaceae bacterium
AAACAACTTAATTTTCAAGCCTTATGAAGAGAAGAGATTTTTTAAAACGTGGAATTAGCGTAGGATTTATTGCAGGAACAGCTTTTACAATTAATCCATATAAGCTCGGTGCTGCTTCATCATCTGGAAATTACGATATGGTTGCTATCAGAGGAGGAAGTGCTTCGTCAATGTTCGATAGGGCTATTGAAGAATATGGCGGGATGAGGAGTATTGTAAAGAAGGGGCAGAATGTTGTCATTAAGCCCAATATAGGATGGGATGCATCCCCCGAAAGAGCCGCAAATACAAATCCGAAACTAATCGGGAGGATTATTGAGCATTGTAAGTCTGCGGGTGCAAAAAATGTGTATGTTTTTGATCATACCTGTAATGAGTGGACCAAGTGTTATTCCAATAGTGGAATAGAGGATGCTGTGAAAAAGGCAGGAGGAAAAATGGTGATGGGAAATAGTGAGAAATATTACCAGGATGTTGATGTTCCCCAGGGTAAATCTCTTAAATCCGCTGAAGTTCATGAATTAATACTTGAATCGGACGTATTTATAAATGTTCCGGTATTAAAAAATCATGGTGGAGCCAATATGACGGTATCGATGAAAAACCTTATGGGAATTGTTTGGGACCGTGGATACTGGCATAGGAATGATCTGCACCAATGTATCGCAGATTTTTCGACCTGGAGACAACCTGATTTAAATGTAGTTGATGCTTATCGTGTTATGAAGAGAAATGGTCCGAGAGGGGTTTCTGTTGAAGATGTTGTGACAATGAAAGCACAGCTTCTTGGGAAAGATATGGTAGCTCTTGATACAGCCGCTATTAAACTATTTGGAAAGGATCCATCGGAAGTTGACTATGTTGCTCTGGCTGAACAGGCAGGAGTGGGTTCAGGAAATCTTCAGGATATGAATATTGCAAGAATAAAAGTATGAGTTATAAATGGTTGAAATGGACCAGGGTAGTAATTGCCCTGGTTTTCTTTTTTTCTATCAGTTTAATCTTTCTTGATTTTCGTGATATAATAAATGAAAAGGGGGTACAAACCATAACCTTCCTTCAGTTTGTTCCGTCATTATTAAAGTTCATTACTGCAATTGGACTGGCCGGTATTGGGTTTATTGTTATAATGATTCTAACCGCACTTTTCGGGAGAGTGTATTGCTCATCCATCTGCCCGCTGGGAATTCTACAGGATTTTATAAGCAGGGTAGGACTCAAATTCAAAAAAAAGAAACGCTACAGGTATAAAAAGCCCAATAACATATTAAGGTATAGTATACTAGGGATTACAGTAATAAGCGGGATCTTTCTTTCCATTCTTCTCGTAAATCTACTGGACCCTTACAGCGGTTATGGTAAACTTGCCAATCAACTATTCAGACCTGCAGGTATATGGATTAACAATGGAATTGCAGATGCTCTGGAGAGCATAAATATTTACTTTCTTTATAAAAAAGATCAATATCCATTACATTTGCCCAGTTTATTATTTGCTTTACTATTACTGGGAGTACTGATATACCTTGCCGGTAAGCATGGAAGATTATATTGCAACACTATCTGTCCGGTAGGTACTTTTTTGGGCTGGTTATCCAGGAATTCTTTTTTCAGAATAAGGATGAATAAAAATAACTGCACGCAGTGTGGTAAGTGTGCTTTTGCCTGTAAGGCTGAATGCATCAGTGTTAAGAATATGGAAGTGGATAATTCAAGATGTGTTGCATGTTTTAATTGTTTAACTGTATGCGAAGATTCGGCTATAGACTATAGTTCTAAAAACAAGAACAGGGTAGTAGAAACAGAAAAAGTTGAGCTTGCCCATGGCAGGAAAAATTTTATGATTACGGCTCTGGCAGGTGTTGTATCCATTTTTAGTATTAAAAAGCTAAGAGCCACGGTGCCTTCAGATGACACTGAACCACTGAATAAAAAACCCACTACAGTTCCGGAGGACAGAAACTATTTTGTTTCACCTCCCGGTTCCATGAGTATAGATCATTTCACAGATGTTTGCACGGCCTGTCAATTGTGTGTGAGTCAATGTCCTACAGGGGTTTTACAGCCATCCTTTAATCAATTCGGTTTAAGCAGCATCATGCAGCCTCATATGGATTATTACACGAACTACTGCAATTATGAATGTGTAAAATGCTCTGAAGTTTGTCCAACAGGTGCTATACTTCCCATCAAGGTTGAAGAAAAGAAAACGCTTCAACTGGGTAAAGTACAATTCATTAAAGAGAATTGTGTGGTTTATACAGAAAATACAGCCTGTGGTTCATGTTCCGAACATTGTCCCACGCAGGCTGTAAAAATGGTACCTTACAAAGGTTCTCTCACCATACCTGAAACAGATAATTCCATTTGCGTGGGTTGTGGAGCATGTGAGTATGCCTGTCCTGTGATTCCTTACAAAGCAATTTATGTTGACGGAAATCCCATTCATCAAACAGCTGAAATGCCAGAGCAGGAAGCTCTGGAGGAACCTGATATGGAAGAAGACTTTCCTTTTTGATTTAAAAAGAACAGACCCTGAGGGTTTTGAAAAAATCCTCAGGGTCTGTTCTTTTTGTCCACTGCCGTTTACTCAGTTGCACTAACCACCTTAAACAATCTGTTCCACCTTACTTTATTCAGGAATTTTTTGTTTTCATTTAGGGATAACCAGATAAACTTTGGTTTTCCGATAATATGCGTTTCCGGCACATATCCCCAGAATCTTGAATCGGAGGAGCTGTGACGGTTGTCACCCATCATCCAGTAGTAATCTTGCTGGAAAGTGTAAGAATCCCTTTCTTCACCATTGATAAATATTTTATCATCTTTTACCTCAAGAGTGTTTTCTTCATATGCTTCAATAATTCTTCGGTAGAATGGAAGTGAAGAAAGACTTAATTTTACGGTAGCTCCTCTTTCCGGGATATAAATGGGACCGAAATTATCTTCATTCCATTGATAACTTTGTGAGTGCGGGAACATAAGGTAATTATAACCATTCTTTATAATTCTTTCAACCTTATTAATTTCCGGAACTTCAGTTTTCAGAGCTTCAGCTTTTTGATCGGTAAGAGGAATTATGTACCTGGGATTATACTGGATACCCAGGGAAGAAGGAGGTAGATCATATTTTTCGAGCGCACGCGGATTCAAAGGATTCCCATTTGTCTGAACTATATAATCATATTGAATGCCTTTAAAATCGGGTTGAGGCTCTCCATTCACATAGACTTTTCCTTTAATTATTTCCAGGCTGTCACCGGCAACTGCCACACATCTTTTAATATAATTATCTCTTCTGTCGATAGGGCGAACCACAATTGTGTAATTTTGCTTAACCAGTTGTCTGGCACTGTTATAGTAAGTATCCCAGTTTTTTTCTTTTCTGCCTTCATTGATATCGTTAAATCGCATTCTCATGGCTTCAGACCGGTAAATATTGTAAATACTGGAGGCTGAATTTTCGAGTGCGACAGTATCTCCTGCAGGGAAATTGAAAACAACAATATCATTTCTTTTTACCTCGCCGAAACCTGCAAGCCTTTTGTAATCCAACTGAATCCATTTAAGATAAGATTCAGAATTAAAAAGCCTGTTCTGGGAAAAAGGAAATGAAAGCGGGGTTATGGGAGCTCTGGGTCCGTATGCAACTTTTGATACATAAAGATGATCGCCTACCAGCATGGTGCTTTCCATAGAAGGAGTAGGGATCTTATAGTTTTGAAACAGGTAAATATTGATCAAGGTAACAGCAATTACTGCGAAAATAAGTGCATCAAGCCATTCAACGAAAGCAGAATTTTTCCCTTCTCTCTTTTTCCAGAAGGTCCAGTTCACTTTCTTGCTGACATACATATCGTATATGATGGGTAAACCCAATAAAAACCAGTAATTGCCAAGCCAGATAACAAATAAGGTATATAAAAGGGCCACCAGACCAAATTTAAAGTACCTGTTTCTTAAAATTTCGAGCATATTTATTTATTTAATGGTTTTAAACATTCTGTTAATTCTTAGTCCCTCAAAAATATCTTTTTCCGGATCCCTTGAAAACCAGGTCATGATTGCTTTCCCAACCAGATGGTTTTCAGGGACAAATCCCCAGAATCTTGAATCAGCCGAGTTATGCCGGTTATCTCCCAAAACGAAATAATAATCCATTTCAAAAGTATAAGAACGGCTTAAGGTATCGTTTATGTATATTTCCTCACCACTTATTTCCAGTTTATTGTCTTCATAAACATCGATAATTCGCTGGTAAAGAGCAAGGTTTTTCATATTTATTCCAACAGTTTCTCCTTTCCTGGGTATTATCACCGGACCGAAATCATCAGTGGTCCAGAGATAGTTCACATCATGAGGAAAAACCTCTGTATTTCTGAAAGAAACAACTGGTTCAATATATCTTTGAAGACTTTTCACTTCAGGAAGATTTTTAACAAAATCAACATTGCCATTGCTCAGGGGAAGTATGTGAAGGGAATTGTTTGGGTTATAGCTAATCTCAGTCGAACTGATGCCGATCTTATCAAGAATTGAATCACTTAAACGGTGGTTGGAAGTTCTGACATAATATTTGAATTGTTGATGCCTGAATTCCGGAAGAAAGGAATCGTTCACAATTACCTTCCCATTATCAATTATGAGGGTATCGCCGGGAAGCCCTACGCATCTTTTGATATAATTATTTCTTTTATCCACAGGATGAGTTACAATATCGAAACGCGAATGAAGATAATCTCTTCCATATTGCCTCAACAGGGAATAGTAATTTTGACCCGGATACTGGACCACAACCGTATCTCCTTCGGGAAAGTTAAAAACAATGATGTCATTTCTTTTTACCTCGGAAAAACCCTTGAGTCTTTTATAGGGGAATTGAAGTTTTTTACTATAGCTGAGCTTCCCATTCGGAAGAAGATTGGGCATGAAAGGAAGCTCAAGAGGGGTATTGGGTAATTTGGGACCGTAAGTGATTTTGCTTACAAACAGATAATCTCCTACTAACAGAGTCTTTTCCATCGATGGTGTTGGAATTTTGTAAGCCTCTATAAAGAAGGTTCTTATTCCAAGGGTAATTAAAAGGGCGGTCAGGATTGCAAGTATCCATTCAATAGAAGATTTGTATTTTTTAGGAAAATGGATCTTTTTCCATGGAATGAAGTGTGTAATATATGCATCCCAGATAAATAAAAGACCGGGTAAAAGTAACCAGAATCCAGTCCACAATGTGAAAGCAAGATACACAGCAGACCATATCCCTGCCATTACCCAATCTTTTATGGAAGGATTTATTATCATTTTTCAGATTCCCAAAAGATCACGCATGGTGAATATCCCTTTCTGACCCCTTAGAAATTCTGCAGCGAGCACAGCTCCTTCTGCGAATCCTTTTCTGCTTTTGGCATTATGTGTTAGTTCTATATAATCCTTGTCAGATTCATATTGAACCTTATGAATTCCTTTTACATCCCCGGAGCGAATAGCTTTAACAGGTATTTCATCTTTACCGGCATTCCCAAGTTTCCAGCCGGTTTTTCTTGTCAATTGCTCTTCAATGATCCTGGCTATGGAAACCGCTGTGCCACTGGGAGAATCGAGTTTCTGGGTATGGTGGGTTTCCTCTATTGAGACATCATATTCAGGAAATTTATTCATTATTTTTGCCATCTGTTCATTCAAAACAAAAAAAAGATTTACACCTATACTGAAATTAGAAGCATAAAAAAGACTATTATTTTCTTTTTTGCATTTTTCTTGGACCTCTTCTAATTGATCATGCCAGCCTGTTGTACCTGTTACAACGGGGAGACCCAGTCTAAAACACCTGAATATATTATCAATAACAGATGAAGGAGTGGTGAATTCAATAGCAACATCTGTTTTTTCTGCGAGGGAAGAATTAAGATCCCCACTATTATGAACGTCAATTATGCCGGATATAGTGTGGCCTCTTTCAATGGCTGCTTTCTCGATTTCATGGCCCATTTTGCCATAGCCTATTACCATAATTCTCATTGAAAAATATTTTAGGGCTTAAAATTAGTCTTTTTAAAGTAAATCCGCGAAGAACAAATAAAAAAGATGTAAAATGAAAAGAAAGAGAAAAGTTTATTCCATATGTGAACAATAACCAATCTTGTAGCTTTGATAGATCATAATGATATCAAAGAAGTGGAAAATGGAGAATGAAGCATAAAAAAACCGCCGCGAGTTTTATCGGGGCGGTTTTTTTGACGGGGGCTGTGTTATTTTTCCTTAACTTTCTTTACAATCGCTTCAAAAGCTTCGGGGTCGTTCATTGCAAGATCTGCAAGTGTTTTCCGACTGATTTCTATGTTATTTTTGTGAAGTAAACCCATGAACTGTGAATAGGAGAGTCCATGTTGTCTTACCCCTGCATTAATTCTTTGAATCCAAAGGGATCTGAAATTTCTCTTTTTTGTTTTTCTGTCCCGGTAAGAATACTGAAGTCCTTTTTCCAGGGCATTTTTTGCAACGGTCCAGACATTTTTTCTTCTTCCGAATTGTCCTTTAACCTGTTTGTAAACCTTCTTTTTTCTTTTTTTTGCTGCTGCAGAATTAACTGATCGTGGCATTTTCTTAATTTTTTTGAGTGCAAGCGTTCCGTTTACGGAAACTTTTCGAGCTGTACACTCCGGTTAAATACTAAAATCTACTTCATAGCAAGGAGTTGCTTGATATTTTTCTCGTCTGTTTTATCTACAGTACCAAAATAACCAAGATTCCTTTTTCTTTTTTTAGCTTTTTTTGTCAAAATATGACTCTTATAAGCATGTTTTCTCTTAATCTTCCCCGTTCCAGTCAGAGTGAATCTCTTCTTTGCACCGGGGTTCGTTTTCATCTTAGGCATTACTAAAAAATTTAATATTTGCGTACTTAAAAATATTTATTGATTAAATAATCATGCGTATTGAATAACTCACTCACTCACTTACTCACTTTTTCTCCTTCTTCGGAGCCATGAACATAGTCATTCTTTTTCCCTCAAGCTTGGGCATCTGTTCTACCTTACCGTATTCTTCAAGATCCTGGGCAAGTCTTAGTAAAAGAATCTCACCTTTTTCTTTGTAAAGAATGGTTCTTCCTTTAAAAAATACAAAAGCCTTAAGCTTTGCTCCTTCTTCCAGGAATTTTTGAGCATGCTTCAATTTAAAATTATAATCATGCTCATCGGTATTAGGGCCGAAACGAATTTCTTTTAAGACCACTTTTTGTGTTTTGGCCTTCATTTCCTTTTGCTTCTTCTTTTGCTGATAAAGGAACTTCTGATAGTCAATGATCTTGCAAACCGGCGGATTTGCTTTTGGAGAGATCTCAACAAGATCGAGTTCCAGATCATCTGCAATTTTCAAAGCTTCCGGAACAGTCATGATTCCGGGATTATCAACGTTATCGCCTACCAGTCGGATCACATCGGCTCTAATTTCCTGATTGATCCGATGCGGTTTTTCTTTTTTCCGTGGCATGCGCCTGTCTCTTCTGAATGGTCCAGCTATGGCTCTGTCCTCCTTTCTTTTAGTTAAACTTCAATTTTATTGATCTCCGACAGTTGATTTTCAACTTCTCCATGGATAAAGTCTGCAAATTCTTCCAGTTTCATGCTTCCTTTATCCCCTTCTCCCTGCTTACGAACGGAAACAGTTTGAGATTCGGCTTCTTTTTCTCCTACGATGAGCAGGTATGGAATCCGTTTTAACTCATTGTCCCTGATCTTTTTGCCTATCTTTTCGCTCCTGTCGTCAATCAGGGTGCGAATATCGGAATTATTTAGGAATTTTAAAACTTTTTCCGCATAATCCTGAAATTTTTCAGAAATAGGCAATACTATGACCTGGTCGGGTGTAAGCCAGAGAGGAAATTTTCCTCCCGTATGCTCTATCAACACAGCTACAAATCTTTCCATAGATCCAAATGGTGCTCTATGGATCATGACCGGCCTGTGTCGTTCATTATCCGATCCGACATATTCAAGATCAAAGCGTTCAGGCAGATTGTAGTCTACTTGGATTGTTCCCAATTGCCACTTTCGTCCAATTGCATCTCTGACCATGAAGTCGAGTTTGGGTCCGTAAAAAGCAGCTTCACCCTTCTCAATAATTGTTTTCAGACCTTTCTCTTCCGAGGCTTCAATGATTGCTTTTTCAGCCTTATCCCAGTTTTCATCAGAACCAATGTATTGTTCTTTATCGTCGGGATCCCTAAGCGAGATCTGGGCAGTATAGTCCTGAAAATCAAGTGTCTTGAAAATATATAAAATTATGTCAATGACCTTTTTAAATTCATCCTTTAACTGATCGGGTGTGCAGAAGATGTGAGCATCATCCTGTGTAAACCCTCTCACCCTTGTCAAACCATGCAGCTCCCCGCTTTGTTCATATCGATACACAGTACCGAATTCTGCATAACGTATGGGCAGGTCTTTATAGCTGTGCTGATGGCTTTTGAAGATTTCGCAATGATGAGGGCAATTCATAGGTTTTAACAGAAATTCTTCCCCTTCCTGCGGAGTATGGATAGGCTGGAATGAATCTTTACCGTATTTGGCGTAGTGCCCGGATGTCACCCATAATTCCTTTTGACCGATATGTGGTGATATTACCGGGTCGTAGCCATGTGCTCTCTGAAGCTTTTTGAGGAAGGTCTCAAGTCTTTCCCTGAGCTGGGCTCCTTTGGGTAACCATAATGGCAATCCCGCTCCTACACGTTGTGAAAAAGTAAATAATTCAAGCTCCCGGCCAATTTTTCGATGGTCTCTCTCCTTAGCTTTTTCAAGCATTTCGAGGTATTCATCAAGCATTTTAGCCTTGGGAAAAGTAATTCCGTAAATACGGGTTAACATTTTCCGGTTTTCATCACCCCTCCAGTATGCACCGGCAACACTGAGAAGTTTTATTGCTTTTATCGGAGATGTATCAGGCAAATGAGGACCGCGACAAAGATCTGTAAAATCTCCTTGCTCATAGAAAGTAATGGAGCCATCTTCGAGTTCGGAAATAAGCTCCAGTTTATATTCATCATCTTTTTGAGACCAAAAATCAATGGCTTCTTCTTTGCTTACTTCACGACGCTGGAAGGGTTCTTTGCCGGAAGCAATTTCTTTCATCTTCTTTTCAATCTTTGGTAAATCGGCTTCACTGATCTGTACATCCTCTCCGGGATCAACATCATAGTAAAATCCATTTTCAATTGCCGGTCCGATACCGAACCTGGTTCCGGGATAGAGCTTCTCTATTGCTTCGGCCATCAGGTGAGCAGAAGAATGCCAGAAAGCATGCTTTGCCTCATCATCTTCCCACTTATGTAGCTTGATTGAAGCATCCTTGTGAATTGGCCGGTGAAGATCCCAGATTTCTCCGTCAACACTGATCGCAAGTACCTGTCGGGCAAGCCCGCTGCTGATATCCTGTGCTATTTCATATCCTGTAATCCCTTCTTTGAACTGCCTTACTGAGCCATCAGGGAAAGTTATGTTTATCATTATGATCCTTTTTTTATGCTTTTCAGATGATTAGACTTTAATATCGTCATTTTGTTTAAAGAACTGGCAAAAATAATTAAAATGGGGGAGAAAAGAAAGGGGAGGGGGAATGAGGGAGGAGGCAGGAAGTAGTAACTTAGAGATCGCTAACGTCGCTAACGTCGCTAACGTCGCTAACGTCGCTAACGTCGCTCATGTCGCTAAAGTCGCCATTCTCCCTAATTATTTCATTTCAAAGCCTGGTACTAAACTTCTATGGTCCATGATCCAGGGTCCATCCACTACAGATTCTCCTCAATAAAATTGGTCATTTTATTATAAAGATGATAGGTTGTATTCCCCCCGTATATCCCATGATTCTTATTCGGATAAAATTGCATGTCGAACTGTTTATCCGCGGTTATAAGGGCTTTTGAGAGTTCTACTGAATTCTGGAAATGGACATTGTCATCTCCCATGCCGTGGATGAGAAGGAGTTTGCCTTTCATCCTGTCGGCAAAGAAGATCGGGGAGTTTTCATCATATCCTTCTGGATTTTCCTGGGGGGTGCGCATAAATCTTTCTGTGTAGATTGTATCATAATATCTCCAGTTGGTTACCGGGGCAACGGATATTGCCATTTTAAAAATATCAGATCCTTTGAAAAGTGTTAATAAACTCATATACCCACCATAACTCCATCCGAAAATACCAATTCTGTCTTTGTTGATATAAGGCAGGTCTCCAAGATATCTTGCCGCTTCTATCTGATCTATGGTTTCTAGTTTTCCGAGTTCCATGTAAGTGGATTTGCGGAACTCTTCCCCGCGGGCATTGGTCCCCCTGTTATCCACACAGGCAACAATATAGCCTTTTTGCACCAGGTACTGAAACCATGCTCCCCTTGAGGTGAGGAATCCATCCCTTACATTTTGTGATTCGGGACCTCCGTATACAAACATAAATAAGGGATATTCTTTGTCAGGATCAAAATCAGCAGGTTTAATCATATAACCTTCTAGCTTTACGTCATAATCTGTTTCGAAATTAAAAAACTCCACATCTGCAAAGCCATACTGATCCATTCGCTGCTTTAATGCATCATTGGCCTCCAATACCCTGATTAATCTTCCATTTTCTTTGTGCAGACTGATAAGGGGAGGGGTGTTGATATTCGAATAGCGGTTTATAAAATATTTGAATCCACTGCTGAAATTTGTGTTATTCCATCCTGCCTTATCTGTTAGCCGATTCTTCTTTTTGCCGTCTTTACGTATGGAATAGGTATCCAGGTATTTTGGTCCCCGTTCATGAGAGGAATAATAAATTGTACCCGATTTCTGATCAAAACCCAGCAGGGTGTGCACATCGTATCCGGATTCAGTGATCTGTTTAATTTCCCTGGTCTTGAAATTATAAAGATAAATGCTGTACCAATCATCCCTTTCACTGATTAAAAGAAATTCTTCTCCATTATCCAGGTAGGTGATCATTTCATCAGAAACCTCCGATACATATTTATCTTCCTTTTCTTCATAAACAACTTCCGATTTTCCGTTGGAAGCGTTCGCATGTAAAACCCATACATGATTTTGCTGTCTGTTAAGTCTTATAATGCCGAGCACCTCCGGGTCAGTGGTCCATTTGATCCTTGGAATGTACTGGTCGGTTTCTTCCCCGATGTCCATTTCTTTTTTCTTTCCTGTATCGAGGTCTGCAACAAAAATCTGAACGATAGAATTTTTTTCGCCTGCTTTCGGATATTTAAATTTATACCATTCGGGATAAAGTTCATTGTAGATTGTCATATTGAATTGTTTAACATGGCTTTCATCAAACCGGTAGTAAGCAATTTTTTTGCTGTCTACCGACCAGACAAAAGCTTTGTTGAAACCGAATTCTTCCTCATAGACCCAATCTGGCGCTCCGTTTATGATTTTATTTTTCTCTCCGTCCTCGGTTAATTGATGTTCTTCCCCGGTCTTAAGATCAACCCAGAAAAGGTTATTTTTTCTGACAAAAGCGATTTTTGTTCCGTCCGGAGAAAAAGTGGCCAGTTGCTGTTTTCCTCCCCTGGAGAGTGGTTTCATCTCATTTTTGTCAATATTGAAAATATAATAGTCTGCAACAAAAGAATGACGATAGATACTTTGTTTATTGGCTATTAACAGGATATTTCTTTCCCCGGGTCCGAATGTATAGGCTTCAATTTCCTTTACGGGGGGATTATTGATCTCTGTAATGTTAAATATTGTACTCTCGTATTCCCCTGACCGGTATTTGTATTTATCTATCCTTTTGTTCTCTGAAAGTATGGTGTAATGTTCTCCATCGTCCATTGAAACAAGATTCTCAATACCGGCAGGATAAAACTTATAAAATTTATATATATCGCTTAGCTCCAGTTTTTCAGTTTCTCGCTGGGCCTGGAGATTAAATGACAGGCTAATTGTCAGGATGGAGAGGATGATAATTATATTTCTCATAGGTGGTTTTTGTAATTAAGTTCAATAAGGATATGTATTCTTAACGGGTTTAATTTATAATTAAAACATGTTAACAGAAAAGCCTCCGTCTACAGCAATACACTGACCCGAAATGTAGGAAGCTCCTTCCATACACAAAAAAGCAGCGAGTGCTGAGACTTCCTCAGGCTGCCCGATTCTTTTCATCGGGGTATGTTTGATTACATCCTTGAAATATTTACCATTCTGCAGTACCTGTTCCGCCAGGGGTGTTTGAATATACCATGGAGCTATGGCATTTACCCTGATATCATAAGGAGCCCATTCAACAGCCAGGTTTCTGGTCATCTGATGAATAGCAGCTTTTGTCATGCCATATATAATACCGGTTCGTAGATGCCCGAGACCTGCCACCGATGAAATATTAACGATGGATGCATTTTCTGCAGCCTTCATTAAATCGAACATTCCAGTAGATAATTCCAGGGCAGAATGTAAATTTGTTTGAAAGATTGTATTTATTTCTTCCGGACTGTATTCAATCGCTTTTTTCCGGATATTGGTACCTACATTGTTTATTAGAATATCCAGTGAGGACCAGTGTGAGCTAATGCTATCGATGATTCTTTGTCTGTCTTCCCGTTTTCCTACGTCTGCCTGAATCAGCAGGATTTGAGAAGGAGTGCATTCCAGATCAATTTTCAGTTGTTCCAGATCATCCTTGTTCCTGGCAACAACCGCTATTTCAGCTCCGAGAGAGCATAATTCGTGGGATATTGCTTTCCCTATGCCCCTGGTACCTCCGGTGATAAGGGCTTTTTTTTCGGTAAGATCCCAATTGCCGTTATTCATGATCTATAAGTATTTATCAGATATTTTTTCTATCAGTTTCCAGGCCTTGAATACATGTTCGCGTGTAACCCTGGTCTGAGCCACTACAAATCTCAGGGTAAATTCTCCATTGACTTTGGTATGGGATAAATATGCCTTCCCTGAAGCATTAATTTCATTCAGGAATGCCTGGTTGATTTTATTTCTTTCAGCCTGCTTATTTACTTCGGGGAGCTTCAAGCGAAAGCATACCAGCCCCATATTCTGGGGTTCCCAGAGCTCAAAGTGGTCGTTATTCCTGACTTTCTCAGCCAATTCATTTGCCCATTGTATATGATTCCTTATTTTCTCTTTTATTGTTTCAACTCCCATGGAGCGTATGACAAACCATAATTTCAGAGCCCTGAATCGTCTTCCCAGTTGTATTCCCCAATCACGGTAATTATTTACCACCTGATCACTTCCCGTTTTAAGGTATTCCGGCATGATCTCAAAAGTCCTGATTAGCGCAGCCTTATCTTTCACAAAATATGCCGAACAATCGAAATTGGTGAACATCCATTTGTGAGGATTGAAGACATAACTGTCCACCTCTTCAATTCCTTCTATATATTTCCTGTTTTCCTCCAGAACCATTGCCGATCCGGCATATGCTGCATCTACGTGATGCCATATGTTATACTTATTACAGATTTGGGCAATGGGTTTCAGGGGGTCGAATGCTACCGTTCCGGTTGTTCCGATGGCAGAAATAACACATACGGGAACATGTCCTTGCTCCAGGTCTTTTTGTATGGCATTTTCAAGTTCATCAGCTTTCATGCTCAGTTGCTCATCAACCGGAAGGTAAACCAGGGAGTTTTTCCCGAACCCGGCTATTTTAACGGCTTTTTCAATGGATGAATGAGCTTCCCGGCTGCAATAAATGCGATATTTATTATTATGGAAACCATCTTCATTGATCTGAAAGCCGGAAATTTTTTCCCTGGCGGATAGCAATGCTACAAGCGTGGATGTTGAAGCGGTATCCTGTATCACTCCATGAAAATTTTCCGGTATTCCGGTCATTTTTTTCAGCCAGTTCATTACCACTTCTTCGAGTTCGGTTGCAGCAGGTGAAGTTTCCCAGACCATTCCCTGAACGGCAAGAGCAGAGGTCAGAAGCTCACCCAGCACGGAAGGCATAGATGAATTTGCAGGGAAGTAAGCGAAAAAATTGGGACTTTGCCAGTGGGTTATTCCGGGAAGGAGGATGGTTTCAAAGTCAGTCATTATTTTTTCAAATGGCTCACTTTCGCCAGGTGGAAGGGAGGGAAGTTGTTTTATTATCTCACCGGGTTTTGCCCGGGATTTCACGGGGTACTTTTCTGTGTCTTCATAGTAGTCAGTTATCCAGTCAATTAACTCATAACCAAATTGGCGAAATTCTTCTTTATTCATTAAAAATAGTATTAAGCTAACGAAGGCTTAAAACTAAGTTAAGATTTTAAATTTTCAAAGAAAGATTATTTGGCACGTTATTTGGATTTCTCACAATAAACGAATCTGAAAACCATAAAATCGAAAGTCATGAAAAAGTTACTTTACTTCATATTATTAGTACCCCTGGTACTTACAAGTTGTACGAGGGATCCATTTGCCAATTTTGTAGCCGACCGCAAGATTGTCGAGGTTGGAGAAGAGGTCTATTTCACAAACCGTTCTCATGATGCAGTGGATTACGAATGGGATTTTGGAGACGGTTATTACTCTTATAATTTCAATGCACAGCACAGTTGGGCAGAAACCGGTATTTATACGGTCACACTAACAGCCTTTGGAAAGGAAGGAACACTGGACCGTGCATCCATAACTATAGAAGTCACTGAGCCTCCTGCTGATTTATTGGTCATAGTCGAAGAATATTATGAGCCCTATTATCTTGTTGAGGATATATCTGTGAGGATTTATGAAACTCTCCGGGATTGGGATGAAGGAGGAGACAACTATCTGGTTGAAGGATATACAAACAACAAAGGAGAAGTTCTTTTCCTGGATTTACCACCTTATGAAAGATATTATATAGATGTCTGGGGCCCAAATCATGATAATTACCAGTTAAGGGATGAAGACGTTGGCTGGATTGAAACACAAATATTGGAGCCGGGACTTAACGAGTTTGTAGCTGTAGTGGATTACTATCCTGAAGGTAAAAAATCCGCCACAGTGCGAAAGGGCAGAAATATTGACCGTTCTGTTCTCCAGGATAAAGAAGGTGCAAGGAAGAAGGCCGACCGTGTGAAGCCGGAAGGCATTGAGCAAGAAACAAGGTAGATAGCAGAATAGATAACCTTAGGTAAAAAGACCGTTCTTTTGGACGGTCTTTTTTCATGCCCGGCACCTCGACTCCGCTCGGTGACCGGTCAGCTTCAACCTGATCATCTTCTAACCCCTCAAACTGTCCTCTCATGATATAGGTTGACAAGAAG
>CAZGTU010000109.1:0-15069 GCA_964528675.1 uncultured Bacteroidaceae bacterium
CGGTAATCAGTAATCGGTAATCGGTAATCGGTAATCGGTAATCGGTAATCGGTAATCGGTAATCGGTAATTGGTATTTTTACCACAATGCGAAAGTATTTTTCATGAAATTTGGCAGTTGGGCGAAAGGAGGTCATGTTTTGCTAATACTTTATAGTGACTCAATCTTCGAATTTCATCCCTTCACAGCCCGGTTTAAAAAATCATTCAATGGTTTCATGAGTTTGAAATAGTGCATTGTATCGTTTAATAAGTCGGGAGAGGTGAGAAACTCATCGGGAACTTCATGGAATACGGTGTAGCTTTTATATCTTATGAGTTCTATATCCGGATGATCCTTCGGGTATCCCATCGGAGCAGTTTTCAACTTTTCCCCGTAAAGCTCTCCGAATGTTTCGCGGAATTCTTTCTGATGGATTATTTTCCTGAATTCATCAGGGTTTTCAAAAATTTCTTTGCGGATGCGTTTTAGCTCGGGTGCAGGCGGACGGTACATCCCTCCGGCAATCATACTGGCACCGGGCTCTATATGAAAATAATATCCCGGAAGGGCAATCTTTTTGCCTCCGCCGGAAATGAATGCTCCCATATTTGTTTTATAGGGGTCTTTATTTTTAGAGAAGCGGATATCACGATTAATACGAAAAATGGTCTTTTTCGGATCAGGATGTCCGATTGACGGATCCATTGCAGAGAGTTCATGAATAAGAAGAGCGGTGAAATTTATAAAATGCTGACGCAATTCCTTGTACCTTTCACGATTTTTATCAAACCATTCCTTATTGTTGTTTTGTTTTAACTCTTTAAGGAACAGGAGAAGATCTGGTTTTAACATGAAAATATGTTTTGTTATTAATTCCTTAACAACATACAAAAAATTTTGACCAAAATATTTATAAATTTGTTCTATGCAGAGGACAATCATTATCGTTGCCGGTGGAGCCGGTACAAGAATGGGAGGACAGATCCCCAAACAATTTCTGGAATTAAAAGGAAAGCCCGTGCTAATGCGGACCATAGAAAAGTTCTATGCATTCGATAATGGTATAGATATTATCCTTGTGCTCCCCCTTGATACGGTACCCCTCTGGGATAAGCTTTGTATTCGTCATGATTTTTTCATCAAACATCAGGTTGCCTTTGGGGGAGAAACCCGTTTTCATTCTGTTAAAAGCGGAATGACCCAGGTTATTCCCGGTTCCATAATCGGGATCCATGACGGGGTAAGACCACTCGTGAGTATCTCCACCATCCGCCGTTGTTATGAAACTGCCGAGATGGAAGGAAATGCTATTCCCGCTATCAGTTCAAGCGAATCGGTAAGGTATACGAAAAATGGAAAAAACCATTTTGTTGCCCGCCAGGATATCAAGCTTATTCAAACCCCGCAGGTCTTCCAGTGGCAGCAGATACAAAATGCGTATGACCAGGAATACAGCCCTAAATTCACCGACGATGCCACCGTTGTTGAAGCAATGGGATTTCCAGTCAACCTCGTAGCCGGCAACCCCGAGAACATTAAAATTACGACACCGTTTGATATGAGGGTGGCGGAGGCGCTGTTGGGAGGGGGTTAGGGGTTTAATCGTTTAATCGTTTATAGTTTAAGGTTTAACGGTTGCCGAGCGGCGGTTACTGAGCGACAGTCGAAGTAAGTCGAGGCATGGTTTAATATTTGCACAGCAAGGGGCCTTGCGGGCCCCAACTACCTTAGCCGCGGGCGTGACCGCGGCTAAGGTAGTTTCATCGCTCCGCGATGATTTTCTTTGAATGAGAATATTTGTTGAGCAAGAGAAAATTTTCAATAAATTATGTTTTTTCATTCTACCTACGGATTCATATTTCAGTACCTTCCTTCTTTTCTCTCCTTTGAGCTTCCTTAGGGGGTCCCTCGACTTCTTGGGATTAATACTTCGACCATCGCTCAGCACAGGTTCATCCTCTATTTCCAGTAGATAAATCGCCACAGATTACACAGATTACTGGAGGGTACATACCGTTCACCCTTCACCGTCCACCGTCCACCTCTTCTTCGGTCCCTGAGCGACAGTCGAAGGGCCGCTCACCGTTCACCATTTACTCCTTAAGTACCTGTGTTAAAATACCCGCACAGCCACAATGCCCTCAGAAACTCCTTTTCTCCGTCCGCAACATCACTCCTTCACTTCCACTATTTCACCGCCTAAATTTGCCTTTATTTTTTCCTTTGCAGGATTTCCTTTGTAGGCTATGTAGCCGGTGGTATTTGCAGTGGCATCAATGCTTTCTGTGGCGGTTAGCTTTGCTCTTGCCGTGGTTGTGGCTTTGATGAATGTATTTTTGCTTTTGAGTTCAAAGGCTGAGTAAGTCCCCCCGGAGGAAACGCCGATTTCCTGATTATCTACACTGCCGTAAAAAACAAGAATGGCTCCCTGTTTTGCTTCTGCAATGATTGATTTCATGTTGAGGGTTAACTCCATTTTAGCACCCGATTTTACCTCAAAGGTCATTGATTCTGCTTTCAGGGTATCGGGACTCAGAATAAGTGCATTGGAGGCAGCGGTAATTTTATCCAGGTCTTTATAATATAATCGGACAGTGATCCTGGCATCTTTAGGGATATTTGTTTTTAGCCTTATGTTTAATTCACCATCATCCGGTTCGGTAATTATATAATCAGTGGTAGCACCTTCAGCTTCCAAGACCAGTGAATCTTTTGCAGAGGGATAAATTTCAACACGTATCTTTCCCATAACCGAAAATGATGTAAAATCACCTGTTTCCCTGGTTTCAATGTTCTGGGCTTTTGCATTAAACAGGGATAAGAAGATGATAATTATAAATGTTATGCTCAAATTATTTCTCATGTGGATTGTTTTTAGATTGGCTTAGGGGTTACAAAAATTGTAAAAAAAGGTCTAATCAACAAAAGCAAAATCCAATTGTCTTTTCGGCAGATTTACATTTTTGACCTCTACGGTAATTTCATCTCCAAGCCGGAAAGTTTTGCCGGTGTGTCTTCCGACAAGGGTGTAATTTTCGTCATCATATTCATAAAAGTCATCCATAAGGCTCTGAACAGCGATCATTCCTTCAACCCTGTTTTCGATGATCTCAGCATAAATTCCCCAGCCGGTTAGACCGGAAATAATGGCCGGGAACTCCATTCCGACTTTGTCTTTCATGAATTCCACCTGTTTGTATTTTGTTGAAGCCCTTTCTGCCTCCATGGCTTTCTTTTCCATATCCGAGCAGTGGGTGCATCTTTGCTCATATTTCTTTTTATTCTTCGAATCTCCATTGTTCAGGTAATGGGCCAGCAGGCGGTGGACCATCATATCGGGGTATCTTCTGATAGGTGAAGTGAAATGCGAGTAATATTTAAATGCCAGTCCGTAATGTCCTATGTTGCTCGTTGAATAGCGGGCTTTGGCCATTGATCTTAAGGCAAGATTTTCTATCACATCCTGTTCTTTCTTTCCTTCCACCTGCTTTAGCAATCGATTCAGGGATTTTGACATGGCGCTCTCGCTGGTGAGATCAACAGAATAACCAAAACGGGTAATGAACCTGCTGAAAGATTCAAATTTTTCCGGATCGGGTTTGTCGTGAATCCGGTATACAAAGGTCTTGGGTTTCCCCAGGTTTTTATCGCCGGGTTTTGCTTTTGTTTGCTGTACGTACTTTTCGCCGCGATTGATGAACTCTGTGACCGTCCGGTTTGCCAGCAACATGAATTCTTCAATGAGATGATTGGCTTCTTTTTGCTCTTTGAAATAAACATTCAGTGGCTTTCCATTCTTATCGAGATTAAACTTAACTTCCAGGCCGTCAAAAGCTATGGAGCCTTTATCGAATCGTTTTTTACGCATAATCTGGGCAAGTTCATGAAGAGTCATTATTTCGCTTTTCAACTCTCCTTCTTTACCCGTGATCATATCCTGCACCTCCTCATAATTAAATCTTTTTTTGGAACGGATGATTGTTCTTCCAATCCATTCATTCAATACTTCTGCCTTTTCATTCATTTCAAAAACGACTGAAAAACAGAGCTTCTCTTCATCGGGTCGCAGTGAGCAAATGAAATTGGAAAGCCGTTCGGGGATCATGGGGACAACCCTGTCGACAAGATAAACAGAGGTGGCCCTATCGTAGGCTTCTTCGTCAATTATGGTAGAGGTTTTCAAATAATGAGTTACATCGGCAATATGAACTCCCACTTCATAATTTCCGTTTTCCAGCTTCCTCAGAGAAAGAGCATCATCAAAATCTTTCGCATCATGGGGATCGATGGTAAAAGTCAATACATCCCTGAAATCGCGTCTTTCTTTAATATCTTCTCCTGTTATTTTTTCGCTTATGTGTTCAGCCGCCTGTGCCACATCTTCAGGAAACTGGTACGGAAGGTCAAATTCGGCCAGGATGGCGTGCATTTCCACATCATTTTCACCTGGATTACCCAGTACATCAACGATTTCTCCAAAAGGATTTTTTACTTTTGCCGGCCAGTCTGTGATCCTGCCGATGGCCTTCTGTCCATTTTCAGCCCCGTTTAATTTCTCCATAGGAATGAAAAGATCATAAGGCATTTTTTTACTGTCGGGAATAAGAAAAGCAAAGCTGCCTGAAATGTCAACTGTACCCACAAAATTCTCCCTGGCTCTTTTCAGGATCTGTTCGACCTCACCCTCAAAGCGTCCGCCTTTTTTTCTTACCGGATAAATGTATACTTTCACCGTATCTCCGTCAAGTGCCGTATGCAGAAGGTTTCGTGGAATGAAGATATCCTCTTCAAACTCATCGGTTTGGAGGAAGCCGTAACCATGCACAGTCATATCTATGGTGCCTATTGCATGGCCAACTTTCGATTTCAGCTTATATTTACCCCTGCTCGTTTGTTCGAGATTTTCCGATTCTTTCAATTCTTCCAGAACTTCTATGACCAGTTGCCGTTGATCATCTTTCCTGAGTCCAAGAACTTTTGATACCTGCTTATAGTTAAATGATTTACGCGGAAAATTGGAAAACACTTCCAGGATCTGGCTTGTGAGATATTTCCTGGTTAATTTCTTGTTTCTTGTTCTGTTTTTTCCTTTTCTGGCCATGGTGAAATTTTGTTTATCAATAAACGTACTATAAAATACTTAAAATTATGGTTTATTAGCTGATTTTTTTCTGAAAAGCTTGATTATCTTTGTATACTAATCAATAAGTTTATGAGAAAGTTCACTATTTATAATACTCTAAACAGGAAAAAAGAAGAATTCAAAGCCATCAATCCTCCACATGTGGGTCTTTATGCCTGCGGACCCACGGTTTATGGAGATGCCCACCTGGGTCATGCCCGCATGGCCGTAACTTTTGATTTACTTTACCGCTTTTTAAAATACCTTGGGTATAAAGTAAGATACGTTCGCAACATTACAGATGTGGGGCATCTTGAAAATGATGCAGATGAAGGTGAGGATAAAGTGGCAAAAAAAGCAAGACTTGAGCAGGTTGAACCTATGGAGATCGTTCAGTACTATATGAATCAGTATCATGATCATATGCGCAGTCTCAATGTTCTTCCGCCTTCTATTGAGCCAATGGCTTCAGGTCATATAATAGAACAGCAGTTAATGGTGAAGAAAATCCTGGAAACCGGATATGCTTACGAGTCGAACGGGTCAGTGTATTTTGACGTTGAAAAGTACAATAAGGATCATAATTATGGGATTCTTTCAGGTAGAAAAACCGAAGATCTGCAGGCAAATACCCGTGAGCTTGAAGGACAGTCGGAAAAGAGAAGTCCCCTTGATTTTGCCCTCTGGAAAAAAGCCGATGAAAGGCATATCATGCGCTGGCCTTCCGGCTGGAGTGAAGGTTTTCCCGGCTGGCACCTGGAATGCTCCGTGATGAGTTCCAAATATCTCGGTCAGGAATTTGACATCCATGGGGGAGGACTCGATCTGCTGTTCCCGCACCATGAATGTGAAATAGCCCAGACAGTTGCGGCCAACGGAAAGCTGGCCGTCAGATACTGGATGCATAACAACATGATCACCATCGATGGACAGAAGATGGGAAGATCACTGAATAACTTTATAACCCTGGAAGAGATATTTTCCGGCAATAATGATCTGCTTGAGAAAGCGTTTTCACCGATGACTATCAGGTTTTTCATGCTTCAGGCTCATTACAGGAGTACGCTCGATTTTTCCAATGAAGCCTTAAATGCTTCTGAAAAGGGAATGAACCGTCTTTTCGAGGCTTTGGAGGTAATGGATAAACTTACACATTCAAATGAATCCACTTTCGACATTCACGATATTATCGAAGGTGCCCGGGATGCTATGGCCGATGATCTTAACAGTCCGGTAGCCATCGCGAAGCTATTCGAAGGAGTGAAGTTTATCAATCTCATGAAGGAAGGGAAAGAAAAGCTCAACGCTTTACATTTCCAGCAGTTTAAGGAATTCATGAATCATTTTGTTTTTGATGTCCTGGGATTAAAAGCTGAGGCAAAAGCCGGCGATGATCTCACTGCAGAGATCATTGATGCTGTATTGAACATCCGCCTGGAAGCCAAGAAGCGGAAAGATTTCACCACGGCTGACCAGATAAGGGATGTGCTTACCCAACTGGGAGTGGAAATAAAGGATAAAAAAGACGGCTTCGAGTGGAAAATGTAAAAAAGACAAAGGAAATACAGATTGGCTCTGTAAGACTCGGTGGAGATTCTCCCCTGGTCATTCAATCCATGACCAACACCGACACGAATGACATTGATGCCACAGTGGATCAATGTATCCGGATATTTGAAGCAGGAGCCGATATGGTAAGGATCACGACTCAAACCCGTCGTGAAATTGAAAGTCTTGTAAAAATAAAGCAAAAACTCAGCAAAGAAGGATTCAACCGGCCCCTGGTGGCGGATGTGCATTTTCTTCCTGCAGTAGCAGAAGAAGCTGCAAAAATAGTTGAGAAGGTCAGGATTAACCCGGGAAACTATCTTTCAGGAAAATACAGGGGTCCTGATAAATTTGATCCGGAAGAACAAAAAGAACAAATCGAAAGAATACGGGAGAAGCTTATTCCGCTGATAAATATCTGCAAAGAACATGGCACAGCCTTAAGAATAGGAGTGAATCACGGCTCACTTTCCGAAAGAATACTGAACTGGTATGGAGATACCCCGGAAGGAATGGTTGAATCGGCAATTGAGTTTCTTTCGGTTTTTAAGGAAGAAAATTTTCACAGGATTGTTGTTTCATTAAAGGCATCCTCCGGCAGGATTATGGTTCAGGCCAACCGTTTAATGGTGAAAAGAATGCAGGAGGAAGATCTGATGTATCCTTTGCACCTGGGAGTTACCGAGGCCGGTGATGAGGAAGAGGGAAGGATAAAATCGGCTGTCGGGATATGCAGTCTTCTTGCCGAGGGGATAGGAGATACCATCCGGGTATCTTTAACCGAAGCACCTGAGGAGGAAATTCCGGTAGCCCGGGTAATGAAAGATATTTTTGGGAAGAAGGAAAATAAAGGCCCTTATGCTGAGCATGAATATTCATTTTACAATCCTTTTCATTTTAATAAAAGAAAGAGTATTGCAGTTGATAGGATTGGAGGGGAGAACGTTCCGGTGGTGATTAACAGTTACCCGTTTTCAGGCGGAGATGATGGTGCCATGTTGTCCCTGGGGTATTTATGGGAAAAGGGAATTTTGGAAATGAAAACCACCGCTTCAGATTTTGTGTATATTCCGGATGAAGTTCGGGAATACGGTGATATTGGAGGAATGCAACTGATTCAACAGGAATCTCATCCGGAGAAAGCCCAAAATGCGACTTATTCCCTGATAGAGGAAGTAAAGGATTTCGAGCCCGGCTGCCACGAAGATCAGGTTATTTTTGTGAGAATCAACAGCGATACGGATAAAAACAGCATTAAGAATTTCAAGGATGCCACCAATATTATTTTGGTATTTGATCCCGGGGAGAAAGAATCTATTTTTTCCTATCGTGAATTGTTTCAATTTTTGGAAACTGAGGACATAGGAGTTCCTGTCGTACTTTACAGCAAACATAATTCTAAAGACAGGGAAGAGCTTATGATACGGGCATCAGGTGAATTGGGATCTCTTTTCATTGATGGATTTGGTGACGGCATCTGGCTGGAAGACTTCAATCCGGAAATCACAGTTCAAGACCTTCGGGAGATAAGTTTTGGGATTTTACAGGCCAGCGGAGCGAGGGTTTCAAAAACAGAATACATTGCCTGTCCGTCCTGCGGCAGAACATTATTTGACATACAAACGACCCTTAAAAAGGTAAAGGCCGCCACGGCAGAATTCACCGGATTAAAAATTGCGGTGATGGGCTGCATTGTGAATGGTCCCGGCGAGATGGCCGATGCCGATTTTGGTTATGTTGGTGCCGGTCGCGGGAAGGTAACCCTTTATAAAGCGAAGGAGGCAGTAAAGAGGAATATTCCGGAGGAGCGGGCGGTTGAGGAGTTGCTGGGGTTGATCAGGATGACAATAGACCCTGAGGGTTTTAGACCCTGAGGGTGTTCGGTTAAGAATCTCTAAGCCAGGAATAAAGCTTCTTTCAAACATCCTTTTTGGGCCAAAAAAAAACCTGAAATTCATTCTATTGATAATTCATAAATGGTATTATCTTTGCGTTTTATCCTGTATAGTAATAAATTAAAAAGCAGGATTTCGCTTTGAATGAAAACAGGATGGATTGTTACGATTGCATTAAAAAGTCAAGGTGTTTTAAAGATCTTTCCAGGAAGGATTTTGAAAAGATAAAATCAAATAGAGTACAGCTTTTCTTTAAAAAAGGTGAGATCATTTGTAAGCAGGGAACCTATGCGTCAAATATTCTTTATTTAAATGAAGGCAGTGCCAAAACATATCTTGAATCTCCGAACAAAAAAAACAATATAATCAGTATACTTCCCCAGGGAGAGATGATAGGTTTGCCTTCCCTGTTTTCAAGCAGGGTTTTTCCTTACTCAGCAGCAGCGCTTGAAGACTGCAAAATATGCTCCTTTGATATCCGCCTGATTGAGGATTTTGTGAAATCTGACGGAGTATTTGCAAGCAGCCTGATAAAATGCATCAACGAACTTACCATTCAGAATTACGATCGATACATTTTTAACACTCAGCGTCCGTTGAAAAGCAGGCTTGCTGATATTCTTATTCATTTATCTGAGGATATTTACCGTTCCAATGAGTTCACTCTGAGCCTTTCAAGATTGGATCTGGCTGAATGGACGCAAATGGCTCCGGAGAGTATTACACGTATTCTTTCCAATTTCAAAAAAGACAGGATCATCGATGTCAAAAATAAAAGGATAAGAATAAATGATATGGATAAGCTGAAACTGATCAGTATCACTGAATAATTTCCATTCATCAACAGAAATTGCCATTTGTCAAAACCGCGTTTTTTTTGCTCGAAAAGTCATGCAATTCAATTTTGCTGACAGGCATAAAAAGTTGCTTTCTTCATTCATAAATTATAAACAATCTTTCATCCTCAAAATGCTGCCATTAGCCAAAAAGGAAGGGTTTTTAACAAATTGTTAATATCTCTTTTTTGGTTGTTAGTTGTTTAAAAAGGTAGGTCATTCGCCAAAGGATATTTTTGCTTAATCAAAAGAAAATTTTTGGAGCTTTTTTTTTTAATAGTTTCGTAAATGAGTTTTATAGCCAACAACCATGACCATTAAAACATTTACAAATAAGATCTCTTCAATTTCTCAGGCAAACAAGGCCGAGGGAAAGAAACGTTATCTTTTCTTCATTGAATTGTTAGCTATTATAGGAACTTTTTTTCTAACGATATTTATATGGGGTAATTTTATAAATCCATTTTTTTCTTTGAATAATGAAGTGTTGATTTTTGGTATATTGAATCTCATTTCCTGGATTATCCTGTTCAAACTGTCCATCATTTCTAAAATTCCACGTACCCAGCGTTATATTACGATCTTTTTCAATTTTATCCGGATCGCATTCATAGAAATGATTTTCCTTTTTGTAGCGAAAATTTTACTGGGATTTGATTCTATCTCCTATTTCTTTATCATATTTTATACGGGCCTGAACCTTTTCATCCTTTTCCATTTAAGAATTTTTTCCTTCAGGGTATTTAAAATATTCAGGGCTAAAGGTTATGACCTTCATAAAGTTGTTGTCATCGCCAATTCCTTCTCCGATGAATTCATTGAAAAGATACTTGATGAAAAAGAGTGGGGCTTTGACCTTGTTAAAATCATAAGTGATTCCCGGCTCATCAAAGAAAAGTTCGGTGAAGAAATACCGGTGGTGAGTGAGTCTGCAAGTTTGAAAGAAATTCTTGACAATGAGGTTGTTGATGAGGTGATATACAGTAAGAGCGACCTTGATGATCAAAGCATAAAGAATCTTATCACCATCTGTAATGAAGTGGGTGTAATATTCAGATTGCAGTCTGATCTTTCACCCCTGAAGACTCTGAAAATTCAACTTGACACCCTCAGTGATGAGTCACAATTATCGCTTACAGACACTCCTTCAAATAATATTGCACACTTTATAAAGTATCTGGGCGACCTATATTTTTCCTTCTTTATGTTGATTTTCCTGCTTCCGATTTTCCTGGTCATTGCAATTATCATAAAGATCGACTCCAGGGGTCCGGTATTCTTTGCCCAGGAAAGAGTAGGATTGAGAGGAAGAAGATTCAAGTTATATAAATTCAGAACTATGGTTCCTGATGCCGAAAGGATCCTGGAAAAATTAATGCAGCAAAATGAAATGGACGGACCTACCTTTAAAATGAAGGATGATCCGAGAATTACAAAGGTTGGAAGATTCCTGAGAAAAACGGGATTGGATGAACTTCCACAGCTTTATAATGTATTTAAAGGAGAAATGTCACTGATTGGTCCTCGTCCACCCCTTGCAAAAGAAGTGGAGCAGTATGAAAGATGGCAGATGAGAAGACTTTCTGTTAAGCCTGGAATAACCTGTACATGGCAGGTAGTGCCGAACAGAAATGATGTGAAATTTGAAAGCTGGATGAAGATGGATCTTCAATATATTGACAACTGGTCATTCCAGAAAGATATCGCCTTGTTTTTCAAAACAATTAAGACGTTTTTCTCTGCATCAGGGCATTAAATCAGACAGATTCTTTTCTGATTGCTATAGTGATATTTGACAATTGTACAGAAATCCGGAACATATTATTAATCCACAAGTATAAGCTTGTGGATGTTTTTTTTGTTTCCATAAAACCGAATGTGACCAATAATAATAAATATGAGTAAAGTAGCACTTATTACCGGAATAACCGGGCAAGACGGAGCCTACCTGGCAGAATTCCTGCTGGCAAAGGGATATATCGTCCATGGAATAAAAAGAAGAAGTTCTCTTTTTAATACGGAAAGGATTGATCATCTTTACCAGGATCCACACGAAGCTGACAAAAATTTTATTCTTCATTACGGAGACCTGACCGATTCAACCAATCTGATACGTATTGTTCAGGAAATTCAGCCGGATGAGATCTATAATCTGGGTGCGCAGAGTCATGTAAAGGTGTCGTTCGAGACACCTGAGTATACAGCAAATTCAGATGCGATAGGAACTCTGCGTCTTCTTGAGGCCATAAGACTGCTTGGTCTGGAGAAGAAAACCCGTTTCTACCAGGCTTCAACCTCGGAACTATACGGATTGGTGCAGGAGGTTCCTCAGACAGAAAAAACGCCTTTTTATCCCCGAAGTCCTTATGCAGTAGCAAAACTCTATGGATACTGGATTGTAGTTAATTATCGTGAGGCATACAATATTTATGCCTGTAACGGTATATTGTTCAATCATGAATCACCCCTCAGGGGAGAAACCTTCGTAACACGCAAAATTACAAGGGGTGTTTCAGAAATCATCATGGGACTCAGTGAACGTATATATCTTGGAAATCTTTCTGCCAAGCGGGATTGGGGGCATGCAAAGGACTATGTTAAAGCCATGTACCTGATGCTTCAGCAGGATACGCCGGACGATTTTGTGGTAGCCACCGGAATAACAACGGAAGTCAGGGAATTTGTAAGGATGGCATTTGAAGAAGCCGGTGTCATAATTGAATACAAAGGAAACGGCAAGGATGAGAAGGGATATATAAAAGAAATTAAAGATCTGCCCGAGGGAAGTGTGCTTGATGAAAAGTCGATCGGCAAATGCATACTTGAAATTGATCCTCAATATTTCAGGCCCACAGAGGTGGATTTGCTGATCGGGAATCCTGAGAAAGCAAAAGAAAAACTGGGCTGGGAACCTGAATATGATCTCCACAGTCTTATTAGTGAAATGATATCCAATGATCTGAAGATTATGAAGAAGGAAAAAGATCTCGCTGATCTGGGTCATGAAGTGATAGTGAGACGCGAATCGTGATAGATTATGCTGGCTGGTGTTTTTATTATTGAATTTTTCACAATTAAATTCTTTGAGTTATGATCCCAAAAGACGCAAAAATTTATGTAGCAGGACACACCGGACTTGTTGGATCGGCATTGACACGGAATCTGAAAGCCAGGGGCTATGACAACCTTCTTCTCAGGAGGTTTGAAGAGCTTGATCTGATGGATTATAAGGCGGTAGAAGATTTTTTCATTTCAGAAAAACCGGAATATGTCATCCTTGCTGCAGCAAAGGTGGGAGGCATTGTTGCCAACAATGTTTACCGGGCTGATTTTATTTATGACAATATTCAGATCCAGAACAATGTAATTTATCATAGCTACAAGAATGGTGTGAAGAAATTGATTTTTCTGGGCAGTTCCTGTATTTATCCGAAAAATGCACCCCAGCCGCTCAAGGAGGACTATCTGTTAACCTCCGAGCTTGAATATACCAATGAACCCTATGCCATTGCAAAGATTGCAGGTATAAAGATGTGTGAATCTTTCAACCTTCAGTATAATACCAATTTTATTTCTGTAATGCCCACCAATCTCTTTGGTCCGAATGATAATTTTGATCTGGAGAAGTCACATGTGCTTCCTGCAGTGATCAGGAAAATGCATCTCGGCAATGCCCTCAAAGAAGGGAATATGGATGCTCTGAGGAAAGATCTTGATAAATACCCGGTGGAAGGAGTAGACGGTTCTGCTGATGAATCAGCCATTCTTGAAAAACTGGGTAAATACGGCATCAGAAAAGAAGAAGGCAGGGTATTTATCCGGTTCTGGGGAAGTGGATCTCCCCGCAGGGAATTTTTACATTCCGATGATCTCGCTGATGCGGTCATTTATATTTTTGAAAATATTGATTTTGAAGATCTTGTAGAAGATAAATCCCGGTTTGAGCAGGAAGTGAAAAACATCAGGAACACCCATATCAACATCGGAAGGGGAACAGATGTCACCATTAAGGAACTGGTGGAATTAATAAAGGATATTGTTGGTTACACCGGTGAAATAGAATGGGACAGATCCAAACCCGATGGCACCCCAAGGAAATTAATGGATGTAAGCAAGCTGAATTCCCTGGGCTGGAAACCGAAGTTGAGCCTTGAGGAAGGGATAAGGAGGGTTTATGAGTTTTATGGAGGTTGAAGAGTTGGAGGTTTAATCGTTTAATTGTTTATGGGTTTATAGTTTATGGTTTAAAGGTTGAAGGTTTAAGTGATGGCTCTACTGTTTACCTTTTACCGTTTACTGTTTACCTTTTCTTCTTCGGTCCCTGAGCGACAGTCGAAGGGCCGTTCACCTCTTCCCCCATTGGTCTATTCCCCTGCAAAGACATCCGTAAGCTTCTCCGGGTGCTTCAAATGATAGGTCCTGATCCCGGTTTTCGAGGCTCCTTCCACGTGCTGGGGTGAGTCGTCGATAAACAGGGTTTCGCCTGGATTGAGGTCATTTTCTTCCAGAATTTTTTCAAAAGATTCGGGATCGGGTTTTCTCCTTCCAAAGCGGCAGGAATAATAAGCCTTTTCAAACAAGGGATCGATGGTGGGAATCCCAAACTTTTTTTCCACTTTGGGAAAATAGTATTCGAGGTGGGGTTCGTTGGTATTGCTGAATAGAAATGTACGGTATTTTTGCTTCAGATCTTTGAGCAGCTCAAAGTTCTCCATGGGAAAATCAAGCAGCATAGCATTCCAGGCATCTCTTATCCGGTCAGTGCTCACGCCATTGGGTATGATCTTTTTTATTTCCTTAAAGAATTCTTCCCCCGAAATTTTTCCTACATCCAGTTTATTGAATACTTCGATCTGATTATGCTGACTGAAATATTCGTCAAAATCTTCAAGCCCCAGGTCTATAAAAGCCTGACGTGTACGGGTATAATCGATATTGATAATTACACCTCCCCAGTCGAAGATGATGTTTTTTATTCCCTGTGTAATGTTCATAATTTTTGGATTTGCTGCAAAAATAGGAAAATTCAATGAATCCCTATTTCCGTCGAAATGACAATCCGCTCCGTTTTTCGGGATCGAGGGAAAACAAAAGGGAGCGGCAGAGGAATATTTCCGCATGCTTTAAATCATCACAGCCGCTCCCTTTTGTTTTCCCTCGATCCCTTTACCCCAAAAATCCGTGTCATTTCGAATCCCCTCGTTTGGTCTGAATAAATCAATGCTCATTGAGGAAATCTCGCTCTCACTCTCACTCTGCTCCTGGGGGTGAGAAACCTCTCTCCTGCTCCGTTAATATCACACCCCCGGAACCATCCTCACTTACACTCTCACTCTGTTCCCGGGGAAACCTCTCTCCTGCTCCGTTTGTATCATGCCCAGGGTGCTATTATCGTTTTCATGCAATTGCCTGACTGGGATTTTCATTCACCGCAGGCGTAACCGCGGCTAAGGTAGTTCGGGCCCTATAGGCCCGTTGTAATGTGGGCTTTGCATATTTTTTCTTTCTGAATGAAAGTGCGTATGAGAATACTAGCCCTAACGCAATCAATACCTCTTCCTTTTGTTTTTTATTGACGGAGCAGGAGAGAGGTTTCTCCGTCGAGTGTTTTGCGGGGGCAAAACACTCTTCGTCGAAATGACAATCCGCTCCGTTTTTCGGGATCGAGGGAAAACAAAAGGGAGCG
>CAZGTU010000110.1:0-14118 GCA_964528675.1 uncultured Bacteroidaceae bacterium
TGTGAAAGGCACTTTCCCCTCAAATAATTAACAAAATAGCACGATGACTAAATTAACAAAAAAAAGGAAGTCAGCTTTAGAGAAAATTGAGCCGGGAAAAGCATATCCACTCAGCGAGGCTGCTAAACTGGTTAAGGAAATCAACCAAACAAAGTTTGATGCATCCGTTGATCTGGATGTACGTTTGGGTGTTGACCCCAGGAAAGCAAACCAGATGGTGAGAGGGATTGTTACCCTGCCTCATGGTACCGGAAAAGAAGTCCGTGTTTTAGTACTTTGCACACCTGAAAAAGAACAGGAAGCAAAAGATGCAGGAGCAGATTATGTTGGTCTGGACGAATATATCGAAAAGATTGAAAATGGATGGACCGACGTTGATGTGATCATTACCATGCCTCCTGTAATGTCTAAAATCGGAAAATTGGGTCGTGTACTGGGTCCCCGAGGACTGATGCCAAACCCCAAAAGTGGTACTGTGACAATGGATATCGGAAAAGCAGTGGAAGAAGTGAAGATGGGTAAAATTGACTTTAAAGTCGATAAATACGGAATCATTCACTCACCTGTTGGAAAGGTATCTTTTGAACCGCAAAAAATAGCTGAAAATGCAAAAGAATTTATTTCTACCATTATTAAGCTTAAACCAGCGGCTGCAAAAGGAACTTATATCCGTAGTATCTATATGTCAAGTACAATGAGTCCGAGTATCAAATTAGACACTAAAGCAGTTGACGTATAAATTTTAAAGCGCTAATCTCAGTATTATGAGAAGAGAAGAAAAGGATACAATAATTGAAAACCTGAGACAGGAACTCTCAGAAACAAAACACTTTTATCTGGCCGATACCTCCGGGTTGAATGCCGAGGAAACATCGGATCTCAGAAGAAAATGTTTTGAGAAAGAGATCAAACTGCTCGTGGTTAAGAATACTCTCCTTAGAAAAGCGCTGGAAAAAGTTGACGGGGATTATGATGCACTTTATGACGTGTTGAAAAATTCTACCTCAATAATGTTTTGTGAAACAGGAAACGTTCCTGCAAAACTCATCAAGGAGTTTCGCAAAGAACACGAAAAGCCTCTTTTAAAAGCAGCATTTGTTGAGGAATCAATTTATATTGGTGAGGAACAACTTGAAACACTTTCCAGCATTAAATCTAAGGAAGAACTCCTGGGAGATGTTCTATCACTGCTTCAGTCACCAATGAAGAATGTAGTTTCTGCTCTTTCTTCAAGTGGTAATAATCTTGCTGGGGCACTAAAAACATTATCAGAAAGTAAAGAATCTTAAAAAATTTTTAAATTTTAAATAAAAATGGCAGACGTTAAAGCAATCGCAGATCAGTTAGTAGAATTAACTGTTAAAGAAGTAAACGAATTACTCAATATTCTGAAAGAAGAACATGGTATTGAACCTGCTGCTGCAGCTGTAGCTGTTGCCGGTCCCGCAGCTGGCGGAGAAGGCGGAGAAGCAGAAGAAAAAACTTCTTTTGATGTTGTACTAACCGCTCCGGGTGGAGCTAAGCTCCAAATCGTTAAGCTCGTTAAAGAACTTACCGGTCTTGGACTGAAAGAAGCAAAGACTGTTGTTGATTCAGCACCATCACCAATTAAAGAAGGTGTTACGAAGGATGAAGCAGAATCTCTCAAAAAACAACTAGAAGAAGCTGGAGCAGAAGTTGAACTTAAATAGGGTAACCTACCATATTAATCAGGGTTTAGGATTCCTTTCCGACCAATTTATCGGAACAGGAAACCTAAGCCTTTTTGCTATTTTATATTACTAAGTTCACATAATTCCGTATATAGATGTCGTTAGAGAATATTAATAACAGAATCAGTTTCGCTTCAACGAAAAATCAGTTGGATTATCCTGATTTTCTTGAAGTGCAACTAAAGTCATTCAGGGATTTCTTTCAACTTGAAACTATCCCTGAGAACAGGAGAAATGAGAGCTTATACAGGGTCTTTCAGGAAAACTTCCCGATTTCCGATACAAGGAATAATTTCGTGCTGGAATTCCTGGACTATTATATCGACCCGCCTCGTTATTCCATTGAAGAATGTATAGAAAGAGGTTTGACCTACAGCGTGCCGCTTAAGGCCAAATTAAAATTATACTGTACCGATCCTGAACATGAGGATTTCGATACAGTAATCCAGGATGTATACCTTGGGACAGTTCCATATATGACCGACAGGGGTGTATTTATCATAAATGGGGCTGAAAGAGTTGTTGTGTCTCAGTTGCACCGCTCACCCGGAGTATTTTTTGGACAAAGCCTGCATGCAAACGGAACAAAATTATATTCAGCCAGGATTATTCCTTTTAAGGGATCCTGGATTGAGTTTGCCACAGACATTAATAATGTCATGTATGCTTACATCGATAGAAAGAAAAAACTTCCGGTAACCACCCTGCTCAGAGCTATTGGCTATGAAAGCGATAAAGACGTTCTCGAGATTTTTAATCTCGCTGAAGAAGTCAAAGTTTCAAAATCAGGTCTTAAAAAAGTTATCGGCAGAAAACTGGCTGCCCGTGTATTGAAAACCTGGGTGGAAGACTTTGTGGATGAAGATACAGGTGAGGTTGTTTCCATCGAAAGAAACGAAGTCATTATTGACAGAGAAACCGTTCTTGAAAATGAACATATCGACCAGATAATTGATTCAGGTGCTAAAAATATCCTTCTCCATAAGGATTCACAGAGCATGATCGATTTTGCGATTATCTATAATACTCTTCAGAAAGACCCGTGTAATTCTGAGAAAGAAGCAGTGCTTCATATTTACAGACAATTGCGTAATTCAGAACCTCCTGATGAAGCCACAGCACGCGATGTGATTGATAAACTCTTCTTTTCAGATAAACGATATGACCTTGGAAAAGTTGGACGTTACCGGCTGAACAAAAAACTCGGACTGAATACCGATTCCGATATCAAGGTTCTTACAAAAGAGGATATCATTGAAATCATTAAGTATCTTATTGAGTTAATCAATTCAAAAACCGATGTTGATGATATCGACCACCTCAGTAACAGGAGGGTTCGTACAGTTGGTGAACAGCTAATGAATCAGTTTAGCGTGGGACTTGCACGTATGGCAAGAACCATCAGGGAAAGAATGAATGTTAGGGATAATGAGGTGTTTACACCTGTTGACCTGATCAATTCCAAAACTCTTTCTTCTGTTATTAATTCATTCTTTGGTACCAACCAACTGTCACAGTTTATGGACCAGACCAATCCGCTTGCGGAAATGACCCATAAGCGAAGGATGTCTGCGCTCGGACCAGGCGGTTTGTCAAGAGAAAGAGCCGGATTTGAAGTTCGTGACGTCCATTATACGCACTATGGTCGTCTATGTCCTATTGAAACCCCCGAGGGACCTAATATTGGTCTGATATCCTCTCTGTGTGTTTATGCGAAAATTAATGAACTGGGCTTTATTGAAACTCCATATCGAAGTGTTAAGGATGGTACCGTCGACCTGAGTCATGGTGGCATTGTATATCTTAGTGCCGAGGAGGAAGAAGCAAGAACAATTGCCCAGGCGAATGCTCCTATTAAAGATTCCGGTGGCTTCGTAAACCAGAAAATCAAGGCTAGATTTAACGGAGATTTTCCATTATCAGATGCGGAAGAGATTAATCTTATGGACGTAGCTCCCAACCAGATTGCTTCCATTGCTGCATCTTTGATTCCGTTTCTTGAACATGATGATGCCAACCGGGCCCTCATGGGATCCAATATGATGCGGCAGGCAGTACCTCTTATCGATCCTGAGGCTCCCACAGTGGGAACCGGAATCGAAACAGTTGTTGTGCGGGACTCAAGATTACAGATTGTTGCAGAAGGCGATGGAGAGGTTGAATTTGTGGATTCAAATGAGATCGTTATCCGTTATTCCCGTTCCGAGGAAGAGAAATTTGTAAGCTTTGATGACGATGCCAAACGTTACAGGCTTCCCAAATTCAAGAAAACAAACCAGAATACATGCATAAATCTTGTTCCTATAGTGCGTAAGGGACAAAAGGTGGAAAAAGGACAAATCCTCACTGAAGGCTATGCAACCAAGCAGGGAGAACTTGCACTTGGAAGAAACCTGATGGTAGCATTTATGCCATGGAAAGGATATAACTTTGAGGATGCTATTGTGGTGTCTGAAAGACTTGTGCGTGAAGATGTTTTCACATCCATCCATATTGATGAATATGTTCTGGAGGTAAGGGATACAAAAAGAGGACTGGAAGAATTAACTTCCGATATCCCTAACGTAAGCGAAGAAGCAACACGTAACCTGGATGAAAACGGTTTGATCCGTATAGGTGCTGAAGTTAATCCCGGTGACATCCTTATCGGTAAAATCACACCGAAAGGAGAATCCGATCCTTCACCCGAGGAAAAACTTCTCAGAGCTATCTTTGGAGATAAAGCCGGAGATGTTAAGGATGCTTCCCTGAAAGCCGGACCTTCACTCTTCGGGGTTATTATTGATAAGAAGTTATTCTCAAGGACCAATAAAGACAGAAAATCGAAAGCAGGTATCAAACCCATTCTCGATAAGGTTGAAGAAGAATACAACCGGAAGATTGCGGATTTGAAAACAAAGCTTACTGATAAGTTGTTTATGCTTGTAAATGGTAAAACTTCCCAGGGAGTGAAAGATTACTTTAACAAGGATGTGATCTCCAAGGGACAGAAATTTACACAGAAAACTCTGCTGGAGATTGATTATGAATCGGTTAATCCAAATAAATGGACAACCGATAAAGAGAAGAATGATGCCATTAAGTCCTTGATTCATAATTACATGATAAAGACAAAGGAAATTGAAGGTATCTATAAGCGTAAAAAGTATAACATTACAATAGGTGATGAGTTACCAACCGGTATCATAAGGCTGGCAAAAGTTTATGTAGCCAAGAAAAGGAAACTTACGGTTGGGGACAAAATGGCCGGTAGACACGGTAACAAAGGTATTGTGGCAAAAATAGTCCGCCAGGAAGATATGCCTTTCCTGGAAGACGGAACGCCGGTTGATATTGTTCTTAATCCTCTTGGGGTGCCATCGCGTATGAACCTTGGACAGATTTATGAAACTGTTCTGGGTTGGGCAGGTAAAAGACTCGGGACTACTTTCGCCACACCGATTTTTGACGGTGCTAAAATTGATGAGATCAATGAATACACCGAAAAAGCCGAGGTCCCAAAATACGGTAAGACCTACCTTTATGACGGAGGAACAGGCGACCGTTTTGACCAGCCCGCTACCGTAGGTATAATTTATATGTTAAAACTCGGCCATATGGTTGAGGATAAGATGCATGCCCGTTCAATCGGACCTTATTCACTCATCACTCAGCAGCCACTTGGTGGTAAGGCTCAGTTTGGTGGTCAGAGATTCGGTGAAATGGAGGTTTGGGCTCTTGAAGCATTCGGAGCAGCAAATATCCTTCAGGAAATCCTCACTGTCAAATCTGACGATGTAGTAGGGCGTGCAAAAGCATATGAATCGATTGTAAAAGGTGATCCAATGCCCGCACCGGGTATTCCGGAATCACTGAATGTATTGCTGCACGAACTCAGAGGACTTGGACTAAGTGTTAAACTTGTTTAGACTCTCAACGGACACTGTCCTATTTAATAATTAGATGTTGATAACCAATTAATTATTGACACATGTCATTTAGAAAAGATAAAAAAGACAAGGCAAATTTCACCAAGATAGCGATCGGACTTGCTTCTCCGGAGGAGATCCTCGAAAGATCCAGTGGTGAAGTACTAAAGCCTGAAACAATAAATTATCGTACCTATAAGCCCGAAAGAGACGGATTATTTTGTGAAAGGATATTCGGGCCGGTGAAGGATTACGAATGCCATTGCGGGAAATACAAAAGGATACGTTATAAAGGTATCGTGTGCGACCGTTGCGGGGTTGAGGTAACTGAAAAGAAAGTGCGAAGAGAGAGAATGGGGCATATTTCACTCGTTGTCCCTGTAGCTCATATCTGGTACTTTAAATCATTGCCCAATAAAATCGGATATCTTCTTGGATTGCCTACAAAAAAGCTTGATTCAATTATCTATTACGAGCGCTATGTAGTGATCAACCCGGGAGTGAAAGCCGCAGACGGTATTAATTACCTGGATTTTCTTACAGAAGAGGAATATCTCGATATCGTTGATTCTCTTCCTAAAGAAAATCAGATGCTGGAAGATGACCATCCGGATAAATTTATTGCCGGTATGGGTGCTGAAGGTTTGTATGAACTGCTTCGCAGGATAGATCTTGACAAGCTGTCATACGATTTAAGGCATAAAGCTAATAATGAAACTTCCCAGCAAAGAAAAAATGAGGCACTGAAGCGTCTCCAGGTAGTTGAGGCATTCCGTGAATCCAGGAAAGTTAACAATCCGGAATGGATGATCGTAAAGGTGGTTCCTGTAATTCCTCCTGAATTGAGACCTCTGGTTCCTCTTGATGGAGGAAGGTTTGCTACATCAGACCTGAATGATCTCTACAGAAGGGTGATTATCAGAAATAACCGTTTGAAGAGACTTATTGAGATTAAAGCTCCTGAAGTTATTCTCAGAAATGAAAAAAGAATGTTGCAGGAATCTGTCGACTCCCTCTTCGATAATTCAAGGAAATCGAATGCGGTGAAGACAGATGCAAATCGTCCACTCAAATCTTTGAGCGATAGCCTTAAAGGTAAGCAGGGCCGATTCCGTCAAAACCTTCTTGGTAAACGTGTTGATTATTCAGCTCGTTCTGTGATTGTGGTTGGACCTGAACTTGCACTGCATGAATGTGGTCTTCCCAAAGATATGGCAGCAGAATTATACAAGCCTTTCATTATTCGTAAGCTTATTGAAAGAGGAATTGTTAAAACTGTTAAATCTGCCAAGAAGATTGTAGACAGGAAGGATCCCGTTGTTTGGGATATCCTTGAAAATGTTTTGAAGGCCCACCCTGTGCTGTTAAACAGGGCACCGACCCTTCACCGTTTGGGTATTCAGGCATTCCAGCCTAAACTTATTGAAGGTAAGGCAATTCAGCTACACCCACTGGTGTGTACGGCTTTTAATGCCGACTTTGATGGTGACCAGATGGCCGTTCACCTCCCCCTTGGTAATGCTGCTATACTGGAAGCGCAGATATTGATGCTGGCTGCACATAATGTGCTTAATCCTGCCAATGGTGCACCGATTACTGTTCCTTCTCAGGATATGGTACTTGGTCTTTACTATATTACCAAAGCCAGGAAGTCAATCGATGATCATCCCGTTAAAGGAGAAGGGCTGAAGTTTTACTCATCGGAAGAAGTTGTTATTGCTTATAACGAAAAGCAAGTAGACCTTCACGCCGTTATTAAAGTTCTTATTCCTGCCGTTAATGATCAGGGTGAAGAAGAAAAAACCCTGATTGAAACAACTGTAGGACGGGTACTTTTTAATGAGGTAGTTCCCAATGAGATTGGATTTATTAATGAATTACTGACGAAAAAATCCCTCAGGGATATTATCGGAAAAGTATTGAAGAAAACCGGAACGGATGTAACTGCAAAATTCCTTGATGATATTAAGGATCTCGGATTCCAGATGGCTTTCCGTGGCGGGCTTTCTTTCAACCTTGATGATGTTATTGTTCCTCGGGAGAAGGAAACACTGGTAGAAGAAGGATACGAACAGGTTGAAGATGTTCTGATGAATTATAATGCCGGTGTTATCACCAATAACGAGAGATATAACCAGATTATCGACATCTGGACGCATACCAATGCAAAACTTACCCTTACCCTGATGAACAGATTAAGCTCGGATAACCAGGGGTTCAACTCTGTATATATGATGCTTGATTCAGGAGCAAGGGGATCGAAAGAACAGATTCGTCAGCTTTCAGGTATGCGTGGATTGATGGCAAAACCGCAGAAATCGGGTTCCACCGGTTCTGAGATTATTGAGAATCCTATTCTTTCCAATTTTAAAGAAGGACTTAGTGTACTTGAGTACTTTATCTCAACACACGGTGCCCGTAAGGGTCTTGCGGATACAGCATTAAAAACCGCCGATGCTGGTTACCTTACGCGTCGTCTTGTTGATGTATCACAGGATGTGGTTATATCAGAAAGCGACTGTGGAACTTTACGCGGACTGGTAGCAACTGCGATTAAGAAGAATGAGGAGACGGTAGAGACTTTATATGAAAGGATACTTGGTCGAACTGCTGTTCATGATGTATATCATCCATTAACAGGTAAACTGATTATTTCCACCGGCGAAGAAATAACCGAAGAGATTGCCCGGGAAATAGAGGAATCTCCTATTGAACATGTAGAGATCCGTTCAGTGCTTACCTGTGAATCCATTAAGGGAGTATGCTCCAAGTGCTACGGACGAAACCTTGCAACCGGAAGAATGGTTCAAATGGGTGAGGCTGTTGGAGTTATTGCTGCACAGTCTATCGGTGAGCCGGGTACACAGCTTACTCTGCGTACCTTTCACGTGGGTGGTACTGCATCGAATATTACCGCCGAATCAAGTATCGTTTCAAAATATGACGGTATTGCAGAGATGGATGAATTAAGAACCGTTGCTAAAGTTGATGAGTTCGGTAATAATGTCGATATGGTTATAGGCCGCTTGGCTGAACTGAGAATCGTTGATAAAAATACCGGAATCTCATTAACCACGCATACTATACCTTATGGCTCCAAACTTTATGTAAAACCCGGCGAGGAAATTACAAAGGATAAGCTCATCTGTGAATGGGATCCTTATAATGCCGTGATAGTCTCGGAGGTTGATGGTAAAGTTGGCTTCGATAATGTTATTGAGGGTATTACTTACAGGGATGAGTCTGATGAGCAAACAGGTTATAAGGAAAAGGTTATCACTGAAACAAGGGATAAAACCAAAAACCCGATAATTAAAATACTCGGTGATTCCAAAGAGGTACTTAAAACCTATAACCTCCCGGTAGGTTCACATATTGCTGTGGGAGAAGGTGCTGATGTGACAGCGGGTGATATTATTGTAAAAATCCCGAGGGCAGTAGGTAAATCCGGTGATATCACCGGTGGTCTTCCAAGGGTGACCGAGCTGTTTGAAGCCAGGAATCCTTCGAACCCTGCTGTTGTTTCTGAGATTGACGGAGAAGTCACTTACGGTAAAGTGAAAAGAGGTAACCGTGAAATTATCATTCAGTCCAAAACCGGGGAAATCAAGAAGTATCTTGTTCCTCTTTCCAAGCAGATCCTTGTACAGGAAAATGATTATGTACGGGCCGGTATTCCATTGTCTGATGGCGCTATCACTCCTTCTGACATCCTTGCTATTAAGGGACCTACCAAGGTACAGGAATATATTGTTGATGAAGTACAGGAGGTATACCGTCTGCAGGGTGTGAAGATCAATGATAAGCACTTTGAAGTTATTGTACGTCAGATGATGAGGAAAGTGGAAATTGTTGATCCCGGTGATACAAAATTCCTTGAAAAACAGGTTGCTGATAAATTGGAATTTATGCAGGAAAATGACTGGATCTTCGATAAGAAGGTGGTTATCGAACCGGGCGATTCCGATTCCTATAATGCCGGTCAGATCATCACAGCAAGGAAATTGCGCGATGAGAATTCACTCTTGAAGAGAAAAGATAAGAAACTCATAGAAGCCAGAGATGCAGTACCTGCAACATCAAGTCAGATATTGCAGGGTATTACCAAGGCTGCACTTCAGACTCAGAGTTTCATGTCTGCAGCTTCATTCCAGGAAACTACAAAAGTCCTTAACGAAGCGGCCATCTTTGGTAAGGTCGATAATCTTGATGGACTTAAGGAAAATGTTATTGTCGGTCATCAGATACCCGCCGGTACCGGTAACCGCAAATATCAGAACCTTGTTGTAGGATCCCGTGAGGAATATGAAAGACTCAGGGAAGGAAGATCTGTTGAAGTACCAGAAGAAACTGAATAAAAACTTTTTTTATGGCACAGGAAAATCAAAATAAAAAACAAATTAACATTGAGTTGAGTGATGAAGTATCACAGGGAACTTATTCTAATCTTGCTGTGATTACCCATTCAGCTGCAGAGTTTATTCTTGATTTTGTCAGGATCATGCCTGGAGTACCCAAAGCAAAGGTGAAATCCAGGATCATACTGACCCCTGAACATGCAAAAAGGTTGATGGCAGCTCTCAAGGATAATATTTCCAGATATGAGTCTACACACGGACCGATCAAAGATGTTGAAGGGTCTGGCGGGCCCAACGTGCCAATGAATTTTGGTGGGCCATCGGCTCAGGCATAACTTTCGACCATAACTCAATTATTATTACAACCCCGTTGATTAACGGGGTTTTTTTTTGAATATGATCAAACCGGCTTTCCTGCAAAATATATTTTATTATATTTGTCCACCATCAAAAATTCTAATTCAAAACATTTATTTATGAAGGGTTTAAAAATCATTGTACTGGCCAAACAGGTTCCGGATACACGCAATGTGGGTAAAGATGCAATGAAAGCAGACGGAACTGTTAACAGGGCCGCCCTGGAGGCTATTTTTAATCCTGAAGATCTTCATGCTCTTGAACTTGCCCTGCAGTTGAAAGAGAGAGTGGAAGGATCGACAGTGACCATTCTGACAATGGGGCCTGGAAGAGCAGCAGAAATCATCAGAGAAGGTCTTTACCGGGGTGCGGATAATGGCTATCTTTTAACCGACAGAAAGTTTGCCGGTTCTGATACACTTGCCACATCGTATGCACTCTCCAGGGCCATAGAAAAACTCAAACCTTTTGATGTAGTTTTTGCCGGGCGCCAGGCAATTGATGGTGATACGGCCCAGGTAGGCCCCCAGGTTGCAGAAAAACTGGGGCTGCCGCAGGTTACATACGCCGAGGAGATCCTGGATATTAAAAATAAAAAGATTCATATCAAGCGCAGACTCGAAAGAGGGGTTGAGCTTGTAGCCTGCAAACTCCCGTTGGTTGTAACTGTGCATAGCTCTGCAACTGCCTGCAGGCCAAGAAATGCAAAACTGGTGATGAAATTCAAGCATGCCAGAACCGTTACTGAACTTCAGGATATCAGTGAAGACTACCTTTCACTTTACCAGAACCGGTCCTACCTTAAAATTGAAGAACTGGGTGCTGATGATATAGGTGTTGATGAAAAATCTCTCGGACTTTCCGGCTCACCTACAAAGGTTAAAAAAATTGAAAGTGTGGTATTCAAAGCTAAAGAATCAAAAGTACTTTCCCCTTCCGATGAGGAAGTCGATGATCTGATGAAAGAGCTGATTGAAAATCATACCATCGGATAAATCTATCTGTTAAATTTTAAAACCAGGAAAAGTGAATAATATATTCGTATACTGTGAAATTGAAGAAAAAGAGATTGCTGATGTAAGCCTTGAACTTCTTACGAAAGCAAGATCTCTTGCCAATCAGCTTGACTGTAAAGTTGAAGCCATCATTCTGGGATCCGGGCTGAATGGCATTGAAAAAGAATTGTATAAATATGGGGCAGATGTTGTTCATGTCGGTGATGATAAACGCCTGACTCCGTATCTGACACTTCCTCATGCCAGGGTGGTGAATGAAATTTTCAAAAAAGAGAATCCCCAGATTGCCCTTTTTGGAGCCAGTTCAATTGGCCGGGACCTTGCTCCCCGTGTTGCTTCAACTTTAAAGTGCGGACTTACCGCAGACTGTACAAGCCTTGAGATAGGTGAACATTATGATAAGAAGAGCGATACCCGCTATGAAAATCTTCTTCTGCAAATACGTCCTGCCTTTGGTGGAAATATTGTGGCGACCATAATAAATCCTGAAACCAGGCCTCAGCTTGCAACAGTGAGGGAAGGAGTGATGAAAAAGGAGGTTTATAATGAAAGCCATAAAGGACAGCTTAAAAAGGTCAAAGTTGAAGATATTCTGGATGATGCTGATTTTGCAATTAGCATTATCGAGAGGCATATGGAATCCAAAAAGGTAAACATTAAGAATGCTGGAATTATCATTGCCGGTGGATATGGCGTTGGTTCAAGAGAGAATTTTAAGCTCCTCTTTGATCTGGCAGAAGTGCTCGGTGCAGAAGTAGGAGGGTCGCGAGCCGCCGTTGACGCAGGATTCATTGATCATGAAAGACAAATAGGTCAAACCGGAGTTACCGTTCGACCTAAGCTTTATATTGCCTGCGGTATCTCTGGCCAGATACAACACCGGGCCGGTATGGCTGATTCGGCGATGGTTATTTCGGTGAATACCGATCCGCATGCTCCCATTAATGAAATTGCAGATTATGTGATTACCGGAGATATTGCTGATGTACTTCCTAAAATGATCAAATACTATAAGAAAAATTCCAAGTAAGTACGGATTAAATCAAAAGAAGAAAAAAATGGCAAATTATTATAATGACAATAAAGATCTGAAATTTCATCTGCAACATCCCCTTATGAAAAAGATTGTTGCATTGAAAGAAAATGATTTTGAAGATAAGGATAATTATGATTATGCTCCCGTTGATTTTGAGGATGCAATGGATAATTATCATAAAGCTCTCGAAATTGTAGGGGAGATCTGTGGTGATGTTGTTGCACCCAATGCGGAATCCGTAGATCAGGAAGGTCCTCAACTGGTCAATAATGAAGTGGTTTATGCCAGGGGTACGCAGGAAAACCATGATGTGCTTACCAGGTCAGGACTTATCGGTATGTCACTCCCCAGAAAATATGACGGACTGAATTTCCCGGTTGTTCCTTATGTTATGGCTGCTGAGATTGTTAGCCGGGCTGATGCAGGTTTTGCCAATATCTGGGGATTACAGGATTGTGCCGAAACCATTCATGAATTCGCATCGGAAGAAATTAAAAATGCGTTTTTGCCCCGTTTCGCAAAGGGTGCCACTGCTGCGATGGTATTAACTGAACCTGATGCCGGCTCCGATCTGCAGGCTGTTCAGCTTAAAGGGAAACAATCAATTAATGCCACCTACGATAAAGAAAAGGATATTTATTATCTCAATGGGGTGAAAAGATTTATAACAAACGGCGATGCTGATATTGCTCTCGTACTTGCCAGGTCTGAAGAGGATACAACCGATGCAAGAGGACTTTCCCTCTTTGTTTATGATAGAACTGACCAGGCAGTTAAGATCAGAAGAATTGAAAACAAACTCGGAATTAAAGGATCTCCCACCTGCGAAATGGTTTTTAATAATGCTCCTGCGAAACTTGTCGGAGACCGCAAAATGGGACTGATAAAATATGTGATGTCACTTATGAATTCTGCAAGACTCGGTATTGGCGCACAATCCGTAGGCCTTGCTGAAGCTGCTTACCGGGAGGCTCTTAAATATGCCAACGAAAGGATACAGTTCGGAAAACCTATAATTCAATTTCCTGCCGTATATGAGATGCTCCGTTTAATGGAGGTGAAAACGATGGCTATACGCAGTTTACTCTATGAAACTTCTCGTTTTGTTGATGTTTATAAGGCTTATTCTCATGTTTCGGAGTCTAGAAAACTGGAGCCGGAGGAGAGAAAAGAATCAAAAAAATACCAGCGACTTGCCGATGTATTTACACCTCTGCTTAAACTTGTTTCATCGGAATATTCCAATCAAATAACCTATGATGCTCTGCAAATTCATGGGGGAGCAGGATTTATGAAGGATTTTCCCATTGAGAGAATATACAGGGATGCAAGAATTACCACTATTTATGAAGGAACTTCCCAATTGCAGGTTGTAGCTGCTATTCGTGGGGTAGGTACAAATGCTTTCCTTAACAGGATACGGGAATATGAAGCTGAGAAACTGGATCCGGAACTGGAATACCTCCGGAAAATACTTATGGATATGACCGGCGAATATGAGGAAATGGCAAAGTACGTTGATGAGCATGAAGACAAGGAATATGAGGACTTTCATGCCCGTCGGCTGGTAGAGATGGCCGGCAATATCATTATGGGATACCTGCTTTTGCTCGATAGTATGAGAGATGAGGAATACCGTAATGCAGCAGAGATCTTTATTAAGTTAGCGGTAACAGAAAACAGGGAAAAAGCCGACTATATTCGTAAGTCAGAAATCAAGGATCTGGGAAT